>JBGAQA010000016.1:0-102285 GCA_044220955.1 Sandaracinaceae bacterium
CGAGATCGTTGGTGGCACGGTGGCGGCTGCTTCGGCCCCACCCCCCCCCCCCCCCCCCCCCCGGCCGGCGGCGTCCGCCCCCCCCCCCGGCCCCCCCCCCCCCCCCCCCCCCCACGGCCGAGCTCGAGTGGCAGCAGCGCATCGCGTGGGTCTCGTTCTCGCTGCGCGGGTTCGTCTCGTTCTACGAGGGCTTCATCGACACGCGCGCCGTGACCGACGCCGAGTTCCAGGCCGCGCGCGCGGCGGGCGACATCGCGTCGACCGCCGAGGCGGCCAACATCATCCGCTGGGACAACCTCGGCACGCTACGCACCATCGGCGGCTCGCTCTCGTTCACGCTCCGCCCCACCGAGGGCCTCCTGCTCGGCGGCAGCGTCGTGATCACCGACACGCGGCGTGACGAGCGGCTGATCGCGCTCGTCCCGCTCTGGATGGGCAACGCCCGCATCGCGTACTCGTTCACGCCCGGAGGGCCGACGCTGGCGCTCGCCAGTACGTTCGCGGGGCGTCGCATCGCGTACGCGGACTTCGACACGCTCGCCGTCGTCGAGGCGGGCGAGCAGCTGGACCTGCGCGCGACCTTCACCTCGCCGCTCCCCGACGTCCCCGGCCTGCGCCTGCGCGTGGCGTTCGCGTACACCGTGAACCCTTTCCTTCCCTACCTCCTCGAGGCGCCCAACGCGGACAATCCCACCGCGCGGACCACGCTCACGCCGACGACCTCGTCGTTCTTCGGCTTCCTGGGGCTGCAATATGACCTCGACCCCTGACATCTTCCGCGCCCTCGCGTTCGCTGCGCTCGCGCTGGTCGGGTCCGCGCCGGGCTGCGGCCTCGATCGCCCTCCGGACCCGCCGCCCTTCGACTGCGCCACCATCGACCGTGCCGCCGAGCGCTTCCCCGACGAGTGCGGCGAGCCCGTCGACGCCGGGCCCGACGAGGACACGGGCGCGGAGCAGGACGCGGGCGAGCCCGACGCCGGCTGAGCCCGCGAGCGTCAGCGCGCTCGGACGCCGACCTTCGCGTCGAGCGTCGTGAGCGCTCCGCCGCGAACGATGCGGAGCGACACCGTCCGGTCCGCCTGCGTGCGCAGGAGCGCGAGCAGCGCGTCGGGCCCGTCGATCACCGCCGCGTCGAGCCCGACCACGACGTCTCCGATCACGAGGCCCGCCTGGTCCGCGGGGCCGCCCTTCTCGACGGCCGTGACCAGCGCGCCGGTGAGCGCCGGCACCTCGCTCGCGAGGCGATCGGGCAGGCGGCCCGGCTGCACCGCGACGCCGAGCCAGCCGAGCTTCGGGCGACCGTCCTTGGCGATCTGCTCGACGATCGGCGCGAGCTCGCTCGCGCTCATCGCCAGGTCGGCGCCGCGGATCACGCGGTCGGTGCCCAGCCCGACGAGCGCGCCGCTCGCGTCCACGACGGGGCCGCCGACGAAGCCGTCCGGGAAGCCGCGGTCCATCTCCACGTACTCGCGCAGCACGAGGCCGCGCCGCGCGCGCACGTCCTTGCCGACGAGGCCGACGATGCGCTGGCTCGCGCGGATGGCGCGGCCCGGCCGTCCCAGCGCGAGCACCACCTCGCCGACCCGCGCTCCCTTGCCGCCTTCGCGGCGCGCGATGGGTGCGAGGCCGCCGCCCTTCACGCGCACCACCGCGAGGTCGCTCGCGGCATCGACCCCGAGCAGGGTCCCTTCGCTCGTGCCGCCCCCGGCGAGGCGCACCTCGATCGCGCCCTCGGCGCAGCGCAGCTGCGAGGCGCTCGTGATCGCGAGGTCGTCGGTCCACGCGATGCCCGTGGCCGGACCGACGCCGAGCACGCTGGGGCCGGCGCGCTCCACGAGCGAGGCGAGGCCGTCCGAGAGATCCGAGAGAGAGAGCGTCATGCTTGGGGGGTCCTTTCCGAGAGAGAGACCGCCCCAGCGTGTCGCTTCTCACCAAGGAATGAATCCGCCGCCCTGGCAGCCCCGTCCCGGAGCAATGGGCGGGCGCCGGGCGACGTGAAGTTACGTTGCGGCCCCTTGTAACGAACGACCGGGGACCCACCCTATTGGTCGTGTCCATCAACAACAACATCCGTCGTCCCAACCCCGGGCAGCCCCTGTCCGTCATGCTCCGTTCGGGCGATCCCCTCGTGCGGGATGGCCTGGAAAAGGGGCTCCTCGCATCGGGGGCGAAGCTCTCGCTCGCCGTGCGCGAGGACGACGCCCACGTCGTCCTCTACGACCCAGGTCCCACGCCGGACGCGCGGCGCCTCGGTGCCGAGCTCACGGAGCTCGCGCACAGGAACCTACCTGCGGTGGTCCTCGTGACCGACGAGGCGGCCGGACGCTCGGCCGTGGCCAGCGGCGCCCGCGGCGTCGTGCGGCGCGGCGCTGACGGGGCCCGGATCGCGGCTGCGCTCGGCGCGGCGGCGGCCGGGCTGACGGTGGTCGACTTCGCCCTCGTGCCCGAGCCCTCGCCCGGCGAGGCGGCCCCCTCGCTGACTCCGCGCGAGCGCGAGGTGCTCGAGCTCATCGCGGCGGGCTGCTCGAACAGGCGGATCGCCAAGAAGCTCGGAATCAGCGAGCACACCGCGAAGTTCCACGTGAACGGCATCCTGCTCAAGCTCAGCGCGAACACCCGCACCGAGGCCGTCGTCCTGGCGGCCCGTCGCGGACTGCTCATGATCTGAGAGAACGAAACCCGGACGATCGGGTCCCCCTTCCCCGATCGTCACCCCGGCGCCGCGTGCAACCCCCTCCGCACGCGGCGCTTTCCTTTTCGCGAGCCCTTGGCGTTCTCGCGAGCCCTGGCTGCTATGATTCGGGCGTGACGGGGCAGATCGATGCGATCGGCGAGGCGTGCCGGGTGTGCGCGCTGCGGCATCCGGAGATCGCGGTCGTCTACCTCTTCGGATCCGTCGCGCGCGCAGAGGCGCGCCCGTGGAGCGACGTCGACCTCGGCGTGGTCTACCGCTCCGGGACGGGATCGCGCGCGATCCACGACGCGGTGGCCGTCGAGCTCGCGCGCTCGGTCGCAGACGCCACCGGCATCGAGCGCGTCGACGTCGTCGATCTCGAGGCCCAGGGACACTACTTCCAGCACCGCGTCCTGTGCGAGGCCGTTCGTCTCGTCAGGGTCGACGAGCCGCGTCGCATCGACTTCGAGTCCGACGCGATCGTGCGAGGCCTCGACTTCGCGCCGACGTTCGCGCTGGCGACCGAGGGCAAGGCGAGCGCGCTGCGTCGATGGCTGAAGGAGCGACATGACGTTCGAGCGAGTGCAGTCGAAGCTGGACCTGCTGCGAGCCAACCTCGAGCAGCTCGATAGGATCCCGCAGGCGAGCTTGGACGAGTGGCGGAGCGACTTCCGCAACGTGCAGGCGACGCTGCACCTGCTGCAGACGTCCATCCAGGCGCTCCTCGATGTCGGCGCGTACCTCGTCGCGCAGCGCGCGCTCCCCACGCCCTCGACGAGCCTGGCCGTGCTCGAAGCGCTCGAGGCCGCGGGGAGCCTCCCGGCGGGGACCGGCGCGAAGTACGCCCCGGTGATCGGCTTTCGAAACCGCGTCGTTCACCTCTACGAGCGTATCGACGAGCGTCGCGTCTACGAGGTTCTGACCCAGCATCGCCAGGACCTCGCGGCCCTGCTCGACCTGCTGCTCGCGGCGGGCGGCGCCTGAGGGTCGCCGTTCGCTACATCACGCCGGTGATGAGGGCGCGGATGGCGTCGGTGGAGAGCGCGGCCGAGTAGCCATCCTGGAACCGAGCGTCGTCGTAGCAGTTGCGGCCCTCGACGCGCGTTCCGTCGCCGTCGATGCACGCCGTGACCACGGGCTGGCAGCTCGAGCCGCGCGTGACCTCGAACGTCTCGAGGCCGTCGCCGTCGAGATCCACGTCGGGGCTCGTCGGCCGGATGCTGATGATGGCGATGCGGGCGCCGCCGATGAGCCAGTCGACGAGCGACGACTCGGTCATCGAGCCGTCGCAGGGCGGCGGGATGTCGATCATGAAGCCGCCGCCGCCGCCGAAGCTCTCGATCAGCGACTCGTTGACGAACGAGAGGATCTGCGACTGCACGACGCCGCAGATGAACGCGCCGCTCAGCGACCAGAGCTCGCCGCCCATCGCCATCGTCGTGCCTCGCAGGTAGGCCTCGTTGAGCGTCAGCGGGAAGAAGCCGAGGTTGAGGTCCAGCGTCTCCGGGCCGCCGCGGAGCGCGTTGCTCGTGATGCTCGTCTGGAGGGAGGTCAGCGGCGATCCGTCCATCGCGAGCGCGGCGGCGTCGACCGTGAACCGGCCCATGCCGCCGAAGTTGTTGCTCGGGTCCATGTCCGCGTCGGCGCCGGTGAGCCACGCCGTGCGCAGATCCGGGTCGTTCGCGCCGGCCGCGTCGTCGAGCCCCATGTACGAGAGCAGGATGGTCGGCCCGCCGCCGCCGCCGCCGCCCATGAAGAGCATGTTCAAGAGGCCGAGCCCCGATCCGAGCGCGTCGGCGAACGCGTTGTCGGGCATCCCGTCGCCCGAGTAGTCGCAGCCCATCGACGAGCCGGCGAACTCGGTGTTGTTCAGCACCATCGAGCGCTCGGTGCGGCAGTCGGCGCCGCAGCCGTCCCAGCGGTGCGCCGGCATGTTGAGGTCGTTGTCGCACTGCTCGCCGGTGTCGACGGTCATGTTGCCGCACGTGGTCAGCGCGTGACAGTCGGCCGAACAGCCGGCGCCGTCGCAGACCTCGCCGCGCGCGTAGTCGACGATGCCGTTGCCGCACATCTCGTTCGACAGACAGTCCGAGCGGCAGCCGTCACCGCTGAGGTGGTTGCCGTCGTCGCAGACCTCGCCCGGATCCGGGTGCAGATCGCCGCAGCGCGCTTCCCACGTGCACGTGCCCGAGCAGCCGTCCCCGGCCACCGTGTTGTGGTCGTCGCACGACTCACCCGCCTCGAGGATGCCGTTTCCGCACGCCGGCGGCGGCGGGCCCATGTCCGGGCCGACGTCGGGGCGCATGCCCGCGTCCGGCAGGTTCGTGTCCGGGAGCAGGATGCCCCCGTCCTCGCCGACCGTGTGGGAGTCGCTGCAGCCGGCGACGGCCCCGAGCGTGAGAGCGAGGAGGATGGCGGAGAAGAAGCGAAGCGTCATGACGGGCTCCTCGAGAGCGGGAGCGCGAAATGTACCAGCCCGGAACCGCCCTCGGAAGACGGGACTTCGAGGGGCCGTGAGGCTACGCGCGCGCGTCCTGCGCGATCAGGCGCTGGTACAGGCGCGCGCTCTCGCGCGGTCGGCGCTCCCCGCTCGCGCGATCGACCTCGACCAGACCGAAGGGCGTCGTGTAGCCCTCGGCCCACTCGAAGTTGTCGAGGAGTGACCAGTGGAAGTAGCCGCGCACGTCCGCGCCCTGCGCGATCGCCTCGCGGACGGCCCGCACGTGATCGACGAGGTAGCGCTGGCGCAGCTCGTCGGCCCGGTCGAACACGCCGTTCTCGGTCACGAAGACGGGCTTGCCGAGCGCGGAGAAGCGGACGAGCAGGCGCGTGAGGCCCTCGGCGTGCGGCTCGCCCCAGTCCACCTCACCGTGGCGGATGCTGTTCTCCTGGACGTGGCGTCCGAAGAGGAGCGGGGCAGCGCCGGCATCGAAGCGCACTCGGTAGCGGCCGTAGTAGTTGAGGCCGAGCCAGTCGAGCTCCTGGTGGGCCTCGAGCGCGCGCAGCACGGCGCCGGTGAACGCGTGGTCTTGTGCGAAGGCCACGGCGCGATCGCGACGGCGCTCGGGTCGGTCGGGATCGAACGCGGGCGCGTTCAGCACGATTCCCACCGAGGCGCTCGGCACCGCACGTCGGATGGCGCGGAACGCCGCGCGGTGCGCGCGGAGCATGCGCGCGAGCACCCGGAACTGCGCGAGGGGCGAGCCCGCGCCGGGCGGCCACTTCTTGCCGCCGAAGGCCATCATCGCGTAGACGCTCGGCTCGTTGATCGTCGCCCAGTGCGTCACGTGCGGATCGAGTCGGCGCACCGCGCGCGCCGAGTACGCGGCGAAGCGCTCGACGCTCTCCTCGCGCGCGAACCCGCCGCGGGCCGCCAGCCAGCGCGGCAGCGTGAAGTGGTGGAGCGTCACGCTCGTGGCCAGGCCCAGCCCGCGGGCGTGGCGCAGGATCGCCTCGTAGCGATCGAGCGCGCGCTCGTCGAAGCGCCCCGGCGCAGGCTCGATCCGGGCCCACGAGATCCCCATCCGATGCGCCGTGTGACCGAGCGAGCGGGCGAGGGACAGGTCGCGCTCGGCCTGACCTCGCCACCAGCCGCAAGCGTCGTCGGCGCTCGAGCCGTCGGCGATCTTGCCCGGCGTTCGCGTCCAGTCGCTCCAGTCGCTCGGCTCGATCGCGTCCGGCGCGCCGCCCTCGACCTGGTGGTGGGACGTGGCGGCGCCCCAGAGGAACGGGGCGCTCACGGGCTCGTACCGAGCGCGCTCGCGAGGGCCGCCTCGAGCTCGGCGAGCTGGATGGGCTTGGCGAGGTAGCGGTAGAAGCCCGCGGACTCGCCGCGCTCGCGATCGCGCGCGGAGGCGGCTGCCGTCAGCGCGATCACGGGGATGCTCGCCGTCTCCGGCAGGCCCTTGAGGACGCGCAGCGCGTCGAATCCGCTCATCCCGGGCAGGTTGATGTCCATCAGGATCGCGTCGGGCGCGTGCTCCTTGGCGGCGACGATCGCCTCCTCGGCCGTGGGGCTCACGACGAGATCGTGCGCGTCGAGCGTGCTGAAGAACTCCTCCATGAACGCGACGTTCGCGGGGTTGTCCTCGACGTAGAGGACGAGGCGCCGCCGGTTCGTCGGGCCGTGCTCGACCACGCGCGCCCGAGCGCCGGGCTGGGCCCTGGACGCCTCCGTGGTGGACGTCTCGACGCGAGCGGGCAGCTCGATCCAGAACCGGGAGCCGCTGCCCGGCGTGCTCACGAAGCCGACCGCGCCCTGCATCATCTCGGCCAGGCGCTTGGTGATCGCGAGCCCGATCCCGGTACCCTCGATCGGGCCGGTCTCCTGCCCCGCCCGCTGGAACGGCTGGAAGACGAGCGGCTGCTTGTCGAGCGGGATTCCGAGGCCGTCGTCGTGCACGTCGATGCGGACGCGTGCGGCGCTCGTGCGGGTGACCTCGAAGCTCGCGTGCCCCTGGGGCCGGTTGTACTTGATGGCGTTGGTCGCGAAGTTCATCAGGATCTGCGTGAGCCGCGTCTGGTCGGCCAGCACGAGCGGCAGATCCGGCGGCGCCGGCCGCGTCGTCATCGTCACGCCGCTGCGCGCGGCGACGGGCTCGAGGGTCGCGACCACCTCGCGCAGGACGTGTCGCACGTCGACGGGCTCGATGGACATCGACACGTTCCGCGACTCGATGCGCGAGAGATCCAGGATGTCGTCGATCAGGCGGAGCAGGTGGTTTCCACCGCGGAGGATCTGCGCGACGCGCGCGTCCTGCCGCGGGTCGAGCGGCAGCTTCTTGTCGCGCTGCAGGAGCTGCGCGAAGCCCAGGATCGCGTTGAGCGGCGTGCGCAGCTCGTGGCTCATCGAGGAGAGGAAGTCCGTCTTGGCGGCGTTGCCCTCCTCGGCGGCCTGCTGCGCCAGGCGAAGCGCCTCGAGCCGCTGGGCGTCGTCGGTGAAGTCGGAGATCAGGGTCACGAGCCCACCCTCGGGCGTCGGTCGCTCGACGACCCTGAGCATGCGCCCCTCGCGCGTGCGTACCTCGATCGTGGCGGCGGCCTCGGCACGCCGGTCGTGGCGCGACCCCAGCATGCGCGCGCGTGCGGCCTCGCTCGTGAACTCGAGCGCGGGTGCCCAGGCGCTGACGATGTCCGCGTGCGTACGGCCGACGAGCGTTCCTGGCACCACGCCCGCGACCAGCAGCCGGAACCCGCTGTTGCACTGCAGGAGGCGATCGTCGGCGTCGAAGATCGCGAAGGCCTCCTCGATGCTCTCGACCGCGCTCGTCAGCCGCTCCGCGGCGAGTCTGCGCTCGCGCTCCACGCGGTGCCGCTCGCTCACGTCGCGAATGGCGGCGGACACGACGGTCCCCGCGGCGGTCGGGAGCGGGCTGAGGCTGACCTCGATCGGCAGCTCCGTCCCGTCCTTGCGACGCCCGCGGAGCTCGAGCCCGCTGCCCATCGGCCGCCGCCCCGGGTGCGCGAGGTAGCGCGTGACGTGACCGCCGTGCATGCCGCGAGAGCCCTCGGGGACCAGCAGCTCGAGAGGGTGCCCCAGCATCTCCGCGCGGTCGTAGCCGAAGAGGCGCTCTGCCTGCGCGTTCACGAGCTCGATCACCGAGCGCGCGTTCACCACGACGATCGCGTCCGGCGCCGTCTCGATCAACGCGCGGAAGCGCAGATCCTCGGCGGGCGCGGCCCCCGTCACCTCGATCCGGTGCAGGATCAGCTCGACCTCGCCGCGCGCGTCGAGCACGGGCGAGTTGAGCGCGCTGCACAGCCGCTCCTCGCCGGGCGCGGAGCGGAAGACGTCGTACCGGTGGGGCGGCATGGTGTCCGGGCGCTTGCTCTCGAGCACCCGCTCGAGCGAGCGGCGCAGGTCGAGCGCCGCGAGCAGCTCCTGACCGACGATGTCCTGCCGCCGCGCGCCGGTCGCGCGCAGGTAGGCGTCCGTCGCCGCGACGATACGAAACGTCGTGCTGAACACGAGATAGGCGTCCGGCGCAGCCGTGAAGATCGCGCGAAACGCCTCCGGTCCGAGGTTCCCATCCGGCACGTCGCGGAGGCTACGCACTCCCGTCGCTTCGCTCAACCTGTCACGAGTGCCAGGCTCAGGTGGCGTAGATGAGCGCGACGACGGCGATCGCGCCGAGGATGAAGGTGGCGACGAAGAGCTTGTCGCGCAGCATCGCCTCGGTCGGGCTCTCCGTGTCGGCGCTCTGGATCAGCTGGACGAAGCGGCCGACGCCGACGAGCATGAACACGCTGGTGGCGACGAGGTAGTCCGTGCCGAACATCTCTCGGGTGCGCGCGTCGAGCGTGTAGACGGTGTACGTGACGACGGTCGCCAGGCCCGTGATGCCCAGCAGCGCACGCAGCGCGCCGGGGGAGTAGCTGCGCAGCGCGGCGCGCGTCGTGCCGCCGCCGAGGTGGGCGAGCTCGTGCGCGCGCTTGCCGAGGCCGAGGAAGCTCGAGAGCAGGAAGGTCTCGACCAGAAGATACGCGCTGGCCGGGACGTCGGCCGCGAACGCGCCGGCGAGCACGCGCAGCTCGTAGCAGCCCGCGAGGGCGATCACGTCGAGGTAGGCGACCTTCTTGAGCGCGAAGGAGTACGCGAGGTTCAGGATCAAGTACGCCATCGCCGCGAACAGGAACTCGTGGCCGAGCAGCGCGCCGCTGCCGATGGCGATCGAGAGCAGCACCACGAAGGCCGTGCGCCCGGCCTCGATGGAGAGCCTGCCGCTGGCGATCGGTCGATTCTTCTTCTTCGGGTGCTCGCGGTCGGACTCGACGTCGACCAGGTCGTTGAGGACGTAGACCGAGCTCGACAGGACGCAGAACACCGCGAACGCCGCGAAGCCCCGCAGCGCGAAGGCGGGGTTCAGCATCTCTCGCGCGAACACGAGCGGGGCGAGCACGAAGAGGTTCTTCACCCACTGGTGAGGCCTCATGGTGCGGAGCAGCGCGGGGAGCATCGGCGAGCAGGCGTATAGCGCGAACCGCCGAGGCCCGTCAGCCCGGCCGCCCCGAGAGCACGGTGAACACGGGTCACGCTCGTCTGGTGAGCGCACATCCGCGCAAGGCCATCGGCTCCGCCCGCACGACGGCGACCTTCTCGCGGCCGTCGCGCGTCTACGCTACGCGCGGAAGCGAGACGGGTACTCGTTCGCGGCGGCGCGCCCCTTCAGCGCGTCGTCCTGCGGGTGCAGGGCGAGGGCGCGCTGGATGAGGTTGGCCTCGACCTCGGTGCGCTCCGGGTCGGGCAGGCAGCACTCGACGGGGCAGACCGCCTGGCACGCCTCCTTCTCGAAGAAGCCGACGCACTCCGTGCAGAGGTTCGGATCGATCACGTAGATGTCCGTACCCTCCTTGATCGCCTGGTTCGGACACTCCGGCTCGCACGCGCCACAGTTGATGCACTCGCTCGTGATGTGAGTCGCCATGTTCCTCGCCATCTGCACGCCGCAAGCCCGGACACAAGGGGAGCTTGCGCACGCCTCGATGGCTTTCTTCTTGCGTCCGGTGCGGGCCCGGAGGGGCATGACCGAGAACCTGCGCACCATCCGAGCCGAGCTCTTGCAGCAGCACGCGGACGTCCGCGCCACCATGAAGGTCGTGGAGCAGGCCGCGCTCGCCTGCCGCCAGGGCCAGTCCGACGCGAGTCATCTCGCCATCGCGGTCGCTCAGCTCGCCGCCGCGCTCCGTGCGCACAACGCGCGGGAGGAGCACCTGCTGCGCGACCTGCTGCCCACGATCGACGCCTGGGGCCCGGGCCGCGCGGAGACGATGAGCGACGCGCACACCCGCGAGCACGAGGAGGTCGTGCAGGGGTTGCTCGCCACGATGGCAGCGCCGGACGCGCGCGCGGCAGCCAGCGCCGCGCTCGAGCACCTGGCGCGGATCGAGACGCACATGGCGCGCGAAGAGAAGGACTTCCTCGGGGCCGAGGTGCTCAGTGACGAGTACGAGCTCGATCCGTTCGGTGGTTGAGGCAGGGGCGAGGGGCCGCGAGACGCGCAGGTTTTGCGCGCGGCCACGCATTTTCCGCGCGTCCCTTCCGGGGGAAGCGCAGGCATGACCTCGATCAGGTGCGTACTTGCGTGGCCGAACTTGGCGCATAGGTGGGCCGCGGCCATCGCGCTGCGGCCAGGAGCGATCCGCACGCTACGCGGAAACGGAGAGTCATGGCGCGTGACATCGTGATCGGGATGGCGGGCTCGGGCGGTGACGGGATCGTCAGCGCTGGCGAGTCGTTGCTCTCCGCTGCGGCGCGCGAGGGCTTCCACGCCATGATGACCAAGAGCTTCGGGCCGCAGATCCGTGGCGGCGAGTCCTCGTGTCGCGTGCGCCTCTCCGAGCGTCCGCTCTCCAACCCGGGCGCCGTGCTCGACGTGGCCGTCGCGCTGAACTGGGACGACTTCCTCAGGTTCGGGGCCGAGCTGCCCTGTGGTCCCGGCACCGTGGTGGTCTACGAGTCCAAGACGGGCGTCGCACCGGACGCGCTGCCGCTCACGGGCGTCACCCCCGCGCAGGTCTTCTCGCTCCCCCTCGGCGACATGACCAAGAGCGCCGCGGGCACCGACAAGGCGAAGAACAGCCTCGTGCTCGGGCTGCTCTCCGGGTGGCTCGGCGTCGGCCGCGAGGGTGTGCCACAGGGCATCCGCGCGCGCTTCGGCAAGAAGGGTGACGACGTCGTCCAGCAGAACCTCAAGGCGTTCGGCGCGGGCCTCAGCTACGCCGAGGCGAACCCGCTCACAACCCCTCGCACGATGTCGGCGCCGGGCGCCGTGACCCAGAAGCTCCTCGCGGACGGCAACGACGTCGCGGCGGCGGCCGCCATCTTCGCGGGCTGCCGGTTCTTCTCCGGCTACCCCATCACGCCCTCGAGCGAGGTGATGCAGTTCCTCGGGCGCGAGATCTGGAAGTACGGCGGCGCGCTCCTGCAGTGCGAGGACGAGATCGCGGGCATCGGCGCCGCGCTCGGCGCCTCGCTCGCAGGCAAGAAGGCGATGACCGCGACGAGCGGCCCGGGGATGGACCTCAAGACCGAGATCATGGGCCTGGCGTCGATCGCCGAGCTCCCGCTGGTCATCCTCAACGTGCAGCGTGGCGGTCCGTCGACGGGCCTGCCGACCAAGGCCGAGCAGTCCGACCTCTTCCAGGCGTGCTTCTCGGCGCACGGCGACGTGCTGCGCCCGGTGCTCGCGCCGACGAGCGTCCCCGACACGTTCGGCGTCGTCGTGGAGGCGTTCAACATCGCCGAGAAGTACCAGACGCCCGTGATCGTCCTCTCCGATCAGGAGATCGGGCACCGCAAGGAGACCTTCGATCCGATCGACACGTCGCGCTTCGTGATCGAGGAGCGGCTCACACCCACGGCGGAGGAGCTCGCCAAGGGGGGCTACGAGCGCTACGCGATGACCGAGTCGCGCGTCAGCCCGATCACGCACCCGGGGATGCGGGGCGGCGCCTACCTCGGGGCGGGGATCGAGCACAACGAGTCGGGCGCGCCGGCTTCGGGCGGCTCCATGCACGCGCGGATGAACGCCAAGCGCTTCGACAAGCTGGCCCCACTCAAGGCGCGCGAAGATCTGGTGACGATCGAGGGCGACCTCGACGCGCCGCTCGCGCTCCTCGGCTGGGGATCGGTCGGCGGCGTGTGCCGCGAGGCGATGGAGATCGCGCGCGCCGACGGCATGAAGGTGAAGCTGATCGTCCCGAAGCTGCTCTACCCGGTGCCGGAGGCCATCTACGATCGCTTCTTCGCGTCGGTGCGCGGCGGGGTGGTCGTCGAGCAGTCGCACCAGGGGCAGTTCTACCGGCTGCTCCGCATGTTCGTGGACGTCCCGAAGGGCGTTCAGTCGTTCGCGCGCGGCGGCGCCAACCCGTTCTCGTCGACCGAGGTCGTGCGCCGGCTGCGGACGCTCGCCGAAGCGAAGGAGCAGAGCGCGACATGACCGCCGACACGAGCGTCCGGGCCTGCACGCCCAACGACTACAAGAGCGACCTCAAGCCGATCTGGTGCCCGGGCTGCGGGGACTACGGTGTGGTCCAGGCGCTCTCGCGCGCGCTCGCGGCGATAGGCCGGCCGCCGCACGAGATCGCGTTCATCTCGGGCATCGGCTGCAGCTCGCGCATCCCGGGATACACGACGGCCTACGGCTTCAACAGCGTGCACGGCCGCGCGCTGCCGATCGCGCAAGGCCTCAAGCTCGCCAGGCCCGATCTGCTCGTGCTCGTCGCGGGCGGCGACGGCGACGGCTTCTCGATCGGCGGCGGCCACGTGGCGCATGCGATCCGCCGCAACATGGACCTCACGTATCTCGTGATGGACAACCAGGTCTACGGCCTGACGAAGGGCCAGCTCTCGCCGACGTCGCCGCGTGGGCTGCGCACGGTCACCTCGACCTACGGTAGCATCGAGGGCCCGATCAACCCGCTGCTCCAGGTGCTCAGCGCCGGGGCCGGCTTCGTCGCGCAGTCGACGCCGGCGGACATGGCGGGCCTCTCGTCCATCATCGAGCGGGCGATCCGCTATCCGGGCTTCGCGTTCGTGAACATCCAGTCGCCCTGCGTGACGTACGGCGAGGAGCTGCAGCAGCTCAAGGCGCACAAGACGCGGATGCGCCCGCTGGCGGGCCTCGGGCACGACCCGAAGGACTACCTGAAGGGACTCGAGTACTGCACGCACTACGGGCAGGAGCTCTACACGGGCGTCTTCTACGAGAACCCGGCGCCGCCGCCGACGTTCGAGGCGCAGGCGCTCGAGCGGCAGGCGTCGCTCGCGTCCCTCGCACGCCCGCGCGAGCGCCTGCTCGAGATGTTCGCGAAGGAATAGGAAGCTGGCGCATGAGCACCCAAGGCATCGACTTCGACAAGCTCACCCTGATGGATGCGCTCGACCTCGCGACGATGATCGAGGAGGAGGCGCGTGATCGATATGGCGAGCTGGCGGTGCAGCTCGAGGTGCACCACACGCCGGAGGCGGCGACCTTCTTCCGCAAGATGATGCAGGTCGAGGAGATCCACCGCTCCGAGCTCGCCGCGCGCAGGCGCGAGCGCTTCGGCGACGCGGCGCCCCGCGTGCGCCGCGAGATGATCTTCGACGTCGAGGCGCCGGAGTACGACGAGGCGCGGGCCGGCATGAGCATCCGCGCTGCGCTCGACTCGGCGATGCGCAGCGAGGTCAAGGCGCACGACTTCTTCGCGGCGGCGATCCCGCGCGTCCTCGACCCCGCGGTGAAGGCGCTCTTCGCGGAGCTGCAGGCCGAGGAGCTCGAGCACCAGGAGTGGGTCCGCATCGAGCTCGCGAAGCACTCCGACGTGGGCGTGGGAGACGACGCGGGCGAGCCGGACGAGCCCGTGGCGCACTGAGGCCGTGGCGCACCGAGCAGCACGGGGCCATTCGAGAACGCCATGACACTCGAGGACACCTGGATCGCGCTCTTCGTCTACCTGCTGATCGCGTTCTCGGTGGGGTTCGTCATGGTCCTCGCCGCACGGGTGCTGCGGGTGCGCGCCAAGGACGTGCCGGCGACGCGCCTGACGACGTACGAGTGCGGTGAGGAGCCGGCGGGTCGCGCCTGGATCCGCTTCCATCCGCGCTACTACGTCGTCGCGCTGGTCTTCGTCGTGTTCGACGTCGAGACCGTGTTCCTCGTGCCCTGGGCGATGGCGGCGCGCGTGCTCGGGCTCTTCGCGCTCGTCGAGATGCTCGTCTTCGCGGCGATCCTGATGCTCTCGTGGGCGTACGCGCTCCGAAAAGGAGCGCTCGAGTGGCAGTGAAGGTCGACGAGAGCGCGCGGCCCTACGAGCACCCCCTCTACGAGCGAATGCTCTCGGTGCCGGGGCTCGACGTGGCCGTCGCGAGCCTCGATCAGCTGCTCACGTGGGGCGCCGTCAACTCGCTCTGGGTGTTCCCGATGGCGACGAGCTGCTGCGGGATCGAGCTCATGGCCGCCGCGGCGAGCCGCGTCGACATCGACCGCATGGGCGCGATCCTCCGAGGCACGCCGCGGCAGTGCGACGTGATGATCGTGGCCGGGACGATCACCGTGAAGATGGCGCCGCGCGTGAAGCGCCTCTGGGACCAGATGCCCGAGCCGAAGTGGTGCGTGGCGATGGGCTCGTGCGCCATCTCCGGCGACTTCTACCGCGACGTCTACAGCGTGATCCCCGGGATCGACACGGCGATTCCGGTCGACGTGTACGTGCCGGGCTGCCCGCCGAACCCGGAGCAGCTGATGGCCGGGCTCCTCAAGCTCCAGGAGCGCATCCGGCTCGAGCGATCCGGACAGGTCGTTCCGAAGGAGAGCCGGCCGGCCACGCACGAGCGCACGATCCTCCCGCTGGTCCAGCGCCACGAGGATCGCGCCGAGGACGACGCGCGCTCGAAGGCCCAGCTGGTGTCCGCCGAGCGCCTGCTCGTCAGGATCCCGAAGGAGGGCACGTGACGGACACGCCCCTCGTCGTGCTCGAAGGTGCGGCGGCAGTGCTCGCCGGCGCTGCGGAGGCGGAGGTGCGCGCGGCGCTCGCGACGGCATGCCCCGGAGCGGCGGAGCATGCGGCGGAGGTCGCCGAGACGCGCGCCGAGGCGCTGCGCGCGCTGAGCGAGCTCTTCACCGAGCGCTTCGGCCTCGCCCACGACCCCAAGATCGGCGGCCCGCTCGTGCCGCGCGCGCGTCACCGCGAGCTGGCCGCGCAGCTGAAGGAGCGAGGCTACGTCCAGTACGTGACCGTGTGCGCGAGCCACTGGCCCGCCAGCAAGACGAAGACCGGCGAGGATCCGGAGCACTTCGAGGTCGCCACGGTCCTGCGCACGGTGGGCCCCGGCACCTGCGAGGCGGCGTGGCGCGTGCGGCTCGAGGTCGGCGAGGCGCTCGACTCGCTCGTCCCCCTCTTCGCCGGCGCCGACTGGCAGGAGCGCGAGCAATACGACCTCGTCGGCGTGCGCTTCGAGGGCCACCCCGACCTGCGGCGCCTGATGCTCCCCGACGAGTGGGAGGGGCACCCGCTCCGCCGCGACTACGCCATCGACACGAGGTGCGAGCCGTGGCGCTGACGAGCACCTCCGGCGCCTCGCGTGCGCGGCCGACCCGGGCCGTGATCGCCGACCCGTACCTCGATCTCGACGCGTACGACGCCGACGCGGACCTCATGACCGTGAGCCTCGGCCCGCAGCACCCCTCGACCCACGGCGTGTTCCGCGTCGTCCTGACGCTCGACGGCGAGAAGATCGTGAAGGCGGTGCCGCACTGCGGGTACCTGCACCGCGGCGTCGAGAAGCTCTGCGAGAAGCTCTCGTACTCGAACGTCACGCCCATCCTCGACAAGAACGACTACGTCGCGCCGATGCTCAACGAGCAGGCCGCGAACATGGCCTTCGAGAAGCTCATGGGCATCGAGGTGCCCCTGCGCGCCCGGCACCTGCGCGCGCTCCTGGCCGAGCTGCAGCGCATCGCCTCGCACCTGCTCTGGCTCGGCACGTTCGCGATCGACCTCGGCGGCGCGATGGGCGGCGGCACCACCGTCTTCATGTACTGCTTCCGCGAGCGCGAGCTGATCCTCGACGTCTTCGAGCAGCTGACGGGCTGCCGCTTCCACTACAACACGCACACGGTCGGCGGGAACCGGCACGACGTGCCGCCGGACTGGCCGCGCGCCGTCCACGCGGCGCTCACCGCCATCGAGGCGCGCCTGCCCAGCTACCTCGGCATGCTCGAGCACCCGATCTTCGCCGAGCGCACGCGCGGCGTCGGCAGGATCGACGCGGATCTCGCGCTCGAGCTCGGGCTCAGCGGTCCGCTCTTGCGCGCGTGCGGGATCGATCACGACCTGCGGCGGGACGCGCCGTACCACGTCTACGATCAGCTCGAGGTGAGGGTCGCGGTCGCCGAGGGCGGCGACTGCCTTGCGCGCTACCAGGTGCGCGTCGAGGAGATCCGCGAGAGCGTGCGCCTCTCGCGGCTGCTCGTCGACAACGTGCCCGCGGGGCCGATCTCGTCCACGAAGCCGCTCAACATCGTCTCGCAATTCAAGGCCACGAGCGGTCAGGCGTACGTCGGGATCGAGACGCCGCGCGGCGAGCTCGGCACCTGGGTCATCGCCTCCGCGGCCAAGCCCTCGAGCCCGTACCGCATGAAGATCCGCCCGCCGAGCCTGCACGCCGCGGCCGCGGTCCCCTACGTCTTCCCGGGGCACGTCCTCTCGGACGCCGTCGCCATCCTCGGATCGCTCGACCCGATCATGGGGGAGGTCGACCGATGATGCAGAGCCCGTGGGCCCTGGGGCTCGTGCACGGCACGCTGCTCGTCACGGCCCTGATGGCCGCGATCGCGTGGATCAGCTGGTTCGAGCGCAAGCTCGCGGGCCGCATGCAGAGCCGGCTCGGGCCGACGCGCGTGGGGCCCTTCGGCCTGCTCCAGCCGATCGCCGACGCGCTCAAGGCGATGCAGAAGGAGGACGTCGTCCCTCGCGACGCGGACCGGCGCCTCTTCGTCCTCGCGCCCCCGCTCGCGCTCGGCCTCGCGCTCGCGACCGCGGCGGTCGTCCCCTTCGCGCCGCACGCGCTCGCCTCCGATCTCGACGTCGGCGTGCTCTACGCGCTCGCGATGGGCGGGCTGATGGCGTTTCCCACGTGGGTCGCCGGCTGGTCGAGCAACAACAAGTACGCGCTGCTCGGCGGGATGCGCATGGTCGCACAGGGCATCTCCTACGAGATCCCGCTCGTGCTCGCGGCGCTCGTGCCCGTGGTGCTGACGGGCAGCCTCTCGGTCTCGGCGATCGTCGAGCATCAGGTCGCCTCGCGCTGGCTCGTCCTCACGCCGGCCGGCGCGCCCGCGTTCGTCCTCTTCCTCGTCACCGCGCTCGCCGAAGGGAACCGGATCCCCTTCGACATCCCCGAGGCGGAGTCGGAGCTCGTCTCGGGGCCGACCACCGAGTACGGCGCCCTGCGCTGGACGCTCTTCGCGTCGAGCGAGTACGCCCACTCGGTCGTCACGAGCGCGCTCGCGTCCGCGCTCTTCCTCGGCGGCTGGGACGGTCCTGCGTTCTTGCCGGGCGTGTTCTGGATGGTGCTCAAGACGACGGTGATCTTCGTCGCCATCACGTGGACGCGCTGGTCGCTGCTGCGCTTCCGGAGCGATCAGCTGATGGCGCTGTGCTGGAAGTGGCTCGTCCCGATCGCGCTCGTCCTGGTGTTCGGCGCGGGGCTCGAGGTCGTGCTCGCCGGGGCCGGTGCGCCGTGAGCTACTTCGTCGCGACGCTGCGCAGCCTGGGCGCGACGCTGCGGCAGGCGTTGAGCAAGCCCTCGACGGTCGAGTACCCGGAGATCGTGCGTCCGCGCGCGGATCGCATCCGGGCGAGCTTCGCCCTGCTCAAGAACGCCGAGGGCGACGAGCTCTGCATCGGCTGCCGCAAGTGCGAGAAGGTGTGCCCGTCCGAGGTCATCGCGATGGAGACCTCCAAGCGCCCCTCGCCGGTGACGAGCAAGCCGCGCGGATACGCGGACGACTTCACGCTGAACCTGCAGGCGTGCATCGTCTGCGAGCTCTGCGTCCAGGTCTGCCCCGAGGACGCGATCGTGATGACGAAGCAGCAGGAGGTGCCCGGCTTCTGCCGCGAGGATCTCGTCCTGACGATGGACAAGCTCTACGCGAACGGCGAGAAGGTCGAGCGCCGTGCGTGGTCGAACGCGACGCTGCTCGCGGCGCAGCAGAAGCCGGAGGTCAAGCCGGTCGCCGAGGCCAAGCCGGCCGCCGAGGCCAAGCCGGCCGCCGAGGCCAAGCCGGTCCCGCCGCCGAAGCCCGAGGGGGAGAGCGCGCCATGAGCCTCGCCTTCGGCCTCGTGACGTTCGCGCTCCTCGGCTCGGCGCTCCGTGTCGTCACGTCGAAGAACCTCGTGCACACCGTGCTCTGGCTCGGCATCGCGCTCGCCGCGACCGCGGTGCTCTACGTGCTCCTCGCCGCTCCCTTCCTCGCCGCGATGCAGCTGATGCTCTACACGGGCGGCGTCCTCACGCTGATGTTGTTCGGCGTCATGCTGACGACGCGCGACGCCGGATTCGTCAGCGTGCCGAGCACGCAGGGGCGGCGGGGTCCCGGCGCCGTCCTCGGGGTGCTCGTGTTCTCGATGCTCGCGGTGGCCATCGCGCGCACGCCCGGCCTCGAGCGAGCGCCCGCCGCCGACCCGGTCACGACCGCGGAGCTCGGTGAGCTGCTCCTCCGACAGCACGCGCTCGCGTTCGAGGTGCTCTCGGTGCTGCTCTTCGTCGCGGCGCTCGGCGCCATCGTGCTCGCGCGTCGCAAGGACGCGGGCGAGGAGCCCGCGGCGCCGGAGCCCGGGGTGATCCCCCGCGGGGCGAAGCCCGCCGACCCGCAGCCTCCGAAGGAGGCCGAGGCGCCATGACGCTCGCCTCCACGCTCCTGGTCTCGGCCGCGCTCTTCTCGCTCGGGGTCTACGGCCTCGTCACGCGCAAGAACGTCGTCGGGGTGCTCGCCTCGGTCGAGCTCATGGCCAACGCCGTGAACATCAACCTCGTCGCGTTCGCGCGCTTCCTCGCGGGCGCCGTCGCGCAGATCTTCGCGCTCTTCTCGGTCGCGCTCACGGTCGCGGAGGTCGTCGTCGGGCTCGCGCTCGTGATCGTGCTCTTCCGCGCGCGCGGCGGCACCGAGCTCTCGCTCGCGTCGGAGCTGAAGGAGTAGCGCATGGGATCGGTCGACCTCGCGCTGCTGCTCCTCTTCGCGCCGCTGGTGACGGCCCTGGCGATCGTGATCGTCGCGCCGCTCCGTGCCCGCGGCCGGCCGGCGGCGTGGCTCTCCGTCGGGACCGCGATCCTCTCGCTCGGCTGCGCGCTCGTCCTCTTCTCGCGCTTGCTCACGGGCGCTCACCAGCTCGGCCAGGAGACGGTGCGCTGGCTGCCGCACGCCGCGCTCGGGCACCACGCATTCGCGACCGCCGCGATCGAGCTCGGCGTACGCCTCGACGGCGTCTCGGTGTCGATGCTCTGCGTCGTCACGCTCGTCGCGCTCTGCGTGCAGGTCTTCTCCATCGGCTACCTCGCGGACGAGCCTCCCGCCGATCTCGGGCGCTACTACGCCTGGCAGTCGCTCTTCCTCTTCGCGATGTGCTCGCTCGTGCTCGCGCCGAACCTGCTGCAGCTCTTCCTCGGCTGGGAGCTCGTGGGCCTCGTGAGCTACCTCTTGATCGGCTACTGGTGGCGCAAGCCCTCGGCCGCGCGCGCCGCGCTCAAGGCCTTCTGGGTCACCAAGTTCGCCGACATGGGCCTGGTCCTGGGGCTCCTCGTGCTCTTCGTCTCCACCGGCAGCTTCTCGTGGGAGGGCCCGGTCGCGCTCGCGACGCCCGTCACGCTCCTCTTGTTCCTCGGGGTGATGGGCAAGTCGGCGCAGTTCCCGCTCCACGTGTGGCTGCCCGACGCGATGGAGGGCCCGACGCCCGTCAGCGCGCTGCTGCATGCCGCCACGATGGTCGCCGCGGGCGTCTACCTCGTCGTGCGCGCGGATCCGCTCTTCCAGCAGGCGCCGGACACGCAGCTGGTCATGGCCTACGTCGGCTCCTTCACCGCGCTCTTCGCGGCGGCGGTCGCGGTCGTGCAGACCGACATCAAGAAGGTGCTCGCGTACTCGACCTGCTCGCAGCTCGGGTACATGGTCTGCGCGCTCGGAGCGGGCAGCCAGGTCGCGGGCTTCTTCCACCTCACGACGCACGCCTTCTTCAAGGCGCTGCTCTTCCTCGCTGCCGGCAGTCTCATCCACGGCGTCCACAGCAACGAGCTCTCGAAGATGGGCGGGCTCTTCTCGCGCATGCGCCTCACGTCCATCGCGTTCATCATCGGCGCGCTCGCGCTCGCGGGCGTGCCGGGCCTCGCCGGGTTCTTCTCGAAGGACCTCGTGCTCGAGCAGGTGATGGAGCGGCAGCTCTGGGCGCCGCTGGCCGCGCTCCTCGTCGCGGCGTTCCTCACGGCGTTCTACATGGGGCGCGTCGTGGTCGTCGCGCTCTTCGGGCCGCCCTCGCACGAGGCGGAGCACGCGCACGAGTCCGGCGCGACCATGCTGGCTCCGCTCGTGCTGCTCTCCGTCTTCGCGCTCGGCACCGGCTGGCTCGGGGCGACGCTCTCCGGGCTCTACGCCGAAGAGGCGCACTTCCACCTCAGCCCCGTCGGCATGCTCGCCTCGGCCCTCGCCTTCGCGGGTCTGGGCTGCGCGTACTGGATGTTCGGCGCGCCCCGCGGCGGAGGCGCGATCCTCGAGGCGTTCGCGCCCCTCGGCCGGCTCGCCCGCTCGAGCCTCGTCGACGACACGCTCGCCTGGGGCTACCGCCGGGCGCTCACGGGCGTCGCCGACGCGATCGGCTGGTTCGATCGCTACGTGATCGACGGCCTCATCAACCTCGTGGGGTGGGCCACCCTCGCCGCGGGCGACCGCCTGCGCCGCATCCAGACCGGGCGCGTCGAGGACTACGTCTACGTCCTCGTCGTCGCCGTCCTGCTCGCCGGGCTCTACGGAGCCTTCACGACGTGATGCCCTTCCTCGAAGCCCACCTGCTCTCGATCACCGTCGCCGCCCCCGCGGTGGCCGCGCTCGTGCTGCTCTTCCTCGACGACGCCCGGAAGACGGCCGTGCGTGTCGTCTCGCTCGCCGGCTCGCTCGTCTCGCTCGCCGGGGCGGTGGTCCTCGCGTTCCGCTTCGACCTCGACGCCGGCGGTCTCTCGCACGCCGAGCGCTATCCGCTCGTGCCCTCGCTGGGCATCGAGCTCTCGTTCGCGGCCGATGGCTGGAGCGTCGCGCTCCTGCTCCTCACCGGCATCATCATCACGGCGGGCGTCCTCGCGTCGTGGACGGTCGAGCACCGCGCGCGCGAGTTCTTCGTGCTGCTGCTCGTGCTCGTCGCCGGCGTCCTGGGCGTGTTCGTCTCGCAGGATCTCTTCGTCTTCTTCCTCTTCTACGAGATCGCCGTGCTGCCGATGTACCTGCTCATCGGCATCTGGGGCAGCAAGGGCAAGGTCGAGGCCAAGGGACCCTTCGCGTTCGTGTGGAAGCGCTTCGACGTCGGCGGCCGCGAGTACGCCGCGATGAAGCTGACCCTGATGCTGCTCGTCGGCTCGGCGGCGATCCTCGTGGTGCTCTTCGCCCTCTACGCGAGCGCCGGGCAGCACAGCTTCGACCTCGTGGTGCTCGGCCGGGCGCGCTACCCGCGCGAGCTGCAGCTCTGGGCCTTCCCCCTCCTCTGGCTCGGGTTCGGCTCGCTCGCGGGCGTCTTCCCGTTCCACACCTGGTCGCCCGACGGACACGCCGCGGCGCCGACGGCCGTCTCGATGCTGCACGCGGGGGTGC
The DNA here is from genome assembly GCA_044220955.1 of Sandaracinaceae bacterium. Classification (GTDB taxonomy): domain Bacteria; phylum Myxococcota_A; class Polyangia; order Polyangiales; family Sandaracinaceae; genus JBBSAT01. The sequence goes on from JBGAQA010000016.1 coordinate 22,006, forward strand.
TCATGAAGCTCGGCGCGTTCGGCGTGCTGCGCGTCGGCATGCTGCTCCTGCCCGAGGGAGCCGCCGCGTGGGCCCCGGCGGTCGGCGCGGTCGCCGTCGTGAACGTGCTCTACGGCGCGCTCTCGGCGATGAGCCAGAAGGATCTCAAGTACGTCATCGCGTACTCGTCGGTCAGCCACATGGGCATCGTCATGCTCGGCGCCGCGACGATGACCGTCGACGGCTGGAACGGCGCCGTCTACCAGATGTTCGCCCACGGCATGATGACGGGCCTCTTCTTCGCGCTCGTCGGGCTCGTCTACGAGCGCGCGCACTCGCGCTGGGTGCCCTCGATGGGCGGCTTCGCCAGGAAGATGCCCTTCGTCGCCGCGTTCTTCGTCCTCGCGGGGCTCTCGTCCTTGGGCCTGCCCGGGCTCGCGGGGTTCGTCGCGGAGTTCCTCGTGTTCCTCGGCGCATGGCAGAGCGACCACGCGTGGTGGGCCATCCCCGGCATCCTCGGCGCCTGGGTCACCGCGATCTACGTGCTCCGCGCGGCGCGCACGATCTTCTTCGGGGAGGGCCCGCCGGAGGCGTTCCACGACCTCTCGGATCCGCGGCGCACCGAGTGGCTCGCGCTCTGGGGGCTCGCCATCTGCCTGATCGTCTTCGGCTCCTGGCCGCGCCTGATCCTCGACTTCGTCCACGTCGCGACGGTCGAGTACCTGGGCGCGCTGCCTCGTGCCGTGCACCTCGCGGTGGCCCCATGATCGCGCCGACCCTCGACGACCTCCGGCCGCTCGTCTTCGCGCTGATGCTGCTCGGTGCGGCGCTGGTCGTGTTCTTCGTCGATCTCGCGCTGCCGCACGGCCGCAAGCGCGGCGTCGGCGTGCTGACCGCCGCGTGCATGGCGCTCGCCTTCGCCGCCACCTTCGTCATCGACGCGCGCGGCACGGCGTTCGGCGGCGCGTACGTCGGCACGGCGTGGGGACTGCTCTTCACGCGCATCGCGCTCGCCGCGGGCACGCTGGCCACGCTCGGCGCGATCGACCACGTCGACGCCCACTTCCCCTCGCGACAGGGCGAGTACCACCAGCTCGTCCTGTTCAGCGTCCTCGGCATGGCGCTCCTGCCCGGGGCGCGCGACCTGCTGCTCTTCGTCGTGTGCTTCGAGCTGATGGGCGTGCCGCTCTCCATGCTCGCCGCGTACGGCAAGTCGGACGGCGGCAAGAGCGGCGAGCACGCGTCGCGCCACGCCGCCGAGGCGGGGATCAAGCTCTACCTGGTCAGCGCGGCGAGCACGGCGATCACGCTCTTCGGCCTCTCCCTCGTGGTGGGGCTCTCGGGCACGACCTCGCTCGCGCGCATCGCCGAGGCGCACGGCTCGCCGCTCTTCGCGGTCGGCATGCTGATGACCATCCTGGGCCTCGCCTTCAAGATCGGCGCGGTGCCCTTCCACTTCTGGGTGCCGGACACGTATCAGGGGGCCTCGACACCGTTCGTGGCGTTCCTCTCCGTCGCGCCGAAGGCCAGCGGCTTCGCGGCCCTCGCCGCGCTCGCGGGGATCGCGTTCCTTCCTGCACGGCAGACGCTGGGCGTGATCCTCTCGCTCCTCGTCGTCGCCTCGATCGCCGTCGGCAACCTGATGGCGCTGCCCCAGAAGGACGTGAAGCGCATGCTCGCGTTCTCGGGCATCGCCCAGGTCGGCTACGTGCTGATGGGCCTGCTCGCCGGGACGGAGCTCGGTCTCGGCACCGTGCTCTTCTACCTGGTCGGCTACGTGGCGACGAACATGGGTGCGTTCCTCGTGCTCGAGGCCGTGGCGCCCGATCGCGCGAGCGTCACGCTCGAAGACCTCGAGGGGCTGTGGAAGCGCTCGCCGCGCCTCTCCTTCGCGATGCTGCTCTTCCTGCTCTCGCTCGCGGGGATCCCCTTCGTCGTCGGCTTCTGGGCGAAGCTCTACGTGTTCCTGGCCGTCTACGAGGCCGGCTACCGCGGACTCGTGCTCTTCGGCGCGCTCATGGCGATCGTCTCGCTCTGGTACTACCTGCAGATCGCGCGCGCGATGTTCATGGGCGAGCCGAAGGGCGGATCGCCGACCGTGCGCCCGGCGCTCGCGGCCGCGATCGCGATCTGCCTCTTCGGCGTGGTCGCGATCGGCGCTTGGCCGGCGCCGTTCATCGAGAGCACCGCGTCCGCAGCGGCCGCCCTGACGTCTCCGGGCGGCCGCTGAGATCGAGACCCCGGGCCGTGTAGCCGCGCCGCCGCACACGGGCCGGGGACGTCCTCCCTTTCCGATTCGCCGAGACCCGACCGAGCCGATAGAGTGCCGCCAGGCTCCGACGTGTCCGATCTCCTTCACGAGCTCCAAGCGGAGCACGCGCTCATCGACGCGGTGCTCGGCTCGCTGCGCACCTACGTGTCGCGACGCGTGCGTGACGGGCTCTCGCCGGACGACGCGGCGGGCTTCCTGCGCTTCTTCCGGCTCTACGCGGGTCGATTCCACCACGCGCGAGAAGAGGACGTGCTCTTCCGAGCGCTCGTCGACGGCGCGGGGCTTCCCGAGGACCGCGGCCCGATCGCGATCATCGTGCGGGAGCACCACGAGCTCGGCGCGATCCTCGACGCGCTCGCACCACTGCTCACGGCACGGGCGCTCGGCCCGGGCGAGCGAGACGAGCTCGAGGCGCTCGCCCTCCGCTACTCGCACGGCCTCTGGCACCACATCGACGCCGAGAACTCGGTGCTCTTCCCGGAAGGCGGAGAGCGTCTGCGCCGCGCACACCTCGGCCCGCTCGTCTCTCGCGCGCCCGACGCGGAGGAAGACGCCGCGCGAGCCGAGGGCGTCGCGCTCGTCGCGCGGTACCCGCCGCTCTTCGACGCCGACGTGATCCGCGGCGAGGGCTGCGTGCATTGCCCCTCGTACGGCGTCACGTGCGACGGGCTCGAGCGCGAGTGGTGGACCGAGCACGAGTGGGACGAGCTCGACGATCGCGCGAAGAACTCCGAGTGAAGGGCCGTCGCGCTCTCCCTGCGCGGGTGACCGAGCGCGCGGCGCGGACGCAGGATCGAAGCGCGCTCGCTCGGCCGTGACGAGCCGCACCGTGCCGGGCGAGGTTCGCGCTACGCTGCGCCGTCCGTGCTCCGCGTCGGTGAGACCGTCGGTCCCTACGAGATCCTCGCGCGCCTGAAGGCGGGCGGGATGGCGACGCTCTTCGTCGGGCAGAAGCGTGGCGCCGCCGGGTTCGCCCGGCACGTCGCGATCAAGGTCGTGCACGAGCACCTCGCGACGGACGAGGAGTTCGTCCGCATGTTCGTGGACGAGGCGTTGCTCCAGGCGCGCATCCACCATCCGAACGTCGTGCACGTCGAGGAGCTGGGCGAGGTGCCGGGCGAGCCGGGCGCCCCGCCCGTCCACTACCTCGTGATGGAGTACGTGTACGGCTGCTCGCTCTCGCAGGTGATGGACGCGCTCGCCCGGCGCGACCGCCGCCTCTCGCCCGAGCTCGCCGTGCACGTCGCCATCCAGACGCTCGCGGGCCTGCACGCGGCGCACGAGCTCAAGGACGAGAAGGGCGCGCCGCTCGGCGTCGTACACCGGGATGTGTCGCCGCAGAACGTGCTCCTGGCGTACGAGGGCCACGTGAAGCTCATCGACTTCGGCGTGGCCAAGGCGCGCAACCGCTCGCAGCAGACGACGGGCGCGAGCATCAAGGGCAAGATCCGCTACATGCCGCCCGAGCAGGCGAGCGGTGGGCGCGCGATCGACCGGCGTGCCGACGTGTACGCGCTCGGGATCGTGCTCTGGGAGATGCTCGCGTTCCGCAAGCTCTTCGGCGCCAAGGACGACCTCGTCCTGCTCGATCAGGTGCGGAATCCGAAGATCGTGCCGCCCAGCCGCTTCAGCAAGGAGGTGCCTCCCGAGGTCGATCGCGTGGTCATGAAGGCCCTCGCGCCCCGGCCGGAGGATCGGTGGGCCACGGCGCAGGACTTCCGGCGCGCGCTCGCGGAGGCGATGCCGAAGGCGATGCTGCTCGACGCCTCGCACGTCGCGGACCTGCTCGTCGCCGTGATGAGCGAGCAGATGCAGAAGGACCGCGAGGCGCTGCCCTCGCAGCTCTCGGCGGTCGTCGCGAACGACGCGCGCCGCGAGTCGGTGCAGGCGGACGAGGCGATCCACACGATGACCATCAGCGCGGCGGGGGCGCAGTACCTCGCGGACCTCCCGGTCGAGGTCGAGGCGCCCGTCGACGGGGCGCGTGCGGCGCCTTTCGCAGCGCCACCGCCGGACGCCCCCGCGGCGGAGCTCGGCGCGACGCCCGCGCGCGCGGCGGAGCCTCCGCGCCAGCGTCTCCCGATCGTGCTCGGCGCGGTGGCGGTCCTCTTGGCGTGCCTCGCGGCCGGGGCCTGGTACGTGACCCGTCAGGCAACCGAGCCGATCGCGACGAGTCTGGCGCCCGCGACGACGGTGCCCGCGACGACGGTGCCCGCGACGACGGTGCCCGCGACGACGGTGCCCGCGACGACGGTGCCCGCGACGACGGTGCCCGCGGCCCCGGCGGTCTCGGTCGCGCCCTCGCCGCCGGCTGCCGATCCCCGGGTCCCTGGCCGGCACGGCCCCGCCCGCCGCGCTCCTTCGACCTCGTCAGCCCCCGGGGCGAGCAGCGTCCCGCTCGCCGACGAGTGGTAGATCGGATAGACAGCGCGCGTGCTCCCGGTCTTCTTCATCGTGCTCTCGAGCGCCGCGCTGATCGCGGCGCTCGCGGCCCTCTTCGCGAGCCTGCGCGCCTCGCTCGGCGGGCCGACGGCGGACGCCAGCTGGGTTCGCGCTTCGCCCGACCGCGGCGCGCTCGAGGACGAGAAGAACGCGCTGCTTCGTGCGCTCAAGGACCTCGAGTACGAGCACGAGGTCGGCAAGATCGACGACGAGGACTACGCTCGCCTCGAGCGGGCGTACCGAGCACGCGCCAAGGAAGTGCTCACCGAGCTCGATCGCGACCTCAGGCCCTATCTCTCCCGCGCCGAGGAGCTGGCCGGCGGTGTCGAGCCCAGGGGCGACAAGAAGGCGAAGAAGAAGAAGAAGGGCGAGGCCCGGCGCCCGAGCGAGGGCATGGTCGAGACCAAGGTCGAGAGCGAGAGCGCGACCAAGGTCGAGAGCGAGAGCGAGAGCAAGGTCGAGAGCGAGAGCGCGACCAAGGTCGAGAGCGAGAGCGAGAGCAAGCTCGACGCCGAGAGCGAGCGCGAGGGCGAGCGCGAGAGCGCGCCTCCGACCTGCCCGAAGTGCTCGACCGTCAACGACGCCGACGCGCGGTTCTGCAAGAAGTGCGCGACGCCGCTCGCCCCCGCGGAGGCGACGCCATGACGCGCGTGCTCCTGCTCCTCGGCGCGCTCGCGCTCGTCGTCATGCCCGCGCGTGCGCAGCCGCCCGACGAGCTGCCTTCCGGGCATCCCCCGTTCGCGCCTCCCGCTTCCGCGGCCGACGAGCTGCCGCCGGGTCATCCGCCGCTCCCCCCCGACGAGCTTCCGCCCGGTCACCCTGCCGTTGCGCCGGACGAGCTGCCGCCGGGTCACCCGCATCTCGACGACGGCGGCGGCGATCCTCACGGCGACGGTGCGAGCGGCGGGCAGGCCGACTTCTCCCGCGCGATGGCGCCGCCGATGGTCGCGTCGGGCGTCGAGTCCGACGAGGTCCCCGCCGGCTCGATCCGAGTCACGGTCGTCGACGCCGCCGGGCATCCGCAGGCGGGCGCCGAGGTCCAGCTCGGCATCATGCGCCAGGGCGGCGATCGCGAGCGCACGCCGGGCACGACCGGCGCCGACGGCGTGTACACGTACACGGACCTTCCCACCGGCACGGGCCAGGCGTACCGCGTGAACGTGCCCTTCGAGGGCGCGACCTACAGCTCGACACCCTTCCAGCTCCCGCCGACGCGCGGATACGCGGTTCGCATCACGCGCCTGCCGACCTCGCACGACCAGCGCCTGCTCCTGATGGTCATCGGGCAGACGTTCGTGGAGATCCACGAGGAGCGGCTCCACGTCGTCGAGGAGATCCAGCTCTCGAACCTCGGCGACGCGACGTACGTCTTCCCCGAGGGCGGGCTCGCCATGCACCTGCCGGAGGGATGGCTCGCCTTCCAGACGCAGCCGGTGATGACCGACCAGCACGTGAGCGAGGTCCCGGACGAGGGCGTCGCCATCCACGGCTCGCTCCCGCCGGGCCGCGTCACGCTCGCGTTCGCCTTCGATCTCCCCATCACGGGCAGCGACATGAGCTTCGAGATCTCGCTCCCGATCCGCACCTACATCTACCGTGTGGTCGTGGATGCGCCGGAGGGATTGCGGCTCGACGTCGACGGGATGCCCCGTGCCATCCGCTTCGAGGACCAGGGCCGCTCGCTGCTCGGGACCGAGATCGAGCGGCAGCCGGGCGACCCGCAGCTCCAGCACCTGGTCGTCTCCCTGCACGGGATTCCCGGGCCGGGACCGCTGCGCTGGATCGCGCTGGCGATCGCGGCCGTGATCGTCCTCGGGGGCGTTTTCTTCGCGGCGCGGGGCGGCGAGCCGGGCGGCGTCACGTCGGAGGCCGCGTATCTCCAGCGAAAGAAGGAGCTGCTCGACGAGCTCCGGGTCCTCGAGGCCGAGTACGCGGCCGGCGAGGTCGGGCCGGCCTTCCGTCAGTCGCAGCGATCGGCCATCGTCAGGTCTCTGGCGGCGCTGCTCCACGAGCACGACCGCGCGAAACGATAGCCGACATGGGGCGATAGCGATCCCGGTCAGCGTGGTGCTGGCCTGTGTGGACGGGGCCGACGGCCGAGGTCGGCGGCTCCGTGGAGAGAGGAGCGAGTCATGGCGTCTGAAGGTCTGAACAAGGTGATGCTGATCGGTAACCTCGGGGCGGACCCCGAGCTCAAGTTCACGCAAGGGGGGCAGGCCGTGCTCTCGCTGCGCCTGGCGACGACGGAGCGATACGTCAGCAAGGGCGGCGAGCGGCAGGAGCGGACCGAGTGGCACTCGGTGGTCATCTGGGGAAACCGGGCGGAGGCGCTGAACAAGTTCCTCGCCAAGGGCCGCACCATCTACGTCGAGGGGCGCCTGCAGACGCGCTCGTGGGAAGACAAGAAGGACGGAAGCAAGCGCTACAAGACCGAGATCAACGCGACGCAGATCCTGCTCCTCGGCGGTGGCCGCGGCGGCGGTGGAGGCGGTGAGGACTTCGGCGGCGAGGGCGGCGGCGGCGGCGAGCGCGGCGGCGGCGGTCGCGGCGGCGGCGGCTACGGCGGCGGTCGCGGCGGCAGTGGCGGTGGTGGTGGTGGTGGCGGTGGTGGCGGTGGCGGCCCGAGCGGCGGTGGCGGCCCGAGCGGCGGTGGCGGCGGTGGTGGCGGCGACGACTTCGGCGGCGGTGGCGGCGATGCCCCGCCCGACTTCGGCGACGACGACATTCCGTTCTGATCGATGGCGCGGCAGCGCGCGGACGTCCTGCTCGTGGAGCGCGGCCTCGCGCCGAGCCGCGAGCGGGCGCGCGCGCTCGTCATGGCGGGCAAGGTGTTCCTCGGGCAGCGGCGCGTCGAGAAGGCCGGCGATCTGCTCGCTGGCGACGCCGCGCTCGAGGTGCGAGGCGAGGACCTGCCCTACGTCTCGCGCGGCGGCGTGAAGCTCGCGGGCGCGCTGGACGCGCTCGGCGTCGATCCGCGCGGGCGCGTGGTCGCGGACTTCGGAGCGTCCACGGGAGGCTTCACCGACTGCGTGCTGCAGCGCGGCGCGCTGCGGGTGTACGCGATCGACGTCGGGCGCGGGCAGCTGCACGAGAAGCTCCGCCAGGACCCGCGCGTGATCTCGATGGAGAAGACGAACGCGCGTGCTCTCGCGGCGGCGAGCCTCCCCGAGCGGGTCGGGCTCGTCGTGATCGACGCGTCGTTCATCGGCCTCGGCAAGCTCTTGCCCGCGGCGTGCGCGGTCCTCGACGAGGGGGGCGAGATCCTCGCGATGGTGAAGCCGCAGTTCGAGGTCGGTCCCAAGGGGCTGAGGAAGGGCGTCGTCCGCGACGCCGCGCTGCGTGCGAGCGCGATCGCGGGGGTCGAGGCAGAGGCCCGGGCGCTCGGGCTCGAGGTGCGCGGAGGCTGCGACTCGGTGCTGCCGGGCCCCGACGGGAACCTGGAGGCGTTCCTCCACCTCGTGCCCACCTCCGCCTGAGCAACGCTCGGCAGGTGGCGCCGAGCCTCCAGTTCGTCGGTGGGTTCCTCGGCGCCGAGAAGACGACGCCCCTGCGCGCGGCGGCGCGGGTGCTCGCCGCACGGGGGGAGCGCGTCGCGCTCATCACCCAGCCCCAGCGTCTCGTGCCGACGCATCGCCTCGGGCTGCGCGTGCTGCGCGACGACGCGAGCTGCGCTCCGATCGAGCGCCGCGCGCGCGCCTGAGCGGGCGGACGCTCAGGGCGCGTCACCGCTCGCGGTCTCGCCCCCGCTCGTCTCCTGGCACTCGTACTCGAGGTGCCGCTCGCGCCGCATCCGGACGGTCCGGCTCCGCGCCCCGCGCTCCGCGTCGTACAGCTGCACGTCGCCGTCGAGCGACATCGTGACGCCGCTCTCGCCGTAGGCAGGCTGTCCCTCGACCCAGCTCGTGTGGTCGCCGCTCTGCACGGCCCGCGTCTGCGCCGTGCGGTCCTCGACCGAGCGCTCGTGCGTCTCCTCCTCCTCGACCTCGACCTCGCCCTCGAAGACCACGCGATAGGCGCCCTCGCCGCAGTGCGCGCGCATCTGCCGCTCCGCGTCGGTACGGGCCTGGCCGCCGTCGCCCTCGAGGGCGAGCAGCCCGCCGTCGTCGTCGTGGACGATCTGCCGCGCCGAGCCGCCACAGGCCGTGGCGAGCAGCGTTGCGAAGAGCGCGACGAGCGTGCGAGCTTGGCGCTCGCGATGCAGCCGCGACGCTTTCCCGTCCAGATCTACTACGAAGATACCGACCATTCGGGGGTCGTCTACCACGCCAACTACCTGAAGTACTTCGAGCGTGCGCGCGAGCACGTCCTGGGGGTCGACGAGCTGGTCCGGATCTACCGGCAGGACGGCATCGGCTTCGTCGTCTACAAGTGCGAGCTGACCTACAAGGAGGGCGCCGTCTTCGGCGACACCATCGAGATCCGCAGCACCGCGACCAAGGAGAGCGAGTACCGCGTCGTCTTCAAGCAGGACGTGTATCGCGGTGAGAAGCTGCTGGTGCAGGGCGTCGTCCACATGGTCTGCGTCGACGCCCAGAAGAAGCTCGTGCCCCTGCCCGCGAGCGTGATGGCGAGCCTCGAGCGCGAGCCGGCCTGAGGGCTCGTTCGGCCTCATCAAGAGGCGCGGCCGACCGCGCTCTCGATCGCGGCGACGCCCACGCCGGCTGGCGTCCGCCCCGGTGATATCGTCATGCCCGCGATCGGCGATGTCGCCGGCCCGCACGCGATCGACGTGAAAGCGCCTCACTCTCGGGTCGAGGCCCTCGTGTACCCCCGCGCGGCGGCGAACCACGCGTGGATCGCGCGCGCCTCTTCTCGGGTGATCGGCGGGTGGCCGCTTCCCTCGGGGGGCATGAGCACCCGCGCGCGGCCGATGCGGAGCTCGCCGTCGCGCTCGATCCACGCGAGCAGGCTGCTCAGGCCGCTGTCGGCGATGCCGACGCCGTAGCTGTCCATCAGGCGCTCGACGTCGGCCTGCGTGTCGAAGTACGCGCCATGCTCGGTCGCGGCCGGGTCGCCGTCCGTGTGCGTGTGGCAGCCGCTCGCGCACGAGCGGTCGAAGATCGCGAGCACCTCGGGTGTCGTCAGCGCGACCGCTCCGCCCGTCGTCGAAGTCGTGGTCGACTCGTGCGTCCCGGCGGCGCTGCCGCCTCCACAGGACGCCAGGAGCAGAGCGACCAGGACGGTGTCGGCTTTCACAGCGAGATTCCCCAGCCGAGCGAGATCAGGTTCACGTAGAGGCCGTTCGTCCGCTCGTAGTGATAGTAGCTGGCCTCGAGGTAGCTCGAGCGCGCCGTGAGCGCGCCGGTGTGGTCGTAGTACCAGCGCAGCACGCCGCCGATCTCGTGCGCGTCGAGCGCCGCGAGGTCCGAGTCGGCCGTCCGCGGGCGAGCGAGGTCGTAGCCCGCGGGCAAGAGCGAGGTCCAGAAGCGCGCCGCGTTCTGGGTGTGGAAGCGGTAGCTGAGCCGGAGCGAGAGCGCTTCGCCGAGATACTGGGTCACGCTCGCCTCGGGCGAGTGCGCGAGCACGCCGAAGTCGTCCGCGTAGAACCGGTACTGCGCCGTGACGAACGTCCGCGAGTCGGGGATGGCCTGGGCGAGCCGCCCGACGAACGCGTGCCGCATGCGCGTGTGCGGGAAGAGGTCGCCGACGCGGTCTCCGGCCTCGATCGGGACGGAGTTCCAAGGCGTCTGCAAGAGGCCAGCCTGTCCGGTGAGCCCGTACGACGCGCTGACGATCGTCGTCGGCGAGAGCAGCTGGGAGAGCGACACGTTCACGGTGCCCGTGAAGCGCGTCGTCATGCCGGGGTCGTAGCCCGTGAAGAAGACCTGATCGACGAAGTCGACGATGCCGTCGAACGACACGCCGAGCACCGCGTTGTCGTCCGCGAGATCGCGCGACACCGCGTAGCCGAGCGTGGCCGAGCGCAGCGGCTCCTCGATGTGCCCGCCCCAGTGCAGCGTGTAGCGGCTGTCCGCGTCGGCCTCGTAGGTCGAGTAGATGTCGAGGCTCACCGCCTCGCTCTCGCGCGAGGCCGACGAGACCACGTCGAGCGCGTCCGTCGAGGCGGCCGTGATCACGTCGACGGGGATGAACACGTCGTGGTGGATCTGCCGGTCCTGCCGGATCCGCCCGTAGAGGATCGGCTGGAAGATCCACGTCGCCTCGCTGCCCGGGCGGTGGCGATCCATCGGTCCCGCCTGCGACTGGAAGCCGCCCGGCGCGCCGTCCTGCTGGAACACGCCGAAGCGCGTCGCGAAGCGCTGCAGGGCCCAGCCCTCGTCGACGATGGGATCGTCGGCGATCGTCTGCCCCGCCGCGTCGACGCGATCCCCGTCGAGGTCGGTGTCCGTCGTGACCCGCACCGTGTCCTGCCCCACGGCGCTCGGCGCCGTGAGCACGACGAGCAGCGCGCTCGCCGCGGCCCGGAGTGCCCGGCGAAGGCAGGCCGACGCGATCGTGTCGCGTCCGCGCGGCGGACGCCTCCGGCGGATCAGCCGATGGAGCGGGCCCGAGCGCATCGCGTCACTGCCCGCAGGCGCAGCCTCCGCCGGCCGAGAGCCCGTCGCCGCCCGAGGCCGCCTCCCGTGTGCCGTGGAGCTTGCGGAGCGAGCGCTGTGCGAGCGCGTCGCCGGAGGTGTCCATCGCTGGATCGGCGACCCACTCGCGCGCGTAGCGGGGCACGACGACGCAGGAAGGAAGGGACGGGACGATGAAGGCGAGCCCGAGAACGACGCAGACGGTCCGCATGGCGCGGCGAGAGTGCGCGGCGGACGGTCGATCCGCAACGCGGCCCGTGAGCCATGAGCTATATGACGCTACGTGACCGAGCTCGTCCTGGTCCGGCACGCCGAGACCGTCTGGAACGCCGAGGAGCGCTGGCAGGGCCAGACCGACGTGCCGCTCTCCGAGCGTGGGCGCGGCGAGGTCCGCACGGTGGCCGAGCGCCTCGGGGCCGAGCGCTTCGACCGCGTGATCACCTCCGACCTCGCGCGGGCGCGCGACACCGCCGCCGGGATCGCGCCGGCGGCGTCCATCGAGCTCGATCCGGCGCTACGCGAGATGCACCTCGGCGGCTGGTGCGGCCTTCTGCACCGCGAGGTGCAGGAACGCTTTCCGGACGAGCTGCGCGCGCTGCAGCGCGGAGAGGATCGCCGCATCGGCGGCGACGGGGAGACGGTCGTGGAGCTCGCGGCGCGCGTCACGGAGGCGATCGCCCGGATCGCGCGCGAGAGCGCCGGCTGCCGCGTGCTCGTCGTCACGCACGGCGGCGTGATCCGCGCGCTCGTGCTCGACCTGCTGGCGATCTCCGGCCGCGCGCGCCCGCTCTTCGGGTCGCGCAACACGGCCATCACGCGCCTCGAGATCTCGGGCGGGGGCAGGCTGCTCCGCTCGTACAACGACGCGCGGCACCTCCCGCACCCGAGCCTCGAAGGCGAGACGTCGATCGTCGGGCCGCGTGCGAAGGGCGAGGTGGTGGCGTTGCTCGGGGTCGCGGATCCGAGCGTGCTCAGCGCGCCCGCGGAGGGGGCGACGAGCAGCGTCGTCCCGGGCAAGCGGCAGCTCGTCTCGTACGCGCTCGAGTGAAGGCCTCAGGCGAGCAGCGCCGGCAGGACGTCGGTGCAGTCCGCCTCGAGGCGAAGCGTGGCCAGCGGGTCGGCGCGGCACTCCCCGAGGTTCACGATCGCGATCGGCACGCCTCGATCGACCGCGCGGCGCGCGAAGCGGTGCCCGGAGAAGACGGCGAGCGACGAGCCCACGACGAGGAGCACCTCGGCCTCGTCGAACGCGGCCATCGCCGCGTCGAGCGTGGCGCGCGGCACGCCCTCGCCGAAGAAGACGACGTTGGGCTTGAGCGTACCGCCGCAGGCGGTGCAGGCGGGCGCGTGGAACCCGATGATCGCCTCGTCGGGCAGGTCCACGTCTCCGTCCGGCGCGAGGGCGAGCGCGTCGGGGGCGAAGCCGGGGTTCTCCGCCAGGATGCGGCGCTGCACGTCGTGCCGGCTCTCGATGCGCCCGCAGGCGAGGCAGCGCGTCTCCTCGAGCGCGCCGTGCAGCTCGACGACCCGTCGGCTCCCCGCGCGGTGGTGCAGGCGGTCGACGTTCTGCGTCAGGATCGCGCTCACCGCGCCGCGGTCCTCGAGCGTCGCCAGCGCGCGATGCGCGGCGTTGGGCTCCGCGCGCGAGAAGCGCGTCCAGCCGACCGCGCTGCGGGCCCAGTAGCGCGCGCGCTTGGCCTCGCTCGACACGTACTCGGCGAAGCGCACCGGCTGGCGCGCCCGGCGCCGTGTCTCGGGCCCACGGTAGTCCGGGATGCCGGAGCGCGTGCTGAGCCCCGCGCCGGTCAGCGCGACCACGCGGCGACCCGCCATCAGCGATCGCAGCTCGTCGATCGGCGCGCCCTGCACGCGGACCACGATGGCACCTCGGCGATCGTCCGTCGACGAGCCCCCGCCCTTCGCGAGAGGATGATCGTCGTGCGCCGGGCTGCCCTCCTCTCGCTCGTGCTGCTCGCGTGCGCGAGCCCGGCGCCGCGTGGGCGCCCCGACCTGACCGACTGGCGGGACCGCGTCCTCTACGAGATCGTGACCGACCGCTTCGCCAACGGCGACCCGGGCAACGACACCCTCGACGGCGTCGGGCCGATGCCCGGCGATCTCTCCCGCTGGCAGGGCGGCGACTGGCGCGGCATCTCCGAGCACCTCGACTACCTCGAGCGCCTCGGCGTCTCGGCGATCTGGATCTCGCCCATCGTTCGCAACGTCCCGCGCCTCGGCGTCGCGGACGGCTATCACGGCTACTGGGCGGCGACGTTCACCGAGCTCGAGCCGCGCTTCGGGACGCTCGAGGAGCTCCTCGATCTCGTCGCGCGCGCCCACGCGCGGGACATCGCGGTGATCGTCGACGTCGTCCCGAACCACGCGGGGCGCGTCTTCGACTACGACCTCGACGGCGACGGCGTGGACGATCCCGAGGAGGCGCAGCCGCCCTACCTAGAAGCCGGCTACGACGTACCCCTGCTCTGGTCGTTCGCGCCGGAGATGTTCGCGCCGGACGGGGGCACACTCGCCCTCGGCCCGGAGCACTTCCATCGCCGCGGCGTGGGCATGCTCGGCGTCCCGGTGGAGCGCCGCTACGGCGACTTCCCCGATGGTCTCCGCGACCTCGACACCGAGAGCGAGACGGTGATCGCCGCGGAGATCGAGACGTACGCGCGCTGGGCCGAGCTCACCGGCGTCGACGGCTTCCGCATCGACGCCGTGCCGCACGTCGGGACGGCGTTCTGGCCGCGCTTCGCGGCGGGGATCCGCGCCCGCACCCACGCGCTCGGCGCCGAGCACTTCTTCTTGCTCGGGGAGGTCTTCGATCAAGACGACGTGATCGCGAGCTACACGGCGGCCGAGGGCTCGATCGACGCGGCGTTCGACATCCCCTTCTGGGAGGACGTCGTGTCGGGCGTGGTGCTCGGCGGCGCGGCCCCGCAGAGCGCGGAGCCTTCGCTCTCGCTCGCGGCGGCGCAATTTCGCGCCAGCGGCCAGCCCGGCGGCATCGAGCTCTCGCCCTGGCAGGCGCGCGTGATGCTCGTCGACAGCCACGACCTGCGCCGGGTGCGCTCGGGCACCGACCCCTTCGCGGCCGACCAGGCGATCGTGCTGATGTTCACGGCCGGCGGGATCCCTTGCGTCTACTACGGCACCGAGGCCGAGCTCGAGGGCGGCGAGCCGCCGGCGTCGCGCGAGCGCCTCTGGGACACGGGCTTTCGCGAGGACACGCCCAGCTTCGGTCTCGTCCGCCGGCTCTCCGATCTGCGGCGCGCGCACGCCGCGCTGCGGCGTGGGGACCTCGTGGTGCGTGCGCTCTCGACCGTGGGCGGGCTGGAGCTCGCGACGACGCAGGCGGACGCGGGCGCGCTCGTCTTCGAGCGCTCCCTCGGGACCGACCGCGTGCTGGTCGCGGCGTGCACGCACCCGACGCACGGCGCCGCGCTCAGCGTCCCGTCCGGATTCGCGCCCCACACGCGCCTGGTCGACGCGCTGTCGGGCGAGGTCCGCGTCACGGTCCTCTCGGACGGCTCGGTGCCGCTCGCCATCCAGCCGCGCACCACGCTGGTGCTCGTCCCGGAGTGAGGCTCAAGGCCGCGGGGCGCGCCCCGCGGCGTCGAGGTCGAAGCGCCGCGTGAACACGGTCGCGAAGCAGAACGCGGCGACCTGCCAGAACCACACGCTCGTGAAGAGGAAGCCCACGCCGAGGCCGAGCAGGCCGACGAACGAGACGAGCATCGTGGGCAGCACGATCGACCACGCGTGCCAGTACGCGAGGCCCCCCTCGCGCACGCGGCGCAGCGCGCGGAAGGGATCGAAGATCTCCCGCGGGTCGAGCTCGCGGCAGTAGTGCGACATGTAGCCGGGGATCGCGATCACCGCGCACGCCCAGAGGACGAAGCCGGAGATGCCGATCGGCCAGCTGCGTAGATGGGCACCGAGCATGCCGAGCGCCACGCCGGGGGCGCCGTAGTACGCCATGCCGGCGAAGGTGATCGCACCGTGCTTCAGCAGATCCATCGGATCGGTCCAGGACGGCCAGGGTGACAGGCCGTGGTGCATGCGGTGCACGATCCGGATGCGGTGCCCCATGTTCATGAGCCAGCCGACGACGGGAACGGCGAGCCAGAGCCCGCCGCGGACGAGGTCGCCGCGCGCGGCGTCCGACTGGAGCGGGAAACGCCACGCGTCCCGCAGCGCGAGCGGTGTGCGCAGATCGACGAGCGACCGAGCGCCAGGCGCAGCCTCGTCGGCGGGCGCGTCGCTCAACGCTCGGTCTCGAGCGCGCGCTCGGCGAGCTGGCGCACGTTCTTCGGCGCGGCGTCCCAGGGCCCGTCGTCGAGGGTGGCCCACACGTGCGCGGTGAACTCCTCGTTGGGAGTGACCGCGTCGGTCTCGACGTCGACGACGAACACGAAGTTCATGTGCAAGCCCTTGCTGCCCGCGGGGTGCTCCTCGTAGCCGATCAGCCCGAGCGGCGCGCCCTCGACGTCGCTCGTCGTCGGGAACGTGCCCGAGAGGCCCGTCTCTTCGCGGAGCTCGCGGACGGCCGCCTCGAGCGGTGTCTCCCCCGGCTCGATCTCCCCGCCCGGCGGCAGCCACTTGTTCAGGCGCGCGTGCTGGATCAAGAGGACGCGGCCGCCGTGCCGCGGGAACACGCCCACCGAGAAGGTCTTGCGTACGTCGCTCACCTGCCGAACGTACCAGGCTGCGAGCCCCGCCGGTTCTGTGCTACGCGTCCACCCATGACGAAGCTCGAGGGCGACGACAAGGACGGGAAGGACAAGGACGGCGGGCCGCGCCTGCAGGAGCGGCTGCTCGAGGCACGCACGATCCTCGTCGCCGACGAGGTCTCGGACGAGCTCTACCGCAAGGTCGCCGTCTCGCTGATCCTCCTCGAGCGCCTCGATCCGAAGGCGCCGATCACGGTCTTCGTGAACTCGCCGGGCGGCTCGGCCGACTCGGGGTTCGCGATCTACGACCTGCTCCGCTTCTCGCCCTGTCCGGTGCGCACGGTCGCGAACGGGGTCGTCGCTTCGGCAGCCGTGCTCATCTATCTCGGCGCCGAGAAGGGGCAGCGCCACAGCCTCCCGAACGCGCGCTTCCTGCTCCACCAGCCGTCGACGATGGTCCGCGGCCAGTCGAGCGACATCGACATCGCCGCGCGCGAGATCGTGAAGCTGCGCCGCCGCTACAACGAGATCGTCGCCGAGTCGACCGGCAAGGACATCGCGCTCGTCGAGAAGGACAGCGACCGGGACTTCTGGCTGGTTCCGGCGGAAGCCAAGGAGTACGGCCTCGTCGATCGCGTCGTGAAGACCCGCGCCGAGCTCGACGCGAAGTCGAAGTAGCGACGCAGGAGCCCTCTTCCCGCGTGCGGAGAGCGCGGGGAGGGGGGTTGGGTCAGGGGCTACTCGAGCAGTGAGATCACCCGGTCGAGCAGCGCGCGAGCCAGTGCCCGCCGATCCTCGCTCGCCGCGATCCACGCCGCCGCCCGGGGTCCCACCGCGTAGTACGCGCTCACGAGCGCGCGGCCCGCGTCGTTCGACATCAGGTGACGGTCTCGGAAGCGGCGCAGGACGCCGATGCGCGCGTCGAGCGGGGTGCCGTAGGCGGCTGTCGCGACGAAGCAGGGCGACACCGTCGTGAAGTGGATCGTCGTCGTCGTCACCTCGCTCGCGGCGACCTCGCCCGCGGCGTTGCACTCGTCGAAGGCGCGAACGCCCACGTAGTAGTGCGAGCTCGGCGCGAGCTGGCCCAGCTCCACGCTCACCGTCTCGCCAGGCGCGGCCGTGATCGGGATCGTCACGCCCTGGTCCTCGATGGTCGCGGCCTTGGCCGGGCGCGCTGCGCGGAACGACGCCGCGTCCACGATCGGCTGGGTGCTGACGCGGATCTCGTAGCTCGCGAGGCCGCGCACGACCTCGGGCGCCCTGAACTCGAAGTGCACCCACTCGTGCGAGTGGTGGATGTCGTCGACGGGCTCGGCGACGAGGTCCGTGGGCGCGGGCGGGTGCATCGCGATCGTGCAGCGCCCGACGCACTGACCATCCGGACCGCAGAGCAGGCCCGACGCGCAGCCCGCGTCGTCCGCGCACTCGCGCCCGCACTCGGGCGGGGGCATCGCCGAGACGCAGGGGTCGACCACGGGCACCCGCACGCGCACCCGAACGCCGTCGGAGCCCGCGCGCAGTCGATCGGCACCGCTGCCGGGGCGTCCCGTCGGATCGTCGATGATGCCGCTTCCGTCCATCGCGCGTCGATCGCCGCTGAGGCCGTGGATGTCGCCGTGCGCGACGGGCGTGCTCGCGGTGAACACGCCGTCTCCGGAGGTCGGCCCGATGCGCACGTTCACGGCGTAGAGCACCGAGGGCTGTCCCCGGTACGCGTAGCCGTCGTTGATCGCGTACCAGTCCCACTGGCCGCTCGGCGCGGTGGGCGTCGGTGCGTGCCAGGTCGGCTCCGCGTAGTCGCCCTCCGTGTTCGCCTCGACGTAGACGACGTAGTCACCGTCGGGCCAGTCGCTCGGCACGTCGTAGGTGAACGAGAAGGGCATGTCGTGGGGCGGCGTCGCCATCGTCACGGCGTCGAGCTCGGGCATCACGCGTGCGCGCTCGGCGGGGAACGTTCCGACGTCGGGCTCGTCGAGGCAGCTCGCGCCGCAGACCACGTCACCGCGCGGCGGGTAGAGCGACTCGGCGGAGAGCATGCGCATGCGCCCCACGCCCGGGCTGTCCTCGAAGGGCTCCGCGTAGCCGGCGGCCACGTCGGCCTCCGTCACGAAGCGGCCTTTGTTGCTCATGAACACGCTGGCGCACGACACGGCGTCGAGCGTCTCGTGCCCGGTGAACGAGAGGCAGTAGTAGGGGTCGGCCGTGTTGGTCGCCTCGGCCGACCCGGCGCGCGAGGCGTCGCCTTCCGAGGTGCGTCTGGCGAAGATCACGCGCCGCCACGTGACGCCCGTGACCTCGTAGCGGCGGTGTGCCCAGAGCGGGAGCACGCCCTCGCGTCGGCCGTAGGGCCAGTGGTAGCCGCTGTTCATCTGGAGCGCGCCGGGCCGGTTCCCGAGCCCCCTGAACGCGACGGCGTCGGTGAGGCGCAGCGTCTGGAACATCGCCCCGTCCGCGCTCTCGATCCAGACGGCGAGCTGGGTGCGGATCGTCGGCGTCATCTCGACGGTGATCGTGCGCTGCTGCGCACCCGCCGGGACCGACCACCAGGAGACGAAGAGAAGGAGCGCTAGCGCAGACGCCGAGCCCAGGCGCATCGGGCGAAGGTAGCATCGCCGGGACTGGCGTCAGGCCGGAACGTGGGGTGCCGCGAGGTAGTTCTCGATCGAGCCCAGATCCAGGAACGAGGCGACGTGGCGCCCGATGCGGACGGCACCGGCCACCGCGCCGAGCCCCCGGCCGAAGAGCCGCAGCGTCGTCGCGTCGCGCGCGTCGGCGAAGTCCTCGGTGACGATCCCGTCCCAGGCGGCCGAGCCAGGGAGCAGGATCGCGCGCACCTCGTTGCGCACGTAGCCGACGAGCGGATGGATCGCGATCGCCATCGGCGTGTGCTCGTCCTGCCAGCGCGCGAGGAAGGTCGCCCGGTCGACGCGCGGGCTGCGGCGGAAGAGGGTGACGAGCGAGACGCGCGCCGAGGCGGCGGGCGGGACCGGCACGCTCTCGTCGACGAGGTAGCCCTCGAGCCGACCCGGCAGGTGCGCGAGCGCGGCCCGCGCGGCGGCCAGCGTGTCGTCTGCGCCGCGGAGCGAGACGAGCGCCATCGGCGTACGCCGGAAGGGGACGAGCGAGAGCCGCGGCGGCGTCACGTGGGTGACGTGGACGCTCGCCTGCGCGAAGGACAGACCGTCGAGGCGGCGCTCGACGGCGTCGCGGCCGGCGCGCGCGAACACGCCGATGTCCGACTCGGGCGGACGCCACACGAAGACGTGCTTGTCCACGTCACGAGCTTCGCACGGACCCGTGGCGATCGGCGAGCCGCAGGATCTTGCGCGTCAGCGTCGCGATGCCGACGTCGGGCAGGGCGTCGAGCGCGGCGAGGCGACGCGCCTTCGTGGCGCGCGCCGTGCGAGTCGTCGCGGCCACGACGTGGACGGTGAGGCGACGGTGCGTCAGCACGTGCTCGACGACGCCGAGCGGCCGGCCGACGCGACCCGAGAGCCCGTGCGCGGCCAGCGCGCCGCGGGCGTCGTCGCCCTCCGCGGTCGGCAGGCCGAAGAGCCCGCCGAAGAGGCCTCCGGCGCTGCGCACGAGCCAGACGCGCGCGTCGCCCGCGGGGCCTGCGATCACGGCGGTCATCGTGACCGGGCGGGGCGCGCGCCTGACGCGCGGGAAGGGAAGCGCGCTCGTGCGACCCGTGTCGCGCGCTCTGCACGCGAGGCGCACGGGGCACGCTTCGCAGCGCGGCGAGACCGGTGTGCACACCGTCGCCCCGAGCTCCATGAGCGCCTGGTTCAGTGCTCCGGGTCGGGGGCCGCGCGCGAGGTGCGTCGCCTCGTCCCAGAGGCGCGCCTCCGTGCGCCTCTCGCCGAGCGGCGTCTCGATCGCGTGCAGCCGGGTCAGCACGCGGGCGACATTCCCGTCGACGATGGGCTCGGGGAGATCGAAGGCGATCGAGCCGATCGCGCCCGCCGTGTAGCGGCCGATCCCGGGGAGCGCCGCGCGCGCTGCCGCGTCCTCCGGCATGCGGCCTCCGTGCTCGGCGACGACGGTCTTCGCACCCCGGTGCAAGAGGCGCGCGCGCCGGTAGTAGCCCAGGCCACTCCACATCGAGAGCACCTCGTCTTCGTCTGCGCAGGCGAGGGTGGCCGCGTCGGGGAAGCGCGCGAGGAATCGCTCGTAGTACGGCACGACCGTCTCCACGCGCGTCTGCTGGAGCATGATCTCCGAGATCCAGATCGCGTAGGGGTCGCGCGTGCGCCGCCACGGTAGCTCCCGCGCGTGCGCGTCGTACCAGGCGAGCAGTCGCGCACGGATCGAGCGGCCCGAGGGCACGCGCCACGTCTAACACGAAGCGTCGAGACGCAGGTAGGCTGCCCCGCATGTCCGATCGACCCGGCGACATCGAGCCCACCCTCCGCGCGCCCGGCGCGTTCGAGTCGGCGCCCACGTGGGCGGTCCCATCCTCGGGCGGCGCTCCCTCGCTGCCGCCGGAGGTGGACGCGTCGGCGGTGGACCTGCGCGACGCGGCGTTCGAGCGTCGCTACGAGCCGCGCTCGCTGCTCGGCGAGGGCGGCATGGGCGAGGTCGTGCTCTGCCGCGATCGACACGTGGGCCGCGACGTCGCGCTCAAGCGCATCAAGGGTGCGAGCGCGAGCACCGACGTCGTCGAGCGCTTCGTGCGCGAGGCCCGCGTCCAGGGACAGCTCGAGCACCCAGCGGTGGTGCCGGTGCACGACCTCGGCGTCGCGCCCGACGGACGCACGTTCTTCACGATGAAGCGCGTGCGCGGCGAGACGCTCGACGACGTCGTGGGGATGCTCGCCAAGGGCAGCGCCGAAGCGAGCGCTCGCTTCGGGCGGCGGCGCCTGCTCGACGCGTTCCGCACGGTGTGTCTCGCGATCGACTTCGCGCACGCGCGCGGCGTGCTGCACCGCGACCTGAAGCCGGCGAACGTGATGCTGGGCGAGTTCGGCGAAGTGCACGTCCTCGACTGGGGGCTGGCGAAGATCCGCTCGCTGCCCGAGGACGGGGCACGGGGCGATGGATCGCGGGTGGAGATCGACGCGCCGAGCGGCGCGACGCTCCACGGCTCGCTCATGGGCACGCCCGGGTACATGGCGCCCGAGCAGGCGCGCGGCGAGATCGAGAAGCTCGACGCACGGACGGACGTGTACTCCCTCGGCGCGATCCTCTTCGAGCTGCTCTACCTCGAGCCTCTGCACCGCGGGAACGCGACCGGACGCCTCGCGAGCACGCTGATGCCGCCGGTCTTCGAGGGGCGCGCGCGGCGCGCTGACGTCGCGCCGGAGCTCGAGGCGATCTGCAGGCGTGCGTGCGCGCTCGAGCCGGCGGAGCGCCATGTGAGCGCTCGCGAGCTCGCGGAGGCGCTCGAGCGCTATCTCGACGGAGAGCGCGACGAGGCCCGCAGGCGGGAGCTCGCGCGAGAGCACGTCGAGCGCGCCGAGGCGATGACGAGGGACGGCGGGCGCTCCGCGGAGGCGATGCGGGAGCTCGGCCGGGCGCTGGCGCTCGATCCGACGCACCCCGGCGCGCTCGCGGCGCTGCAGCACTTGCTCACCGACGTGCCCGCGGAGCTGCCCGATGGCGCGCGGGCGGAGCTCGAGGAGCAGGCGCGGACGCGCCGTCGCGCGGTCCTGCGCGCGACCGCGATGCGCACGCTGACCTGGCTCGTCGCGATGCCCGTCGTGGTCGCCTTCGGGGTCACGCACTGGGGCTTCGCGAGCGTCGCGATCGGCGCGGTCGTCTCGACGACGGCGCTCGCCGTCTGGATCTGGCGGACGGGCCGGACCAGCGAGGGAGCGCTCTTCGCGTTCTACGGAGCGAGCGTGCTGACCATCGCGACCTTGAGCCTGATCTTCGGGCCGCTGCTCCTCGTGCCGGGCTTCGTCGTCACGAACGCGATGTTCTTCGCGCTCGACGCGCCGAGGCCCGCGCGCAAGTGGATCATCGCGCTCGGCCTGCTCGCGATCGTGGTCCCATACGCGCTCGAGCTCGCGGGTCTCTTGCCCATGCCCTACGCGCTGGCCGAGGACGGCGCGCTCGTGATCCGCTCGCCGATGGTCCGGTTCGACGCCGTGCTGACGCCCTTCTTCTTGCTCGCGACGAGCATCTCGCTCGTCGTCACGCCCACGCTCTTGATCGGCCGCTTCAAGGACGAGCTCGAGCGTGCCGAGCGCCGCGTGATCGCGAGCGCATGGCACCTGCGTCAGCTCATCCCGCGCGAGAGCGACCCGTCGCCGTGAGCCTGTCCTCGTGACCTTGCTCGCCGCGATGGTGCTGGTGCCCGCGTTCGTGGCCTTCGGGCTCGCGCCGCTCCTGGTCTACCTCTGGGGCCGCCGCCTGCCGGAGAGCCACGAGACGCGGCGCAGCGTCCACGTCCCGGCCACGCCGCACGAGGTGTTCACGCTGCTCGCCGACGTCCGCGCGATCCCGCGCTGGCGCAAGACCGTCCGCCGCGTGACGATCCTCGGCACCGAGCCGCGGCTGCGCTTCCGCGAGCATGGAGCGCAAGGGGCGCTCGAGCTCGAGATCGAGAGCTCGCGATCGCCCGATCGGCTGGTCGTGCGGGCGATCCCCGCGAGGCCGATGGCCTTCGAGGGGAGCTGGACCTACGAGCTCGAGCCCGAGGCCGACGGCACGCGCGCGACGCTGACCGAGCGGGGACGGATCGGCCATCCGATCGCCCGCGTCTTCGCCGTCCACGCGCTCGGGCGCGCCACGCACGCGGAGCGCACCCTCGCCGCGCTCGCGCACCACTTCCGGCGCTGAACGACTCCACCTCCCTACATCCCGCTCCCGGCGACCCCATTGACGCGCGCCGGGTCGTGCTGGACCCTCGTGGACGGGCGATGACACGCGCGTCGAGAACGGTCGCATCGTGGGCGGCGGCGGGGCTCGCATGCCTCGTGCTCGTCGCTGCCCTCCCGGGCGGCGCGCAGGATCGCAGCACCGTCGTGCGCGTGCTGGAAGAGGGCTCCGACTTCCGCGCGCGGGTGCGGGCGGCGGCCGCGCTCGGGTCGAGCGGAGACACCGCGATGGCCGCGCCGCTGGCGCGTGCGCTCGGCCGCGACGAGAACGCCGCCGTGCGCGCGGCGTGTGCCGAGGGTCTCGGGCGGCTGGGTGCGGCGAGCTCGCGCAGCGCGCTCGAGCGTGCGACGCACGACGAGTCCTCGAGCGTCCGCGACGCCGCGACGCGGGCGCTGCGGATGATGACCGCGTCGGCGCCGCCCTCGCCCGCACCTGCGCCCGCGCCGGTGCCGTCCTCGCCCTCCGGCTCGGGGCACGTCGACTGGTCGCAGACGAGCTCCGTCGTGTTCGTCGGCTCGCTCAGCGATCGCAGCGGCTTCGCGCACGCCCGGCTCGTGACCGTGATGGGCACGGAGGTCCGGCGTGCGCTCGGCGGCGTGCGCGGGGTCGTCGTCCTCGGGCCGAGCGACTCGCGCACGGAGGCCGACCGCGAGGCGGCCGCGCGGCACCTGCCCGAGTACCGCATCGAGGGGTCGATCAGCCGCGTGCGCGGCGAGACGGCCGGCCGCGACCTGCGCGTTCGCGCCGAGGTCACGCTGGTCCTCATGGACGAGCCCACGCGCAACATCCGCGCCTCGCTGAACGGCGCCGCCACCGGCTCCGAGCCCGCGCCGTCGAGCGCCGCGCGCGCCGCTCGCGAGCGCTACCTCGCCGAGCAGGCCCTCACGAGCGCGACGCGCAGCGCGATGACCGGCGTCCCGCGCGCGATCGCCAGCGGGCACTGACGCGCCCGACGATCTCGCCCGGGCCGCCCCGCGCGATCAGGGACAGGTGCGGCCCATCCCCTCGAGCGTCTCGCGGACCTCCGCGATCGCCGGGTGGTCGGGCGCGATCCGACAGAAGCGCTGGTAGTCGGCGATCGCCTCCTCGCGGCGTCCCATCCTCATCAGGCAGTCGCCGCGGCGGCGCAGCGCGATGGGCGTGCCGCCGCCGGTGATCAGGCCGCTGAGGATCTCGACGCACTCCGCCGCCGATCCGTCGCTCAGCGCGCGCTGCGCGGCGCCGAGCGGATCGGTGTGCGGATCGGGAGCCGGGGTGGTGTGCGTGACCGCGGTGGTCGTGGTCGGAGGCGGCGTGGTCCCGTCAGGGCGCGAGTGATGCGCTCCGTGATGGTGCGCGCCGGTCGTCGTCGGCGGCGGGTCGGTGGGTGTGACCTCCGCCGTGCCGGGCGTCCCGGCGTCGGCGATCGCGTCGTCGTCGTCGGCGTCCGTGCCCGCGCCGGCGTCGGAGGACGCGAGCGGCGGCGGAGGCGGGGCGTGCGTCCCACCCCCATGGCTCGTCACGCCCATGAAGCCGAGGACGACCACCGCGATCCCGGCCGAGAGCGCGCCCGCCGCGAGCCCGATGAACGCGAGCACGACGGTCCCGCGCCGGCGTGGCCGCGGCTCGAGCAGCTCGCCCGGCGCGCTCGATGGCACGGGCGCCCGCACGGGCGGCCCGATCGGGCTCGTGTTGCCAGGCAGGTCCGCCGGCGGTGGTTGCACGCGCCGCGCCTCGGCGACCGGCGGCGGGACGGGCTCGATCGTGGAGATCGCGGTGCGGGGAATCTCTCGCGCGCGCGGCGCGACGTCGGTCGCGGGCGCCGTGGCCACGGCGCGAGGCGCGGCCGGGCCGCCGAGCCCGTCCAGCGCGCCTGGCGAGGGCGCGAGCGCGGTCTGCGCCATCGCGCGCGCGATCGCGGGATCGACCCCGCTGCCCTGGGGCGAGGTCGTCACGCCCGGCGCGGCGCCCGCGGCGCGTCGGATCTCGTCCTCGTCGAACGCCGGCATCGCGGAGAACGTGCCGGGCGTGAGCGCGTCGTCCGGCGCGGCGGACGGTGCCGGGCGCGCGGGCGCCGGGGGGCTCGGCTGCGGCGCGGCGGCCAAGGCAGGGTCGAGCGTGCGCAGGCTCCCGAGCGGCGTCGTCGCCATCCCCGCGCGCGGCCGCGCCACCGCGCCGGGCGCGACGCCCGCGGCGTCGAGGAACGCGTCGGCCATCTCCGTCGCCGCGCGGAAGCGCGCGTCGCGCACGCGCGCCATCGCGCGCATCACCACGGCCTCGATGGCGGCGGGCAGGTCCGGCCGATGCGATCGCAGCGGCGCCATCTTGCCGTGCAGGATCGCCACGATCAGATCCGTGGGCGTCCCGGCGAGGAAGGGCGGCTTGCCCGCCAGGGCCTCGTAGACGATCACGCCGAGCGAGTAGATGTCGACGCGGTGGTCGACCTCCGGCTCCGCGCCCAGCTGTTCCGGCGACATGTAGCGCGGCGTCCCGAGGACCTGCCCGGTCTGCGTCAGGCGCTCGCCCCCGAAGACCTTCGAGACGCCGAAGTCGAGCAGCTTGACCTGCACGCGTCCGTCGGCGCCCGCGCAGAGGAAGATGTTGTCGGGCTTGAGATCGCGGTGCACGACGCCGTTGGCGTGCGCCGTCGCGAGCCCGGCCGCCGTGCCGGCCACGATCGGGGCGAGCTCGGCCGGCTCGAGCCGCCCGCGGCGCATGCGCGCGCCGAGCGTCTCGCCGCGCAGCATCTCCATGACGAGCATCACGCGGCCGCCCTCGATCTCGGTGACCTCCTCGATGGCGACGATCGCCGGGTGCTTGAGCGAGCGCAGGACCTGGCCCTCGCGTCGCAGGCGGGCCGTCGCCTCGGGGCTCTGCTCGGGGCTCGTCCGCAGCACCTTGACGGCCACGCTCCGGCCCGAGCCCAGCTCGACCGCGCGGAACACGTCGGCCATGCCGCCCGATCCCAGCGACTCCTCGATGCGGTAGCGCGATGCCAGCACCGTCCCGGGCGTGGGCGGCGTGTACGTCGAGGGAGCGAGCTCGGGCATCGGGTGCATGAGGATCACTGGCCCGAGCCGAAGGCGTCAACGGCCGTGGCCACACCTACGACCCGGTGCGTGCCGATCTCCCTGGGTCCCTGGCATGCTCGGGCCCATGCGAGGCATCCAGCGCCTGAGCCGGCGGCAGCTCCTGCAGGGCGGTGCGGCCCTCTCGGCCTACGCCGCGCTCGGCGGGTGCGGGGTGCCGGTCGATCCGGGACCGCCCCCCGGCAGCGTCGGGGCGCGCCCCTTCCGCGACCTGCCCGAAGGGACGGACACGCTGCCCCAGATCGAGCACGTGGTCGTCGTGATGATGGAGAACCACTCGTTCGACAACTACTTCGGCATGCTCGATCCGAGCGTCGGCTTCGCCCTCGACGCCGCGGGCCTGCCGACGGCGAGCTGCCCGGACGGGATGGGCCACCGCATCCGCGCGTTCCACATGCCGAGCGCCTGCCAGCTCGACGCGCAGCCGAGCCAGGCGTGGGACGCGAGCCACACGGCGTACGCCGACGGCCGGAACGACGGCTTCGTGCTCGGCAGCGGCCCGGTCGCGATGGGGTACTGGGACGAGCGCGACATCCCCTTCTACTACTCGCTCGCGCGCTCGTTCACGCTCTGCAGCCGGTGGTTCGGCTCGACGCTCGCCCAGACGTACCCGAACCGCCGCTTCCTGCTCGCGGGCACCGCCGCCGGGATCATCAGCACGGACGCGAGCGCGATCTCGGCGCCGCCGCCGCCGAACGGCACCCTCTTCGAGCGCCTCGACGCGCACGGGATCACGTGGCGGGACTACGCGTCGGACCTGCCGGGGATCGCGATCCTGCCACGCATCCCCCGCAACCGGGCGACGCTCGGGACGATCGCGGGCTTCATGGCGGACGCGGCGGCCGGGACCCTGCCGAGCGTGTCGCTGGTCGATCCGCCCTTCACGTCGGACGGCTCGGAGGAGAACCCGCAGGACATCCGGCTCGGCGAGCGCTTCGCCGCGCAGGTGATCCGGGCGGTGACGAGCGGTCCGGGGTGGCCGCGCACGCTGCTCGTGTGGCTCTACGACGAGCACGGCGGCTACTACGATCACGTGCCGCCTCCCGACGCGATCCCGCCCGACGCGATCCCGCCCACGCTGCCCGCCGGGCACCCGCCCGGCGCCTACGACCGCTACGGGTTCCGCGTGCCGGCCGTGATCGTGTCGCCCTACGCGAAGCCGGGCTACGTGTCCTCGACGGTCCGCGACCACACGTCCGTGCTGCGCTTCATCGAGCGGAAGTGGAACCTCGGGGCGCTGACGCTACGCGACGCGGCCGCCGACGATCTCTCCGACTGCCTCGACTTCGACGCGCCGCCGCGCCTGCTCGTGCCGCCCGTGCTCGCGCCGGCGGCGCTCGAGGCGGCGAGCCCTGCCGCGTGCACGCCCGGCATGCCGGGGACCATCCCGCCGCCCGAGGCCGTGCTCATGGGCCGGAGCGAGCGCGTGCTCACGCCGATGGGGCGCGCGCTCAGCGCGCTGATGCGCAGCGCGTGACGAACGCCGCGAGCTCGGTCGACACGACCGGCGTCGCGACGTGACCGCCGTCGAAGGTGGTGAAGCGGACGTCGAGCGCGTGCGCGCGCATGACCTCGACGAGGTGCGCATCGCCCTCGTACGCGAGCACCGTGTCGCGGGTGCCGTGGGCGACGTAGACGGGGAGCCCGCGGCGCGCGTCGAGCCGGGCCGTGGTGGCCTCCTCGTCGATCATCGTCCCGCTCAGCAGCACCAGGCCGGCGAGCGGGCGCGGATCGCGGAGCGCGAGGTCGAGCGACACCATGGCGCCCTGGGAGAAGCCGCCGAGGATCAGCGCGCGCCCCGGGTGGGCACGGCTCAGCTCGTCGAGGAGCGCGGTCACCCGCTCGCGCGCCTGCACGGCGCCGGGCATGCGGTCGCTGCCGAGCGAGCCGAGAGGGTGCGGCAGCGCGAACCACATCGTGCCGTGGCCCTCGTGGCCGGGGATCCTCAGGGGCGCGCGTGGCAGCACGAGCAGCGTCCCGCGGGGCAGATCGCCGCGGTCGGCGAGCCCGAGGAAGTGCTCCGGCGCGGAGCCGTAGCCGTGCAGCATCACCACGATCGGCCCCTCGCCCCGCCCGATCGTGCGCTCGAGCGTCTCGAGCGGCGCCGCCGCCACCGCCTGCGCGCACCCCGACGCGACGAGCGCGAGGACGAGCGGGAGCACGCAGCGGAGCTTCACCGATGGAGTGTACGCCTCGCCGCGCGCCGCGCCGCTCGACCCGGTCGATCGGTGCGGCGGGAGTGTTCGCTCGCGCCCGTCCTCAGCTCTTGCCCGAGAGCAGGGCGCGCGCGATCTGCGAGATCTGGATCTCGTCGGTGCCGCCGTAGATCTGGAGCACCTTGCAGTCGCGGCAGAGCTGCTCGACGCGGTACTCGGCCATGTAGCCGTTGCCGCCGAAGAGCTGCACGGCCTCGAGGCAGACGTCCATCGCCGCCTGTGCCGAGTAGAGCTTGCAGGCGCTGGCCTCGGCGAGCGAGAGGCCCTTGCCCCAGCCGGCGAGCTCGATCTGCTTGAAGAGCAGGTTCTGGATGTTCATGCGCGCGACCTCCATCTTCGCGAGCTTCAGCTGCACGAGCTGGAACTCGCCGATGGGCTTGCCGAACTGCACGCGCATCCCCGCGTACTGCGTGCAGAGCTCGAGGCATCGCTCGACGATGCCGAGGGCCATCGCGACGACGCCCGAGCGCTCCGAGCCGAAGGTCTCCTTCGCGTCGCCACGCGCGCTCGCGTCCTCGCTCTCGCCGATGAGGCGGTCGCGCGGCACGCGCACGTTCTCGAGGAAGAGCTCGCCCGTGGGTGAGCCGTGCAGGCCCATCTTGCGCAGCGGCTTGCTCTGCACCAGGCCGGGCGTGCCCTTGTCGAGGATGAACGAGACGACCTTGCGCTGCTCGGGCGCCGTGACGCCGTCGTCGAGGCGGCAGATGAACACGATCGTGTCGGCGTAGGGGCCGTTCGTGATGAACGTCTTCTGGCCGTTGAGCAGGTAGTGGTCGCCGTCGCGCCGCGCGGTGGACTTCATCGAGCCGAACGCGTCGCTGCCGGAGCCGGGCTCGGTGATGGCCCAGGCGCCGATCTTGTCGAGCGTGAGCAGCGCCGGAACGAACTTCTCCTTCTGGGCGATCGTGCCCTTGCGCTGGATCGCGCCGGCGGTGAGGCCGACGCTCACGCCGAGCGCCGTGATCATGCCGGGCGAGTACTTCGAGAGCTCGATCGTCGGGATCGCGCGCATCGCCGCCGCGTCGGCGGCCTCCTGCGAGAAGCCCTCGCGCTTCTTCTTCTCGGGCGGAGGCTCGCCCGTCTCGGCGCGCTTCTTCTCCTTGGCGAGGTCCGACTCGAACTTGGCCTTCGCCATCTCGCCCGCGCCGAAGGTCGCGAACATCTTGCGAAGGACCTCGTAAGGCGGTGTGTCCCCGAGCTCGATGTCGTCGATCCTCGGCGCGACCTCCGCCTGGACGAAGCGCTGGAACATCTCGCGGATCTGCAGGTGTGTCTCGTTCCACTCGATCATGGGGGGAGACGGTACCGGATCGCGCGCTTGCTCGATACGCGCGAGGTGGCGAGCATGGGAGGATGATCACGATCCGCCCCGCGAGGCCCGATGACGCCCCCACGCTGCTCGCGCTGGTCCGAGCGCTCGCCGCGTACGAGCGGGCGCCCGACGCGGTCGTCGCGACGGAGGCGGACTTCGCGCGGGGGCTCGGCACGGAGATGGACGCGCTCGTCGCCGAAGAGGAGGGCGCGGCCCTCGGCTTCGCGCTCTTCTTCTCCACGTGGAGCACGTGGCGGGGGCGACCGGGGGTCCACCTCGAGGATCTCTTCGTCGTCCCGGAGGCGCGCGGACGCGGCGTCGGCGCGGCGCTGCTCTCGGCCGTCGCCGCCGAGGCCGTGCGCCGCGGCTGCGCGCGCCTCGAGTGGCAGGTGCTCGACTGGAACGAGCCCGCGCTGGCGTTCTACCGGTCGCTCGGCGCCGCGTCGCTCGACGAGTGGGTGCCGATGCGCGTCGACGGCGAGGCGCTCGCGGCGCTGGCGAAGCGGCACGAGGGCCGCGTGCAGTCCGATCGCTGATCGCCGCCCGAAATTGCATCGGCTCGCCTCTTCGGCCCCTACCGTCCGCGGGCTGCGCCCGCTCCCGTCCGGGACCTCCGCGGCGAGCACTCCTCTCGGCGATCAGGCCCCGTTGATCGTGACCTTGATCATCTTCACGGGGGTGACCGGGCGGTCCCCGCCGTCCGTCTTCGTGTTCTCGATCTTCGTCACGACGTCCATGCCCGAGATCACCTTGCCGAAGACGGGGTGCTTCGACTGACCGGGCGTGAAGAAGTCGAGGAAGGCGTTGTGCTTGGTGTTGATGAAGAACTGCGAGCTGCCGCTGTTCGGCGCGCCGGTGTTCGCCATCGAGAGGGTGCCGGGCTCGTTCGAGATCTTCGCGTTCGCCGGGTGCTCGTCCTGGATGCAGCCGTCCGGGCCGTTGCCGGTGCCCGCGCGCGGGCTCTTCGGGTCGCGGCTGTGAGGGCAGCCGAACTGGCACATGAAGCCCGAGATCACCCGGTGGAAGTGCAGGCCGTCGTAGAAGCCGCTCTTGGCGAGCTTCACGAAGTTGCCCGCCGTGATGGGCATCTTGTCGGTGAAGAGCTCGACGGTGAAGGAGCCGAGGGAGGTCTCACAGGTCGCGGTGGGGTTCGCCATGAGGCGCGTTGGTAGCAGGCGACCGGCCGCACGGGAAGGGCGATCGAAGCGCCGGACACCAGCGTCCGGAGGTCCAGATGGGGTCGCGGGCTCTTCTTGCCGCCGGCCCCAACGTCGGGTCATGACGCCGCCCGCGATCGCGGTCGGTCTCGGGCTCCGCCGCTCGGGCCACGCGTTCGCGATCGCAGGGTCGGTCGCGCCGTTCCTCGCCGCGCCCGCGCTCGGTGCCGCCGTCGCGCGCGACCGGCGTGCGTGATGGTGCGTGTCGTCTCGGCGGAGGCCGCGCGCGAGCCAGCCGATCGAGGCCGACGTCCAGGCCGGTTGTAACTCCGGCGCGGGGCACCCGTCGTGCTCGCGCTGAGCTACCTTGCCGCCGGGGATGGTCAACGCGGCGCCGTCTGTTCCGCCTGCTCCGGCGAGCACGATGATCGTGCTCGTCGCGCGCGATCTGGCGGCTGCCGACGCGCTGATGACCGCGCTCGAGGAGCGCGGGGCCACGGTGGAGCTGACGAGCACGAGAGAGGTCGCGCGCACGGCGCGGGCGGTGGCGCCCGACGTCGTCGCGGTGCTGGACGAGCAGGGCGCGGAGGTGCGCGCGGCCCTCGCGCGCGACCCGCTCGTGTGTACGGTCCCGGTCGACGACACACCCGCCTCGGACGCCGGGCTGCACGCGGCCGCGCTGGTCGAGCTGGCGTCACGTGGGCCGGAGCGGGCAGGGCTGGGCCTCGCGCCCGCGGGAGACACGCTCGGCGCGCGCATCGGGCACGCGCTGGCGCCGCACGCGTCCGGGGTCTTCTCGGTGCGCGACTCCTCCCGCGCGGGCGGCGTCGCGGTGCTGCCCTCCCCGCGGCAAGACGCGCTCTCCGCGCTGCTCGAGCGCATGCGCCCGCTGGCGGCGCGCGGTGAGCGCGTGACGGTGTCGTTCCTCGAGACGACGGGCGGCAAGCTCCACTCGCTGCCGCCGGCCGCGCCGGTCGCGCGGGGCATGCCCGACGGAACGCGCATCGTCCTTCTCTCTCTCTCGGGCGCGAACAACGACCCGCTCGTCGAGCGCCTCGCGCTCGCCGGCGCCGAGGTCGTCGCGGTCGAGGCGGGGGGCACCGGCGTCGGTCGGGCGCGCGCGCTCGCGCCCGACGTGATCCTCGCCGACGAGGACGTGCTCGACGACCCGGAGGCGCCGGCGCTGACGGCGCTGCTGAGTGACCCGCGGCTCTCCTGGTCGACGGTCGTCGCGCTCCCACACACGCTGCTCGCGGGGACGGTCGACGCGCGGGCGCTCGCGCGCATCGAGGCAGCGGTCCACGACGCCGTCGCCGCGGACCACGAGATCACGCGCCTCGCCGAGCGGCGCGACGCGTTCCACGTGCGCCTCGATGCGACCGGTCCGCTCCGGCTCCTGCGCGCGCTCGCGCGCGCGCGGACGCATCTGCGCGCGAGCGTGACGGCCGAGGCGATCCAGGTGGACGTCGAGCTCGACGACGGGCTGGTCGTCGGAGCGCAGGCGCGGGGCGCCGCGGGCGAGGTCGCGCAAGGCCATGCCGCGCTCGCGACGCTGTTCACCCTCCCTTCCGGGCGCGTCCGCGTCGCACCCTGGAGCGGCACGCGCTCCATCGACGTCATGGCGCCGGTCGAGGACGCGGTGCGCGTGGCGATGCGCGAGCGCCCGCGCATCCGCTCGTCCTGGCGGCCGCGCACCTCGGACCGTCCGGCGGTCGTCGCTCCCGCGAGCGAGGTGGTCGCGCAGCTGGAGGCGCGCCTGTCGAGCCGGCCCGACCCACCGCCGCCGCCGACCTCCGAGCCGGTGTTCGCCGGGCCCACGCCGAGGCCGCGCGAGCGTCGGTCGAGCCCGACACCGGCCACCGTCGAGCACCGCTCCGTCGACCGGGACTCCTCGCCCCCGCAGCCGGCGTTCTTCTCCACCGCTTCGTCGCCGCGGCCTCCGAAGCCGGTCGACGATCCGAGCGCGCCGCTCGACGTCGCGGCGCTCGAGGCCTCCGCGCTCGAGGCCCCCGCGCTCGAGGCCTCCGCGCTCGAGGCCTCCGCGCCGTCGACGCAGGCCGCGGCTCCCTCGCTCGCCGATCGGCTCGAGCCCGCCGCGCCGTCTGCCGTGTCGTCGCCGCGGCCGCGGGCCTCGTCGTCGCGGGCCTGGGCGTACGTGGCCATCCTCGCGGGGCTCGCGCTCCTGGTCCCCGTCGCGCTCCGGCTCCGCTCGCCGCCCCCGCCCTCGAGCGCAGCGATCGACGCTCGCTCGCTCGAGGCCGCCTTCGAGCGCGCCGAGGCGGAGGCCGAAGTGTATGCGCCCGCGGCCGCGGCGCGCGCGGCCGAGCGCGCGCTCCAGGCCGCGCCGCCCGCGACGACCGATACCGCGTCGGCCGCGCCCCGTCCGGCGCTCGACGCCGCGACCCTCGAGGGGATGATCACGCGCGGCAACTTCGCCCGGCACCGCGGCGCGCTCGATCTCGCGGCGCGCTACTACGGCGACGTCGTCGCCGCCGACCCGGCCAATGGCCGCGCGCTCGCGGGCCTGGCCCGCGTGCACCAGCTGCGCGGTGACCTGCCGGAGGCCACGCGCTGGGCGCGCGTGCTGCTGGACGCGCACCCCGATCATCCGGCGAACTACGTGCTGCTCGCGGACCTGCTCATCGCGGCGGGCGACACGCTGGGCGCGCGCGCGATCCTCGAGGACGTCACGCGTCGCTATCCTCGCAACGAGGCGGCGAGGGCGCGCCTCGACTCGCTCGATCGCTGACGCGCCTGGCAGCGGAGCCCACGGGGCGTAGATTCGGCCTATGACCGCGTCGTTCGACGTCAAGCGCATCCTCTGTCCGACCGACTTCTCGCCCGCGTCCGAGGGCGCCATCCGCGCCGCCGAGACGGTCGCGGAGCGCTTCGGCGCGCGCCTCGAGCTCCTGCACGTCTGGTCGCCCCCGGTGATGGTCGCCCTCGACGCGGCCGTCCTCCCCTCGCCCGCCGAGATCGTGCAGCTCACGGCGGGCCTCGAGCAGGCGCTCGCGGGGGCCAGCAAGAAGCTCTCGCTGCCCGCCGATCGCGTCGATCGACACCTCGTGCAGGGCGTGGCGTGGCGCGAGGTCACCGAGTTCGCGAGCGCGAAGGGCTTCGATCTGATCGTGATGAGCTCGCACGGTCGCTCGGGCATCGCGCACTTCGTGATGGGGAGCGTGACCGAGCGGGTGGTGCGTACGTCCAAGGTGCCGGTGCTCGTCGTGCCCGCCGTCGGCTGAGCCGTCAGGCCGGCGGGACGCCCAGCTCCGCGCGGACCTCGTCGACCCGCGGGCCGCCGTGATCTCTCGCCGCTCCGTGGAAGGGTGACGCTCGACGTCCGGCGCGCAGGACGCGGGTGTCCGGCGATCCGACGCCGCGGAGCGGGGGCCTCAGCGCTCGGGAGCGAGCACCGCGTCGTCGAGCTCGACCTCGATGGGCGCGTGGTCGCTGCCGAGGACGGCCGCGTGGATGCGCGCGCCCCGCAGGAACGGCGCTGCGCCGGGCGAGACGAGCGCGAGGTCGATCCGCCAGCCGACGTTCTTCTCGCGGACGCCGTAGCGCTGGCTCCACCACGAGTAGCGTAGAGGAGCGGGGTCGAACACGCGAAGCGAGTCCACCCAGCCGCGCGCGAGCCAGCGCAGGAGCTCCTTGCGCTCGTTCGGCAGGAACCCGCTCGTCTTCTCGTTCTCCTTCGGACGCGCGAGGTCGATCGGATAGGGCGCGGTGTTGAAGTCGCCCATCACGACGATCCGCTCGCCCCGCGCGAGCCCGTCCTCCAGCTTGTGGAACAGGGCACGGTAGAAGCGCAGCTTGTAGGGCACGCGGGAGTTGTCGCGGTCCTTGCCGCTCCCGTTCGGGAAGTACCCGTTCACGAGGGTGAGCGCGCCGACGCGCACGATCTGAAGGCGCCCCTCGACGTCGAAGCTGCGCGCGCCGAGCGAGCTCTCGGCGTGGTCGAGCGGCCGGTTCGAGTACACGGCGACGCCGCTGTACCCGGGCCGCTCCGCGTGGACGAAGTGGGTGTGCGGGTGGCTCTTCGGCGCTCGCATCCTCGGCGAGAGCTGCTCGGGTCGCGCCCGGGTCTCCTGCACCCCGATCAGATCGGGGCGGGCCTTCGCGAGGAAGCGGGTCCAGCCCTTCTTCTCGATCGAGCGGAGCCCGTTCACGTTCCACGAGATGATTCGCACCGACGGATCCTAGCGCGGGCGAGCCGACGACTCTTCTCCACGGCACGCGGGGCGTCGTACCGTGTGGCGATGGCGCTCCTGGCTCCGTTCCCCGTCCAGTGGTCGATCGTCGGCGAGGTCGCAGTGTTCGACGGTCGGCTCGACGCGATCGGCGAGGCCGGCGCGAGGCTCGAGGCCGACGTCGTCGCCGCGCCGGGCGACGAGCTGCGCATCGACATCCGGCAGGACGACGGGAGCGAGGTCGCGATCGGGCTCGTACGCGTCGAGTCGGCCGATCCGATCACCGGGATGGAGGTCGCCTTCGTCGCCCTCGGGATCGATCTCGAGCTGCTGTCGATGCTCGCCGGGGCGACACGCCGCGCGAAGGACTCGGTGGTGCCCAAGATGCCGCCGCTCCCGGGCGCCGGTGATCCCGGTGACGCCGGGCGTCTACGAGACCGGTGGCGTCACGCTGCGCCTCGATCGCGCGCGAAGCGCGTCCACGGAAAAGCGAAGGGCGACCAGGCCTCTCGGCGGTCGCCCTTCCAGCGGGTGTCACCCCGCTGCGGTCAAGCGGTGGGAGGGGTCAGGTGGTAACGACCTCCGTATCGAAGACCTTCGAATCACCCTGACGACGTTCGGTACAGTTCACTGTCACGATCCTCCCCCGGCCATGCCGGCGTCTCCGGGCTTCTGGCTCTGTGGGCGAAGGATGACTCCTCCGCACACGGCCAGGCTCGCGTCGAGACGTTCCTGGGTGCGGGGCGCACCATTGCGCCACGCGGTTGAGACACGGCTCGATCCGTCCTTCGTGCGCGACGCGCGGCACCCTCTTTTCAGGGAGGGGACCTGCGGCGTGAAGAATCCACCATTCGCGTAGCGAATCGCGGTTTCGCACCATTGCGGGGTCGGGCCCATCCGCCGTGTCAGTCCGGACCAAAGCCCGGACTCCTCGGATCATACGGACGCACACACCAAAGTAAAGATCCGTGCGAGAAGAACGCACCCGCCTGGAACTGGAAGGACGGCCGGGGCGTTCGGCATGATCGCCTCGCAGCGCACGTGAGCGAGCCCGAGAGCGAAGAAAAGGCCCAGAAGGCCGGGTCCCACGGGCCCGACTCGGAGATGTTCTCCGTCCCGCGCCCCCGCAAGGCCATCCCCCAGCTCAAGGACGTCCCTCTGACGAAGGAGGAGATCCGTCGGCGCAAGATGGTCCGCACGGCGATGATCGCCTCGGTCGTGATCGCGGCCCTGACCGCGGCCTTTCTCCTCTACCGCGCCAACCACCGACGCGAGATCGAAGCGGCGCGCGACGAGGCGGAGCGCACGGGGCGGATGGCCGCGATCGAGCGCGCGATCGCCCTGCTCGACGGAGAGAACGGCGCTGCCGACGTCGCGCTCTCGGCGCGCCTGCACGCGATGGCGGAGCTGGCCGGTGCGGAAGGGCACCGCGCGCCGGCCGAGGCCCTGCTCGGGCAGCACGATCCTTCCGGTGACGGCGCCTCGGATCACCGGATCGCCGAGACGTACCTCGCGCTCGCGCGCGGCGACGCCGGCGAGGCGTCGCGCGTGGCTGCGCTGCTCGTCCCGGGCCGAGGGCCGCGCGCCGCCGAGGCGGGACACGCCGTCGCACGTGCGCAGCTCGCGATCGGTAGCGTCGTGCAGGCGCGGACGGCGGCGGACGCCGCGCGGGCGGGCGCGCCCGACGCGCCGCGGCACCTCGCGCTCGTGGTGGAGATCGCCGCGCGCGGCGGCGGGGAGGCGCCCGAGGCCCGGGGCGACGAGACGGTCGTCCGCCTCGCGCGGGCGCGCGCCGCGATCGAGGCGCTCGGGCCGGCCAGCGACGTGCGCCCCGACGCCGAGGCGGTGCTCGCCGCGGGCGACGCCACGCCGGCCGAGCACGGCTGGGCCGAGCTCGCCCTCGGGATTTCGGACGCGATCGACGGCGACACGCTGCACGCCTCCGCGCACCTGGCCGCCGCTTCGGAGCACCGGCCGCCTGGCGACGAGCTCTTCACCATCGAGCTCGCGGAGGCGCTCTTCGACGTCGGCCGCCGGCTCGACGCCGCGACCGCGATGGAGCCGCTGACCGGCCACGTCTCGACCGACACGTCGCGACGCGCGCTCCTGACTGCGCGGCAGGAGCTGCTCCGCGGGGACGCCGAGGCGGCGTCGCGCGCCGCCGAGACGGCCGTGGGCTCGCCGCGCCGCACGCTGGTGCAGGCGCGCATCGCGCTCTTGCGAGACGACTTCGCCCACGCGCGTCCCTGGCTGGAGGAAGTGACGGACTCCGCGGCGCTCGGCTCGTACGCCCACCTCGAGCTCGTGCAGCTGCTGGTCCTGACCGGAGACACCGCCGGCGCGCTCGCGTCGGTGCAGAGCGCGCTCGACGCGGCGCCGACGCACCCGCGCCTCGCGGCGGCAGCGGCCCACGCGCTCAGCGCATCCGGGCAGCACGACGAGGCGCTCACCGTCCTGGGACGCGCGGGTGACGCGCACGAGGGCGAGCCGCTGGTGCTCGTGGCGCGCGCGCGCGTCCATGCCCGCGCGGCCGAGTGGAACCAGGCGTACGAGGCCTTCCAGGCGGCACAGGGCGCGACCGAGGGCGAGCCGCAGATCAACACGGAGCGCGGGCAGGCCGCGCAGATGCTCGGGCACCTCGACGAGGCGCGCGAGGCCTATGCGGCCGCGCTCGCCGTCGATCCGCACCAGCCCACGGCGCTCGTCGCGCTGCTCGGCGTGCAGGTCGAGACGCACGACCTCGAGGGCGCGATGCAGTCGCTCGCGCGGATCGACGAGGCGCACCTGGTCGATCCGGTGATCGATCACCTCCGGGCGCGCGCGCTCGTGGACCGTCAGGCCGGCGAGAGCGGCGTCGCGCGCGTCGAGGAGGCCATCGGCCGCAGCCCCGACGACGGCGAGCTGCGCTTCGCGCTCGCGCGGCTCTACGCGCAGGCCGAGCGCTGGTCCGACGCGGCCGACGCGTACTACGCCGCGCTCTCGCGGACGACCGACCGCCGCCTCGCGCTCGGCATGCGCGCGATCGCCCTCGCGCGCGCGCGGCGCGCGCCGACGGTGCAGGCGATGCTCGACCAGCTGCGGGCGACGGTCTCCACGGAGTCGCCGCTCTTGCCGCGAGACACCGCGATGGTCGCCGTCGCCTCCGCCTGGGTGGAGTGGGACGCCGACGCCTACGGGCGTGTGACGATCTTCGCACGCCAGGCGATCGACGCGGTGCCGGACGACCCCGACGCGACGCTGCTGCTCGCCTACGTCGACGAGAACGCGCACCGCGACCCGAGCGAGCGCCTGCGCGTCATCCACGACGCGTCGATCGAGGCGCGCGGCTGGCTCGCCTCGCTCGCGGCGGCGACGCCGCTCGACGCGGCGGGCTGCACGGACGCGCGCGCGTACCTCGCCGCGGCCCCGAGCGGCCGCTTCGCCGCCGAGCTCGGCCGCCGCGTCGCGAGCTGCGCGGCGCCCTGACGCAAGGGCCGACGTCGCCGCACGGGCCGTGTTGTTCGCTGGTTCCATTGCCGTGCACGCGGGCGGGCTCACCTGGACCTCTGCGCTGCCGGAGGCGATGGGCTCGAAGTGATGCTGGGAGTGAGCGTGAATTACGGCGGGGCGACTCGTGGTCGATGAGCCAGTCGATCTGCCCGAGGACACCGAGGTCGAAGTCCTCGTCCGCGTGGTCGTTCTTGCGGTCCGGGGCAGCGTGCGGGGCCTCCTTCCGCGCCTGCGTGCGCGGCTCACCGAGCTGCGCTGAGCCCTCACACTGGCCCTCTCCCACGACGTGGGAGAGGGGACCGATGCACGCGCACGTGGCGGTGGGGCGACGGATCCGGTAGTTTTTCGGGGTGAGGCGCGCGCCTCGGGCGCCTCGGTCGAGATGCAGCCCCTTCCCACCTCTCCGTTCCGCTCGTCGCAGAGCCCTGCGCTCGGGTACCGCGCCCGCAAGATCCTCTTCGCGGTCGTGAGCGAGTACATCGCGACGGGCGAGCCCGTGGGCTCGCGACGGCTGAGCAAGCGCTACGGGCTGAACCTCTCGCCCGCCACCATCCGCAACGAGCTCGCCGACCTCGAGGAGGCGGGCTGCGTGACGTCGCCGCACACGAGCGCGGGGCGCGTCCCGACCGAGGTCGGCTTCCGCGTCTTCATCGACGCCCTGGCGCAGATGCGCGAGGTGGGCGAGACCGATCGCGCCGCGATCCTCGCGCGCATGGGCCAGCTCCGGCCGGGCGTCGACGACGTGATGCGCGAGGCCGGGCGCCTGCTCGCCTCGCTCACGGGGGCCGCCGCGCTCGTCACGCGCCCGCGGCCCGAGCTCGACGCGCTGGCGCAGCTGCGGTTCGTGCCGCTCGGCGGCGCGAGCGTGCTCGCGGTGATCGTCACGCGGAGCGGCACCATCCAGAACCGCGTGGTCGCGCTGCCCGAGGCGCTCGACGCGAGCGAGCTCGAGCGCCTGCAGAACTACGTGACCGAGCTCGCGCAGGGCAAGACGCTCGCGGAGCTGCGCGCGGCGCTGGCCGAGGCGGTGGCGAGCGACCGTGGCGCCTACGACCGGCTCAAGCGGCGTGCGCGGCAGATGGTGGAGGCCGCGGTGAGCCCGGACGCGCGCGAGGTCGTGATCGAGGGCCAGGGCGCCCTCTTCGACCGCCCCGAGTTCGAGAGCTCGGAGAAGATGCGGGCCTTCCTGCGCGCCTTCGAGGAGAAGGAGCGCCTCGTGGGCCTGCTCGACCGCACCATCGCGGCCGCCGGCGTCACCGTCCTGGTCGGGAGCGAGGCCAACCTCGTGGACGTACCGGACATCGGCGTCATCTCGGCCGCCTACCGTGCAGGCGGGCACGGCGCTGGCACCGTCGGCCTCGTGGGGCCTACCCGCATGGACTACGGCAAGCTGATGCCGCTCGTCGGCTTCATGTCCGAGGTGATCAGCGACGTGCTCGACCCGGGCGACCCGGACGCTGGCGAGACCGACCCCGACTGACTCACGTCGAGACTTGTCCGCGGGCGATCCGGTGTCTATTGTCGCGCCGTGAGCGACGAGACCAGTGAGCCGCCGGCGGAGACGTCGGCCGAGGCCGCCCCGGCCGCCGATCCGCCCGGGCCCGAGGACGAGGTCGCCAAGGCCCGCGCGGAGACCGCGCGCGTCAAGGATCAGCTGCTACGGACGGCGGCCGACTTCGACAACTTCCGCAAGCGCGCGCTCAAGGATCTCGCGGAGGAGCGCCGGCGCGCCAAGGAGGACGCGATCCGCGAGCTCCTGCCGGTGATCGACAACCTCGAGCGAGCGGTGTCGGCGGCGGCGACGGCGACCGACGTCAGCG
Source organism: Sandaracinaceae bacterium (assembly GCA_044220955.1). GTDB lineage: Bacteria > Myxococcota_A > Polyangia > Polyangiales > Sandaracinaceae > JBBSAT01. The sequence continues at coordinate 61,988 of JBGAQA010000016.1, forward strand.
CCGTGGTCGAGGGCATCCGGATGGTGCTCAAGCTCTTCGAGGACCAGGCCAACCGCCTCGGTCTGACCAAGGTGAAGGCGGTCGGCGAGCGCTTCGATCCCGCGATCCACGACGCGATCCAGCAGATCGAGACCGACGAGCACCCCCCCGGGACCGTGATCGCGGAGGTCGTGGCCGGCTTCCGGCTGGGCGACAAGCTCGTCCGTCCCGCGATGGTGGTCGTCGCCCGCAAGGCCGCCTCGGCCTGACCGGCCCGCGGCCACGCAAGATGCGTGATCCGGGTGGAGCGCCTGCGCTAGGATGCGCGGGCTAGCGATCGTCATGGCGCGCGTCATCGGAATCGACCTGGGAACGACGAACTCGTGTGTCGCCTTCGTGGAGAACGGCGAGCCGATCGTGATCCCGAACGCGGAAGGGGCCCGCACGACCCCCTCGGTGGTTGCGTTCACCAAGGACGGCGAGCGGCGCGTCGGATCGGTGGCCAAGCGCCAGGCCGGCACCAATCCGGAGAACACCGTCTACTCGGTGAAGCGCATCATGGGCCGGCGCTTCACGTCGGAGGAGGCCAAGCGCCACATCGCGGCCGTCCCCTACACGGTGATCGAGGCGCCCAACGGTGACGCCTGGGTCCGCGCCGGGGGCAAGGACCTCTCGCCGCCCGAGATCTCGGCCTACGTGCTCGAGAAGATGAAGGAGGTCGCCGAGTCGTACCTCGGGCAGCCCGTCGACGGCGCCGTGGTGACGGTCCCGGCGTACTTCGACGATGCGCAGCGCCAGGCGACGCGGGACGCGGGCAAGGTCGCCGGGCTCGAGATCAAGCGCATCATCAACGAGCCGACCGCGGCCGCGCTGGCGTACGGCCTCGAGAAGCAGCGGGGCGGGAAGATCGCCGTGTACGACCTCGGCGGCGGCACGTTCGACATCTCGATCCTCGAGATCGAAGGCGGCGTGTTCAAGGTGCTCGCGACCAACGGCGACACGCACCTCGGCGGCGAGGACTTCGACAAGCTCGTCGTGGACTACCTCGCGGACCTCTTCGCGAAGGAGAACAAGGGCATCGACCTGCGCAAGGACCGGGTCGCCCTGCAGCGCCTCAAGGAGCAAGCGGAGAAGGCCAAGCACGAGCTCTCGAGCGCGCTCGACACCGAGATCAACCTGCCCTTCATCGCGGCGGACGCGACGGGCCCCAAGCACCTGGTCACCACGCTCAAGCGCAGCGACCTCGAGATCCTCTGTGGCGAGCTCATCGACAAGACCCTCGAGCCGTGCCGCAGGGCGCTCGCCGACGCGCACGTCACCGTGAAGGACATCGACGAGGTGATCCTCGTCGGCGGCATGACGCGCATGCCCATGGTGCAGAAGAAGGTCAGCGAGCTCTTCGGGCGCACGCCGCACAAGGGCGTGAACCCCGACGAGGTCGTCGCCGTGGGCGCGGCCATCCAGGCGGCCAGCATGACCGGGGCGATGGAGGAGGTCCTGCTCCTCGACGTCACGCCGCTCTCGCTCGGCGTCGAGGTAGGCGGCGGCATCTTCCACAAGCTGATCGCGCGCAACACCACGATCCCCACGAACGCGAGCGAGGTGTTCACGACGAGCGTGGACAACCAGCCCTTCGTTCCCATCCACGTCCTGCAGGGCGAGCGCGAGATGAGCGCCGACAACAAGAGCCTCGCGCGCTTCGAGCTGTCTCCCATCCCGCCGGCGCCGCGCGGTGTGCCGCAGGTCGAGGTGAAGTTCGACATCGACGTCGACGGCATCGTCCACGTGAACGCCAAGGATCTCGGGACCGGGCGCGAGCAGAAGGTACGGGTCGTCGCCTCGAGCGGCTTGACCAAGGAACAGATCGAGCAGCTCGTCGGCGACGCCGACAAGTACAAGGAGGCCGACGCGCGTCGCAAGGAGCTCGCCGAGCTCAAGAACGGCGCCGCAGCGCTGCTCTACACGAGCGAGCGTGCGGTGACGGACTTCGCGGACCTCGTCTCGCCCGAGCTGCTCGATCAGGTCAAGAAGGACATCGAGAACCTCAAGAGCACGCTCGAGGCAGGCGACGCCATCGCGATCCGCGAGGCGCTCCAGACGCTCGAGCTCAGCTCGTTCAAGATGGCCGAGACGATGTACGGCTCGGTTTCCTAGCGGGGCCGGGCGGGGTCACTCCACACCCACCCAACCCGTCGAATCCACTTGGAACTGGCGGCTAGGTGCGCGTTTTGCGGTAGACGGGCCGATCGCCGTCCGCGGCCGACGAGCGATCCGGGCGCTCGATCCGATGTGCGTACTCGAGCGAGACGTCGCCGGCCGCGGCGCGCGCCGCCTCGTCGCGATGGCGCGCGAGGTCGCGATAAGCCTCGCCGCGCGCTGCGTGGTCGGACGCGAGGTCTTGCCACCACGCGTGCGGCGTCCACAACTCCGCCACTTCGGGGTCCGCGTCGCCCTCCACGGCGTGGAGCCGGTACGTCGACCAGCGCCAGTCGCTCGGCGCCTCGACGACGCCCGCGCGCACCGGGTTGAGCTCGACGTACGGAATGGTCGCGGCCAGCTGACGCTCGCTCGTGATCGGAATCGCCGTGAATCGCTGCTCGAAGAGCTTGCCGCTCGACTCGCGGTGGCGATTGCGTCGCGCCGCGTAGCGCTGCGCGAAGTGCTTCACCCACCCGGACAGGTGCGAGGCATCATGGGGCGTCGCGACGATGTGCGCGTGGTTGCGCATGAGCACGAGCGCGTGAACTGGCAGCGCGAGCACGCGAGAGGCGTGCGCGACCAAGCCGAGGAACGCCCGATAACAGCTCTTGTAGGAGAACAGGTTGCGGCGGTTGTTGCCGCGGACGATGACGTGGTGCGGATGGTCAGGTAGGACGGTGTCCAGGCGAGGTCGGCGGCTCATGCGCCCTTGTCGGGCCGTGGGCGGCGCCATTGCGCTCCCACACGTAAAACGCGCACCTAGCCGCCAGAATCCTGTCGATTCGCGGACTTGGATGGGTGTGGAGTGACCCCGCGCTCAGCGCTCGGTGGCGACGTTCACCACGAGGCGGCGGCCGTGGAACTCGGTGCCGTCGAGCTGCTCGATCGCGCGCGGCGCGTCGCGGCGGTTGGCCATCGTGACGAAGCCGAAGCCGCGCGGCGCCCGCGTGGAGCGGTCGAGCATGACGATCGCGTCGGCGATGGGGCCGAACTGCCCGAAGAGCTCCCGCAGGTGCTGCTCGGTGACGTCGTCGGCCAGGCCGCTCACGAAGAGGCGCGAGGGGACCGTCGCCGCCGAGGCGCCGCCGCCCTTGGCCCGGTTCTCGAGGTTGCGCATGGCCTCCTCGATCGAGGGCAGACCCCGCTGGACCATGTCCGCGGTGGTGACCTGAGGCTCGCTCGGCCCGCGCTCACGCCGCTGGGCGCGGCGCTGCGCCTTCTCTTGCTGCTTCCGCTGCTGCTCGAGCTCGCGGTTGCGCTTGCCTGGAAAAAAGCCTCCGCCGCTCACGAGCGACGACCGAGGCGGGAGGGGCGTCCGAGACGCGCGAATCGATTCTGCACGCATGGGGCGTACCACGACCGCGGCACTCGCGCCGGAATTTCCGTCGCGCCTACGCCTCCGCGTGCGCCCTCGCCGCCTCGATCGAGCCGGCGAGCAGGTCGGTGAAGCGCCGCGCGAACGCGCCCGGATCCTCGAGCGAGGCGCCCTCGGCGAGCTGCGCCTGCGCGTAGAGGTCGTCGATGAAGCGCTCGAGATCGGGGTGGATCGGCTTCTCGTCGAGGAGCGCGACGAGCGCGCGGATCGCGGGATGATCGGGGTTGATCTCGAGGATGCGCTTCTCGGCGGGGAGCGGCTGCTGTGCGCGCGAGAGGAGGCGCCGAACGTGCGGCGGCAGATCGCCCTCCGGCACCACGAGACACGCGGCCGAGCCGACGAGCCGCGTGCTCGCGCGGACCTCCTTCACGTGCTCCTGCAGTCGGACGCGGATCCGATCGCGGAGGTTGCGCGTGCGATCGTCCTTGTCCTTCTGCGACGCCTTCTCCTCCTCGCTCGCCGCGCCGAGGTCGAGGTCGGCCGCGGCCGCGTTCACGATCTTGGTCCCTTCCCACTCGCGCAACGCCTCGATGGCGAAGGGGTCGACGGGGTCGGTCAGGAGCATCACCTCGTAGCCGCGCTTGCGGAGCGCCTCGAGGTGCGGGCTCCCGAGGAGCGTCTTCTTCGACTCGCCCGTGAGGTAGTAGATCGCGCTCTGTCCGTCCTTCATGCGGGACTTCAGCTCGTCGAGAGACGCGAGCGCCGCCTCCTCGTGGGTCGTCTCGAAGCGCAGGAGCTTGCCGAGCTTGGGGGCGAGCTCGGGCTCGAAGTGCAGGCCCTCCTTCAGCACCGGCCCGAAGCTCCGCCAGAAGATCGCGTAGTCCTCGGCCTTCTCGGACGCGAGCTTGGCCAAGAGGTCGAGCGCGCGCTTCTGGACCTGCTTCTTGATCGTCTTGGTGATGCGCGAGTCCTGGAGCACCTCGCGGCTGACGTTGAGCGGGAGATCCTCGCTGTCGACGACGCCGCGCACGAAGCGCAGCCAGCGCGGCAAGAGCTCGTCGGCCTCCTCGAGGACGAAGACGCGCTTGACGTAGAGGCGCAGCCCCCCCTTCGTGTCGGGGTGGAAGAGGTCGAAGGGCGGCTCGCGCGGCAGGTAGAGCACGCCGCGGAACTCCTGCGTGCCCTCGACCTTGAAGGGGTCGAACGCGAGCGGCCGCTCGTGGTCGTGGCTCAGGTGCCGGTACAGCTCCTCCCACTGCTCTTGCGTCACCTCGCTCGCGGGGCGCTGCCAGAGCGGCGCGCCCTGGTTGACGGTCTTGTACGTCGCCGGCGCGTCCTGCTTCTCGTGCGCCTGTCGCAGCTCGATCGGGAAGTGGACGTAGTCGGAGTACTTGCGGACGAGCTCCTCGATCCGCCACGTGGTCAGCATGCCGCGATGGTCGTCCTTGAGGTGCAGGACGACGCTCGTGCCGGTCTCGACGCGGGACGCGGGCGCGACCGTGAACGCGCTCTGCCCGTCGCTCGACCACCTCCACGCCTCGCGCTGACCGGCCGCCAGGCTGATCACGTCGACGCGATCGGCGACGAGGAACGCGCTGTAGAAGCCGACGCCGAACTGGCCGATCAGGGACACGTCGCCCTTGTTCTGCTGGGCGGCCTTCAGCTTCTCGGCCAGCTCACGCGTGCCCGACTTCGCGATCGTGCCGAGGTTCCGGGTCAGCTCGTCCTTCGTCATGCCGACGCCGTCGTCGGCGATCGTCAGCGTACCGGCCTTCTCGTCGGGCTCGATCCGGATCGCGAGCCGCGCGCCCTCGGGCAAGAGGTCGGGCTCGGAGATGGCGCGGAAGCGGCGCTTGTCGAGCGCATCGGAGGCGTTCGAGATCAGCTCGCGGAGGAAGACCTCGGGGTGCGAGTACAGCGAGTGGACGACGAGGCGCAGGACGGCCTCGACCTCGGCTTCGAACGCGTGGGTGGACTCGGTGGGGAGCTCGGTCTCTGTCTGGGTCATGTGGGCGCGCGCACCATCGACACGGATGCGTGGCGCGTCAAGCGGTGCCCGCCTACGCTCGCGAGCGATGACGCACCTCGCCGGCTCCCGGGGAAGCCTCGCGGTCCTGCTCGCGCTGTCCGGCTGCTGCTTCGACGCGCTGAGCCCGCCGCCCACGGCGACGCCGCTCCCGGCGCCTTCCTCGCCGGGCACGGGGACCGGCCCGCTCCTGCCGGGCGGCGCGAGCAGCGGCATCGGCGTGCCCATCTCGTTCGGCACCGGGAGCGACGACCCGACCTTCGCGCAGGGCTTCGCCGGAGGTCCGGTCCAGGGCACCACGTACGACCCGAGCTGCTACGCGGGTCACTACCCGAGCGCCCCCTCGCACGTGCTCACCATCACCTCGGGCCTGCCTTACTTCCGGATCATGGCGTTCTCGGCCCGCGGCGGCGACTTGACGCTGCTCGTGCGGCAGCCGAACGGCCTCGTGCTCTGCAACGACGACTTCGACGGCCTGAACCCGACGATCGAGATCACCGGTGGCGCGACGGGCGAGTACCAGGTCTACGTCGGCAACTTCAGCGCGCCCGGGCCCGAGCCCTACGAGCTCGGTGTCTCGACGCGCACGACGGTGTCGTCGTCGTCCATGCACGTCGCGCCACCCGTCACCGTGTCCGCGACGTCCCCCGGCCCTGCCGTCGGCGCGCTGCTGCTCACCGGCACGGCCACGGTGACGAGCGCGTCGGGCGCTCTGCCGGGGGTGACCACGGGCGCGTCCTGCACGTACACCCAGACCCGCGTCGCGGCGGGCGGCACCCCGGGCGCGCTCGACTGCCGCTGGCAGGTCACTTGCGGCGGGACCGACCTGTACGGTGGGACGGTGCCCGGTGGGTATCAGCCGTGCGCCGATCCGGCCTGGGCGCCAGCGACGTACGCGATGGACTCGGCGACCAGCGCCACCGACACGGATCCGACGTTCCTGTTCAGCGGCAGCACGATCACGATCGGCGACGACGCGAGCGGAACGCACGGCGCGTTCACGGTGACGCTGACGATCGACGGTCCCGCTCCGGCGGTCCCGCCGAGCTCGCCGGCGGCGAGCTCGTAGGCGCCTCGTGTCGCGCGCGTCCCGCGTCCCGCGTACGCTGCTCGGGTCGATGACGCGTCGCGTGTTGGCATCGCTCTTCGCGCTCGCGGCGGCCTCGCCCGCGGCGGCGCAGACCGCCGAGCTCACGGGGACCTACGTCCGCTACGTCGCCGTGTCCCAGAACGGCGTGATGGTCGCGAGCGACGCGCCCGACGGACGCGCCTGCATGCCGAGCTGTCACTGCGACCCGACGAGCACGTCCTGCGTGGAGGGGCGCGGGATGCGCTACTCCGAGGAGGGCAGCGCGAGCGCGGTGACGTGCGACGCGTTCTACCCTCGCAACCTGGAGACCTTCACCGTCCAGGCGGTCCGCGTCGACGGGTCCAACCTCGTCGTCCACAACTCGTTCGACTCCGGTGCGCTCGGGCCGAGCGAGGGACCCGCGGTCGCAGACCGCGTCATCCACTGGGCCGGGACGTTCATGGACCACACCGGCGGCGGCTCGCTGCGCATCGACCAGGACTGGAGCTACGCGCCCGACGATCGCGTGGTGCGGCTGACGGTCACGCTGACGAACCTCGGGCCCGCGCCGCTCTCGGAGGTTCACTACCTGCGCAACGCCGATCCCAACTTCGTCGGGCTCTGCCCGGCGTCGGGCACGGGCAGCGCCGCGACGGCCAACGACGTCCTGAGGCAGCCGCCGACCGAGGGCGACGCGCTGGCCACGGCGAGCGCCGGCGGCTTCGTGCTGGGTATCGGCGCGCACGACGCGCGCGCGCGCGCGAGCACCGGCGGGCGCGAGAACACCGACGCGGCGGGGGAGTGGATCCGTCCGCGCGACGCGGAGGGCGCGCTCGAGAACGTCTCCGTCGACGTCGTCTTCCGCGAGCCCGAGCTCGCGCCCGGCGACGCCACGACGTTCGAGCTGCTCTACGTGTGGGGCACGACGGTGGCGGAGGTGGAGGCGCGCTTCGACGGGACCGGGGCCGGTGGCTCGACGTGCGCGGGCGTCGCCGACGGAGTCGGCTGCTCTTCGTCGTCCGGCGCGGCCGGGGTCTGCCACGCGTTCTCGTGCTGTACCGGTTGCTGGGACGCGGCGGCGGGCCGCTGCGAGGGCGGCGCCACGGCGGAGCACTGCGGTCTGGCCGGCGCGGCGTGCACGAGCTGCGACGACCACCTCGACTGCACGTCGGACGTCTGCGGGCTCGGTGTGTGCACGAACCCGCCCGCGCCCGTGGCGACGCCCTGCGAGGACGGGGCGTTCTGCACCGTCGGTGACGTCTGTGACGGCCACTCGCGCTGCGTCGCGGGGGCGGGCAACGAGTGCGACGATCACGCGGCATGCACGTCCGACGCGTGCGACGAGTCGGCGGACGCATGCCTGCACGTGCTCGGCAGCGGCTGTCTCGTCGGCGGCGACTGCGTCGCGAGCGGCGCGCGACCCCTGGCGTATCCCTGCCTCGTCTGCGACCCGACGCAGAGCGCCAGCGACTGGTCGCCCGCGCCCGTCGCGAGCGCGTGCAGCGACGCGCGCTGCTCGGCGGGCGTGACGTTCTCGGAGGGGACGTGCGACGCGGCAGGAGCGTGCGTGCGCGCGACGGTGATGGCCTGCGCGAGCGGGGCGTGCCTGCACGACGGCAGCGCCTGCGAGCCGCCGTGCACCGCGTCGAGCTGCCCCCCCGGTGAGCGCTGCGGCGAGGCGATGCACTGCGTCTCGCTCGCGACGGACGGCTCGACGTGCGCCGCCGACGACGAGTGCAGCTCCGGCCACTGCGCGGACGGGGTCTGCTGCGCGGACGCGTGCACGGGGCTCTGCGCGGCCTGCGACCTGCCCCACGAAGAGGGGCGCTGCGTCGCGATCCCCGCCACGACGGACCCCGCGCGCGAGTGCCCGGGCAGCGCCGTCTGCGACGGCCACGGGGCGTGCGCGACACCCGGCGTGCCCGACGCGGGGACGACGGACGCGTCCCGGCTCGACGCGGCCACGACCCCACCGGCACCTCGCTCGAGCTGCCGCTGCGCTGCGGCCGGCGCCGCAGAGGGCGGGCCGGCGCTCGCGCTGCTCGGGCTCTTCGCGCTCGGCGCCCTCGTGGTCGCGCGGCGGCGCAGGGCGGCGATCGCGCTCGTGATCGCGGTGCTCCTCGCGCCCAGCGTCGCGCTCGCGACCGTCCTCACCGGCTCGCTCGGGTTCCGTTGGGACGTCGACGACGCGGTGGGCGGGCACGGCGAGATCGCCAACGGTACGTCCGACGCGTACGACGCCTGCTACGTGCTCGCCGTCGCCTCGACGCAATACACGCTGCCGATCGGCGGCACGCCTTCGCTCTCGGCCGCGGGCCGGCAGGTCGATCTGCCACCGGTCGCGCTCGGGACGGACGGCCTGACGGCCGAGCGGCACGTCTACGTCACGCCGACGGGCGACTGGGCGCGCTTCATCGAGGTGATCGCGAACCCCACCGCCAGCTCGATCAGCGCCTCGGTCGCCATCTCGGGCAACCTCGGCAGCGACTCGGCGACCACCCTCGTCGCGACCTCGAGCGGCGACGCCGTGCTCACCACGGCCGACACCTGGTTCACCACCGACGACACCGACCTCGCCGGCGACCCCTCGCTCGCGCACGTCTTGCGCGGCGCCGGGGCTGCCGTCGACGCGGCCGCGGTGACGCTCTCGGGCGACCAGATCTCGTACGTCTACGGCGTGACGGTGCCCGCGCACGGGCGCGTCGCGATCATGCACTTCGCGGTGCAGGCCTCGAGCCGCGCGCTCGCCGAGGCGGGCGCCAGGGCGGTCTCGATGCTGGGCGACGACACGCGCATCGGCGCCGAGCCCTGGGCGACCGCGATCGTCAATTGGTCGACGGGATGGATGGATCCCTGCGCCGGGCGGCCGGACCTCGCGGCGTGCTCGTCGTGGTCCGGCCCGACGGGCGTCTGTCACGGCGGGGCGTGCTGCACCGGCTGCTGGGACGGAAGCGCGTGTCAGACGGGCAGCGACGTCGCGGCGTGTGGGCGGCAGGGCGCGGCGTGCGCGGAGTGTCGCGACGCCGAGTCGTGCACCGACGACTCCTGCGGCGGGGGCGTGTGCATGCACGTGCCGACGCCGAGCTCGTCGCGCTGCGACGACGGCGCGTTCTGCACGGCCGGCGATCACTGCGACGGCGCGGGCAGGTGCCGCGCGGGAGCGACGAGCCCTTGCGACGACGGCGTGAGCTGCACCATCGACGACTGTGACGAGACCGCCCGCGCGTGCTCGAACGTGTTCTCGACCGGCTGCACGATCGGCGGCGAGTGCGTGGGCGTGGGCGAGCACCACGTGGCCTACCCGTGCCTCGTCTGCGACCCGACGCGCGACGCGAGCGACTGGTCGACGGAGCCGGCGGGGACGACGTGCGGCGCCACGCGATGCAGCGCGGGCCACGTCTTCGCGGCGGGGACCTGCGACGCCGCCGGGGCGTGCGACGCCCCGCGACCGACGACGTGCGCTTCGTCGAGCTGCGACCCGGACGGCGTGCGGTGCGAGCCCGTCTGCACGGCGACGAGCTGTCCGGCCGGCCAGCGCTGCGGCGCCGAGCTGCACTGCATCTCCGTCCTCGCGCTCGGCTCGGCGTGCACGAGCGACGAAGAGTGCGTCTCGGACGCGTGTGCCGACGGCGTCTGCTGCGATCGCGCGTGCGACGGCACGTGCGAGGCGTGCGATCTCTCCGGGCGCACGGGGACGTGCCGCACGATCTCGGCGGGGATGGACCCGGCCGGCGAGTGCGGCCCGATGCGCTCGTGTGACGGCCGGGGCGGGTGCGCCGGGCGCGGCGGCGACGCCGGGCGCGCGGACGCGGCGAGCGCGGGCGGCGATGCAGGCATGGCGGCAGACTCCGGCGCCCCGGCCCCGCGGGCGGCCGCGTGCAGCTGCCGGGCGCAGGGCCGTCGCGGCGACGGGTGGGCGAGCCTCGCGCTGGGCCTCGCCGTCCTGGTCGTGTCGCGCCGGCGCCCTGCGTGGTAAGAGCGCCCGATGCGCACCGTGCACTGCGTGAAGATGGGCAAGGACGGCGAGGGCCTCGAGCGCCCGCCGTTCAAGAACGAGCTCGGCCAGAAGATCTTCGAGAACGTCTCGAAGGAGGGCTGGAAGGCCTGGCTCGCGCACTCGACGATGCTGATCAACGAGTACCGGCTCGACCTCTCCTCCAAGCAGGGCACCGAGTTCCTGCTCAAGCAGGCGGAGGCGTTCTTCTTCGGTGACGGAGGGGCCAAGCCCGAGGGCTACGTGCCGCCGAAGCCCGAGCACCACCACGGCCACGATCACGATCACGGCCACGATCACGATCACGACCACGACGAGAAGTGAGCGAGCGCGCATCGCCGGAGCCGGAGCACACGCGCCGCCGTGACGCGTTCGCCGCCGAGGCTTCGCGCCTGGCCGGCGTCGCCGACCGGATCTCGATGCTGCGGCTGGTGCTCTTCCTGGCGCTCGGCTCGGCCGTGGCGGCGGCGTTCGCCGAGCGATCGCTCGCCATCGGAGCCGGGGCGCTGGCCGCGACGATCGCCTTCGCGGCCGCGGTGGTGTGGCACGCGCGCGTGCACGCGGCGAAGGAGCGCGCCGAGGTCCGCCGCGAGATCCACGACCGGCACCTGCGCCGCATCGCGGGCAAGACCGAGGGCCTGCCCGACGGCACGGGGACGATCCCCGACGCCCATCCGTACGCGTCGGACATCGACCTGGTCGGGCGTGGGTCGCTCTTCGAGCGCTACGCCGTCGCCCACACGGCGGCGGGCACCGAGACGCTCGGGCGCTGGCTCGGCGCACCGGCCGACGTGGCGACGGCGCGCGCGCGCCAGGCGGCGGTCGTCGAGCTGGCGGACCGGAGGCTCGACGTGCGCGAGGCGCTCGAGGCGGCCGTGCTCGACTCGGGCAGCGAGTCGATCGACGCGCGGCCCTTCGTGGAGTTCTGCGAGGGGCCGAAGGCGCTCGCGAACCGGCCGCTGCTCGGCGTCGTGATCACGGTCTTGCCGCTGATCACGCTGGCGACGATCGCCGCCTCGGGCGTCGTGCTCCCGGAGCTCTCGTGGGTCCCCCTCGCCGCGCTCCAGGGGCTGCTCGCGCGCCAGCTCGAGCGCGACGTGGCGCGGGCCTACGCGCAGGTGGTGTCGAAGCGGAGGTTCGTGGAGAGCTACCGCGCGATCCTGAAGGTCGCCGAGGAGATGCCCGCGGAGGCGGCGGCGCTCGTGGCGCTGAAGGAGCGCTTGAACGTCACCGGCGCGCGGCCTTCGGTCGAGCTCGCGCGCCTCGAGCTCTGGGCGTCGCTCTTCGAGGTGCGCGCGCAGGGGCTCGTGCACCTGGTCGTGAACGTGCTCCTGCTCTGGGACGCCAACGTGCTCTTCCGGCTCGAGCGCTGGGCGCTCCGGGCCGGCACGCGCACGCGCGAGTGGCTCGTCGCGCTCGGCGAGATCGAGGCGCTCTCGTCCTTGGCCGTGATGCGGGCGACCGACCCCTCGTCGTCGATGCCGGAGCTCTCGGAGGAGGGTGGCCTCGCGGCGGAGGCCCTCGCGCACCCGCTGATCGTGCGGAGCGCGCGCGTGGCGAACGACGTGCAGATCGCGGGGCCCGGGACGGCGCTGGTGGTGACGGGCTCGAACATGGCGGGCAAGAGCACGCTGCTGCGCGCGATCGGCGTCAACGTGGTGCTCGCGCTCGCGGGCGGTCCCGTCTCGGCGCGCGCCATGCGCGTCCCGCTCACGCGCCTGCGCGCGAGCATGCGCATCGCCGACTCGCTCCAGCACGGCGCCAGCTACTTCCAGGCCGAGCTCGCGCGCCTGCGCACCGTGATCGAGGACGCGGACGACGCGCCGCCGATCCTCTTCCTGCTCGACGAGCTCCTGCGCGGCACGAACGCGCGCGCGCGCCACAAGGGGGCGCGTGCCGTGGTGCTGCACCTCTTGGCTCGCCGCGCGATGGGCATCGTCGCCACGCACGACATCGCGCTCAGCGAGCTCGAGGAGGAGCTCGACGGGAAGGTGAAGAACTTCCACTTCACGGACGTGCTCAGCCCCGAGGGCGAGATGACGTTCGACTACCGGCTCCGCCCGGGCGTCGTGAAGACCAGCAACGCGCTCCGCCTCCTGGCGATGGCCGGCGTCGAGGTCGAGGCCGACGACAAGCTCAAGGACTGATCGCGCGCGTCGTCGAGGTCGTGACCGAGAGTCTCGATCCCGGCCGCGCAGGGTGTGCTGGCCGCGTCGCGTGGCCGGTGCCCCCGTTGCTTCGCTCCGTCGGACACGAACGGCGGTGTCCTCGGACGCTCAACAACGGGCGCCCCGGCCCCGCGCCGCTACCGTTGATCCGCTTGGCTCTCTTTGTTGAACCAACGCGTCTTCGACACCTTCACACACGAACGCGCTCCGCGCATTCGTGTGGAGGCGAGGGCTCCGCCCCCGCGCCCCCGCCACGCCCGCGAGACTCGGGGAGCCCGAGCACTCCGGTCACGGCAGCGAGATGGCGATCGCCCAGCCCGCGAGGCGCGCGACGAGGAGTGGACCGAACAAGAGCGACGCGTTCACGGCGATCGCGAGCGCGAGGCCGAGAGCACGAGCGCGCGCGTCCTCGCGCAGCACCGCGAGATCGCCGGTGCCGAGCACCTTCGCGCGCGCGACGGTCGCGGTCCGATAGCCCTCCGGTGCCGCTTCGACGAGCACCGCGACGACATCGGCCGACGGTGCGCGGTCGAGCTCGAGCGGCGCGCCACCGCGATCGAGCGCGAAGCGATCCCCGTCCGGAGCGCGACGCGCGAGGACCGCGGTGGCGAGCGCCGAGAGGCGGAGCATCGTGCGGAGTGAGAGGAGCGCCGCGAGCGCGAGGACGATCACGCCGGCGGGCCAGAGGATCGCTCGCCACACCGGCACGCGCGGCATGCGAACGAGATCGGTGGCGCTGAGCTCGAGCGTGTCTTCGCCGGTCGACGTCGAGAGCGCGCTCGGCCGGCCTCGCGTCATGCCGACTCCTTCCGCGACGAGCACGTGGCCCGGCAGCCGGAGCGCGCTCGTCGGCCCGGTGCGCACGAAGATGGGGGTCCGAGCAGGGAGTCCGTGGAACGAGGGCCGCGCGTCCGTGACGCCGTCGGCGAGCCCCAGCCACCACGCCTGGAGGCTTCCGCGAGGGGAGCACGTGACGAACAGCCCGTCGCCGAGGTCGCCCATCCGATCGACGCACTCGATCGAGAGCGTGATGGCGCGCTCGTCACGCCACACCGCCGGCTCGGCGTCCGGGTCGACGACGATCGCCGCTGCGGCGAGCGCGATCGCTACGCACGCGCTGACGGAGAGCCATCGAGCGGGCGCTACGCGCGTCCTGTGGAGCCGCGAGGCGATCGCCGCGGCGGCGACGGCCGCGAGCGGCGCGGCGAGCGCTAGCAGCAACAGGATCAGCTCGCCCGGGAAGACGGCCGGCTGCAGCCGGTGGGGGCCGACCTCGACGCGCGCGATCGCGATCATGCAGGACGCGCCGGCCGCCCCCAGCCCGCCGATCCACGCGAGCGCGGCGTGCGGTGCGCGGCCGAGCGGCAGCGTCAGCACGGTGAGCGCGATCGCGACGACGACGCCGTGGAGACCCACGCCGGGGCCCACCGGCCCTCGGCCAGGGCGAGCGCGCCCGCGGCGATCAGCCCGGCCGCCGCGATCCGGCCTTGCGGCGTTCCGCGGCCCTCGGGCGCCGGTGCTTGCTCGGGCGTTGCGCCGCCTGCCACCCCGCGTCGCGTCACGAACGACCACACGAGCGTCACGATCGAGACGATGGCGCCCCCGGGGATCATGAAGAAGATCATCGCGAGCGCGAGCGCGATGTCGCACGGGTAGTCTCCACACAGGCGCTGGCCGTGCCCGGTCGACTCCCAGTTCTCGACGTCCACCAGACAGAGGAACCAGCAAGGGACCGACAGCGCCAGCCAGGCGGCCGAGATCCCTCGCGCCCACCTCGCGCGGGCGGGCGTCCGGGTGTCTGGGCCCGCCATCGTGCGATGGTGCACGCGGGCGCGGACGTGGTGCCGTCGGCAGTGGCCAGTGGGTCGGCGCCGCCGTGCTACGTTGACCTCGTGAGCGAGTCCAGACGGCAGCCGCAGACGTCACCGAACGACGCCGCGCAGGATGCACGCGTTCGCGCGGAGCGCGTTCGCGCGATGCTTGCCCGCTGGGAGCGCGAGGACGTCGCCGACGAGCCCGACTGGAGTGCCGACACGGTGGCGTCGTTGGCCCTCCGGCCACCGGCGAGCGACGCCCCCCCACGCCGGTGAGGCTTCTGCTCGACACGAGCGTGCTCGGCCGTGTCTGCCACCCGCGGCGGCACGCGGATGCGAAGGTATGGCTGGGGCGGGCGGCGCTCGAGCATGACGTGCTCATCAGCGAGCTCGCCGACTACGAGCTGCGTCGCGAGCTACTCCGGATCGGTGCCTCGCGTTCGCTGGCGCGCCTGGACGAGCTCGGTCGCGAGCTCTCCTACGTTCCGGTGACCACCGCGACGTGGCGGAAGGCGGCGCGGCTGTGGGCAGTTCTACGCACAGCCGGCCTGCCGAGCGCGGCGCCTGGCGCGCTCGACGGGGACGTGTTGCTCGCGGCTCAGGCCATCGCGGAGGACGCTACGGTCGTGACCACCAATGCGAAGCACTTCGCGACACTCGTGCCGGCCTGCGCATGGGAGGAGGTTCCCCTCGCGGGCTGAGCGCTCCAGGCGCATGCCGAGGAGTCACAGCGGCGTGATGCGCAGGTTGTCGATCCAGAGCTCGACCTCCCAGTCGTTGAACGCGAAGTGATCGTGGCCGCGGCCCTCGAGCGGGCTCGGGTCGTTCATCTGCGCGAGCTGCACGTCGTCCACCCAGGAGGTGATGGTGTCGCCCTGGCGCTCGACGCGCAGGTGATAGGTCTGCCCGGGCACGACGCGGTGCGCGCCCGTCGGCTGCATCACGCGATCCTGGCCGTGCTCGTCCATGCGGGCGATGCCGCTCAGCGAGTTGTGCCAGCCGCCGAAGATGATCACGTAGCTCGTCGCCGTGTACGACTCGCTCGTCGCGCGCGAGGTGCCGTCGCCCCAGACCTCGCACTTGATGTCGCCGTCGGGGCTCTCCGAGCGGATGTCGAACTCGATGCGCGCGTCGCGCGGCAGCACGCGCCGGAGCCAGAGCGGGCGGTTGCGAGCGTTGCGGATGTTCAGCTGGCCGTCGACGATCCGCCACGAGGCGCCGGTGTTGTACCAGTGCTCGCCCAGCTCCTCGCGCTCGAAGTCGTCGGCGTAGCCGTCGGGGCCGACCGAGGGGTCTCCCTGCGGGGTACAGGCCAGGCCCGCGGCGGCGAGCAGGGTGAAGGCGACGACGAGCGAGGCGAGGGTGGAGGGGCGCACGGTGGGCGCGAGTATAGCCATCGAGCCGCCTCGCGCCTGCTCGCGGAGTGGCATACTGCGGCCGCAGTCCCCGATGAGCCCGCAGGAGTTCGAGCAAGCGCTCCACGACGCCGAGGTGAAGCTCGCGCGCCTCAAGGCACTCTACGAGCAGTGGTTCCAGGGCATCGAGCGCCTCGAGCCCTCCGTCGCGCGCAAGGAGCTCGATCGCACGATCGACCTGCTCAAGAAGAGCATCCCGCGGAACACGGCGCTGCGCTTCCGCACCCAGCAGCTGGTCGCCCGCTACGGGACGTACGGCATCTACTGGGGACGCATCGCGCGCCAGATCGAGGAGGGCACCTACAAGCGGGACATCGTCCGCGTCACCAAGAAGCGGACCCGTGCCCAGCGTCGGGAGGAGCAGCAGCAGGCGTGGGACCTCGACGTCGACGTCGAGGAGGTGGTCGAAGATCTCGACGGCGAGAAGACCGATCCCGGGATCGTCGTCGGCGCTCCGGTCGGGGCGCCGAGCCCGCCCCCGAAGGCGGCGTCCTCCCCGCTCGCGTTCGACGAGGGAGATCTCGACGCGATCCTCGGGGCGCTCGCGCCCACACCGAGCGCGGACGAGTCGAAGAAGCCGGGGCGCTCGATCTCGCCCTTCGCGATGGGGGCCTCGCGCCCGCCGGGGGCCGCGAGCGCGACGTTCGGCAAGCCGAAGGAGCGCGCGCCCGCGCCCGCCGGCCCGTCGCTGGCAGCGCCGCTGCCGTCCACGCCCCTGCCCGTGGCAGCCGCGCCCAGACCGGCCGGGACGCCGGCGGTGCCGCCGACGGTCGCCAGGCCGGCTGCGCCCGCGGTTCCTCTGCCGAAGCCGGCTGCGCCCGCGCCCGTGGCGATGCCGCGCCCCGCGGCGGTGCCGCCCGCCGCGCTCAAGCCAGCGCCGCTCGCTCCCGCGCGGCCCGCGGCCGCGGCACCCGTCCCACCCCGCCCGGCGCCCCCCGCTCCCGCCCCCGGTGACGTGGACGAGGGGCAGATGCGCGCGATCTACTCCCGCTACGTCGACGCCCGGCGCCAGAACAACGAGCGCACCGACGTCCGCTACGAGGTGCTCGCCGAGAGCGTGAAGAAGATGATGCCGAAGCTGCGCGAGAAGCACGCGGGCAAGGCCATCGACTTCGAGATCGTCCTGCAGAACGGGAAGGTCGGCCTCAAGCCCAAGGTCGGAGGATGAGCGCGGCCGCGCCGACGCACCTGCTCCTCGGCAACCCCAGCGCACAGTCCGGGCGCGCCGCGGACGCGATCGCCGAGGCGACGACGCTGCTCGAGGGACGCGGGGTCCGCGTCGTGTTCGCCGCGACCGAGCCCGAGGGCCGCACGCCCGCGCTCGTCGCGCGCTTGATCCTGTCCGAGCGGCCGGACGTCGTGCTCGCGCTCGGGGGCGACGGCACCTTCAACGAGGTCGCGCGCGGCATCCTCGCGAGCGGGGCGCGCGTCCCGCTCGGCATGCTGCCGATGGGCACGGCCAACGATCAGGGGCGCTCGTTCGGCGTGCCGCCCGGTCGGGAGCACGTGGCCGATCACGTGCGTACGATCCTCGCCGGCCACCAGACGCAGCTCGACGTGGGCGGGATCGAGGCCCTCGACGCGGGCGGCGCGGTGAGGGCGAGCGCGCTCTTCTTCGACTCGGCCTCGTTCGGCCTCGCCCCCGACATCCTCGCCGCGCGCAACCGCGATCGCCGCGAGGTCGCGCGTGTCCCGCTCCTGGCCATGCTGTATCGCGATCAGGCGGTGTACGTCGGCGCCGCGCTCGACCGCTGGCTCGCGTCGTTCGTCGAGCCCACGAAGTTCGCCGCGCTCGTGAGCACCGAGCGCTTCGAGCGCAGCTGGCTCGAGCTCACGGATCTCGTCGTGAAGGCGACGCCGATCTTCGCCGGCGCCTGGGTGCTCGACCGCCGCGCGGAGCCCGACGACGGCCTCTTCGAGCTCGTCGCCGTGGCGAGCCGCCGCGACTGGGCGGCTCGCGTCGCGACCGATCTCGCTCACGCGCCGGTGCGGCCCGAGGTGCTCGGCATCGAGCCGCCCGAGCACCTGGCCGCCTCGCGCTTCGACATCGAGCTGATGCGCGAGGGCGAGGCGGGCGTCGCCTCGCAGATCGACGGCGAGGAGTGGGTGCGCGCCAGCCGATTCCGGATCACGGTGCAGCCGCGGCGGCTGCCGCTCCTCACGCCCGCCGGCTTCCGCCCGCCGTGGAAGGGATGAGCGCGCCGCACTACCTGCGCTTCGCTCGCGCGATCGCGCTCGTCTCGGCGGTCGCGTCGCCCGGCTGCTACCTCGCGCACGAGCGGACGGCCGACGCGGGCCCCGTCGACGCGTACGTCCCGGACGTGCCCGACGAGGGGCCATGCGCGCGCCCGCTCCCGTGCACGTGTCCGACGCTCGGCAACGAGGGCACGTGCGGCGGTGCGTTCGCCGCCTGCTGTCCGATCGTGGGCCCGCTCGCGCCGCCCTCGCTGCCCTGATCAGCAGCAGAAGCAGTCGATGCGGATGACCGGCTCGCCGTCGAAGCCGTCGCCGCAGGAGCACGACACGCACGCCCCCGGATCGGTGCCGAGCGCGCCGGGCGGCGCATCGCTGCACATGTCGATCGGCGAGGGCGGCACGACGCAATTCTCCGCCGTGGGGCTCCCCAGCTCGCCCACCGGGACGACGCAGACGCGGCCCGAGGCGCACGCGCCGCCGCCGCAGCGGTGCGGATCGCGGCAGCGCACGCCCGCGCAGTCCTCCATGAAGCTGAGCGGTTCCCAGCGTCCTTCGCGGCAGCCGATCGGCGGACCGGGCTCGCAGCAGTGGACGCCGCACGTGGCACCCTCGACCCCGCAGGGGAAGCCGATCGCCAGCTCGGGCGACGCGGGGCACGACGGCAGGCCGCTCCAGAAGTCCTCGCACGCGCGGATCGGACCCACGTCGAGGGGCGCCGGGCCGGCGTCGGTCGCGATGGGGCCGGCGTCGCGCCCGACGATCGACGCGTCAGAGTCGCGCTCGTGCGCGAGCGCGCACCCGTGGAGCACGGCGAGCGCCAGCGCTGCCGCGCCCGCGTGCCTCATCGGCCCTTCGTCGCCGGCGAGGGGCCGGCCACCTTCGCCTTGGCGAGCGTGCTCCTCGCCAGGGCGACGAGCGCCATCGCGTCGATCGGCTTCACGAGGAAGCCCGCGGCGCCGAGCGACTGCAAGAGGCGCCAGTCGGGCGCGCCTCCGGTCGCCGTCGCCACGATGATGGGCATGCTCTCGGACTTGGGAGTCGCGCGGAAGGCCGCGGTCAGCTCGATCCCGTTCAGCCCCGGCATGTCGAGATCGATGACGGCGAGCGCGCAGGGCCTCTCGTCCACCGCCGCGAGCGCGGCCGTGCCGTCCTGGACCACGACCAGCTCCGATCCGGGGAACGCGAACGAGAGCGACTCGGCCACGAGGGACGCGAAGGCCTCGTCGTCGTCGGCGACGAGCAGGCGCAGGCCACCGCCCGCCGACTGGCTCGCCGTCTCTCGTGCAGCCAGCAGCTCGCGGCGGAACGCGTCCGGGCTCACGGTGCGCCTCGCGGGGGACTTCTCCATCGCGCGCAAGATCGCCCCGTCGAAGGCGACCGGCAGATCGGGTCGGACCTCGCTCGGCGGGACCGCCTTCTGCTCGACGTGCATCGTCATCATCTCGACGGCGTCGTCGGTCTCGAAGGGCAGGTGGCCGGTCAGCAGCTCGTAGGCCATGACGCCGAGCGAGTACACGTCCGCGCGATCGTGCATGCCCGGCGGCACGACGCTGCCGAGGACGATCTCGGGCGCCATGTAGGCCGGCGTGCCGGACACCGTGCCCGGCGAGTCGCGGCGCGGCCGGTCCAGGATGCGCGCGAGGCCGAGGTCCGCGACCGCGATGCGGAACGCCGGACCGATGAGCACGTTCGTCCACTTCAGGTCGCGATGGATGGTCCCGGCGCGGTGGATGGCCGCGACGCCGCGGCACACCTGCTCCAGGATGCCGACGGCCTCGTCGATCGCGAAGGGCTGCCCGGCGCGCTGCTCCAGCCAAGCCTCGACGTGCATGCCCGGCACGTACTCCATCACGAAGTACGGGGCGCCCTCGAGCTCGTCGAAGGCGAAGATCTCCACGACGTTCTCGTGGCGCACGCGCGCCATCGCGCGCGCCTCGTCGAGGAAGCGCTGGTGCGACTCGGGGCTCGCGACGTAGTCGGGGTGGATCAGCTTGATGGCGACGTCGCGCTCGAGGCGCACGTCCTTCGCGAGCAGGACCACGCCCATCGCGCCCTCGCCGAGCAGCTTCGTGACGCGGTAGTTGCTCGCGAGCATCTCGCCGGGCGCGGGGATCCACTGGGCCTTGCGCGCGACGTTCGACGAGGTCGGCAGAACCTGCGCGCGCGGCCCCGACGGTCGGTCGGTGACTCGCTCCGCCACCTCGGGTTGCTTGTTCTCAGCCACCGAGTGCGGACTATAGCAACGGGACTGCATCGCCGCGCGCCTCTCGTGCACAATCTCGGGGGATGTCGGAAGGGAGTGATCGCATCGCCGAGCTCGAGGCCAGGCTGCGCACGCTGGCCGATCGGGTGCGGCGCGAGCTGCCGGAGCGAGCGGCGGCGCTGCGCGACGCGCTCGGCCGGCTGGACGTCGACGAGGAGGCGGCCCGCTCGGCGATCAAGCGTATGGCGCACATGGTCCGCGGCAGCGCGGGGAGCCACGGCATGACGGAGCTCACCGAGCCCGCTGCGTGCGTCGAGGTGGGGGCCCACTCCCTCGCGAGGGCCGAGCTCGGCGAGGTGGTCCGCGCTCTGGCCGACCGGATCGAGCAGAGCGCGCGCGAGGGCTCGAGCGCCGTGCCTGCCCCCGCGCCCGTCGCGCCCGCAGGCGCTGGTGTCGTGAAGCCGCTCGCCGGTCGGCGCGTGCTCGCGATCGACGACGACGCCCCGACGCGGCGCCTGCTCACGATGACCCTCGCCAACCTGGGCGGGGCCAGCACCCTCGTCGAGGAGGCTCCCGAGGCGTTCTTCGCAGCGCTCGCTGCGGCGCCCTACGACGTGGTCATCGTGGACGCGATGATGCCCGGGATGAACGGTCTGGCGTGCCTCGAGCGCGTCGCGGCCTCGTCGCTCGCGCGTCCCGGGACCCGCTACTACGTCCTGTCCGCGGCCACGCCCGAGGAGCTCGGCTGGGTCATGCCCGCTTCGCTGGACGTCGCCTGGCTCCGCAAGCCTTTCCGTCCGCGCGATCTGCTCGACGCGATCCGCGCCGCGCTCGGATGACGAGCGCGGCGAGGGCAGCGACGACGAGCGCTGGGTGGAGGGGGACGCTGCGGCTCGCCGCAGCGCAGCTCGCGCCCGCGTCCAGCGGGGGCCACGTCGTCGGCGTCGGCCGGCCGATCGGGTACGTCTCGCAGACCGCGCGCACGTCGTCGCTCGCGAGGTCGCGCTTGAGCGTCTCGCCCGCTGCCGCCGACACGAACATCGTCGCCTGCGCATCGCTCACGTGTCCGAAACCGAGCAGGTGCCCGAGCTCGTGCGTCAGCGTGTTCTGCACGTCGTCGTGATCCAGGGGTGGGGGCTCGCTCGCGGCGAACGCGTGCGAGACCGCGTTCACGTCCGTGTCGGCGTCGAGGATCGCGCCGCTCGTGCGCTCGTAGAGGACGGTCGTGATCGCGAGCGTCTCCGGCCCGACGATCGCGGGCCAGCCGCTCTCGCGCACGACGATCCGGTTGTGGCGATCGAGCGGGCCGCCGTCGAGGTTCGTGGTCGTGCCGAGCGCGTCACCGACGTCGGTCAGGACGACGTCGGTGCAGCTGCCGGCGCGCGTCCACGTCGCGAGCGAGCGATCGAGCGCGACGCGCAGCAGGTCCGGCGCCACGTCCGACGACGAGCTGCTCGCGAGCTCGACCGGGATCGCGCGGTCCGCCCAGAAGATGGGTCGATCGGGGAAGCCGTCGACCGTGGTGCGCACGTACGCCTGCGCGGGCGACGCGAGCGCGAGCGAAAGCCAGACCGAAAGGAGGATCGTCGCGCGCACCGACGAGATCGTACGCGAATCTCGACGCGGATCGACCGCGTGACGCCGAAATGCGCTTCGCGTGCACGGTCCGGGGGCGATCGCGTGTTAGAGTCCGCGCCGTGGTGAGGCGGCGCCGCGGCATCCATGTCCTGATGGGGACGCTGGCGTTGGTCGCCGGCTGCAGCACGGGCCGCTCGTACATCGGGCAGCGCGCCGAGGTCAGCGGGGTCGTGCGCGATCGCGCGACGGGCCGCGCGATCGCGGGCGCGCGCGTGGTCGGCGCGGATGGCTCGCTCGCGGAGACCGACGCCGAGGGGCGCTTCCGTCTCTACGTGCGAGGGGCACAGGCCGACGTCCGCATCAGCGCCGCGGGCCACTCTCCCGAGCACGTCGAGCTCGAGGGCCTCGAGGCGAACGTCGAGCTCGCGCCGATCGAAGAGCTCTGGGGCGAGGGCCCGAGCGCGCACGTCGTGGACTTCGTCGAGCAGGCGTGGGCGCTCGGCGGCGATGCTGGCGTGAGCGTTGACGCGTCGATCCTGCACGCGTGCCCGGCGCCCGCGGGTGCCTCCTGCGCCACGTGCCACGAGCGGCAGACCGCGGCGGTGCAGGGCGCGATCCTCCCCACGGCGTCGGTCGCGCCGCACGACGGCCTCGGCGGTGGCTGTCTCGCGTGTCACGGCGGTGGCCCGGCCTCGTCGTCGTGCGAGCGCTGTCATGGCGCCGAGGCCGGCGCGATGCGAACGGAGGTCGCGCACTTCTTCGCGATGGCCGTCAGCCGCACGCCGGATCGCGTCGTCGAGGGCACCGCGTTCGAGGTGCGCTCGACGCTCGAGGTCGGCTCCGAGTCCGCGATCTCGACCTGGGCCCGCGCGCTCGCCCGCGATCGATCGCGGGGCGCCCACGATCCACGGGCCACGCGCTGGGTCGCGCTTCAGTCGGTGGGCGCGTCGGAGTCGCCCGCGTCGCCGTCGTCGTCGCCCGCCTCGGCGTCGTCGTCCGTGCCGTGACCGTGGTAGTCGGGGTGAGGTCTCGCCGAGCGCGGTAGACACTGGACGCCCGCGGGCGCCCGGCCCCGCCGCCAGCGTGCCTCGGGCGTGTGCGGCCCGATGTGCGGGCGGAACAGCGGCGCGGGATCGCAGTGGTCCCCGTCGTGGATCAGCATGAAGTGGAGGTGCGGGCCGTGCGAGAGCCCCGTGTTGCCGAGCGTCGAGATCCGATCGCCGCGCGCGACGACCTGCCCTGCGCTCACCAGCATGTCGCGGTTGTGCGCGTACGCGGTCACGAGGCCGCTGGGGTGCACGATCATGACGAAGTTGCCGTACCCGCTGATCTCGTCGCCCGCGTACGCGACGATGCCTCGCTCGCACGCGCGGATCGGCTGGCCCGTGCGGCCACGGATGTCCATCGCCAGGTGGTAGCCGCCGGGCCCGGAGCCCCAGCCGCGGATCATCGCGCCGCCGGCGACCGGCATGAGCAGCGTGCCGGTCAGGCCGCGCGGCGCGCCCGCGGCGACGATCCAGCGACGCTCGGGCGCGTGCACGAGCAGCGATCGCCCCGTGCGCGCCCGGCCGAGGCCGAGGCGGTCCGCGCGCGCGCGTGCCTGGCGCTGCGTGCGATCGCGGGCGGCGGACGGCGCGGCCTCGGTCTCCTCGCCCGGCCGCGGCACGAAGAGCTCCTGCCCGTCCCGGACGGAGTCGCCGGTCAGGCCGTTCGCCTCGCGGATGGCGGTGATGGTCGTGTGGTAGCGGCGCGCGATCCGCGCGAGCGTGTCGCCGGGGCGTACGGTGTACGTGCGCTGCGCGCTCGAGGGGCTGGGCGCGACCGCCGCGATCGCGATCACGAGGCCGACGAGCAGAGCTGCGACGCGGACACGCATGGGAAGGACGCTTCGTAGCACTCGATCGCGCAGTCCGCCCCGGCGGCTGGCGCCGGGCCCCGCGCCAGGCGAACCTTCCTCCGATGTTCCGCGCGTGGCTCGTCTTGTCCCGCTCGCTGATCGTGTTCTTCGCGGTCTTCCCGATGTGGCTCGCGTACGCGATCCCCTTCGTGCGCTCGCGGCGGTTCGGCGCGACGATCCCGCCCGAGCGCTGGAAGGCGCTCCACGTCCGCTTCGCGCCGCGCTTCTACCGCCTGGCCGTGCGGATGCGCGGCGGGCTCATCAAGGTCGGACAGATCATCTCGACCCGCGTCGACATCCTGCCGGTCGAGTGGACGAGCACGCTCGCGGGCTTGCAGGATCGCGTCGACCCGCTGCCCTGGGGCGAGCTCTTGCCTTTCGTGACCGCGGCGTACGGACGCGATCCGAAGTCGCTCTTCCTCGAGATCGACGAGCACGCGACCGCAGCGGCGAGCTTCGGTCAGGTGCACCGCGCGATCACGCACGAGGGCGAGAAGGTCGCGCTCAAGATCCGCTACCCCGACGTCGACACGAAGCTCGCCGTCGACCTCGGCGTGATGCGCTTCGTGCTGCCGCTCTTCGGGATGTTCGTCCCGCAGATGAACCTGCGCCCCATTCGCGAGGAGATCTCGCGCGCGCTGACGACCGAGCTCGACTACGACGCGGAGGCGCGCTTCACGGAGATCGTCCACAAGAACTTCGGCGGCACGATGTCGGCCGACGCGGGCCGGATCACGATCCCGCGCGTCCTGCGCGATCTGACCCGGCCGAGCGTGATCTGCACGAGCTGGTTCGAGGGCAAGAAGATCATCGACCCCTCGCTGCTCCAGGATCCGCGCCTCGATCGCCGCGCGCTGCTCGAGCTCGTGATCGAGGCGTGGGTGAAGATGATGTACGTCGACGGCGTGTTCCAGAGCGACCCGCACCCGGGCAACCTGCTCGCGCGCGTCGACGCCGAGGGCAAGCCCGAGCTCTGCATCGTCGACTTCGGGCAGGTGAAGATCCTCACCAAGAGCTTCCACGAGAAGCTGCTGCGCAGCGTGATGGCGTTCGTCACGCGCGACGACGAGGGCTTCGCCCGGAGCCTCGTCGAGCTCGGGCTCTTCGCGCCGAAGGATCTCGCCGCGCTGCGCCCGACCATCGACAAGATCCTCGAGCGCTACGCGTCGATGTCGCCCGAGGAGATCACCAAGATGGACTTCACGTGGCTGCGCACCGAGGTGCTCGGCAAGATCGCCGAGCTGCGCGGCATCGTGGTCCCTCAGGAGCTCGTGCTCTACGGACGCACGTTCGCGCTCCTCGCGGGGCTCACGCGGCAGGTCGATCCCACGGTCGACGCGTTCGCGCTCGCGCGGCCGCACGTGATGCGCGCGATGCTCTCGGGCGGGCCCCCCGAGGCACCTGCCTCGTAGAGCAGGCTCCCGCCCCGGCCCCGGAGGGACCTATAGTGCGGCCCGCACAGGGGAGACAGCATGAGCACGCAGAAGATCGGTGTCGTCGGGTCGGGGACCGTCGCGCAAGTACTCGCCGCCGGGCTCGCCAAGCACGGGCACGACGTCCGGATCGGCAGCCGCGATCCGGGCAAGCTCGCCGAGTTCTCGGCGAAGAGCGGCGTGAAGTCCGGCACGTTCCAGGAGGTCGCGGCGTTCGGCGACGTGGTGATCCTCGCCGTGAAGGGCAAGGTCGCCGTCGAGGCGGCCTCCATGGTGAGCAAGGAGATCGCCGGCAAGGTCGTCATCGACACCACGAACCCCATCGCCGACGGAGCGCCGGTCGACGGCTCCATCGTCCCCTACTTCACGGGCCCGAACGAGTCGCTGATGGAGCGCCTGCAGAAGGCCGTGCCGACCGCGCGCTTCGTGAAGGCGTGGAGCTGCGTCGGCAACGCGTTCATGATCGATCCGCGCTTCGAGGGCGGGCGGCCGACGATGTTCGTCGCCGGTGACGACGACGCCGCCAAGAAGGTCGTCTCCGCCATCCTCGACGAGGTCGGCTGGGACGTCGAGGACGTCGGCAAGGCGGCGGGCGCGCGCGCGATCGAGCCGCTCTGCCAGCTCTGGTGCGCGCCGGGGTTTCTCCGCAACGACTGGGCGCGCGCGTTCGCCGTGCTGCGCCCCGCGAAGAAGTAGCGGCGGGGCCGCCGGTGACGACGAGGCCGCCGAAGATCAGCGCCACGCCCGCGCCGCGGGCGCGACGTACGGCGCTCCGTATCCGTCGGGGACGCTCAGCGCTCCCGTCTGGGCGTGGGCGACGGCGGGGACGAGCCAGGCGAGCGCGAGCAGCAGCGAGCGGACCACGAGCCACCCGCGAGCATCTCCCATGCCGGGCGCCGATTCCCGCCGGAAACGCCATGCGTCTCGCGCGCGGCCCGCGCGTCACGGCAGCGTCGGCGTCGTCGTCCCGCTCGCGGTGTTCGCGCTCACGAACGCCAGCACGCGCGCTGGCACGGGGTTGCGATCGCTCGCCGGTCCGAGGACTGGGTCGACATGCGTGAGGGCCGTGGCCGAGAGCACGTCGAACGCCCGCGGGTCGCTGCGCGGCGTTCCCTCCGGCACGACGCGGCCGGGGCCGATCGGCGCGCCCCGCAGCCGGCTCTCCTCGTAGTCGGCCGCCGTGCGCAGCTCCGTCGCCACGGCCAGCACCGGCGCGTCCATCGCGGCTCCGTCGAATGCCCGGAGCCCCTCCGCCGCCTGCCAGCTCGACGCGTCCTGGTCGAGCCCGCCCACCGCCGCGAGATCGAGCGGCAGTCGCTGCGGGAAGTACCACTCGGCGAAGTTCGTCGGGCCGTCGATCCACGCGTGCGCGAGCAGCGCGAGCGGCGTCACCTCGGGCGGCGTCGCGTCGGGGGCGTCCACCCAGGTGTACGTCGCGCTGCGATCCGAGGGATGGAGCAGCATCGGACCCGTGATGCTCGTGTAGGGCTCGAGCGGCCCGCCCGCGCTCTGCCCCACCGACACCGCGGCGAAGGTGAGGCCGTTCGAAGCGTCGTCGAAGCCGAGGCCGAGCGCGGCCGCGTTCGTCATCGCCGGGACGTTCGCGAGCGGAAGGCCGAGGAGCGCCGCGAGCAGCATGTTGCGCGCGGGGTCGCGCACGATCGCGTCCGGCGCGAGGAGCGCCTCGAGCGAGAGCACGTCGGCGCGCGCGTAGGTCGCGACGCCCAGCACGGGGAGCGCGAAGTAGCGGGTGCTCGCGCGGATCGCGTCCAGGCCCGGGCTCGCGGTGAAGCCGGAGCCGCCGCCCGTGCGGTACTCGCTCTCGCCGAGCGCCGCGCCGCTCTGGCTGCCGTCGATCAGGACGACCCCCGCGAGCTCGCTCGCGCCGCGCGTGCCGTCCTCGAAGCGCCACGCGGCGTACGTCTCGGCGAAGGTCCCGCCGAGCGAGTGGCCCATGAGGAACACGTGACCGAGCCGGTCCGCGGCCGGGACGTGCCCGATGAGCGCGTGCACGTCGGCGACGAGCGTCGCCAGGCCCCACTCGCTCATGTAGGCGACGTCGCGCTGGTCGACGAACCCGGCGAAGGCGTGGCCGCCCACGGTGTCGTGAGAGAAGTAGTAGCCGCGCGCGATCTCGGGGTTCCCCTGTGTCTCGGCCGAGTCGGAGCCGCGCAGATCCTCGAGCAGGTTCGAGCGGCGATCGATCGCCCAGACCTCGATCGGCGCGCTCGCCGCGATCGACTGTGCGACCAGGTCGCGCGCGAGGCCCTCGAAGCTCGCTGCCCCGCCGAGGAAGCCGGGCATCGCCAGGACGACCGCGCGCGGCGCCGCGCCGCTCTGCGCGCGGAAGCGCAGGAACTGGATCCGGTTCAGCTCGGTCGGGGTCGCGGCGCCGGTCGCCGGGTTCGGCGGCGCCGCGGGCACCTCGATCGAGACGAGCTCACGAAGCACGCCCGGCACGGGCGTCGACGTGGCGGGCGCCGCCATCTCGGGCCAGTCGCGCAGCCCCGCGTCGCGGCCGGCGTCGGTGGGCGCGTCCGTCCCGGCGTCCGCCGCCGGGGCCGCGTCGTCGGAGGCTGGCGGGGCGCTGCACGCGAGCGCGAGGGTGAGTGAGACGAGGAGTGAGGCGCGCATCGGCCGACGCTACCACGCGCTCCGAGCCGCGAAGCTTTCACGCGCAACGATCTGCTACGCTGCCCGGCCTATGCGCCGCCTCCCTCTGGTCCCGATCGTCCTGTTCCTGCTCGCGATCGTCCTCTCGCCCACCGACGCGCTCGACGCGCAGGACGCGGGCGTCGCTCCCGCCGGCCCGGCGCGTACCCTCGGGATCGCGACCCTGGCGCCGGCAGGCTCGACCATCACCGACGGTCTCAACGCGTGGAACCGCGAGATCAGGCGGCGCAGCGGCGGCTCGCTCCAGTTCCGCATCTACGCTGGCGGCGTGCAGGGCGACGACCCGGAGGTCGTGCGCAAGATCCGCTCCGGCCGGCTCGACGGTGGCACGCTCACGTCCACGGGGCTCGCCCAGATCTACCGTCCGGCGCTCGTCTTCCAGCTGCCGGCGACGTTCCTGCACTACGAGCAGCTCGACCGCGCGCGCGCCGCGCTCCAGCCGGAGATCGACGCCGGCATCGTCGCCGCGGGCTTTCGCATGCTCGGCTGGGCCGACGTCGGCCAGGCGCGCCTCTTCTCTCACCGGCCGATCGCCGTGCCGACGGACCTCGCGGGCACGCACCTCTGGGTGCGCGACGACGACGTGATCCTGCCGGCGTTCGTCTCCCGCGTCGGGACGACTCCGGTCGAGCTCGCGGTCCCCGAGGTGCTCGGCGCGCTGCAGACCGGGCGCGTGGACACCTTCCTCGCGCCGCCGGCCGTCGCGATCGCGCTCCAGTGGTCGTCCCACGCGACCTACGTCAACGAGATCCCGATGTCGATCATCATCGGAGGCATGGTCCTGTCGGAGACGACGTTCCAGAGCCTCACGCCCGAGCAGCAGACGATCCTCACCGAGACCGGCGAGCAGTTCCATCGCCTCGGCCGTCGCAACTCGCGCCGCATGGAGCGGCAGTCCATGGAGGCGATCACGACGCGCGGCATCCAGGTCACGACGACGACCGATGCGCAGCGCGACCAGTGGCGCGCGCTCGGCCGACAGGTGCGCGACGCGGTCGCCTCGCAGATCGCCTCGCCCGACCTCGTCGCGCGCGCGGTCGCGTTCGGCGAGCAATAGGTCAGCCGGAGCGCTCGGAGCCGAGCGGCCACAATCGTGTCGGCCCGCCGGGGGGGCGCTCCGGCGGATCGACGCAAGACGAACGGGCGCGGCCGTCCGGCGACGACCGCGCCCGCCCGCTCGCCGATCACGTCACTGAGGGGTCGTGCCGCCCGAGCTCGAGGGGGTCGAGCTCTCCGAGCTCGAGCCTGACATCGCGCCACAGCCGCTGGCGCCGCAGCCCGAGCTGCCGGTCGCGCTCCCGCTCGTCGTCGTCGTGTCGGTCGACGCCGAGCTGCCGCCCGACGTCGAGGACGTGCTCGTCTCCGTCGTCGACGACGAGCCGGAGGCGCTCGACCCGCCGCCGCACGCCGAGAGACCGAGCAGCGCGGATGCTGCGACCACGAGCGAAGCCTTCGTCTTGATGTTCATCGGATTCCTTCCTCGGTTCTGATTCGAGCCGGCCACCCGCCGGAGCCCGGCATCTTACACGAGGGTCACCTCTGCCCAGCGCCGGAGCCGGCCGTCCCCCGCGCGCGCGCTGGGGTCGCCGGTTCTCAGCCTGGATTCGCGAGAGATCCAGTGGTGACTCGCGGGCCCATGCTCCATCGCGGCAGCACGCGGGGCCGCGATCGAGCCGGTACGGACCTTGCGCACGCCGTTCGTCATGACCCTCCGAACGAACCTCGCCCCCGCGATCCTCGCTCTCGCCGGTCTCGCCTTCGTCGCAGGCTGCCGTGGTCACGCGCCCGCTGCCGAGGCGGCCTGGGCCTCACCCGTCACGATGGACGGCGCGCGCAACGAGGTGCTCGCGCTGGTCGCGTCGGACACAGGCGTCCCGCTCGAGGTCCTCTACGCCCTCGGCTACCAGCAGAGCCGCTTCGAGGATCCGGACGTGACCTTCGACAGCACGATGGACGACGCGATCGCCATCACCGACGACGCCGAGCTCGCCGCGGCCGCCGATCCATGGAGCGACGCGAGCCCGGACGAGGAGGGCGAGCCGCTGCAGACGGTGGACGACGCTTCACCGGTCGAGGGGCTCGAGGACGTGCAGGCCGAGATCGCGGCCGACCCCGTCGGCAACGACTACTCGCTCGGCGAGGGGCAGGACGCGGCGGATCCGGATCTCGAGCAGACGATCCCGACGCCGGCGCCCGGCGAGCCGATCGACGAGGAGCTCGGCGAGGAGCACCCGGACACGGGCGCTTCGAGCCTCTTCTTCCTCACGCCCGACCAGGTGAGCTGGGCGGCGAGCACGCTCTCGCTCGACGAGGAGGTCATCCGCGACGATCTCGAGTCGAGCGCCCGCGCCACCGCCGCCCTCTTGCTCGCGGACCTGGCCCTCTCCAGCACGGCGCCCGCGAGCGCGTCGCACGCGCGCTGGGTCGAGGCGATGGTCCGCTTCGTCGGCCTCGATCCCGCCGAGGACGCCGGCCAGCTCGCGCAGAGTGAGCTCGAGGCGATCCTCGAGGGCGGCTTCGACACCGTGACGATCGACGGTGAGGAGCTGCTGATGCTGCCGGCCAACGGCGTGGCGCTGCCCGACCTCTCCACGATGGAAGATCCCTCGTGGAGCGAGCCGAGCGAGGGCGACACCGGCGGCGCCGTGGCGATCGAGAGCGCGCTGAGCACCGACTACCCGCGCACCGAGTGGATCTCGGCCAGCTCGAGCAACTTCACGAGCGGCCGCGGGATGGGCATCCGCTACGTCGTGATCCACGACATGGAAGGGACGCTCAACGGCGCCATCAGCGTGTTCCGCAACCCGGGCCGCGGCGCCTCGGCGCACTACAACATCCGCGCGCGCGACGGTCACATCGTGCAGATGGTGCGCGAGCAGGACACGGCCTGGCACTCGGGCAACTGGATCATCAACCACAGCTCGATCGGCATCGAGCACGAGGGCTTCGCCGACCGGCCGCGCGGGGGCGGCTACTACACCGCGGCGCTCTACGAGAGCTCGGCGCACCTCACGTGCGCGATCGCGCACCGCTACCACATCCCCGTCGACCGACGGCACATCTTCGGCCACGGCAACGTGTCGCCGAACAGCCGCTCGACGGCGCTCTGCAGCGACGCACAGGCGAACCGCGGCGCGTGCGGCGGCTCCGCGCACCACCACGACCCGGGCCGCTACTGGGACTGGAACCTGTACATGAACCTCGTCGCCCGCTGCGTGAGCGGCCGCGCGCACACGACCCCGCCGCCCGCGGCGCCGAGGCCGCACCCGGCCGCCTCGCACGAGCAGCGCGCGATCACGACGGGCTGGGCGGGCCAGCGCGCGGTCGTCGACTCGGACGGAGCGCTGCACGTGTTCGCGACCGACTCGGCGCATCGCCTCGTCGAGCTCGTGCGCGACGGCTCGCGCTGGGGCAGCTACCGCGTCATCGCCTCGGGCGGCGCCGTGCACGGCTACCCCGCAGCCATCACCGCCGGCGAGCGCATCGTCGTCGCCGTCCGCGGCACCGACGATCACATCCACGTCGCGCGGCGCATCGGCGGCAGCTGGTCGGCGGTGGAGCTCCCCGGCCTCGCGGTGAACACCATGCCCTCGCTCTTCGTGAACGAGGACGGTCGCGCGGAGATCTTCGTGCGGGGCGCGTCCGACAGCGCGCTCTACCACGCCGCGGAGCGGAGCCCGGGCGGCGACTTCGGCCAGTGGTGGAACCTCGGCGGCCACCTCCGCACCATGCCGACCGTCGTCGCCGACGCGCAGCACCGCCCGCACGTCTTCGCCATCGGCGACTCGGACGGACACGTCTGGACGCGCATGCGGACCTCGCCCACCGAGTGGCCCTCGTGGACGTACCTGAACGTGACGGGCAACGCGCCCGTCTCGCCGGTGCGCATGCCCGACGGCCGCCTCGCGGTCTTCACCCGCAACCACACGGGCGCGCTCGTCAGCCAGTTCCAGGACGGCGGCGGTCGCTGGTCGATCCATCCCCGCACGGTCGGCGGCGTCTTCACCTCGAACGTCGTCGCCATCGTCGACGGACGCGGCCGCGTGAACGTGTTCGGCCGCGGCACCGACAGCGCCGTCTACCGCATCGTGCAGAGCACGAGCGGGCGCTGGGGCAGCCACGCGCGCCTCGGCGGCCGCGCGATCATGGGCCCGGCGGTGGTGCGCACGAGCCAGGGCCTGGAGCTCTTCGTGGCCGGCCGCAACCACGGCCTCTACCACGCGTACCAGTCGAGCGGTGCGCGCACCGGCTGGGCCGGCTGGACCGGCCGCGGCGGGCGCCTCGGCTGGCTTTGAGCCAACGCGCGGCGACTGCGCTACCATGGCGGCGATGCTGGGACGGGTCATCGCTTTCGCCTTCTTCCTCTGTGCTCTGCCTCCGCTGACGGCGCCGCCGCTGGCCGCGGCCCAGACGGACACCGGATCCGACACCGACGCGCGCGCGCTCTTCGAGCAGGGGCGCGTCGCGTACGACGCCGGGAACTTCGACGAGGCCGTGCGCGCGTTCCGGCGCGCGTACGTGCTCTCCCCGCGCTTCCCGCTCCTCTACAACATCGGCCAGGCGGAGCTGCGCGCGGGCCACGATCAGCTCGCGCTCGACGCGTTCGAGGGCTTCCTGCGCCAGGCGCCTGCCGAGGACTCGCGGCGCTCCGAGGTCGAGGAGCGAATCCGCGTGCTGCGGGCGATGGGCGTGGCGCAGCCGACGGCGCAAGAGGTCCACGACGCCACGGCCACCGAGACGGCGACGACCGAGACGGCGACGACCGAGACGGTCGCCACGACCGAGACGGCGACGACCGAGACGGCCGAGAGCTCGGCCGAGGCGAGCTCGACGTCGTCGCAGTCCTCCGCCCCTGCACCTTCTTCTTCGGGGGGTGGAGACGCGGGCGTCGCGCCCTGGATCGTCGTCGGCGTCGGCGGCGCCCTGGCGGTCGTCGGTGCGGTTCTCATGGGCGTGGGTGCCGGGGACTCGAGCCGCGTCACGGGCGCGGCCCGCGGCACCTCGTGGGCCGACATCTCCGGCGCCGCCGGTGAGGCCAACACGCTCTGGGGCGTGGGCATCGCCTGCTTGATCGGCGGCGTCGTCGCGGCGGGCGCCGGCGTGGTCTGGGCCGTCGTCGGCGCGGGCGGCTCGAGCGAGAGCGCGACCGCCCGCCTGCGCGTGCTCCCGGGTGGCTTGTCGCTCGAGGGGGAGTTCTGATGCTGCGTTCACTCATTGGCGCCCCGGGCGCGCTCGCTCTCCGATCCTTCGTGGCCTCGGCGGCCCTCGTCCTCGGCGCGCTCGGCGTCGCCGGATGCCTCTCCGTCGATCCGCCGGAGGGCGTGCTCGCGTGCACGACCTCGTCGATGTGTCCGACGGGCTGGGCCTGTCGCAGCGATGGCTTCTGCTATCGCAGCGCCTCCGAGACCGACTCCGGGATCGACGCGGGGATGGACGCGAGCGGTGACTCGGGAGCGGGCGAGGGCGGCGTCGATGCCGGCTTCGACTCCGGTGCCGACGCCGCCGCCGACATGGGCATGCTGGCCGACATGGGCATGCCCGTCGACATGGGCATGCCCGTCGACATGGGCGTCATGAACGACGTCGGCCCCGTCGACGCGAACCTCGTCGACGCCGCGCCCGAGTGCACGAGCGCCGCGCAGTGCGACGACTCGAACATCTGCACGACCGACACGTGCTCCGCGGCCGGGGTCTGCCAGCACGCGACGATGACGTGCGACGACTCCGCGCCCTGCACGACCGACGCGTGCAGCACCACGGCCGGCTGCATCCACGTCCCGAGCGACGCGGTGTGCGCCGTGGGCCGCACCTGCATGCCTGGCGGGACGGGCGTAGACGCGATGGGGTGCGTGGACGCGCCCGACTGCACCACGGCCGCGCAGTGCGACGACTCGATGTACTGCACGATCGACTCGTGCGACACGACGGCCGGCTCGTGCGTGCACACGGCCCGCGTCTGCACCGACGACACGAACCTCTGTACCTCCGCGCCGATCTGCATGGAGGCGGGCGGCGGCTCCGGCTCGTGCACGCTGCCGTTCGATCCGAGCAGCCTCGGGGATCCCGCGCACTGCGGCTCGAGCGCCCTGAGCTGCACGGTCTGTACGGCGCCGCACGCCACGCGCGTCGCGATCTGCACGATGGGCGCCTGCAGCGCGCCCTGCATGCCGGGGCTCGTGGACGTCGACGGGGCCGCCGCCAACGGCTGCGAGTGCCGCATGCTCGGGACGAACGACGACGCGGACGACCTCGCCGCCGACGCGAACTGCGACGGCGTCGAGGGCGTGCTCGGCCGCGACATCTACGTCACCGGGGGCGGCGCCGGCTCGCGTGACGGATCGTCGCCCGCGAACGCTGCGCCGGACCTCGCCGCGGGCATCGCGGCGTGGAGCACCCGCGTGGCCTCGGGCGCGACGGGCGTGCAGCTATTCGTCGCCTCGGGCACCTACAGCACGGCCACCGTGCTCAACGCGCCGGCCCAGCTGCACATGTGGGGCGGCTACGCGGCGGACTTCCGCTCGCGCGCGGGCAGTACGTTGGTGCTGAGCACCGTCGGGACCGCGCTGAGCATCCGCGGCGTCGACGGCGTGTACGTCGACTCCGTCAGCTTCACGACCGCCAACCTGACGTCCGGCTACACGCACACCGTGGACGTGATCGGGTCGACGAACATCACGCTCCGCCGGCTCACGATCACGGCCGGAAACGGGGGCAACGGCGCCTCGGGCGCGCCCGGGGCTGCAGGTGTGGGAAACCTCGGCAACGGCACCGCAGGCGGTAACGGCACGGTCACGTCGGGCGGCGCGATGGGCGGCGGCCCGGGCGCGCGCGGCGGCGCCGGCGGTGGACCGGGTGTCGACGGTTCGCTCGGCGCTTCGGGGGGGCCGACCATGGCGACGTGCGGCCTGGGTGGGATGCCGCAGGGCGTCGGCTGGGTCGGCACCTGCTCGGCGGGCTTCTCGCTGGGCGGCACCTTCGGCACGGCGGGCCTCGACGGCTGCGCCGGGACGGTCGGCGGCAACGGCGCGGGCGGCAGCGGTCCGGGCGCGATCAGCAGCGGGGCCTGGGTTCCTGCGGGAGCGGGGCCCGGCGCGCACGGGAGCTACGGCGGCGGCGGCGGCGGCGGCAGCGGCGGCGGCGGAGGTCGCTGCGGCTCGAACAACGCAGGCGGCGGCGGCGGCGGTGGCGGCGGCATGGGCGGCAGCTATGGCGACGGCGGTGGCGCCGGCGGCGCGGGCGGCGCGTCCATCGCGATCCTCGCGGGCGGCTCCACGCTGACCCTCGACACGGTGACGCTCGCCACGGGTCGCGGCGGCGCCGGCGGTAGCGGCGCGATCGGTGGCGCGGGCGCGTCCGGCGGGGTCGGCGGTGCTGGCGGCGCCGGCTATCGGCAGCCGGTCGGGACCGGCGAGGTCCGCGGCGGCGACGGGGGCGCGGGCGGTCGCGGCGGTGCGGGTGGAGCCGGCGGCTGCGGCGGCGGCGGCGCGGGGGGTCCCTCGGTCGGCGTCTTCGGCAACTCGTCCGTCGTGCTGACGGCGATCGGCGTCACGTACTCGCTCGGCGTCGGCGGTGCGGGCGGCTCCTCGTGCGGCGGCGGCAACCCGGGGTCGACCGGCGCGGTGCTGATGACCATCGGCTTCTGACGGGCGCGCGCGCCGTGCCCACGCGCGACGCGCTCGAGCTGCCCGAGATCGCGGACGACATCCGCGTCGCGCAGGCGCTGCCGGGGGTGCTCTACGGCGACCCTCGGTTCCACGCGCGCGTGCGCGAGCGCGTCTTCGCGCGTAGCTGGCAGCTGCTCGGTGGGAGCGCGGGCCTCGCGCGCGCCGGGCGCGTCTCGCCCGTCACGCTGCTCCCGGGCTGTCTCGACGAGCCGCTCGTTCTGACGCGCGATGGAGCGGGCGAGCACTGCCTGTCGAACGTCTGCACGCACCGCGCGAGCGTCGTGGTCGGTGCCGAGGGCGAGCTCTCGTCGCTCCGCTGCCCCTACCACGGGCGTCGCTTCGCCCTCGACGGACGCTTCCTCTCGGCGCCGCACTTCGAGGGCGCGGCGGGCTTTCCCTCGGCCGCCGACGATCTGCCGCGCCTGCCGCTCGCGCGCTGGGGCCCGCTCCGCTTCACCGCGCTCGATCCCGCGCACGCGTTCGACTCCTGGATCGCGCCCCTCCGCGCCCGCGTCCCCTGGCTCGAGGACGCGCCCTACGTCGCCGCGCCGGCGCGCGCGCGCGACTACGAGCTCGCGGCGAGCTGGGCGCTCTACTGCGACAACTTCCTCGAGGGGCTGCACGTCCCCTTCGTCCACCCGGGGCTCGCGCGGGCGATCGACGACGACGCGTACGAGACCGAGCTCTTCGAGCTCGGCAGCCTGCAGATCGGCTTCGCGCGCCCGGGGCAGCCCGCGTTCGCGCCGCCGCCGGGCACGCGCGAGCACGGCCGCCGCGTGGCGGCCTACTGGTTCTGGCTCTTCCCGAACCTGATGTTGAACTTCTACCCGTGGGGTCTGTCCGTGAACGTCGTCGTGCCGACGGCGCTCGATCGGACGCGCGTCGCGTACTCCGCGTGGGTGAGCGACCCCTCGCAGCTCGGCGCCGGTGCCGGCTTTGACCTCGACGAGGTCGAGCGCGAGGACGGCGAGATCGTGGAGAAGGTGCAGCGCGGCGTGCGCTCGCGTCTCTACGGCCGGGGCCGCTACTCGCCGTCGCGCGAGACCGGCGTCCACCACTTCCACCGGCTGCTCGTGCGCTCGCTCGCATGAGCCGCCAGACGGATGGAGGCCGAGCCTCGCCGCGGGGGGCCTCGATCGAGTAGCTTTGCCGGCCATGCGCGGCGGGAAGCTCTGGATGGGATGCGCGCTCGTCGTGCTGGGGTGCGCCGGCGAGACGGCCGGGGCGGGGCCGAGCGCCCTCGCACCCGACCCGCGCGAGGGCACACGGCGCGCCGACGTCGAGGCCCCGGTCGTGCTCGCGCCGTCCGCCGCGGCCGTGGACCGCGCGCGGGTGGAGCTCCACACGCTCGAACCAGGGCTCGGCGAGGATGGCCAGGGACACAGCGTCCAGGCGCCCGCGCCCGTCGCGATCGATCTCGATGCTCGTACGTTCCCGCCCCGAGCGCTCGATCCCGTGCTGACGATCGGGCAGCTCCGCTTCACGCACTACACGCACCCCCGGCCCGGCGTGCTGCGCTTCGTGATCGCGGACGCCGCGCTTCTGGCTGGCGGTGAGGAGATCCGCGTCCACCACGCGGCGGATGGATCCGACTCGCAGCTCGTCGTGACGATCGGCGAGGCGGAGCTGCGCGCCGCGAGGCAGCCATGAGGCGCGTCGCGCTGGGGCTGGTGCTCGCGCTCGTGCCCGCGTGCTCGGGCGAAGGGATGCCTGCCCCGTCGCTCTCCGACGCGGGCTGCGGCGCGATGGGCGTCGCGCCCGACCAGCCGACGATCGGGTGCCCGATGTCGCTCGATCTCGGCTGCATCCCGGCGGCAGGCGCGACCTTGAGCTACAGGGCGAGCGCGGCGAGCTGCAACGGGATCGTGCCCAGCGTGGTGTGCAGTCCGCCGAGCGGAAGCGTGGTCACCGCGCCCGGGATCGCGACGTGCACCGCCACGAGCCCCAGCGGCGCGCAGGCCTCGTGCAGCTTCCCGATCACCGGCCGCGTGACGGGCAGCGCCTCGCTCACCTGTGCGCCGACTGTCCACGTGGCATGCGAGCACGCGCTCACCGCCGTGAGCGTGCCCGCGCCCGTGGTGAGCCAGCCCTGCGAGGGCGGCATGGTGTCGTCGCCGACGAGCGATGCTCCCGCGGGCGGCTTCGCGGTCGGTACGACCCACGTCAGGTTCTCCGCGACCGGGCCGGACGGCGCTCCGCTGGGCTGCACGACCGACGTCGTCGTCGACGACACGGCGGCGCCGTCCATCACCTGTCCCGCGAGCGGCGGCACGCTCGTCCGCACCTCGCCGTCCGATGCGCCGACGCCGACGATCACGGCGACCGACGCGTGCGACGCGGAGGTGACGATCGCGATCGCGCCCTCGCCGGTGAGCGGCCCGAACCACCTCACGGCGACGGCGACCGACGCCGCCGGGCTCACGAGCACGTGCTCGTTCGACGTCGTGGTCGTGGACCTCTTCGCGCCGAGCGGGCTGCGCATCGTGTCGGCGCGGCTGGCCGTGGACGCGAGCACCGACGTCACCCTCGGCTGGAGCGACGACACGGGCGCGGACGTCACGCAGCTCGCCATCGAGCGCGCGGATGCGGCGTCCGGCCCCTACACGGAGCTCGCACGCGTCGACCCCACCTCGCTCACGTTCACCGACACGGCGATGCCCTCGCCCCGCGCGTATTACCGCGTGGTGGCGCTGGGGGCGGGCGGCGAGCGCGGCGGCGCGAGCGACCCGCTGCGGGTGCTCGCGGTCCACGACGACGGCTACGAGCTCGCGTCGCAAGCGGTCCCGACCCTGTCCTTCGCGACCACGCTCTACGGCGTCGTGCGCACGCCGCTCGATCTGACGCACGACGGACCGTTCCCGCTCGTCGTGTTCCTGCACGGCAATCACGGCAACTGTCGCCCGGCCTCGGGCGACGACGAGTGCGTCACGCTCGACGAGCACGCGTGCACCGAGCCCGGCTACACGACCACGCCCAACGCGCAGGGATACCTCTACCTCATGGAGACCCTGGCCGCGGCCGGGTACGCCACGGTGAGCCTGAGCGCGAACGCGCTGAACTGCCGCGACGACTACATCCCGGAGCGCACGCAGCTGATCCTCGAGCACCTGCGGCGCTGGCAGCGCTGGGCCACGAGCGCGGACGCGCCCTTCGGCGGCGCGTACCGGGGCGCGATCGATCTCTCGCGGGTCGCGGTGGTCGGGCACTCGCGCGGCGGGGAAGCGGTCTCGCAGGTCTCCGCGGCCCTCGAGGCCACGCCGATCGCCGGCGTCGGCCTCGCGAGCGTCTTCGCGATCGCTCCGACCGACTACCACCGCAACACGCCGCTCCACGCGCCCTACGCGGTGCTCCTGCCGAGCTGCGACGCCGACGTCACGACCCTCGAGGGCCTGCGCATG
The DNA here is from genome assembly GCA_044220955.1 of Sandaracinaceae bacterium. Taxonomy (GTDB): domain Bacteria; phylum Myxococcota_A; class Polyangia; order Polyangiales; family Sandaracinaceae; genus JBBSAT01. The sequence continues at coordinate 101,009 of JBGAQA010000016.1, forward strand.
TACGACCGAGGGATGACGAGCGGTGATCCGGAGGACCGAGCGCAGATCCTCGTCGTCGGCGCCAACCACAACTACTTCAACACCGAGTGGCGCTACGACGACAACCTCGACCCGATGGGCCACGCGTGCGCGCCGGCGGCGCAGATCGGCGCGCCCGCGCAGCGAGGCCTGCTCGAGATCGCGCTGCCCGACTGGCTCGAGGCGACCGTGCGCGCCCGTCCGATGCCGGCCTACCTGCGCGCCGACGCCGGCGCGCCGCCGATCCTCGAGCACTGGGCCGGGCGGGCGATCGAGCTGCGCGAGTCGTTCTCGTCCACGGAGCGCGTCGTCATCGATCGCTTCACCACCACGACCGAGGACGCGCTGGGCCTGCCGAGCACCTTCACCGGCTACACGGCCGCCGTCACGTGCACGGGCACCTGCTCGGGGAACTACCCACACCTCGTGCGCGGCGTGCGCCTCGCGTGGATGACGGCCGCGGCCACGACGCGTCTCGGGCTGGGATCGCTCGACGTCGGCGCCCACAGCGCCATCTCCATGCGCTTCGCGTCGCGCATGGCCACCATCAACGCGTCGATCGCCACCCACGACTTCACCCTGCGCGTGGCAGACGCGGCGGGCCGCACGGCGGACGTCCTCGTCTCGACCACGGGCCGCGTCCCGGCGGCGTTCGGGGGCAACGACGCGGCCGAGGTGCTCTCGACGGTGCGTCTCCGCGTCGAGCGAATCCTGGCCGTCGAGCCCGCCCTCGACGTGCACGCGCTCGCGTCGATCGAGCTGATCATGCCGGTGAGCGGCCACGACCAGGGCTCGATATGGGTCGCGGACGTCGAGCTGGCCTCCGACTGAGGGGCCGCATCCGTCGCGTCATGCGTCGGGCCGGCGCGGGGGAGATCCGGTGAATTCCGTCGTACTCGTCACGGAGATGCGGCGGCTCGCGCTCCTTCCCTGCCTCCTGGCTCTCGGCGCGGCCGCCGCGCTGGCCCAGCCGCGGGCGCCCGCGCGGGGACCGAACGCGGCCGTCGGCAGCGCACTCACGTTCTGCCTGCCCGGTCACCCGTTCGACGAGTGCGACGCCGCGCTCACGCTGGGGCTCGCGCCGCACGTCGAGGGCGCGCCGGAGGGCCCGGGGCGTCGTGTCGTCGCCCTGCACGCGCCCTGGCGCGCCGTGACCGCGCTCGGTACCGCGGGGCGCCCCGATCGCACGCGCGAGCTGCGCTTCGAGGGCTCGCTGCCCGCGGGAGCGGCGCGGCGACGCCTTCTGCGCACGTTCGACA
>JBGAQA010000170.1:0-7503 GCA_044220955.1 Sandaracinaceae bacterium
GGTGATCGAGCAGCTCGCGGTACGACCTCGCCGCGCTGTGGTGGAACTCGTCGATGATCACGACGTCGAAGTGCGCCGGGTCGAGGAATGCGGTGCCGGCGGACGCCAGGCTCTGGATCGACGCGAACACGTGCTCGAACCGATCCGGTCGGTCGCCCGCGACCCACTTCTCGCCGAACGCCGCGTTGCGTAGACCGTGGCGAAAGAGGCGGATGGTCTGCGAGAGGATCTCGTCACGGTGAGCGACGAACAGGAGACGCGCGCGCGGCAGCGTCTCGCGTAGACGCGCGTAGTCCAGGACTGCCATGACCGTCTTGCCGGTCCCCGTCGCTGCGACGAGGAGGTTGCGATGTCGGCCCTCCAGTCGCGCGAGCGCGAGCTGTTCGAGCATGCGCGCCTGGAAGGGCTCGGGACGGAGCTCGATGGGACTGAGCAGCGAGTCACGTCGCTCGCGCTTGCCCGCGTCGACGTGATCGAGGAACGCCTCGCGCTCGTACGCCAGGAAGTCGCCGCTGCTCCAGTAGCTCTCGAAGACCGCAGCGACCTTGTCGACGATCGCCGCGTTGCGCGCGCGCGATGCCCGCACGTTCCACTCGAGCCCGGTCACCTGGGCCGAGTGCGTGAGGTTCGAGGAGCCGATGTACGCCGTCGAGAAGCCGGACGCGCGGTGGAAGAGCCACGCCTTCGCATGGAGGCGCGTCGTGCTCTCGTCGTACGACACACGGACCTCGGCACCGAGCGCGCGCAGAGCATCGAGCGCGCGCGCCTCGGTCGAGCCGGTATAGACGGTGGTCAGCACACGGAACGGCCGACCCGCTTCGCAATGACGGCGGAGTGCGTCGAGCAGCGGGTCGATCCCGGTCCGCCGGATGAACGCCATCACCAGATCGATGCGGTCGGCCGAGTGGATCTCGGCCTCCACCTGGCTGCCGACCCGCGGCTCTCCGGGGGCGTTGGTGAGCAGCGTCGAGTCGAGCAGCGGGATCCGGGGCGCGACGATCTCCTCGGCACGCCCGTCGGGCAAGGCGCCTCGGATCGATCGGAGAACGGAGGCGGGATCGACCGGTCGCTCGGGCGCCAGGGCGGGCGCCTCCGTCGACCGGACGACGAGCTCGATCACGTCGCGAGCGAGCGCCGTCGCGATGCGAACGCGGTCCTTGTCGGGCTGCGCCGCGAGGGCGCGCTCGATGACGCGAGCCAGGTGGAGCGCGACGCGGTCGGCGGCCTCCGCGCGATGAAGCTCGGATCGCTCGGGCGTGAGCCCGGACGCGGGCGGCAGCTCGGCGAGGTCCGCCGCCAGCGCCTCCGTGACCAGCATCTCGTAGAGCCCGCGCGACGGAGCCGACATGTGTGGCTGCCTCCGGCCAGACGGGACCTTCTCACGAAGTCGACCTCGACCTCGAGCTCGGCGCTCGCTCTCGCTCTCGCCCTCGGGTGAGGGCAGTTCGAGTTCGAGAAGAGCCGATCGGTCACAGCGCCGACCGGCGGCGGCCCGCTGCCACCGCCGCCGATCGGGGTCACGATCTCCCGTGACCTGCGCAGCGGAGCACCGGAGCGCGCCTGCTCTGCGCCCGCTCGTGCAAGACACGCGCCCCTTGGATCCGCAGCGACGCTCGCGACGAGCTGACCAGCTATCTCGACTGCAGCCCGCGGTGTATCGGCAGGCGCACGCCCGCGTCCGGGCGAACCGCAGCGATGCGCTCGGCCACGCGCCGGGGGATGAGTCGAACGTGGGCACGGGTGGATGGCAGGCGAGGGCAAGGGCGAGGCCGAGGGCGAGCCGCGCATGGGAGCGGCTCGTTGACAGTTCCCGCCGAAACCCGCAGCCTCGATCTGCGTCCATGCCTGCTGCAGTGCGGTTGGCGCTCTGGGTCTGCGCGCTCGTCATGAGCGTGGCCGCCGACGCACGAGCTCAACCCGCGATCGCATTGGGTGACGAGATCGATCCGATCGTCCGGACGGTCGCCACCCGTGATCAGTTCATGGTCTTGATGCACGTCGACACGCCGGTGCTCGGTGCAGGCGTCGCGATCACGGGCTCCCATAGCCCCACGCTGCTCGTTCTCGACGCGGATGGTCGCGCTGTCGGGCCGGAACAACTGGCTCCCGTCGGTCGGATCCTCGCGGTTGGCCGGAGCACGTTTCTCCATTCGACGCTCGGGCTACCGCACGAGATCCGGCGATTTCCGCTCTCGGGCGGACCTTCAGCGGATGTCGTTCCGCTCACGGACTACGAGACGGCGTATCGGGTTCGGACGGTGATCGCCATCGGGGACGACTACGTCTTGGTGTCGAGCGCGCGGATTGGATTCTGGCCCGCGGGCGCACCTGCCTCGGAGATCGTCTACACGACCTACCCGTGGTCGTTCTCGTGCGGCGGATGCAGCATCTCCTCCGTTGCGTGCAACGCGGCTTCCTGCGCTGTGAGCTGGTTCGACGGATCTGCATACCAGATCGGCGAGGTCGACCCGCGGGTCGGGGGATCGATGCCGGTACCCAGCGTGATGAGCTTTCCGCGAAGCGATGTGCTGTTCGCCCTGAGCTCGGGCTGGGCGGCGTTGGTGAGGACGAGCGCGCTGAATGATGACCTGGCGCTGACGTTCTACGACGGGGCGTGGCTCGAGGCTGGTTCGATTCCGGCCATGCGCTACGAGGGGCTGGATTGCGTGGGTCCGGACTGCATCGCGGATAGGTCCGCCGACCTGGTTCGTTTGTCGCCGACGGGCGAGCAACTGCTCCCGGTGGCCGTCAGAGGGTATGGCCAGACCTGCACGAACCGCATCTGCGTCTCACCATTGCCCCCGCCGCCTTCCGAGCTCCCGTCCGAGTTGACCGCGTTCGACACGATGACGCTCGAAACGGTGGCACTTCCGGACGTGGTCTGGCAGTCCGCGAGCCCGACGTGGCTTCGCCAACTCTTCTGGGCTGGCGATCGACCGATCGTTCGCGTCTCCACGACCAGCGACCTCAGCAACAACTCTCCGGGCATCCGTGCGCCCGTCGCGAGCCCCCCCGAGGTGGGGGTGGACGAGCCCCGGTCGGCCACGATGCCCGGCTGGGTCGGAGGGCCTTTGGTCCTGGGATGGACGGGCTTGTCGTCGACGGCTCGGCTCTACGATGCGACGTTCGCTCCTGTCGTGGATGTCGACTTGGCAACCTGGTGCCCTTGGGGGCCGAGCGCCGGGGCGTGGGCGACGGACCATTGGGAGGTCACCTGTGACACGGCTGCCGCCACGAACGTCGTCGAGATCGATTCTACGGGTGCCGCGACGCTGCAACGCGTCCTGACCCTCCTCAGCTTCGATCCGACCTATACGACCGCCGATGGATCCGGTCTGTACTGCGACTCCTATCGTGCTCATTGCGTTCTGTTCGGTTCGACGCCGTCGGAGACGCGCTCCGATTTCGGCTTCTCGACGCCGCTCGCCGTGGCGCGTGGTCGGGCCCTGTTCGTCGACGACCACGGACGCCTGCATACGGAAGACATCGATGGGAGTCACCCATCGCCTCCGGTCGCGATCGGGCTGAGCGTGCGAGTCTACGACATCTCCGTTACGTTCGACGGGACCTGGTTCTTGGTGGCGTGGATGGAGGTGGTCGATTCACGCCTCGAACGCGTGCGTCTGGCGCGGATAGGCCTCGACGGCGTCAGCCCAGACGTCGCGCCGCTGGCTCTGACGCCGTTCTCCCAGCCGTGCAGTCTCGCTCGCCGACTCCAGCCGGCGCTGCTCTCCGACGGCGACGGCCACACATGGATTGCGTACGATCGAACGATCGACGATGACCTGAGCTACCTGGTTCGGCGCACGCGTGTTCGCGCGCTATCGACCGGGAGTCGCCTGGGGGGGGGCTGCGTCTCGAGTGACGACTGCGCCTCGGGTGTCTGCGCTCGCGGCGTCTGCTGCACGAATGCGTGTGACGGCGCGTGCGATGTCTGCGCGAGCGCCGAAGGGGCATTGTTCGATGGGGTGTGCACGCAGGCCCCTGGATGCAGTCCGGATGCCGGTGCGGACGCCTACGTCCCGGACGCGGGCCCGGCGATCCGGGACGCGGGTCAAGACGCGAGGTCGGTGCTTTGGGATGGGGGAGTCGATGGCGAGACCGCACCCGATGCTGCGGTGTGGGATGAGGCGGCCGTCGACGACGTCGGGGCCTCGTCACGAGTCGCAGGTGGGGGGTGCGGATGCCGGGCGTCCGACGACGGTCAGGCGAGCGCAGCCCCGGCGGTGAGCATGAGCCTCGTGCTGGCGTGGGTAGTTCGGCGTAGGCGGCGTGCGTCGCTGCTACGACCGTCCCGCCGAGTTGGCGGGCGCCGGCGCAGCACGCATCGTTCGTAGGCGATCGGTCTGGGAACGCGCCGGACACGGGCGGGAGCTGCGAGAGGTCGTCTGCCAGCCCCTCCGTGATCAGCATCTCGTAGAGGGAGCCGACACCTTCTCACGAACGCGCCCTCCGCCCTCGCTCCCGCTCTCGCCTCTCGCCCGTCGCTCTCGCTCTCGCCTCTCGCCCTCGCCCCACGCCCTGCGGTCCCGCACACCCGCCCATCCAACCGGTGATGCGCCGCGCGATTCCGTCCGCACGTTCTCCCCGCTCCCCATGTCCCAACGCCGCGCCGCGCTCGGTCTGGCCGCCTGGTGCGCGGTCGGGGTGGGCGCCTCGACGGCGCTCGGCGTCAGCTACGACACGCGGCACTCGTCGCACGCGGGCTTCCACCTCGTCGGCGTGCACGACGCGCTCGGCGACGTCGCCGGCTTCACGCGGCCGCGGCGCACGGTCGTGGTGGTCGTCGACGGGCTCGGGCACGTCGAGGCCGAGGGGATGCGCTCGACCGCGCGCCTCGCCGAGAGTGGGCAGTGTCTCGACACGGACGTCGGCGCGCTCTCCGTCTCACGGCCCGTGTTCGCCGTGCTCTCCACCGGGCTCGAGCAGGACCGCACCGGCGCGCGCGGCAACGACGACGTGACGCCGCTCGGCGCCGAGTCGATCTGGGACGTCGCGCGCGCCTCGGGGCTGCGCGTGTCGGCGGTGAGCGAGCTGAGCTGGTGGGGCGAGCTCTTCCCGCACGGCTTCGACGAGGAGCTCGTCCTGCCGCGCGCCGACGACTACTTCGAGCTCGCGCCCGACGCCGACGTCGAGCTCGTCCATCCCGTCTACGTCGACGAGGCCGGACACGAGAGCGGGGCGGCCTCCGCGGACTACGGCGACGCGGTGGCGCGCGTCGACGACGAGATCGGCCGCATGCTCGACACGCTCGACCTCGAGCGCGACCTCGTCGTCGTGACCGCCGACCACGGCCACTCGCTGCACGGCGGGCACGGGGGCACCCAGGATCGCATCGCGCACGTGATCACCTGCTACGCCGGGCGCGGCGTGCGCGCGTCGCACGCGCGCGGCGCGATGCGGGCGACGAGCTTCGCGCCGGCCCTCTCGCTCCTGCTCGGCGTGCGCTTCCCGTCCGACATGCGCGCGGGCGGCGACGACCTCGACACGATCTTCTCGATCGCCGAGCCCTCGGCGTTCCCGCCCGGCTACCTCGCGGAGCGCCGCAGCACCATCACGCGCTTCCGGGACGAGAACCGCGCGCGGCTCGAGGGCTGGGACCCCGGGAGCGAGGGCAGCTGGGAGCGCTTCCACGACCGCGCGCGCGCCTGGCAGGTGCTCCGCGCGCTGCCGGTCCTCGCGCTGATCCTCGCCGCGCTGGTGCACCAGGCGCGAAGGCACCTCCGGCACGACCACGCGCGTGGCGCGGCCTTCGGCACGACGTTCGTGCTCGGCCTCTACGCGGCGCTCTACCTCACGCAGCTCGCGGTGCGCGGCAGCTTCGATCTGACGAGCGTCTCGACGGGCGCGGACTTCATCGCGTTCACCGTGCTGATGGCGCTGACGTGGTCGAGCGTGTTCGTGCTGCTCCACACGCGCGCGCGGCGCAGCGTGAGCGCGCTCCTCGCGGACTGGACCACCGTGTCGGTGATCGGGAGCCTGCTCGCGATCGCGCACCCGATCGCGTTCGGCTGGCAGGTCGGCTACCCGGCGCCCCCGGCGGAGCTGCAGTTCTTCCCCTACTTCGCGACGCTGACGCTCGGCGCGGTGCAGAGCGTCGGGCTGGTAGTCGCGGCGTTCGTGGTGCGGCGCGCGTGGACGGCACCGTCACCCCGATAGACGAATGAAAGGCACGTGATCGCCGGCCGCGCGCACGATCCTGCGCGCGGCGGGGCGTCGTGAGGAGCTCGCCCTGGCGCGACGCGGGCTCTACCGCTCGGCCCGCGCTCGGGTGCTACGCTCGCTGCGTGGTGCGCCCCGGACGTGCGCTCGTCGCCTGTCTCCTGCTGACGACCGCGTGCGCGCAACGACGCACCCAGCTCGTGCCGGTGGTGGGCTCGGACCTGCCGGATGGGCAGATCCAATGCGTGGTCGCGGAGGCCGCGCGCATCGGCCCGGGTACGCCGTTCATGCCCCTCGACAGTCCGCACCTCTTCTACGTGCACCGCACGGGCGTGCCCGAGGTGTCGATCCCGTTCTCGTTCGGCCTGCTGCCTCCCGGCGACGACGCGTCGGCGCGCATCGAGCTGCGCGTGAGCGCGCTCTCCGTCTGCGACGACGCCGACCCGAGCGTGCGCACCGTGACGCGGGTCGTACGCACGGGGTTCGTCGCGGGACAGCGGCTCGCGCTCCCGGTATACCTCTCGTCGCGCTGCGCGGGCATCGTGTGCGCGGACGGCCTGACGTGCGAGGACGGCACCTGCGTCGCGGTGCCCGACATCGACCCGACGACGCTCGCCCCCGCCGGCAACCCGGGCGACGAGCTGCGTGGCGACGCCGGCGTCACCGACTCGGGCGCGGGCGACGCGGGCACGCCTCGGCTGCCAGGGCCGGGGTCACTCCCCACGACGCTGACCCCGAGGTGGGCGGCGAGCGGGGGCGTGCTCTTCGACTTCCCCGGCGACTTCGGGATGATCGGCCTGGCGGGCGAGGACGTCCTGGTCGGCGGGCGCACCGACGTCGCCGGGATGTTCGCGGGGACCGCAATCGCTGCGCAGTCGATCGTGATCGCGCGCCTGCACCCCGACGGCTCGCCCGCGTGGGTCCACTCCTACTCGACGCCGGCCACGGGACTTGCGCTCCAGTCGTTCGGTCCGTCGAGCGCCCTCGTCGTCTCGCCTGCGGGCGCGCCCCGACTCTTCGTGTGCGGCGTCGTCGGACGCGAGGGGATGACGGACGCAGCAACGGGCACGACGTGGTCCGCGGCGGGCACGACGTCGCTGTCGACCGACGCGTGGATCGCGAGCCTCGATCCCGCCACAGGCGCGCTCGGTCGCGTCGTGACGGTGCATGCCACGGCGACGGGGTCGGTCGACACGTTCTGCTCGCTGACAACCCGGACGGGCGCCGAGGTCGTCGCGATCCTGTCCCCGTACAACGGCTCCGGGACCGTGAGCGCGCTCGCGTGGGCCGGGGGTGCGATCGCGCTGGCGGGCGGGCCGTTCTCGCCGAACTTCGCGGTGC
>JBGAQA010000170.1:7513-7801 GCA_044220955.1 Sandaracinaceae bacterium
GGCGGCTCGGGCGGCGGCTCGTCGAGCTCGACCCGCGCTTCGACGCCGCCCCCGCCGGCGTGCTCGAGACGAGCGCCACCCCAATCGCAGGCGCGAGCGAGCTGCGCGTCGTCCCGGACGGCAGCGGCGGCCTGGTGATCGCGGGGAGCGGCTTCAACGAGCCGGGGCCTCCGCTCGCGACGACCACGCCTCGCACGAGCCCCACGCTCGTCGTCGCGCACATGGCGAGCGACGGAAGCTTCTCCTGGCGCACACGCATCCTCGGCTCCCGCGCCTACACGCGCCTCG
>JBGAQA010000171.1:0-7459 GCA_044220955.1 Sandaracinaceae bacterium
GTGAAGCACGCGATCGGCGTCTCGAGCGGCACCGACGCGCTGCTCGTCGCGATGATGGCGCTCGGCGTCGGACCGGGCGACGAGGTGGTCACCTCGCCCTTCAGCTTCTTCGCGACGGCGGGGTGCATCGCGCGGCTCGGAGCGAGACCCGTGTTCGTCGACATCGATCCGGTCACGTTCAACCTCGACGCGAACGCCGTCGGCGCGGCCCTCTCGGAGAGCACGCGGGCGATCATGCCGGTGCACCTCTACGGACAGCCCGCGGACATGAGCGCGCTGCGCGCGATCTCGGAGGCGTTCGCGGTTCCGATCGTCGAGGACGCCGCGCAGGCGATCGGCGCGCACCACGCCCTCGGGCCGGTCGGCGGGCTCGGCGCGCTGGCGGGGTTCTCGTTCTACCCCACCAAGAACCTCGGTGGCTTCGGCGACGGCGGCCTGGTGACGACCCACGACGACGAGCTCGCGCAGCGCGTGCGGACGTTGCGCGTGCACGGAGGCGAGCGCCGCTACTACCACGCGGTGATCGGGGGGAATTTCCGCCTCGACGGCCTGCAGGGCGCGGTGCTCCGCGTGAAGCTGCCGCACCTCACTGCGTGGACCGAGGCACGCAAGAAGAACGCCGCGCTCTACGATCTGCTCTTCCTCGAGGAGGATCTGCCCGAGGGCGCGCTCGTCACGCCGAAGAAGACCGAGCCCGGGCACGTGTACAACCAGTACGTCGTCCGCGTCCGCGACGATCGGGCGGGGGAGCAGACGCGACTGCGCGACCGGCTCAAGGCGCACCTCTCGGACCGCAAGATCGGGAGCGAGGTGTACTACCCGCTGCCGCTCCACCTGCAGGAGTGCTTCGCACTGCTCGGACACGGCGTCGGCTCGTTCCCGGAGTCGGAGCGCGCGGCGGACGAGGTCCTCGCGCTGCCGGTGCACCAGGCGACGACCCAGGCCCAGATCGAGCGCGTCGTCGGAGAGGTCGGCGCGTTCCTGCGCGGGGAGCCCACGTGAGGCGCCGGACGTTCCTGGCTGGCGTCGCGCTCGCGGCGGTCGGGACGCGCGCCCGCGCGCAGACGGGCGCGACCCGGACGCAGATCGACCTCGCGCTCGCGGCTGCATCGCTGGCGGCGCTGCGCGCTCGCTACGGCGAGTCGTACCCCGACGTCGTCGCCGCGCGCGCCCGGATCACGTCGCTGCGCGCGTCGCTCGAGCAGGCGCGAGCCGGCGGCGAGGCGATCGACGTCGCCCTCGTGACGAGCGCGCTCGAGGGCGAGCTCGCCGACGTGAACGCGCGCCTCGGAGAGTTCAGCGCGCGCTGCGGGTCGGGCCACCCCGACATGGAGACCGCACGTGCGCGCGCCGCCGCGCTGGCGGACGCGATCGCGCACGTGACGAGCGACGGCGTGTTCCTGGCCCACTGAGCTGGCCCGCCGAGCTGGCCCCGTGAGCCGCGGCCGCGCGAGCTCCGTCCAGGATGACTACATGCCCGCCGCGGCGAGCTGCGCGCGGTAGCCCGCCGACTCGCTCGCGCTCGGGAAGCGCCGGACGAAGTCACGCATCGCGCTCAGCGCCTCGTGGTGACGACCGAGGTGATCGAGCGCGTCGACCACGCGTCGCAGGTCGTGCGGGTCACGCGACGTCCGGTAGATCTCGACGGCGCAAGTGAAGTCGTTGTGCGCGAGGCAATCTCGCGCGCGCGACGCGTCCTCCGGCGAGAGCGTCGTGAGGACGGACCCGCGGACGCGCGAGCGCGGACTCTCGGTGGTAGCCGGGGCGGCGGGCGCCACGAGGAGGGCCTCGTCCGGAGCCGTCGTCGTCGCGAGCGGGGCCGCGGGCTCGACCGTGCTGGCGGTGCTCGGCGGCGGCGGCACGGCGCCCGCAGGCACGGCGCTCGCGGGCGCGGCGGGGGGAGTCGGAGGCGGAGGTGAGGGACGCGGAAGCGACGCGCCTGCGGGCACGACCGTCGCGAGCGAGGTCGCGCTCATCTCCGGCGCCCCGCCGCGCGTGCCGGACCAGAGCACCAGCGCGACCACGACGAGGACGGACGCGACGCCCGACGCGAGCGCATACGTCCACCACGGGCGCACCGGCGCGCCCTGCCGGGGCTCGGTGACGATCTCGCGCTGGGCGCCACGCCGCGCGTGCAGCGAGGAGGCGATCGCCGCGTCGTCCGCCGCGGGGATCCCGGTCATGTCGGGCTCGAGCTCCTCGGGCCTGTCTTGCTCCGTCGTTCGGTGCGTGCGCGTCGGGGCGCGGTCGTCGAGCGCGGGGCTCGCGTCCACGGCTCGGTGCAGCGCCTCGGCGAGCTCTCCAGCCGTGGGGATGCGCAGCGCGACGTTCTTGACGAGGGCGCGCTCCACCACTTCGCAGATGGGCGCCGGTACGTGCGGCGCGCGCGGCGCGAGCGGCTCGTGCGGCTCCTTGATCGCCGCGACCATGATCGCGTTCGGGGTCTCGCCCGTGAACGGGTGGAAGCCGCTGAGCAGCTCGTAGAGCATCACGCCGACCGACCACACGTCCGCCTGCGTGCTCGCGTGCTTGGCGCTCATCGACTGCTCGGGCGCCATGTACTCGGGCGTGCCGAACGTCACCCCGCTCTCGGTCGTGCCCTTCTTGGTGATCTCGCGCGCGAGCCCGAAGTCGAGCAGCTTCACGCGCTCGACGCCCGTCTCCGGATCCCTCGCCAGGAAGACGTTGTCGGGCTTCAGATCGCGGTGGATGAAGCCCTTGGCATGAGCACGGCCGAGCGGCTCGCAGAGCTCGAGCACGATCTCGATCGCGCGGCGCGCGCCCGGCCACTCTCGCTTCATCAGGCTCGCGAGCGACTGCCCCTCGAGCAGCTCCATGGCCATGTAGAACGAGCCGTCGCTGTCCATCCCCGCATCGAACACCTGCACGATCCCGGGGTGATCGATCTCGGCGGCCGCGCTGACCTCGCGCCGGAAGCGCTCGACCGCCTGCTTGCCGTGCGAGAGGTGCGGATGGAGCAGCTTGATCGCGAGCTTCTTCTTCGAGAGGACGTGCTCTGCTTTGTAGACGACGCCCATGCCGCCGTCGCCGATCCGGCCGAGGATCCGGTAGCGGCCCGCGACCTCGACCGGATGCCCCGGCCGCGACGCGCCGGAACGCGGCCCGTCGACCGTGGGCCGCTCGCTCGAGCCCGGATCGCTCATCACCGGGCCAGCGTAGCGGATCGAGCCCGGCGATGCCGCCAAACGCGCGTGCTCCGAGCGCTCGGATCTCCTATGTTCGCCAGCCATGTCCGAGCGTCCCCTCCTGATCGGTCGACCCCCGACGAGCGGCACGGCCAAGAGGACGGCGAGGCCCGACTGGATCGGAGCCGACCCGGCCAAGATCGACCGGGCGCTCGAGCACGCGCTCGCGAAGCCCTCGGGCGGGTGGTGCGTGATCGACGCGAGCCGCGCGTTCTCTCGCACGCCGCGGCCCTACACCATCGAGGGGCACGAGCTCGTCGGCTGGCGCTGCCGCAGCGGCCCCGCGCTCGCGCCCGAGAGCTGTCCACACATGGGCGCCGAGCTCTCGCGGGGCAGCGTCGACGGTCGCGGCCGCATCGTCTGCCCGTGGCACGGCCTCGCGCTCGACCCCGAGGGCAAGCGCACCGACTGGACGCCGCGCGTCACGTTCGACGACGGCGTGCTCGTGTGGGCGCGCTTCGAGTCCCTCTTGCGCGAAGGAGAGGCGCCGACGGAGAAGCCCATCCTGCCGGTGCGCCCGCCGCGCGCGCTGGACGCGGTCATCCGCATGGAGGGGCGCTGCGCGCCCCAGGACGTGATCGCGAACCGCCTCGACCCCTGGCACGGCGCGCACTTCCACGGGCACAGCTTCGCGCGGCTCTCGGTGCTCGACGAAGCGATCGACCACGTGACGGTGCGCGTCGTCTACCGCATCGCGGGACGCGTCGGGATGGAGGTCGACGCCCGCTTCGAGTGTCCCGATCCTCGCACGATCGTGATGACGATCGTGTCGGGCGAGGGGGTCGGCTCGGTGGTGGAGACGCACGCCACGCCGATCGCGCCCGGCCGTACGGCGATCGTGGAGGCGACGCTCGCGACGAGCGAGCGAGCGAGCGTCGCGTGGCTCCCGCGCGCGACGATGCTCAGGCCGCTGATCGAGGCGCGCGCGCGCAAGCTCTGGGTCGACGACGTGGCGTACTGCGAGCGACGCTACGCGCTGCGACAGAAGAGCCAGGCGTGATCAGCGGATCGGCACGCCGTCGAGCCACGCCAGCGTACGCCGCAGGCCCTCGTCCGGACTGACCAGCGGCGAGTAGCCGAGGTCGCGTTCGATCGCGCGGTTCGAGAAGAAGAAGTCCTCGCCGATCACCCGCTGATGGAAGCGGTGGAAGGGCACCTCGCGGCCCGTGACGTGGTGCACGAGCTCGAGCGCGCGGGCCGCGATCGCCGTCCCCGTGCGGCCGAGGTAGCGGCGCGGCATCGGTACCTGTTTGCGCTCGGCGTAGGGCCGCAGGAACTCGAAGTAGTTCGGGCGGCGTCCCTCGCCGACGAAGTAGGCGCGCCCCCCGACCGCGTCGGGACCACGATCGAGCGCCGCCGCGGCGAGCAGGTGTGCGTGCGCGACGTTGTCCACGTACACGATGTCGAAGCGCGCGCCCGGGTGGCCGACCAGGACACGGACACTGCCACTGGCGAGCGCGCGCAGGCTCGTCACGATCGCGTGCGGGTCGTGTGGGCCATACACGTGGACCGGGCGGATCGCCACGGTGCGCAGGCCTGCGCGTCCGTCCGCGCTGCGCGCGAGCTTCTCGCCCTCGATCTTGGTCGCGACGTACGGATGGATCGGCCGCGCGGGGTAGGCGTACGACTCGTCGCCCCACGCCACCGGCACCTCGGAGAGCACGACGTCCTCCGAGCTCGTGTAGACCAGGGAGCGCACGCCCCCGGCGACGCACGCCTCGACGACGTTGCGCGTTCCGCCGACGTTCACGCGCTCGATGAGCGGGCCGGGACGCACGCTCACGTCGACGATGGAGGCGAGGTGGAAGACCGTGTGCGCGCCCGCGAGCGAGCGAGCGAGCGAGGAGGAGTCGGTGACGTCCACGACCTCGGAGGTGATCCCCGCGAGCGGGAGGCCCGGGGCGAAGGGGACGCGATCCAGGACGTGGACGCGGTCGAAGCGCGGCCACGCGGCCGGGCGACCGCCGGCGACGGGCTCGCCCGCGAGCAGCGCCACCAGCCGGCGGCCGATGAAGCCGGCCCCGCCGAGGACGACGGCGACGCGCGGGGCGCTCATGGCAGACCCCGCGTCTCGATCCCCCGCGTCTCGATCTGCAGCGCCGGGTCGAGCTCGCGCGCGCGGGACAGCACGACGGCGCGCCAGACGTGCTCGTCGACGAGGAACGTCCCGCGCAGACCGTCCCGCTTTCCCGCCGGCAGCGCGTGGAACCCGCGGCCTCCGACCACGACGACCCGCATCGGGCAGGCCTACCCGCACCGGGTCCAAACGCCAGCGCGATCCGCTACCCTCGCGCCATGCGAGCTGCTCCGGGTCTGGCCGTCCTCGTGATCGGTCGCGCGCCCATCGTACGTCGGACCACCCCCTCGGCTGGGCTCGCACCGGTCGGGCGCGGGCGTCGTGTTAGGGTCTGCGCCCGATGAGCGAGCACACGATGTTGGATCGCGCATGGGCGCACGCCTTCGCAGGCGAGAACGAGGACGCGCTGCGAGCGGGCATCGCCATGGTGGAGGCGGACCCGCTCCAGCTGCAGGCCGTGCTGGTCCTCGCGCACGCCCTCGTCGCGGAGGGCCGAACGTTCGCGGTGGCGGACGCGGCCGAGAAGCTGGCCGACGCGTACGTGCGTCGCGGCGACCTTCCGTCTGCGGTCGTGGCGGCCAAGCTCGCCGACGATGCCGGGGGCGAGGGCGGCAAGGTCCGCAGGCGGATCGCCGAGGTCTTCGGCAAGGGCAGCAAGCGCATCGCCGACGTCGCGCCCGTCCCTCCTGCGCTGCCCGGCACGCCCACGGTCGACGCGAAGCTCGCGGCGCTGAAGGACGCGCCGCTCTTCGAGCGCGCCGAGAAGGCGCTCGCGACCTTCGTCCGCGCGAAGGACGTGGTCGAGGACGGCGAGGTCCCGGCGCTGCCGCTCTTCTCGGCCCTCGCGCCCAAGCCCCTCGCGCGCCTGCTCGGAGCGATGAGCGTCCGGGCGCTCGTGACGGGCGAGCGGGCGATCGAGCAGGCCACCGAGGGCAACGAGGCGTTCGTCGTCGTTCACGGCATCCTGCGCGCCGAACGCGTACCGATGAAGGCCGACCGCGCGACGATGAGCGAGCCGCCGACGGTCCTGGCGGTGCTGGGACCCGGAGCGATCGTCGGAGAGATGGCCCTCGTCTCCGACGCGCCGCGCGCCGCCGCCGTGATCGCGCAAGAGCCGTGCGAGGTGCTCGTGATCGGGCGGCCCGAGCTCGAGGCGATCGCGAAGGACGAGCCGGCGATCGGCCACGAGCTGGGCGAGTTCTGCCGTGCGCGCATGATCGCCAACCTGGTGCGTCACTCGATCATCCTGCGCGCCGTGCCGCCGGCCGATCGTGAGGCGCTCATGTCGCGCTTCGCGACCAAGACGTTCGCGCCGGGAGAGACGCTCGTCGCCGAAGGCAGCGAGAGCCAGGGACTCTTCGTGATCGCGAGCGGCACCGTCCGCGTGACGAAGAAGGACGCCGACGGCGAGACGATGGTTCTCGCGGAGCTCGGTCCTGGAGACGTGGTCGGCGAGATCGGCATCGTGCTGCGCCGCCCGGCGACCGCGACGGTGCGTGCGCTCTCGGCGGCTGTCGCCATGGAGCTCACGCGCGCCGGGTTCGCCGAGGCGATCCGCGAGCACCCGACGCTGCTCGGCGAGCTCTACCAGCTCGCGACCGAGCGCGAAGAAGAGACGCGCTCGGTGGTCGGCCAGGAAGTGCTCGACGTCGGCGACGTCGTCCTTCTGTAGCGCAGCGCGCCCGCTACGAGAGCAGCCAGTCGAAGAGCACGCTCATCGCGACGATCGGGAGCGCCAGACCGAGCGCGCTGCCGAGCATGTAGTCGCGGAAGCGGATGCGCGTCAGCGCGAGCGCGTACGTGAGCGCGGGCGTCATGATGAGGAGCGTGCGCAGCACCGCCACCGCGAGGATCGGCCGGGCGTCGACGTGCGCGAGCGCCCGGCGGATCAGGGGCCGCTCGAGCGCCGTCAGCGCCTGTCCGCCGATGCCGCGCACGACGAAGAACGCCACGGCGACCGCGACCAGCGCCCCGACGTAGCCGAGCACTCCGCCCTCGAGCCTTCCGTACGCGAGGATCGCCGCGCCGATGAAGACGAACCCGGGGACGTGGGGGGGCTCGCCCCCCCCCGCCGCGCCGCGCGGAGCCCCCCCCGCCCCCCGAGCCCGGCGTCACGCGCGGCGCTCGATCGCCCGACGACGAAGACCTCGGCCTCGGCGAGCTCGCCATCCTCCGC
>JBGAQA010000172.1:0-7412 GCA_044220955.1 Sandaracinaceae bacterium
GAGGTCGAGGTCGAGGTCGAGGTCGAGGTCGAGGTCGAGGTCGAGGTCGAGGTCGAGGTCGAGGTCGAGGTCGAGAGCGAGAGCGAGAGCGAGAGCGAGGTCGAGAGCGAGAGCGAGGTCGAGGTCGAGGTCGAGAGCGAGAGCGAGAGCGAGGTCGAGAGCGAGGTCGAGTCCTCAGCGCGGGTGCGTGATCCCCTCGAGCACGCCAACGCCCACGCCGAGCACGACCATGGCGACGATGGCGACGATGGCGAGCGCCGTCAGGCCGAGGCGCACGGCCCCGAGGACGAGGCCGATCATGGCGAGATCGGTCCGGCCGTTCGCCTGCTTGGCCTTCTGCAGCGCGAGGTAGCCGCAGATCGTGCCCGCGATCGAGAAGAGCAGCCCGCCGCCGGCCGCGAAGATCCCCACGAACGGGATCGGGCTGCAGCAGCAGCTGAACCACCCCAGGCTCGAGCAGACGATCCCGATCCAGGCCATCTGGTCGTCGCCCTGCGGGCCGCCGTAGGGTGGGCCGCCGTAGCCCGAGGGGCCGAGCGGCGCGCCGCCGGGCACGCCCGGTCCGGGGTTGTAGGGGCCGGGCCCATCGCCGTACGGGTTCATCCGCGGGAGCTTCTCACGGATTACGCATCGCCGGATCGTCGAGCACGGGGCCCTCGCCCTGGCGCACCAGGTAGCGATGGCCGGCGACCACGTGGAAGGTCTGCGTGGGCAGACCAGGCGCCGGCCACCGGATGGTCACGTCCGCCTCGCTCGCGGGCCCGAGCCCGAAGTGCTGCACGAGGTCGTCCTGCGCCGAGTAGTGGCCGTGGCCGCCCTCGACGTCCCGCCGCTGCGCGATCGGCGATGCGGTGCCGGTCGTCGTCAGCTCCACGCGCGCGCCGATCGCGGGACGATTGGCGGTCGCGCCCACCAGGTGCAGCTGGACGAAGTTGCCGCCGATGACGTTCCGGAAGTAGCGGATCTGCTGGGTCGCGTAGCAGTCGTCCGGCGGTCCGCAGCGCGCGCGCGAGTGTCCGACCACGACGTCGAGGTCGCCGTCGCGATCGAAGTCCGCGACCGCGATCCCGTGGCTTCGGTGGTGGTCGACGCCCTGCTCGATCGGCACCGACTCGAACTGCATGGGGGCGCTCTGGTGCACGAGGATCCCGTGGTTGCCGGGGTAGTCGCTCATCCCGAAGTAGAGGTCGGCCCAGCCGTCGTTGTCGAAGTCGAAGATCGCTCCGGACATGATCCCCTCGTCCCAGCCGGTCGGGTCCGAGTGCGGGATCTCGATGCCCATCGCGGCGCGGCCGGGGCGCGTGAACGTCACGTCCGAGCCGCCCTCGTTCACGAGCACCTCGGCCTGATCGGAGTTCGCCCCCGCCCACCAGTGCTGGATCTCGCTGGTGAGCAGATCGAGGTCGCCATCGTTGTCGATGTCGCCGCACATCGTCGCGCCGCTGTTGCCACCGAGCCGGAACGGGTGCGTGTCCGTGCCCATGTCCCAGTTGGTGTCGCAGGGCGGCCCGAGCAGCGTCGCCGGGACCCCGGCGCACATCGCGTCGGTCCGGTGCGTGCCGCAGTAGCAGCGCGCGAACTGGTTGTCGGTCCAGTCCACCTGGGCGTCGTACGCGTAGCCCGACTCGACCGAGCGGTTCGCGAACGTGACCGCCCCGTCCGCCGCGCGCGCCCCCTGCCAGAGGTGGTTCGGAGCGCGTCCGTACGACGCGGCGAGCAGGTCCGGTAGGCCGTCGTCGTTCAGGTCGCAGGCCGTCGCGGACCACGCGCGTGGGTGCGCGAGGCCCTGATCGATGTGCTGGATGTTGATCCAGTCCTCGGTGCCGACCTCCGTCCGCGCCGTGACGTCGGTGAGCGCGCCGGTGCCGTCGTTCTCGTAGAGGTGGCTCTCGACGAAGTGGAAGGCGCCGCTCGCGTCCGAGAAGCCGAACTCCGAGACGAAGAGATCGAGGTCGCCGTCGACGTCGTAGTCGGTGAACGCGGCGCCCGAGGGCGTGTCGGTGAGCGGTCCGACCGCGTCGAAGAAGCGGACCGGGCTGTCGATCGGGCCGAGAGAGAACGTGTGGTCCGCGTTCTGGATCATCAGCTCGCTCTGCTCGTCGCCGTTGTTGGTCGGGTTCTCGGTCGAGACGCCGAGGTAGGCGTCGAGGTCGCCGTCGCCGTCCACGTCCCCGAACACGGCCACGTCGACCGGGCGCTCCTGTGGGTCTCCCGATCGCCGCTGGAGGAGCCCACTCGACGTGGACACGTCGACGAAGCCGCCGTGCTGATCGTTGCGCAGCAGCGTGGTCCAGCGCAGCCCGTCGCCCACGACCGCGCGCCCGTTGAGGATGAGCAGGTCGGTCCAGCCGTCGCCGTCGTAGTCGACGGCGTGCAGCCGCGTGCCGAGCACGCCATCGAGCCCCACGTCGGTCGTGTGCTCCTCGAACGCCTGCATCCCGGCCGACCATCGCGTGCCAGGGCCCGCGATCACGGGGATGGTCGGGGTGGTCGGCGGCGCGCAGGAGAGGAGGACGGGCAAGACCAAGAGGATGCGGCGCATCGCGCAAGGATCGCCGAAGGGGCCGCGCGCGCAAGCGACACCGTGCGATCCCGAAGGACGCGGCGCGCGCCCGCGGGTGGCCTTTTCGGCTAGGGTTCTCCTCATGTCGCTTCGCCGTGGCCTGGCCTCCTGGGCGTTCGTGTCGGTCGCCCTCGTCGCCGGGTGCGGCGGGAGCTCGCCAGAGAGCGACGCCTCGACCGACGTGAGCGCGCCGGACGCCGCGGGCGCGTGCCGCACGGACGAAGGCTGCGACGACGGCCTCTTCTGCGACGGGACCGAGCGCTGCTCGGACGGCCGCTGCGCTCCCGGACCGGCGACCCGCTGCGACGACGGCGTGGCATGCACGGTCGACTCCTGCTCGGAGTCGCTCCGCGCCTGCGTCGCGCACGTGCCCGACGAGGACGGCGACGGGCTCGGCACGGCGAGCTGCCTCGACGCCGCGGGCGCGCCGCTCGGCACGGACTGCGACGACGCCGACGCGGCGCGCTTCCCCGGCAACCTCGAGGTCTGCGACGCGGCGGCGCACGACGAGGACTGCGATCCGCACACGCACGGCGGCACGGACGCCGACTCGGACGGCTTCGAGGACGCCCGCTGCTGCAACGGGACCGACTGCGGCGACGACTGCGACGACGGGCACGCGAGCGCCCACCCGGGCGCGAGCGAGGTGTGCAACCTCGTCGACGACGACTGCGACACGCGCGTCGACGAGAGCGCCGCGAGCCCCGGCTTCGTCGACGCGGATCGCGACGGCTACGGTGACCCGGCGATGCCGATCACCGCCTGCGCGAGCGCCGCGGGCTTCAGCGCGGACGGCACGGACTGCGACGACGCGAACGCCGCCCGTAGCCCCGGCCAGGTCGAGTTCTGCGACGGGATCGACAACGACTGCGATCCCCGCGTCGACGAGAGCGCGAGCGCGGTCCCCTGGTACCTCGACCAGGACCACGACGGCTTCGGCAGCCGGGCGTCCGCGACGAGCGCGTGCATCCCGCCCGCCGGATATGCGCTGCGCGGGACGGACTGCGACGACGCCGCGGCGGCGATCTCCCCCGCAGCCGTCGAGCTGTGCAACGGCGTGGACGACGACTGCAACGGGACGGCCGACTTCGTGATCGCCCTGGGCGACCTCGAGGACGACGACCGAGACGGCCGCGCCGACGCGCGCTGTGGCGCGCCGCTGGGCGTCGACTGCGACGACCGAGACGCGACCAGCGGCCCCGGGTCGGCGGAGGCCTGCGACGGGCGCGACAACGACTGCGACGGTCGCGTCGACGAGGGCGCGGTCCAGACGGCGTTCTACCGGGACCTCGACGGGGACGGATACGGCGACACCCGCAGCGTGCGCGTCGGCTGCACACCGCCGACGGGGTTCGCGCGGCGCGGCGGCGACTGCGACGACGGCGACGACGCCGTCTTCCCCAGCGCGATCGAGCAGTGCGGCGACGCGCCGGGACCGGTCGACCAGGACTGCGACGGCGCGACCGACGAGGCGCCCGCCGCAGCCTCGTGCACCGAGATCCCCGGCTCGACGATGTCGTGCGTCGCGAACGCGTGCGCTCCGACGGGCTGCGCGCCGGGCTACGGCGACTGCGCGAGCGCCCCGGGCTGCGAGACGGACATCGCGTCGAGCCCCGATCACTGCGGCTCGTGCGCGCCTTGCGCGCTGCCTCTCTCGGCGTGCAGCGCCGGCACCTGCGGCCCGACGTTCTCCTGGGTCTCCGCGCTGCCGGCGGACGTGGGAGACGTCCGGGTCGAGCGCGTGCTCGCGCTGCCGGGCTCGACGGACGTCGTCGTCGCGGGAGCCTTCACGGGGTCCTTGACCCTCGGCGCGACGACGCTGGTCTCGGCCGGCGCCCACGACGGATTCGCCGCGCGCATCCGCGCGGACCTGACGCTCGCCTGGTCCGCGCAGTGGGGGGGCGCGGGGGACGACGCGATCCACGCCGTCGCGACGAGCCCCGACGGCAGCGCGTTCGTCGTCGGCGGCGAGCTCTGCGACGCGACGCTCTGCGGCGGTCCGATCAGCGGCTGCTACGGCTTCTGGCAGCGCTTCGACTCGGCCGCGATGCCGGGGTGCATCTACGCCGATGGAATCGTGGCCTCGACCGCCTCGATCGAGGCCCTGGCGCTCGAGCAGACCGGGGGCCAGACCTACGTGTACGGCGCGGGCACCTTCGGCGGGACGGGCTCGCACGGGGCGGGCGCCAGCACGGGCGGCCTCGATGGGTTCGTGTTCCGGGCCGTCGAGGTCCCCGGCTCGCAGCCCACGTACGAGTGGCTGCGGACATTCGGCGGCATGTACGACGAGGTCCCCGCGGACCTCGCGCTCGAGGGCAGCAGCAGCCTGGTCGTCGTCGGCGCGACCTCCAGCTCGGCCGACTTCGGGCACGGCCCGACCGGGCACGCCGGGTTCGACGATGCGTTCGCGGTCCACCTCGCACGGGCGACGGGCGCCGTCGGGCTCGCGGGTCAGTTCGGCACGTCCAGTGGCTACGATCGCGCGACCCGCGTCGTCGCGCTCCCCGGCGGTCGCGTCGCGATCGCGGGCGTCTTCAGCTCCGGCATGCTCGTGCTCGGCGGGACGACGCTCACGGGCGCCGGCCCGGCCAGCGTCTTCGTCTTCTCGATGGCGGGCGGCACCCTGACCCCCGCGTGGGGCGTCGCGCTCGACGGCGACGCGGACGTGGGCGGGCTCGACGTGCTCGGGGGACAGATCCTGCTCGGCGGTGCGTTCCAGAGCGCGCTCTCCTTCGATCGGGGGACGCTGACGACGTCGGGCACCGGCGCGTTCGTCGCGGAGCTCGCCGGCCTCGGCGGCACGACGGTCTTCGCGCGCGCGACGGCGGGGCCCGCGCGCACGGGTGGCGTCGCTGCGCTCTCGAGCGGGAGCGTGGTGTGGGAGATCGATCGGAGCGGCGCGCTCGCGCTCCCGGGCCTGCCCACGCTCCCCGCGCGGACGGACGCGGACCCGGCGATCGTCCTGCTGACGCCGTGAGCGCGCCGTGCGAGCCTGCCGGCCCATGAGCGCCGACAAGCCCGCCGACAAGAAGGACGAGGGCGACAAGCCCGTGCCCGCCGAGATCTCGCTCGAGACGCGCCACGCGCTCCCCGACGGCACGCCCTACGTCGCCACCGCCGCGACGCTCCACCTGAAGAACGACGCGGGCGAGCCGATCGGCGAGGTCTTCCACACCATCTACACGCGCGGCGAGACGCCGGACGTGCATCGCCCGATCCTCTTCGCGTTCAACGGCGGGCCGGGCTCCGCGTCGGCGTGGCTGCACCTCGGGGCGTGGGGACCGATGCGCGCGGAGCTGCCGGATCCGGAGTTCCCCAAGCCGCCGCCCTACAGGCTCGTGCACAACGCCGAGACCCTGCTGCCCTACGCCGACCTCGTGTTCGTCGATCCCGTCGGCACGGGGGTCTCTCGGCCGATCGGGAAGGGCAAGCTCGAAGACTTCGCCGGCGTGAAGGAGGATCTGACGTCGATGGGGGAGCTGATCCGGCTCTTCCTCACGCGCCACCGGCGCTGGAACTCGCCGCGCTTCCTCGCGGGCGAGAGCTACGGGGGCACGCGCGTCGCGGGGCTCTCGGCGCACCTCTTCGATCGCGGCATCGCGGTCAACGGCGTGGTGCTC
The DNA here is from genome assembly GCA_044220955.1 of Sandaracinaceae bacterium. Taxonomy (GTDB): domain Bacteria; phylum Myxococcota_A; class Polyangia; order Polyangiales; family Sandaracinaceae; genus JBBSAT01. Next base: position 6,184 of record JBGAQA010000172.1, read on the forward strand.
GTCTCGCCCGCGCTCGATCTCGCGCACCTCGAGTTCCAGTTCGGCAACCTCGTGCCGAACGCCCTCTTCCTGCCTTCGTACGCGGCGCTGGCCGCCTACCACGGCGCGCTGAAGGAGAAGCCCGCCGACCTCGAGGCGTTCCTGCGCGAGGCGCGCGCGTTCGCCATCGACGAGTACTTGCCCTCGCTCTTCCACGGCGCGGGGCTCGAGGCGGGGCGGCGCGCGCGGGTGATCGAGAGGCTCGCGGCGTTCACGGGCCTCTCGCCGGCGTGGATCGAGCAACAGGGCCTGCGCCTGGTGGACGCGCGCGTGCTCAAGGAGATGCTGCGCGGTCGCGGCCTGACGGTCGGCCGGCTCGACGCGCGCTACCTCGGCAGCGAGACGGACCTCGGGCACTCGGACATGCAGGCCGACCCGGCGCACCACGCTGCCGGTCCCGCGTTCACCACGCTCGCCAACGAGTACCTCCGCGGCGTGCTCGGCCTCTCCGACGAGCGCGAGTACGAGCTGGTCAACATGAAGGTGAACGCCGCGTGGAAGTGGGGCGTGCCCGACAAGGACACCTCGGGCGGATTCGTCAACGTCGTGCGTGACCTCCGGCGCGCGATGCTCGCCAGCCCGCACACGCACGTCCTCTTCTGCAACGGCATGTACGACCTCGCGACGCCCTTCTTCGGCAGCGAGCTCGCGGCGCGTCAGCTCGGCAGCGAGCCGGGGATCGTGAAGCGCGTGCACGAGCGGACGTACGAGGCGGGGCACATGATGTACTTCCATGCCGGTGCGCGCGTGCGGCTGACGAAGGACGTCGCGGAGCTGATCCGCGTCGCCCGCTGAGGGAGTCGCTACTGCGTCGCCGTCGGCATCGTCGGCATCGTCGGCGCGCTCGTCGGGTCCGGCACGTGGCACGCCGAGGGGACGGGCGCGCCGGCCTCGCGGAGCGTGCGGCGGATGGTCTCGATCTGCTCCGCGCAGCGCCTCGCGTGGGCGGCGTCGGGATCGCGCAGCTGCCGGCACCCGGAGACCAGGCGCGAGGCCACGCGGCGCACCCGCGGGTCCTGGCGCGGGTCGCCGTACCCGTCGTAGCCGCCATAGCCCGGGTCGTAGCGCGGGTCGCGCCGCGGGTCGTCGCGCGGGTCGTAGCCCTCGCGGCGCGCGGCCGTGCGGGCCGCGTGCGCCGTCGCCTCGCAGCAGTGCAGGGCGGCGCCGCACACGGCCGCGTCTTCGCTCAG
>JBGAQA010000173.1:0-7365 GCA_044220955.1 Sandaracinaceae bacterium
GTATCGGCAGACGCATGACGGCAGGCGCGCGCGATCTCGTCTCGCGCGTGCTCCCGCGCGTGCCCGTCCGCCAGTGGCGTGCTCTCGCTCCCCTTCGCGCTGCGCGTGCGGCTCGCCTTCGATCACGACACCACGCTCGCGCTCTGGCACGTGGTCGAGGAGGAGATCGATCGCCGCTACCGACGACGCGCCGAGCACGACCGAGAGCAGCGATCGCCGAGCCTCCGGGGCTCGCGCTCTTCCTGGCCGCCGCGGGCCGCGCAGCCTCGCACGCGCCGTGCGATGGCGTCTCGTCGGCAGTACCTCGGGCGATCCTGGCCCGGCGCCGCTCGTCAGTACGACACGACCTGGAGGCCCGGGATGCGACGCAGCTCGTCGGCGTTGCGGGTGACGAGCGGCAGGTCTGCCGTGAGTGCCGTGCATCCGATCCAGAGGTCGTTCGTCCCGATGAGGCGACCCGCGCGCCGCAGCTCGCGCGCGACGCTCGCGTATCGGAGGGCGACGGCTTCGGTGGTCTCGAGGAGCGCGACGCCGGCCAGCACGTTCCGTGCGGCGGGTTGGTCGCCCGCGTCGAAGCCCTCGAGGTACTCGGCGAGCGCCGTGACCGGCAGCGAGAGCTCGCACGTCGGACGCTCGCGGAGGAAGGCGATGGCACCGAGCTTCTTGCGGGGGCTCGCGTGCTCGCGCTGCAGATCGATGAGGAACGTCGTGTCGAGCGCTAGCCGTTCCACGGGTCCTCGGGCGGCCTGTCGGCGCGCTGCGCGCGATCGAGTCGTGCGAGCGTCGCTCGATCGGGCCTCGGGCCCGCGGCGAGCGCGCGAAGGAGCGCGGCCCCGTTCGTCCGCTGGCCCCGCCATTCCGCCCGCTTGATCACCTGAGAGAAGGACTCGTCGTCACGCTGACGCGCGCGCCGCAGGCGTTCGTAGGCGTCGAGGTCGATGGAGATCGTCTTGGTCGCCATGTGCATGTACGTACACGTACGTGCATCCCATCGTCAAGGGCGCGTGACGCCGATGCGCCTCGCGCCGCGCGTGAAGCTGCCCTCGGCGGCGTCATCGCATCGCCAGCTCGGTGAACAGATCGCGGTTGGTGATCGCGCTCGCCGAGAGCGTGCCGCCGAGCGCCGCGCCGACGACGCCGCAGTTCCAGATGTCCTGCCCCGTGAGATAGAGGCCGCCGGTCGACGTGTGCGGGCCGGGGCCGGTGCGGAAGCGGAGCGGCGTGGACGCCAGGCCCGTGATCTCGCCCGACGCGTGGTTCGTGAAGTGACGCGTCGAGAGCGGCGTCGAGAGCTCCACGTGCTCGACGTCGGCCAGCGGCAGGTGCCGCGACGCCATGCGCAGCATGCTCGAGGCGAGGCGCCTCTTCGTCTCCGCGTAGTCCGCGCCCCGGTGGGCGTGTGGCGTGCCCTGCCAGCGCGCGAACGCCTCGTGCGAGGCGGGCGAGGCGAGCGTGAGCGCCGTGCGCCCGGGGACGCGCGACGCGAACGAGGGATCGACGGCGCACGCGGTCGACACGTAGATCTCGGAGGGCTCCTCGCGCGCGCCGGTGCACCACTCGGCCCAGTCGCGCACGGCCGAGCCGTAGGCGTCGCGCGCGATGAAGACGTTGCTCCCGTCGAGGCCGAGCTCGGTCGGCGCCCTGGCGAGGCCGAGGTAGAGCGCGACGTGCGGCGCCGAGGGACCGATGGCGTGCATGCGCGCGCGTGCCGCGGCGTCGTCCGGCGCGAGCCAGTCGACCGTCCCGCGCGCGCCGACGTCGCTCACCACGCGCGGAGCGCGCACCTCGGTGCCGTCGCGCAGCACCACGCCGCGCACCTGGCCTGCCTCGAGGAGCGCGCGAGCCACCTCCGCGCGCACCACGACCTGGCCGCGGGCCGCGCCGATCGTGCTCGCCATCGCCCGCGCGAGGGCCGCGCCACCCCCGACCGGATGGAACGCGCCCCCGAGGTAGTGCGCGAGGATGATCGAGAGCGCCGCGAACGAGCCGCGCTCGGGCGGCGAGCCGTAGTCGGTCCACGCGTACGACGCGAGCGTGCCGAGCCGCGGCGAGGCGCCCGCCTCGGCGATGACCTCGGCGCTCGTGCGGTCCGAGAGCGCGAGGAAGGGCGTGCGCTCCGCGGGCACGTGGCCCCGTCGCATGCGCGCCATCATGTGGGCAGGCGCGAGGCGCGCGCACTCGGTCGCCGCGTCGAGCAGGCGATCGACGGCGCGCTCCTCGCCCGGCGCGAGCGCGAGCCACTGGGCCCGCAGCGTGGACCGATCTCCGCCGAGACGAGCGTCGATCCCGGGCGCGACGAGCCGATCGTGCCGCGCAGGCAGGGGCGCCCAGTCGACGCGGCGCGAGCACACCACGTCGAGCAGGCGCCGGACGAAGCCGCCTCCGACGTCGCCCACGTAGTGCACGCCGACCTCCCAGCCGAAGCGGCGCCGCCGGAACGTCTGCGTGAGGCCGCCCAGCTCGTGGTGGCGCTCCAGCACCAGCACGCGCATCCGCGCGCGCGTGGCGAGGAGCGCGGCCGTGACGAGCCCACCGATCCCGGCGCCGACGACGATCGCGTCCCACTCGCGCGCGAGGAGCGCGCCCGCGCGCACGCGCGGCGTCACGCCCTCGGGGATCACGTCAGCGGCAGCGGCCGCCCGCTCGCGAAGGTGGAGAACGGCACCGGCTCGGGCGAGCGCGGCCGCCCGAGCTTGACGCGCACCTCGTCGAGCACGAGCTGGAGCGCATCGCGCACGCGCGGCAGCTGCCGGCGCTCGGAGGCGGGCGTACCGAAGTCCGGCTGCAGGAAGCGCAGCGCGGGATCGAGCACCGAGCCGCCGAGGTTCTTCTCGAAGAAGCGACCCTGGCGGCGCAGCTCGCGCTCGGCGTCGACGAAGACGTGGCGGAAGGTGCGCAGCACGCCGAGCACCATGTGCCGGGCGTCGACCTCGCGCGCGAGGGCGCCGAGGTCGAGGTGCCGGTCGAGCAGGTAGGGCTCGACCCAGAGGTTCAGGTAGCAGGCTGTGTCGAGGTCCCACTTCGACGCGAAGAGCTCGAAGCTCCCGAGCGTGCCGTAGAGGCCCTCGTAGAGGAGCGTCGTCGACTCCAGCCGGAGCAGGAGCGCCTTCTCGTAGAGCGCCGCGCGCGCCGCCACGTCCTCGCCCGCGAGATCGCGCCGCACGAGGTCGGTCACCCAGTCGTTCCCGAGCGCGATGTAGTCGCCGCCCGGGCTGTAGAGCGGGTCGGTGAACGCGGCCGCCTCGCCCACCAGCGCCCAGCGCTCGCGGCCGTCGGCGAAGCGCGTCGTGCCGTACGCGAGCTGGCCAAAGGACATCGTGTCGATCGCCTCGGCCTTCTCCATCAGCCCGGCGACGGCGGCGTGCGAGCGGAGGAACGCGGCGAAGCCCTCCGCGCTGCGCAGCTCCGGCGAGAACTGCTCCTTGCGCATCACCACGCCGACGCTGGTGACGCCGCGGCCGAGCGGGATGAGCCAGATCCAGTAGCCCGGGTAGCAGAAGTGGTTGGTCGAGAGCACGCGCGCCGTGTGCCGCACCCGCGCGTGGAACGACTCGGGCCCCACGTCGTCGAGATCCGCCACGCCCCGGAAGCGCCCCCAGACCGCGGCGTTCGCCAGGGGCGACTCGGTGCGCAGGCCGCGCGCGCGCGCGATCACGCTCGAGCGCCCGGTCGCGTCGACCACCCAGCGCGCGCTGATCGTCCCCGCGGGGCGTCCCTCCTCCTCCAGCGAGATCACGTGCGGCGCGCCGGGCGTCACGCCGCTCACGCGCACTCCGATCCGCACGTCCACGCCGGCGGCGGCGTTCATGCGGAGCAGGTCTTCCTCGAAGCGTGCGCGATCCAGCTGGAACGAGGGGAACGGGATCAGCGCCGTCGTCCCGATCTCGCTGAGCTGCTCGAGCGCGCCCGTCCGATCCTCGCGATCGAAGAAAAAGCGCAGGCCGTTCTTCGGCAGCTGCTGGTCGTAGAGGTAGCTCGAGAGCCCGAGGCGCTTGGTGAGGTACTTCCCGCAGACGTCGACGGTCGACTCGCCGACCTTGAACGAGCGCTCGCGCGCCTTCTCGACGACGACGACCGACGCGCTCGGCACGTGACGCCGCAGCTGCCGGGCCAAGAGGCTCCCCGCCTTGCCACCGCCGAGGATCGCGACGTCGAACGCGGCGCTCATCGTGCCGGTACCATTGACACATCACGCGCCGCGCCGGAAGCCTCCGCGGATGAGCACGGCGCTCGTGTTCCCGGGGCAGGGCGCGGAGGAGCCCGAGATGGGGCTCGCGCTCGCGCGTCGCGATGCGCGAGCCAAGCACCTGCTCCAGCTCGCGTCGGAGGCGACGCACGTCGATCTCTTGCGCGCGATCGAGCGCGGGGGACGTGCCCTCGGCCGGACGGAGGTGCTCCAGCCGGCGCTCGTGGCGGTGTCGCTGGGCGCTGCGCACGCGATGGCAGAGCTGCCCACCGCGGTGCTCGGCCACTCGCTCGGCGAGCTCGCCGCGGCCTGCTTCGCGCTCGACGTCGACGACGAGACCGCCATCGCCCTCGCGGCCGAGCGCGGGCGCCTCATGGCCGAGGCCGCGGCCGCGCGCCCGGGCGGCATGATCGCCCGCGCGCTCCCCGAGGTGCCGCCGGGGCTGGTCCTCGCGGCGCACAACGCGGACGACGAGCACGTCTTCTCCGGAGACGAGGCCTGCCTCGGGCGCGTGCCGGGGGCGACCCGCCTGCGGGTGGCGGGCGCGTGGCACTCGCCCGCGATGGATCCCGTCGTCACGCCCTTCCGTGCGCACCTCGAGCGCGCCCTCGCCGGCCGTGGGCTCCGCGTGCCGCTCGTCTCCGCCGTCACTGCGTCGTCCGTGGACGGCGTGCGCGTCCCCGAGCTCCTCGCATCCGGCCTCGTCTCGCCCGTGCGCTGGGTCGAGACCCTCCGCGCGCTCGGGCCCCTCGGCATCGACCGCGTCGTCTGCGCGTCGCCGGGCCGCCTCTGCCGCGCGCTCGTCCGTCGTACCCTCGGTCTTCGCTTCGAGGCGACCGCCCTCGGGCCGTGAGCGAGCGGCCGGGCGTGCTTCGTCCGCCCCGGCGCGCGAGCGCGGGCGCGGGCGGCTGCGCCCCCTATACTGCATCTCGAATGGGCTGGGCTTGCTTCCGCTCGGGCGCCTTCGCGGCGTGCCTGGTCGTGCTCGCGATCGTCGCGGGCTGCGGCAGCCGGACCGGCGCGGAGATCCGGCAGTGGGACGCCCAGCCCGGGCCCGTGCCCCGCCCCGAGGTGTGCAACGGCCTCGACGACGACCTCGACGGGCTCGTGCGCGCGGGCGTGCTCGACGGCGGCAGGACCGACGCCGGCGCCATGGACGGCGGCGCGCGCGACACGGGACCGGTCGCCGACGCCGGAGTCGACGCGGCCGTCGACTCCGGGCCTCGAGCCGACGCGGGGGCGCGCGACGGCGGTATCGCCTCCGACCTGGATCTGTTCGTCGACGAGGACTTCCGGGACTCGATGGGCCGCTACGTGGACATCCTGAACTGCGGCGAGTGCGGCCACGCGTGTCGCGTCTCGCGGCCCCACGAGCTCACCGTCGGCTGCGGCCTCGTGGCCGAGACTCCCGTCTGCGTCGCGCTCACCTGCGATCCCGGCTGGGTCCCGTCCCGCACGGGCGTCTGCGTCCCCGCGTACGACCGTCTCTGCATGCACTGCGCGGACGACGGCGACTGCGGCGACTTCGACGAGGCGCACTGCCGCGACCTCGGCGGCGAGCCGCGCTGCGTCGTCGACTGCTCCCTCACCTGCCCGCCGGGCTACGCGTGCCGCGACGGAGCGTGCACGCCGCCCTCCGGTAGTTGCTCGTGCGAGACCGGCCAGACGTTCACCCTCGCGTGCGCCCTCACCGACCCGGCCGGCCTGCGCTGCCCGGGCACCGCCACCTGCGACGACGGCGTGCTCTCGGAGTGCGCGTCCTTCGCCGAGGTCTGCGATCACACGGACAACGACTGCAACGGCACGATCGACGACGGCTACCGCGACGCGCGCGGGGCCTACATCCTGAACATCCACGACTGCGGCGAGTGCGGCGTCGACTGCACCGCCAGCACCATCCCCGAGGGGGACCTCGTGTGCGGGGGCGATCCGTTCGCGCCGAGCTGCGTGCTGCACTGCCCCGACACGGACGACGGCATCCAGCCCGGCGATCGCGTCGACGCGAACCGCAACATCGCCGACGGCTGCGAGTGCGTTGTCACCTCGACGAGCGACGAGCCCGGGCCCGTGCGCACGAGCGGCTCGATGCTCGACGTGAACTGCGACGGCGCGGACGGCGTCGTCGTGCGCAGCTTCTACGTCGCGAGCGACGGCGACGACGCCGGCCCCGGCTCGCCGACCCGCCCGCTCCGCACCATCGCGACGGCGCTGATGCGCGCCTCGACCTCGCTCGGCGATCCCGAGCCGCGCCCGCACGTCTTCGTCGCGTCGGGCACCTACGCCGAGAGCATCGAGCTCCCCGACGGCGTCCAGCTGCACGGCGGCTACCGGCGCGACTTCCTGGCGCTCGACCCCGACGGCTTCCGCGTGGAGATCCGCGCGCCCGCCGGCACGAGCGCTCCGGGCGGTGCGGCCCTCGTCGTGCGCGGCGCGGGCGCGAGCGTCACCGGGATCGAGTGGGTGAGCCTCCGCGGGCTCGACGCCACCACGGCCGCCGCGGCGAGCTTCGGAGCGGTGCTCGTCGACCCGGGAGCGTCGCTCTTCCTGAGGGACATGCAGATCCGCGCCGGTGTCGCGGGCTCGGGGACCTCGGGCATGCAGGGCGAGGCCGGGCGCTCGTTCGTCACCATGCCGGCGAGCGGCGATCCGCCGCGCGGGGCGGTCGAGGACGCGAGCCACACCTGCACGCCCGGCGCGACGAACCGCGTGAGCGGCGGCGCGGGCGGAACGAACACGTGCGGCGGGATCGACACGGGCGGCGGCGTGGGCGGCGTGGCCAGCTGCCCGGTGTTCGCGATGACCCAGGGCAGCGGCTCCCCGGGACGCGGATCGGCGCCGGGCGGGGCGGGCGGCTCGGGCGGCCAGGACTCCGAGGGCCCGATCACGGCCGACACGGGCGCATGTCCGTTCGCGGACGTCTGCTGCGGCCTCGCCGACTTCACGGTGCCCGGCGACGGCTTCCTGCTCCCGAACCCGGGCCGTCCGGGCGGCGGCGGAACGAACGGGACGCCGGGTCGCGCGTGCAGCGAGCCGCTCGGCCGCTTCGATGGCGAGCGCTGGGTCGGGATCGACGCGAGCGGCGGCACGATGGGGTCGGCCGGCGGCGGCGGCGGCGGCGGCGGTGCCGGGGCGGCGGCAGTGTGCTTGGCGGTCGCCCGCACGCCGCGTCTTGCGGCTGG
>JBGAQA010000174.1:0-7195 GCA_044220955.1 Sandaracinaceae bacterium
ACGGCTCCTGGACCGAGGTCGCACGCGACGGCGATCGCGCCCTCTTGCGCAGCGCGGCCTCCGAGACGCTGCCCCAGACGGACGAGCGACCGACCTACGCGATGGCGCTGCGCACGCCGGCTGGCTCCATCGCCGCGCCCGGTCCGGTCCTCGGTGGCGCGCTCGTCCCCGGCGGTGCGGTGTGGGTGATGGCCGACGGGACGCTCGCGCGCGACGACGGAACGCCCCTCGACGAGCACGTGATCCCGGAGCTCGCGGTCTCGGCCGACGGCGCGCGGCTCGCGTACCCGCGCGCCCAGATCGAGGGCGGTGGCGTGCGCGTGCTGGAGCTCCGGACGAGCGCGCGCCGCCGCGTCGCGATGGACCTCGCGCTCGCCGATCGCCCGCTCTTCCTCCCGGACGGTCGTCTCGTCGTCGTCGGCGCGCGCGCGTCCGGGATCGCGGGCATCTGGCTCGTCGACGCCAGCGGCGCTCGGCCGTCGACGCCGGTGACGAACGACGGGCTCCGCACGGGCCGCCCGCTCGGCCCGACGTTCGTGCCGCCACCGGCGTACCACGCCTCGATGCACGCTCGGGGCGGCGACCTCGTGTACGACGACGGCTACGGCGAGCGCCACGTGACCCTGCCACCGGCGCAGGCGGCGCCGCTCTCGCCTGCCGCCGGAGAGACGGAGGCCCGATGACACGCACCTCCCTACTCTGCGTCGCCGCGCTCGCGGCCGTCTCGAGCGCCGCCTCTGCGCAGTACCGGCACCCCTCGAGCTGCCACGACGGCTGCATGACCGTCAGCGCCTACCGCGACCACGGCGGGCACACCGACTGGAACTGCGGCGGCATCACCTACGGCGGTCACGGCGGCACCGACTTCGCGACGTACGGGGGCTGGGGCGCGGTCGACGAGGGCCGCGAGGTGCTCGCGGCGGCCGATGGCGTGGTCGTGCAGGCGAACGACGGAGAGTTCGACCGCTGCACGAGCGGGGGCTGCTCCGGCGGCGGCGGGTTCGGCAACTACGTCGCGATCCAGCACGCCGACGGCGTGATCACGTACTACGGCCACCAGCGGCAGGGCTCGATCGCCGTCGGCGTCGGCGACGTCGTCACGTGCGGCCAGCACCTCGGCTTCATCGCGTCGAGCGGCTCCTCGACCGGACCCCACCTGCACTTCGAGCCGCGCGACGGCGCGGGCTTCGAGCCGTTCGGGTTCGGGGGATGCAGCGATCCAGCATCGCGCTGGAACGATCAGGGCCCCTACGCGGGCCTGCCCGGCCAGGTGTGCCCCCTCACCGACGTCCCGCCCGAGGGCTGGCTCGACGCGGCGGCGTGCGACGGAATCCGCGGCTGGGCACGCGACCCCGACGCGCCCGAGGCCGCGATCGACGTCGTGATCACCCTCGACGCGCCGCTCTTCGCGCCGGGCTCGTCCACGTTCCGCACGGGAGGCGGGATCCCGCGCCTCGACGTGGGCAACCACGGCTTCTCGTTGCCGGTCCCCTATGCGTTCATGGACGGCGCCGATCATCCGGTGTTCGCGTACGGCACCGGGGCGGGCGCCGGAGCGGGAGCTGCGCTCTCCGGACTGCCGGGGATCCTGCATTGCGATCGACCGCCCCCGCCCTTCCCCGACGGTGTCCGGCGCCACGTCACCGACCCGGACGCGTTCGCCGCGTGGCAGTTCGCGAGCTCGGACGTCGTGGTGCTCGACGACGCCGCGCTCGCAGCCCTGCCGCCGAGCGATCCGTGGCCGGCTGCGCCGCACCTCTTCGCCGCGGCCGGCGATCCGGCCGTCTACCTCGAGGACGTGCGCGGTGGATCGCCTGCGCGTCGCCACGTGCCGAGCCCCGACGCGATGGCCGCGTGGCGGCTCGACTGGGCCGCGATCGCGATGGTCGAGCTGACGTACCGCGACGGCTTCGCGATGGACACGGCCATCGCGGCTCGGCCCTACCTCGTGCGCGGCAGCGGGCCGGAGATCTACGTCGTCGACGCGCCCCCGCCCGCTCCCGCTCCGCCCGCGCGACCCGACGGCGGGACGGGCAGCGCCGCGGCGGACGCGGGCGTCCCGGGCCACGCCGCGGACGACGGCTCCGTGCGGACGGGCGATGCGAGCGTCGCGTCGGGAGGCGCTCGAGCCAGCGCGAGCGGATGCTCTGCGTCGCGCGCGGAGCGCTCCACCACGCTCGCGTGGGCGCTCTTGGGCGTCGCGCTCGTCGCTCGCGCTCGCCGCCGTTGATCGGTGCCGACGTCTCCGCGATGCTCTCGCTCATGCGACGCACGCGATGGCTGGGGAGCGCGCTCTTCGCCCTCGTGGCGTGCAGCCCCGCACCAGCCGGCCTGACCGTCGAGCTCCGCACGGACATCCTGCCCGCGACCGAGTTCGCGAGCGTGCAGACGGAGGTGTCGAGCGCGCCCTTCGCGAGCGCGGCTCCGACGGGCAGCGTCCGCAACGCGCCCGCCGACGCGAGCGCCGACTACGTGCACGGCGCGCGGGTCGCCGAGCTCACCGAGGTGGGGCCCGGCGACTGGTTCGTCCGCGTATCGCTCCTCGACGCGATGAACCGGCCGCTCATCCGCCGTACGACCGTGCTGAGCGTCCGGGGGCGGCACGCGCTGACCGTCGTGATCAGCCGAACGTGCGCGCGCGTGGTCTGTCCCGAGACGGGCGACGATCCGACGGCGACCGAGTGCAGCGGTGGTCGCTGCGTGGTGCCACGCTGCTCCCCCGAGACGCCCGAGCTCTGCCCCACACCGGCATGCCGCACCGACGTCGAGTGTGCGACCGGCGCGTGCGGCGCCGGGACGTGCGCGTCGGGGGCGTGCCTCGTGTCCCGAGACGACGGAGCCTGCGGTGCAGGGGCGTGCCAGCCCGACTTCACGTGCAGCGGGGCCCGCGACGCGGGCGCGAGCGACGCCGCGCCCGCGGACGCCGGCACGGACGGCGGCCCACGCGACGCGGGCACGGACGTCGGGCCGCGCGATGCCGGCTCCTGCATGGCGACGGAGTCCGCGTGCGCGAACGCCGCGGACGACGACTGCGACGGCCTGGAGGACTGCGCCGACCCCGACTGCGGTGGCGCGAGCTGCGACGACGGCGAGCCCTGCACCCACCACGACCAGTGCAGCACCGGAGCGTGCCGTGGCACGAACATCTCCTGCGTCAGCACGCCGTGTCGGACGATCACGTGCAACGGCACCGCGACGTGCACGACGACGAACGTCCCGGACCTCACCGGCTGCCCCGACGAGGGCAATCCGTGCACCGACGACTGGTGCGGGGGCGGCACGTGCGTGCACTGGCCGCGCGCCGACAACGCGCAGTACGACGGCGACTACTACCACCGGTGCTGCGGCGGCACTCCCACGCAGACCGGTACCGACTCGAACTGCGACAGCTGCGGCAACGACTGCAGCGGCCAGGGCTGCTTCACGTTCCTCGGCATCGCGTCCTGCTACTGCCCCGTCAGCAACCAGTTCTGCTCGGACCGCGGCCGGGGCACCTGCTTCGACGGCTACGGTGCCGACGGGATCGGCTGGATGTGCCAGTGCCAAGGCGACTTCGACTGCGCCCCGGGCCAGACGTGCTGCATGAACGGTCCGCCCGCGTTCCGGCACTTCTGCTTCTTCGGCAGCTGCGGCTGAAACGCCCGACCCTCGGAGACCGCGCGACGGATCGGCGTCGTCTTCGGCTCGGGCGGCGTCAGGGCCCCGCGAAGCAGGCCGACACGGCCTGGCTCGCCGCGATCGAGTCGGGCATCGGGCACGTCCGGATCGAGGCGTTCATCGCGTCGCTGCACGCGGTGATGTCGGCCGAGGCAGGCGGGCACGTGCGCGCGGCGCTGCGCATGCAGCCGTCGAACCCCGTCACGGCACGCGCGATGCAGTCGTAGTACGGCCCGAGCTCGCTCGGGTACATGCGGTAGGCGGCGCGCTGGCACTCGAACTCCGCGCCGCTGAACGGGTCGTTCGCCGCCGCCGCGGTGCGACACTCGGCCTCCGTCGTCGCGCCGGCTGCGGCCGGGCAGCTCCGGCAGAGCGCGTCGACCATGCCGTCGTACGTCGACTCGATCCGCGTGAACGGGTCGCTGCTGCCCCCACAGCCGGCGACGTGCGAGGCCGCGAGCAGAGCGGAGAGAGCGAGCAGGAGCGCGAGCTTGCCGGTACGCATAGGTAGAGCATACCGGTGTGCGCGTGCCCCTTGCCAAGGGCGCACTGGGGCTTGAGAAGGACCGGGCGCCGGGCCTATCCTCCGCACCCAAGCCAAGGCGGCCTCTCGGAGACGACACACATGAAAGATCTCAAGGGAACCAAGACGTTCGACAACCTCAAGGAAGCTTTTGCGGGCGAGTCGCAGGCGAACCGCCGCTACCTCTACTTCGCCAAGACGGCGGACGTGGAGGGTCAGCCCGACGTCGCCGGCCTCTTCCGCGACACGGCCGAGGGCGAGACCGGGCACGCGCACGGCCACCTCGACTTCCTCAAGCAGGTCGGGGACCCGGCGACGGGCGAGCCGATCGGCACGACGGCCAAGAACCTGAAGTCGGCGGTCGCCGGCGAGACCTACGAGTACACGAAGATGTACCCGGGCTTCGCCAAGACCGCGCGCGACGAGGGCTTCGAGGAGATCGCCGAGTGGTTCGAGACGCTCGCGCGAGCCGAGAAGTCGCACGCGGGCCGCTTCCAGAAGGGGCTCGACTCGCTCGAGAAGTGACCTCGTGGAGCCGCGCTCGCCGCCCGTCTTCGAGGCGGTGCGGCGGCGCGGCGCTCCATTTTCCGAAGGAGCCAGACCGACGATGGCCGACGAAGCCGATTTCGATTCGATGCCCAAGCCCGAGCCCAAGGAGATCGACGAGAAGAAGTCGGTCGAGCTGAGGCACCTGGCGGACGACGCGGTGCTGCGGGCCAAGCCGAGCGGCAGCGAGCGCTGCGACAACTGCCTCTACTACATCGAGCCCGAGAAGCCGATCGCCTACTGCTGGCACCCGAAGCTCCGGATCCTGGTGGGCGGCGAGTGGTGGTGCCAGTGGTGGGAGAAGATCGAGGACTGACGTGCAGAAGCTCGTGCTGAGCGACGTTCTTCCGCCTCAGGCCTTCCTCGCCGTGCGCGACGAGCGCCGCAGCGCGGTGATCGCGCTCAAGAAGCGGCGCCGCGTCTCGGTCGGCCCGCAGGTGACGCTCGTCTTCGAGAACCGCGAGACGATGCGCTGGCAGGTCGAGGAGATGTGCCGCGCGGAGGGCATCACCGACCCGGCCAAGATCCAGCACGAGATCGACACCTACAACGGCGTGCTCCCCGGGGACGGCGCGCTCGGGGCGACGCTCTTCATCGAGGTCCAGAGCGACGCGGCGCTCCGAAACAGCCTCGATCGGCTCGTCGGCCTCCAGAACCACGTCTGGATCGTCGTCGGCGGCGAGCGCGTGCGCGCAGCCTTCGACGAGGAGCAGTTCACGACCGACAAGCTCGCGGCGGTGCAGTACCTCGAGTTCCCCCTCGGCGAGAAGGCGCGAGGGCTGCTCGCCGTGCCGGGCACCGAGGTCCGGCTCGCGGTCGATCACCCGGCGTACGAGCACGAGGCCCGGCTGTCGGAGACGACCCGCGCCGAGCTCGCCAGCGACGTCGCCTGAGCGCGAGCGCGCGTCAGACCGCAGTCGTGGCCAGCGGGTCGCGCCCGAGCCGGCCCACGAGCTTGAGCGCCTCGCCGACCGCGAGCGGCACCGCCGAGAGGCCGAGCACCACGAGGGCGTCGTGTCCGTCGAGCGCCGCCGTCTTGAACACGGGCTCGAGCACGGGCACGTAGATCGCCATCGCGACCAGACCCACGCCGATCGCGATCGCGCCGAGCAGGGACCTGTTCGTGGTGATCCCGACGGAGAAGATGGACCGGGTCCGGCTGCGGCAGTCGAGCGCGTGGAACATCGGCGCGAGCGAGAGCACCGCGAACGCGAGCGTGCGCGCGCGAGAGAGCTCCGCCGAGCCCTCCGCGAGCCGCGCGCCGCCACCCGGCGCGCCCAGCCAGAACGCCCCGAGCGCCAGCGCGCCCATGATGGATCCCACCCAGACCATGGCGAGCCAGTCGCCGCGCGGCATCAGCTGGTCGGTCGAGGGCCGCGGCGGCTCGCGCATCTGGTCGGGATCCTTGGGGTCGACACCGAGCGCCAGCGCGGGCAGGCCGTTGGTGATGAGGTTGATCCAGAGGATCTGGATGGGCGTGAGCGGCGCGGCCCACCCGAGGAGCGACGCGACCAGCACCGTCAGCACGATCCCCGTGTTGGACGAGAGCAGGAAGTAGATGAACTTGCGGATGTTCGCGTAGATCGCGCGGCCCTCCTCGACCGCGGCCACGATCGTCGCGTAGTTGTCGTCGGCCAGGACGAGATCCGCGGCCTCCTTGGTCACCTCCGTGCCGGCGCGGCCCATCGCGACGCCGATGTGCGCGCTCTTCACCGCGGGGGCGTCGTTCACGCCGTCGCCCGTCATCGCGCAGACGCGGCCGCGCGCCTTCAGCGCCTCGACCACGCGCAGCTTGTGGGCCGCCGTCGCGCGCGCGACCACCGAGACGTCGTCGATGCGCGCCGCGAGGCCTTGATCCTCGAGCGCGTCGAGCTCCTGCCCGCTCAGCACGAGCCCGGCGGGCCCGATCAGGCCAATCTCCCGGCCGATCGCGCGCGCCGTGGCCGGATGATCGCCGGTGATCATCAGCGAGCGGATCCCCGCGGCGGCCGCCGCGGCGATCGCGAGCTTCACCTCCGGACGCGGCGGGTCGACGATGCCGACGAGCGCGACGAAGGTCAGCGCCCGCTCCCAGTGCTCCGGCGCCTCGGGCGCCTCGCGCCGCACGGCCAGCGCGACGACGCGCATCGCCTCGGCGCCCCAGGCAGCGGCGACCTCGCCGATCTCGGCGCGGTCGGCGTCGGTGATCGGACGCGTCGATCCGTCGCGGTGGACGCTCTCCGAGAGCGAGAGGATCACCTCGGGCGCGCCTCGCGCGAACGCGACGAGGCCGCCCTGCTCGGTCGCGACCACGGTCGCCATGCGCCGCGCGGACGTGAACGGCACCTCGTGCGCGACGACCGGCTCGTGGCGTCGTGACTTGCCCTTCCACGCCAGGATGAGGAGCGCCGCGTCGGTCGGATCGCCGCTGACGTCGACCGCGCTCGCGTCGTCCCGAAGCGCGAGCGACGCGCCGGAGGCGTGCGCGGC
>JBGAQA010000175.1:0-7125 GCA_044220955.1 Sandaracinaceae bacterium
CATGCCGGCGCCGCGCGGCAGCCGGTCGGGCCGCGCGAAGCAGACCACGGCGTCGTAGCCGCCGAACGCGAGCGCGTTGTTCAGCACCACGTCCACCTTCGCCGTGCGCGGGACGTTCGCGACGAGGTCGAGGTCGCACTCCGGGTCCGGCGTCTCGTAGTTGATCGTCGGTGGGATGATCCCGGTCTGGATGGTCATCACGCAGGCGACGGCCTCCATCGCGCTCGACGCGCCCATGCAGTGCCCGATCATGCCCTTGACGCTCGTGACCGGGACGCGGCGCTTGCCGAAGATCTGGTTGATGACCAGCGCCTCGACGCTGTCGTTGTTGGACGTCGCCGTGCCGTGCGCGTTGACGTGGTCGACGTCGTCCACGGTCAGGCCGCTCGAGGTGATCGCCTGGCGCATCGCCGTGATGCTGCCCTCGCCGGTCGGGTGCGGGCGCGTGATGTGGTGCGCGTCGCACGCGAGGCCGTAGCCGCCCACCTCGGCGAGCGGCGTCGCGCCGCGGCGGACCACGCTCTCCTCCGACTCGAGCACGAGCATCGTCGCGCCCTCACCGAGCAAGAGCCCCTTCCGGTTCTTGTCGAAGGGCTGGCAGCGGTCGGGGCTCATCGCGCCGAGGCGCGCGAAGCCTGCGTACTCGAGCTTCTCGATGATCTCGACGGCGCCCGTGATCGCCACGTCGGCGCGCCCGGCGCGGATCTGGTCCGCGGCGAAGCCGATGGCGTAGTTGCCGGCGGCGCACGCGGCGGGCAGCGTCTGCACCATCCCACGCGCGCCGAACGCGCGCGCGACGTGGATCGGCAAGAGCGTCGTGCCGTAGCGGGGCAGCTTCGCGCTCTGGAGCGCGTCCTCGCCCTGGTGGATCCACGCCTTCTGCAGCTCGCCCAGGACGTTCGCCTCGCCCATCGTCGTGCCGAGCACGACGGCCGTGCGCTCGCCCGCGACGAGCTTGGCGTGGATCTTCGCGTCCTCGACGGCCATGCGCGCCGCGGCGACCGCGAACGCCGAGCAGCGGCCGGTCCGCCGCGCCTCCGCGGCGCTCAGGAAGTCGCGCGCGCGGAAGCCCTTCACCTCGCACGCGATGTTCCGGCCGATCGAGCCGGTGTCGAAGAGCGTGACCTCGGACGCGCCGCTCGTGCCCGCGACGAGCGCCTCCCAGTAGGCCTTGCGCCCGAACCCGAGCGAGCTGACGGTGCCCATCCCCGTGACGTAGACGCGACCCATGCGGCGCCGCGATGATGGATGCGCGCGCAGGGCGGCGCAATGCGCCGCTGGACCGCGGCATGCGTTCACGCGACGCTGGGCGCGTGCGCAGGATCAGAGGCCCGACCCTGTACGCACTGACCGTCGCGCGACGGGTGTCCGGTGCCTTGCCTGGACTCCGCGAACGACTGGCTGTGGGCGTGCGCGCCGCGACTGCCGCGCTCTTGATCGCAGGCTGCTCATGTGCCGCGAGCCACGTCCTGGACGCGGATGCGACGGGGCTGGACGCGTTTGATGGCGACGCGTCGAGTCCTACCGACGCGGGCACGGCAGAATCCCGTGACGTGGGGAGCGACGTCTGGATCTGCGACCCGACGTACATCCCCAGCTGCACGGACGACGACGCGTGTCAGCGGTGGGCCCAGTCGATGGCGCCCGCGGGAACGATCGGCGTGAGCCGATGCAGCGGGACCGATGGCGGGACCGGCCTCTGCCTGCGCGGCAACTCGGCATGCATGCCGGGCGGCGACCGCGGCCTCGAGTGCACGTGCGGCGCAGTCAGCTGCACCCTCGCGTACGTCTGCGTCGCTGACGCTCCAGGAGGGCCCTCTCGATGCGCGCTCGCCTGCGACGGCTTCTGATCGGTGCAGCTCTCGCCCGGATGCGCGGGCGATTCGAGCGCGTCCCGGCGACGGATCGCAGGCCTCCGACGCGGCACTCACCGACGACGCCGGTCGAGAGACCGATGGTGCGGTCGATGCTCGCGACTCGGACCCGCCACCCCTCGACACGGGCGGAGCCGTCTGCGTCCCCTCCCACGTGTATGGTCCCGCAGGGCCATGCACCGCGGCCGAAGATGACGCCTGTCGCGCCGACGCGACCAGGCTCGCGAACGGGAGACACGGGCACTCGCGATGCGTCCACGTCCTCGGTACGCCGCAGTGCAGCCAAGGCGAGTTCTGTGACGCGGTCGGCTGCCGCTGCACCGAGCGACGCCTCTGCGCGGAGCAGTTCGTCTGCGTGAGCGACACGCCGGACGGACCGACCTCGTGCCAGCCCTCGTGTGTGCCCTGAGGCACCAGCCTGGCGTAGTCTCCGCCCGATGCGCCGGCGCCCTACCCTCGGTCTCGTCCTCCTGTTCGCGTCGCTCGCGTTCCCCGTCGCCGCGCAAGACGACGCCGGGGCCGAGGCGCCGGAGGCCGCGGAGGCGCCGGACGGGATCGTGGACGCGATCCTCGACGCCGACGCGCCGCGCTCGCAGCCCTCGGGCGAGCTCGCGGTGCCGCGGCCCGTCTACGTGGGCATCTACCTCAACGACGTGCCCTCGCTCGATCTCGACACGAACCGCTACCTCGTCGACTTCTACCTCTGGTTCCGCTGGCAGGGCGACGACATCGATCCGAGCACGACCTTCGAGTTCATGAACGCCGTGGAGTCGTGGGATCAGCTGCACGCGGCGGTGTACACGGACGACGACGACGAGGCGCTGCCCGACGACCTCGGCGACGGCTGGCGCTACCAGGTCTTCCACGTGCAGGGCCACTTCGGTCACGCCTTCGACGTGCGCGCGTATCCCTTCGACTCGCAGGAGATCGTGATCGCGCTCGAGGACACCGACGCCGTCGTGGAGGACATGATCTACGTCGCCGACGAGGGGACGCTCACCCTGCCGCCGGGCCTGGCGATCCCCGGCTGGGATCTCGGCGAGGTGCGCGCCGAGGTGATCCGCCAGGACTACGCGACCAACTTCGGCGACACGCGCCGCCCCGTGGGCGAGGACCGCTACTCGCGCTTCCGCTACTCGCTGCGCGTCGCGCGCCCGGTGATCGGCTACGCAGCCACCACGATCCTGCCCATCGCGATCGTCATGCTGATCACGATGGTGATGTTCCTGATCCACCCGAGGTACTTCGAGGGGAAGCTCGGCCTCGGGATCACCAGCCTCATCTCGGCGGTCGCGCTGCAGCTCACGACGGCCGGGGACCTCCCGTCCACCGGCTACCTCGTGCTCCTCGATCACATCTACAACCTCAGCTACCTGGTCATCTTCCTCTCTCTGCTCGCGTCGGTCTGGTCCGTGCGCGTCCACGACGGCGGCGACGACGTCCGGGCGTCCCGGATCGACCGCGTCATGCTCGCCTGCGCGCTCCTCATCTTCTTCGGCGGCACGGGCCTCTTGGTGGCGTTCGGCCGCTGATGTCGATGCTGCGCAGCGAGGAGCCGCGGGTGGTGATCGTCGGCGCAGGCTTCGCCGGGCTCGCGGCCGCGCGCGCGCTGGCCCGCTCGCGAGCGCGCGTGACGCTCATCGATCGGCAGAACCACCACGTCTTCCAGCCGCTGCTCTACCAGGTCGCGACCGCCGCCCTCGCGGCCCCCGACATCGCGGCGCCGATCCGCAAGCTGCTCACGCGCCAGAAGAACGCGACCGTGCTCATGGGCGAGGTCACGGGGATCGACGTCGAGAAGCGGCGCGTGACGCTCGACGACGGCGCGAGCCACGTCGAGTACGACCACCTGCTCCTCGCCACGGGCATGACGCACGCGTACTTCGGGCACGACGAGTGGCGAGCGCACGCGCCCGGGCTCAAGACGCTCGGCGAGGCTCTCGACGTGCGCGGCCGGATCCTCGCGGCGTTCGAGCGCGCCGAGCGCGAGCCGGACGAGGCCAATCGCCGCGAGCACACGACGTTCGTCGTCATCGGCGCTGGCCCGACGGGCGTCGAGCTCGCGGGGGCGCTCGCCGAGATCGCGGGCCGCACGCTGGCGCGCGACTTCCGGCACTTCGACCCGACCACGACGCGCGTCGTCTTGCTCGAGGGCGGCGAGCGCATCCTCTCCACGTTCACGCCCGACCTCTCGGAGAAGGCGCGCGCCTCGCTCGCGGGCCTCGGCGTGGAGATCCGCACCGGCGCGAAGGTCACGGGCGTCGACGCGCACGGCGTGTCGATCGGTGACGAGCGCATCCGCGCCGGCACCGTCCTCTGGGCGGCCGGCGTGACAGCCTCGCCTCTGACGAGGGACCTCGGCGCGCCGCTCGATCGGTTGGGTCGGGTGAAGGTGGAGGCGGACCTCACCGTCCCGGGCCACCCGGAGATCCGCGCGCTCGGCGACCTCGTGTGCCGCGACCAGGACGGAAAGCCGCTCCCCGGCGTGTGCCAGATGGGGATCCAGACCGGCCGCTACGCGGGCGAGGAGATCGCGCGCGCGCTGAGGGGGCAGCCCGCGCGCACGTACCGCTACGCGGACAAGGGCAGCATGGCGACCATCGGCCGGGCGCGGGCCATCGCCGACCTCGGCCGGATGCGCTTCTCCGGCCTCTTCGCGTGGCTGCTCTGGCTCTTCGTCCACATCCTCTTCCTCGTCGACTTCCGCAACCGGCTGGTCGTGCTCTTCGAGTGGGCTTGGGCCTACCTGACGTGGGAGCGCAGCTCCCGCGTCATCCTCTCGGCGCCCTCGCGCTCGCCGGGCGACCGGCCTTCCGCTGTGCCTTAGGGGGTGTTCGGAGGCAGGCCGCGGCGGGGACGGTGCCCCCGTTGTCGAGCGCGTGACGACACGTCGTTCGTGTCGTCGCCAGCGAGCGCAACGGGGGTACCGGCCCCGCGACGCGGCCTGCCTTCTGTCCAGCCCACCCGCCGGCTACTGGACGCTGTCGACGCGCGCGACGACGCGGAACTCGCCGAGCGCGCCCCGCGCGTCGTCCCAGATCTCGAGGTGCCTCTGCACCGTGTCGAGGCTCATCGCCGCGTCCTGATCCTGCGAGGTGGTGTTCGGATCGCTGCCCACGACCCCGCGCGAGGGCGCCTCGAAGAGCGTGCATGGGAAGAACCCGGCCGTCGGTCCGCCGTAGAGCAGGTGACCGCCGCAGACGACCTGCGCGTTGCACCAGAAGCCAGAGCCGTCGTCGCGGTCGCGGCGCTCGACGTTGAACTCGCAGGTCTGGCCCACCGAGACGCCCGGGGTGCCGCTGACCGACTCGACCGTCGCGGTGATCGCGCGCGGGTCCGTGGAGTCGATCCCCGTCGGCGGCGGAGGGGGCGGCACGAGCGAGGTCGGCGGCGGCAGCATCGTCGTGGGCGGCATCGGCGTCGGCGGCATCGGGTACACGGGCGGCGGCGGCGGCATCGGCGGCTCCGGCGTGCTCGGAGCGCTGCACGTGTAGAGCGCGCCGAGCGCGAGGCAGCTCACGCTCAGCAGCACGAACCCGCAGCCGACCCCGACCCCGACGAGCAGCCAGGTGCTGTCGCTGCGCTTCTCCACGCCTAGAAGGCTCCGCGCAGCGTCAGCGTGCCCGGCCCCCCGGCCAGCTCCAGCCGGAACAGCGTCGCGCGCGCCGAGCGATCGATCGACTCGTCCGAGGGCGCGGTCACGAGCAAGACGACGCCCGTGACGAGCGCGATCCCGCCGACCGCCGCGATGGCCGCGCCGATGCCGAGCTGCACGTAGTAGGCGTCGAGGTTGCGCGTGATCGTGGCCTGCAGTCCGTCCACGTTGCGCACGTCGGGCGGCATCCCGTTCGTCATGAACGTCCCGAGGTCGTAGTACGGCCGGACGGCGTCGATGCAGCCGTGGGCGAACGCGTACCCGGGCGCGCCCTCCGACCAGTGCAGGCCGTAGTCGCCGCAGTGATCCCGGTAAGCCTGCGTGAGACGCGCCGCGCCGCCCTCGTAGCCGGCCCAGATCGCGATGGTCGCGATGCCGCCGCCGATCCCCGCGAGGGCCCCGCCGATGAGCAGGCCCCAGCCCAGCTCCGCCTGGCCGTGCGCCGCGCGGACGCGGGACTCGCGCGCCTCGGGCGTCCACGCGTAGGGTGGCCTCAGATCGTACGTCTGCTGCGCGACGAGGTCGACGCGCGTCGTGAAGGGCTCGCGCTCTGCGGCCCGCACCTCGACGTCGTGCAGCCCGGCGGGCAGCGCGAGGTGTTCCGTCGACGTCGCGTCCGCCGCGGCGCCGTCGACGCGAAGGGCCGTGGAGGCGCGCGGGATCGAGACGCGCAGCGTGCCCAGGGCCGAGTCCGGCGCGCCGGGATCGGGCTCGACGACGACGACCGCGCGCGACTCGGAGCCCGGCGCCACGGTCACTTCCTGCGTGAAGAGCGAGTAGGCGGTGCGCCGGCCCTCGAGGTGGTGCGGGCCCGCGGGCAGCGCGACGGCGGACGTGAGCGGCGTCAGCCCGTAGCTGACGCCGTCGACGACGACCTCGATGCCTGGCACGCGCGACTCGACCCGAAGGCTGCCGATCGCCGCACCGCTGAGCGTCAGCGTGAGGCTCGCCTCGTGCGTCGCGCCGCCCGCGACCGTGAAGCGGTAGCGGACGCCCTCGTAGCCGTTCGCGCGGGCCGACACGACGTGCTCGCCCGCGGACACCCGCACGCCGTCGAGCGGCGCCGTCCCGATGTCGACGTCGTCGAGCGCGATCAGCGCGCCGGGCGCGTTGGCGACGACCCGCAGCGTCGCGATCCGCGCGCGCTGCTCGGCCAGGGCGGTGTCGATCTGCGCCCGCATCGGAGCCGCGACCGTGCGCGCCGTCGCGAGCAGCTCCTCGTACGCGGCGACCGCCTCGACGGCGTGCCCGAGCTCCGCCTCGACCTGCGCGATGTTGTAGAGGATCACCGATGATGGGGAGATCCGCCGGGCCTCGCGGAACTCGGCGAGCGCCTGCGGCAGGCGCCCCTCGTCGTAGAGCGTGACGCCACGCTCGAAGTGCGCCTGCGCCTCGGCCTGCGCATCCTGGGCGCCCGCGGGGGCCGCGAGGGACGAGAGGAGGACGATGACGAGGACGGCGGGAACGATGCCGAGCGAGCGCACGGACCTGCTCTTATCGCGGGGAAGCTGGGCGCCGCAAGCGCCCCAGGAGATCACGCAGGCCGCGGCGGGGGCGGGTACCCCGTTGCCTCGCTGGCAACGACACGAACTACGT
>JBGAQA010000176.1:0-7115 GCA_044220955.1 Sandaracinaceae bacterium
CTTCCCGATCGACGGCACGCCCTACTCGCTGATGTACCTCGGCGACCGACAGCGCGGCCGAGAGGAGCGGTGGCGCGTGAGCGTGACCCCGGTCCCGGAGGACCCGGTCGCGCACGACTGCGCGACCCGCGTCGGCGGGCTCGGCACCGGCTTCCGGGGCGTCCACCTCGAGCTCGTGGTGGCGGGGCGGACCTTTCCCACGAGCGGGCCCATCGTGCTCCGCGACGACTACTGCACGTCACACGAGCTCGAGTGGGACGGTCTCGACGCCTACCACCGCCGCTTCGTGGGACCGCAGCGGGCATACGTGCGCGTCGGCTACGAGTTCGACCTCTCGTACGAGGCCGCGAGCGACGGCGACAGCTCGTTCGGTGCGGGAGTCGACGTCGGCGCCGAGCTGACCCCGCACAGCACCGTGATCGCCTGGATCAGCTACCGCGAGCTCGTCGGGACCATCGACGATCACCAGTCGAGCCTCGGCGGCTTCGGGATCGACGCGCACCACTTCTATGATCCCGCGACGAGCGTCCTCTACATGGGCGACGGGAGCCGGCGCACCGCCGAGTCGGTGTCGAACGTCGTCCGCACCGTCGCCACCTCCACGAGCTCGGCGGGCAGCATCAGTGCGATGACCGCAGGCCCGGACGGTTCGCTGTACTACTGGGACGTCGGCCACGATCCACGCGACACGCCGACCGCGGGCCGGCAGCGGCTGCATGTCTTGCGCCGGGGCGACAGTGCTCCGCGGCTGCTCTCGACCCAGGAGTACAACAACGTGGCCGGCTTGAGCGTCGGGCCCTGGTTCGACCCGTCCATCAGGAGCAGACGCGACGTGCTCTACGTGGTCGATGCGGGCGGGCGCAGCGGTGGCGATACCGTCGCGACCGGGTGCGCGCTGTATCGCGTGGACCTGAGCACCGGCTCGAGAACGCGCCTGCTCGGGACCCCGGGCGCGACGTGCGGTGCCGCGACCGACATCCCGAACCGCAGCACGCACGTCGATGCGAGCGGGTTCGATCTCGGCTCGCCGCTCGCCGTCGCCGCAGCGAGCGACGCGAGCGTGTTCATCTCGGACGGCGGTCGCATCGTCCGCTACGTCGAGAGCAGCACCGATCCGCACGGTGCGCACGTCGAGCTGGTGACGGCGGACTACGGCGCGCGCACGTTCGGCATGGGCCCCGACGGCACGCGCTACTTCCCGAGCGCTGGCTGTGTCTCCACGACCGACGTGTGCATCCGCGCCCGCAGGCCGGATGGGCTCGTCTACCCGGCGCTCGTCAGCGGCGGGACGGCGACGGTGGACGGGGCGCGCGCCTGCGATGGCACCGACGCCAACCGCACCGACTGCACCGCGCTGCGCGCCGACATCATCGGCGTCGCCATCGATCGCGACGGGAGCTTGTGCTGGTCGGAGGCGGACGACGAGGCGCACCGCGTCCGCTGCCGCCGCGGCGACCGGGGCGGGCGCGTCTACACCGTCGCTGGCCTGCGCTCGGTCACAGCGGCGCGCATCGACCCAGAGTTCGACGGGATGCCCGCGACACGAACGTTCATCGGCCAGATCGGGCAGATTGCCGCGCTCGGGGACGGAACCCTGGCGGTCGTCGACAACACTGCCGGCGGTGGGGCGGAGGCGCGCGTGCGCCTGGTCGAGCCCACGCTCGACGGAAGCCTGACCGCCGATCACCTGATCGCATCGAGCGACGGGACGCGACTCTATCGGTTCGACGCGAACGGTCGGCACCTGCAGACGCTCGACGGCCTGACGCGGACGATACTGGCGGAGTTCACCTATCTCGACGATCCGCACTCGCCCGCGTACGGCCGTCTCCTGTCGATCCGCGACGCGGAGGGCCGCGTCACCGACGTCACGTGGAACGACGACACCGGTCAGATCGACATCGTCGCGCCGGGCGGCGTGACCACGACGCTGCGGCGCACGGGGGCGGATGGCTACGTGAGGCAGCTCGAGGATCCTTTTGGCAGTCTGTGGGACTTCACCTACGACGCGAGGTTCGCCGGAGGTCTCATGCACGAGCTGACCGACGCGCGACGCCACGTCCACACGTTCGACTACGAGCTGCACGCTGGCCGCCTCTCCAGCGACGAGAGCCCGCCGGACTCCGGGAGCGGCACCGGGAACACGCTCTCGTTGACTCCGCGCGCGATCGTTCGCGCCGGAACCGACGAACCGTGGAGCGAGGTCGCCCTCGTTCGACCCGACGACGCCGATATCACCGAGGCTGGGCGCACGACGCGCTACCGGATCCGGAACCTCGACACGGGCTCGCTCGAGCGCGAGATCATCCACGGCAGCCCGTCCGGGACACACACCACCGTGCGCGCGACCATGCCGGCGGACGGTGCGGACCCGACCACGACGAGCTGGGACGGGACGACCATCGAGACGAGCACCGCCCCGGATCCCCGGGCCGAGTTCGGGATGGACGCCGCTTACCTTCACACCGCGCGCATCACGCGTCCGGTGTCGATGATCGACACGTCGGTCGAGATGCGTCGGGCGTTCGCGCCCGGCGCGAGCGATCCGCGCTTCGGCGTGTGGACCGACGAGGTCGATCTCCCCTCGACCGCCGCGGACGGGACGACGAGCATCGGCACGTTCCGTCGGGTCACGACCTTCGTGCCTTCCCCCACGCACGTGGGCGGCACGTTCGAGACCGTGCTGACGCCCGGCAGCGCCGAGCCCGATCGCGCGATCACCGTCAGCCAGGACGATCGCGGCCGCGTGACGCGGCTCCGGTTCCCCGGCCAGTCGCAGACCTGCGTGCAGTACGCCAGCGCCCTGACGCGGCGGCCGTCTCGTATCCACCAGGGCGCGAGCTGCACCGATGTCGGCGCGGGCACGCGCGACCTGGCGACGATGACCTACGCGGACGACACGGCCCCCGGTGCGGCGCGCTGGCTCACCGACCTGACCGTGGGCCCACCGCTCGAGGAGCACATGACGACGCACATCCTGCGCGACGCGCGCGGCTGGGAGCAGAGCCTGACCCTGCCGGGCCGATCGAGCGTGCTATCGGTGGGCTTCGACGAGCACGGAAACCTCACCCGGCTCACGCCGCCGGGCCGAAGCGCGCACGTGCTCACGTACACGAACCGCGATGCGCTCGCGACCTACGAGCCGCCCGCCCGCGCGGGCGCCGGAGGCGGCGCGTTCAGCGGCCAGGAGATCACGGCGACCACCTACCGGCCCGACGGACGCTTCGCGTCGCGCACGCTGCGGGACGGGCGCACGATCACGGTCGGCGTCGAGAGCGCGCTCGGCCGAGTGACGAGCCTCGCGGCCTCGGGCGATGCCGTCACCAGCTACGGCATCGACATCACGCCGGACCTCGGGGGCCGGCCCACGCTCATGACGGGAACGAGCGGCAGCCTCGCGCTCACGTGGGACGGCCCCGTGCTCGCCGAGGAGAGCTCGTCCCTCGCGATGAGCACCGCGGGCGTCAGTGGCCGCGTGACCCACGTCGTCGACTCGAGCGCCCTCCTCGTCCGCGAGGACGTCTGCGTCGCGCGCACCGGCCACGACTGCACGGTGGTGAGCGGAACCTCTGCAGGCGACGCGCACGTGTCCTACGGCTACGACGCCGACCGGCTCCTCAGCTCGGCCGCGCTCTCCACGTCGGCCTCGATCTCGCTCACCCGCTCGTTCAGGCCGACGGCGCGGGTCACCGCGACCACGTCGGAGACCTCGACGAGCGCCGTGGCGACCTCGCTCGGAGACATCGGGCAGATCGCGACGACCGACACGCCGACGGGCAACACGCTCTACGAGGTGCGCATCTGCGCTCGCGACAGCCTGGGTCGAATCCTGATCCGCGAAGAGCGCGCGCGGACGCACACGGGCGGCGGTGGCGGCGGTGGCGGAGGAGGCCACGACGACGTGCTGCACCTGGAGTACGCGTACGACGGACGCGGGTTCCTGCGGCAGTACCGGCAGTACCACCTCAACCCGCCCGCGAGCTGGTGCGCCGCGCTCGGGCCGTCGGCGCACCTCGACGTGTCGAGGAACTACACGTACGACGACGCGGGCAACCGCAGCGACCTCGCGGTGAACGAGGACGACCAGGCGACGGTCGGCGCCCGCCTCTACAACGGGGTTGGCCAGCTCCGCCAGTCGGGGCAGGCGGACGCCTTCGGCGGGGCGCAGCGGACGTACGCGTACGACGCGCTCGGGCACCTGCGTCGGGTCGTGACCCACGTGGCCGATCGTCGCACGGCGGACGTCACCACGACCTACGACTTCGATCCGCTCGGCCGCATGACCGCGATCCGCCCGAGCGGCGGCGGCGTGCCGGCGCAGCGCTTCCTCTACCACGACGGCCTCAACCCGATCGCGTGGCAGCGCGCGAATCCGAGCTGTGCCACTGGCTTCGACACGGCGTACTTCGCGTACGCCACCCGGCGCGACACGCCCGACCTGATGGCTCTCGACGTGTGCACCAATGGGAGCATCGACGCGAACTACCAGCTCCTCTCGGACGAGCGCGGCAGCGTCCGCGTCGTCATCGATCTGCTCGACGGCTCGGTCGTGCAGGCCATGCAGTACGACGCGTGGGGCGTGCCGACGCAGATCATCGGCTCCGCGAGCTTCCAGCCTTTCGGCTTCATCGGCGGCATCCGCGACGAGGCAACCGGCTTCTGGCACCTCGGCGCCCGGGACTACGATCCGAGCATCGGCAGGTGGACAACGGAGGATCCGATCGGATTCGAGGCGTCGGACAACCTCTATGCCTATTGCGATGGGGATCCGGTCAATTGTATCGACCCGACCGGGCTCATCGAGTGGGAGCCGGTCTTCGAGTCGTTCACAGAGGGAGTCTTTGAGGGGTTGGTCGGCGGTGCACTCGTCGTATCGCTGCTGGCGGCCGGGGGCGCGGCCGCTACCGTTGGGGCGGTGCTGGGCGCCGTCGGACTCGGGCTGGTCCTTGCGCAGGCGCTGTCCCTTGCGACCGATTGCATGTCCGACCAGGAGCGCGCCGAGGGGATTGCGAACCTCGCCGGCGGATTCGTGGGCGGTGGCCTCGTGGCCGGTGGACCCCGTGGTGCGCTCTTCGGCCGTGCAAGGGCGCGAGGCGGCTTCGGGGGCATCTTCAACTCGGGGCGCGGCCCCGGCAACGTCAGGGTTGGATGGAGTTGGCAAGGGTCATGGAGCGGTGGTCGAAACTACTTCGCAGTCCACGGGGGAGATCCCGGCACTCCGGGTCACTGGCATTCACCGGGCATTCCAGGACCTCGTGAGGCGCCGACGCCATGGTGGTGACGGACGCGCTCTGGTCTCGACTACGCGCGGCCATCCACGTGCTCTTCCGGAGTGCTCGAGCATCGGGGGCGTTGGAGGCTTCCGTCCAGGCTGACGAGCAGCGCCTCGCGTTACTGGCTCGCTTTCCAACGGGTACGTGCGCCCCACTGTCGGTCGACGTCGATCGGAGCACAGCCACGGTCTGCGCGTCGTTCGGACTTCACCAGTCAATCTCCGACTATCCGCTTGAAGCGAGATGGCTACTCGAGCTGTTGCGCGCTGCGACCGGGGAGTGGGAGGAGCAGACCATCCATGCTGGTCCGATCCTCGTTCAAGCCACGACCAACTTTCGCCTGGCCGGGAAGTCTGCATCCTTCGCCTACGGAGTCCCGGGCACCGCCGTCCGACGCATGCCGGGGCTGCGTACCGAGGTAGTCGCGTTTCACGCTTGGACGCGTCCGCGACCAGGTTGCTCGAGCGCGCTCGTTAATGGACAGCGGTCGCGTCTCACGGTGGACGGCTGAAGATGACATGCTGTAATCTCCCGTCATGAGGCTTCAGGAGCGTCTGGACGTCCAAGCGCTGACGTAGACGAACCGCGATGCGCTCGCGACCCGCGCGCCGCGTGGCCGGGCGCGCGCAGCGGAAGTGCACGACCGGCAACTGGGACGGCGTCACGCACGCCGAGGACGCGACGGTCGAGTAGGGCGGCGTGGCGCCGCGGCGGGCACGCCGGCCAGCACGCGCGCGCACTCCGCGACGATCGCCTCAACCGCCGCGCGCTCGAGCGCCGTCCGGTGCCGCGAGGCGCGGCGGTGCAGGTAGACCGCCGTGCGGAGCGGCGCGTAGCCGGGGACGATCCGGAGCGGAGGCGCGACGAGGTGCGCGGAGACGACCGCCCGGCCCCAGCCCGCCGCGACGCCGTCGAGGATGCCGTAGATGTCGTCGAGGTACGCGCGCGGCGTTCCGCGCACGTCGAGGTCGTTCAGGCGCGCGAAGCGATCCGTGATGGTGTCGTCGGGGTCGTGATCGAGGAAGCGGGCCTCGCTGCCGCCGGGCGCGTCGACGAGCACGTTCTGCTCGTCGCCGACATGCACGCTCTCGACGCTCGCGTCCTCGATCGCGCGGTCGGTGAGGACGAGGTCGGCCTCGCCGCTGCGGAGCGCGAGCGGCAGGTCGCGCAGCTCGCGCGCGGAGACGTGCGCGACGACGCCGGGGCTGGCGCGGAGCAGCGGCGCGAGCGCGGGCACCACGATCGAGCGCGTGACCGACGAGAAGCCGGCGACGCGCAGGACACCGACGTGGGGCTCGCCGCTCTTCGCGCGCGTCCCCCCGAGCCCGCTGAGCAGCTCGGCCTCCAGGCCCTCGCGCGTGCGGACGTAGCCGAGCAGCGCCTCGCCCTCCGCGGTGAGCCGCACCCGATCGTGGCGGCGGACGAAGAGGGTGACCGCGAGCTCCTCCTCGAGCTTG
This sequence comes from Sandaracinaceae bacterium, assembly GCA_044220955.1. Classification (GTDB taxonomy): domain Bacteria; phylum Myxococcota_A; class Polyangia; order Polyangiales; family Sandaracinaceae; genus JBBSAT01. The sequence goes on from JBGAQA010000176.1 coordinate 6,731, forward strand.
CGGATGCGCTGCGACACCGCCGGCTGCGTGACGCCGATGCGCCTGGCGCCGCGCGTGAAGCTGCCCTCGGCGGCCACCGCGGCGAACGCCTCGAGGCGCTCCGAGGAGATCAGGGGCATCGCGGGTCATGATGCCATCAATGGGTGAGGGCCAGCTCGAGCGGAGCTGACCGAAACCAGCGCCGACCGGCGGCGGCCCGCCGCCACCCCCGCCGATCGGCGCGACGATCTCGCGTGATCTGCCCACCCGAGCACCCGCAGCGACGATCGCTGCACGCGATCCTGCGCCGGCACCTGCCGGCGTTCCTGCGCGCTGCCGGGCCCCCCCCCCCCCCCCCCCCCCCGGGGTAGGGGGGTGGGGGGGGCCCCCCCCGCCGCGCGGGGGG
>JBGAQA010000177.1:0-6977 GCA_044220955.1 Sandaracinaceae bacterium
GCGCGCGCGCCTCGCGCAGGCGCTCGTCGGGGAAGAGCATCCGCGCCCGCTGCGCCATGTCCTGCGCGGGCACGAGGTCGCGCACGCGGCGCCCGTCGCGCGTCATCACGACGTGCAGCTTCGGATCCGAGAGCGCCGCGCGGAGCACCACGTCGGCGACGTGGGTCGCCTCGGTCGCCGCCGCCTTCAGGAACTTTCGCCGGGCGGGCACGTTGTAGAAGAGATCGAGCGCCGTCACGGTCGTGCCGGGCGCGCGCGCCGCCGGCTGCACGCTCCGCGGGCCGCCGCCGTCGATGCGCACCTCGGTCGCCGCGATCGCGTCTTTCTGGCGCGTGACGATCGAGAAGCGCGACACGCTCGCGATCGAGGGCAGGGCCTCGCCGCGGAACCCGAGCGTGCCGATGCGCTCGAGATCCTCGCGCACGCGGACCTTGCTCGTGGCGTGGCGCTGCACGGCGAGCTCGGCGTCCTCCGGGCTCATCCCGAACCCGTCGTCGGCGACGCGCAAGAGGCCGGTGCCACCACCCTCGACGTCGACCTGGATGCGGCTGGCCCCGGCGTCGATCGCGTTCTCGATCAGCTCCTTCACCACGCTCGCCGGCCGCTCGACCACCTCGCCGGCGGCGATCTGATCGACGAGGTCGTCGGGCAAGATGCGGATCGTTCTGGCCAAGCGCCGGGAGCGTAGGCGCGCGCCCGGACGGACCGCAACCGCGCGGCAATTCTGCGCTTTTTCCCCGCTGGTCTGCTCGTCGCGTCGTTTGACCCCCAAGAACGCCGCTGATACCGTCCTCTGACCTTACGCGTCCCGCGGCGCGTCTCTTTTTCGGTCCAGCAAGGCCCTCCGTGTCCAGCAAGATCTGCCCCGTCTGCAAGAGCGAGTTCCACGGCGGGGAGGTCTTCTGCCCGAACGACGGCGGACGCTTGGTCAGCGCCTCGCAGATGTCGGCGACGGCGGCCTCGGACCGGTCGGATCCGGGCGATCCCCTGATCGGCACCGAGGTGGATCGCTACCGCATCCTGCGCCGCATCGGCGAGGGCGGGATGGGCATCGTCTACGAGGCCGAGCACGTCGTCATCGAGAAGAAGGTGGCGCTGAAGGTCCTGCGCGACGACTTCTCGAACCGTCCCGAGGTCGTCGAGCGCTTCAAGCAGGAGGCGAAGGCCGCCTCGCGCATCGGCAACGAGCACATCGTCGACATCTCCGACTTCGGCGTGACGCCGGGCGGCGCGAGCTACTTCGTGATGGAGATGCTCGACGGCGACGACCTCGCGAACGTGCTCTCGCGCGAGGGGACGCTCGCGCTCACGCGCGCCGCCGACATCCTCGCGCAGTGCTGCCGCGCGCTCGCGGCTGCGCACGCCAAGGGCATCGTCCACCGCGACATGAAGCCCGAGAACATCTTCCTGACGGCGCGCGACGGGCGCCCGGACTTCGTGAAGATCGTCGACTTCGGCATCGCGAAGATGAGCGACATCGAGACGACCGGTGCGCCGGGTCGCAAGCTCACCAAGACGGGCATGATCTTCGGCACGCCCGAGTACATGTCGCCCGAGCAGGCCGCGGGGAAGGCCGAGCTCGATCACCGCGTCGACATCTACGCGCTCGGCGTGATCTTCTACGAGGTGCTGACGGGCCGTGTGCCCTTCGTCGGCGACACGTTCATGGGCGTGCTCACGCAGCACATGTTCGAGGCGGTGCCGCCCCTGACCGAGACGAACCCGAACGTGAACGTGCCGCCGGCCATCGAGGCGTTCATCGGGCGCGCGCTCGCGAAGGACCCCGGGGAGCGCTTCCAGACCTGCGACGAGATGTACGCGGCGCTCGAGGGGGCGATGGGAGGCAACGTCGCGCCGGACGCGGTCGGACAGCGCACGTTCCAGCGCGGCGAGGCGACGAAGAACACCGGCAAGCTGCGCGGTGTCCGCGGCGACGCGGTCACCCAGGAGTACCAGCCGCCGACGGGGGGTGGCGCGGGTCGCACGATCGCGATGGCGCTCGGCGCGGCGATCGTGCTCGGCGGCGGCGGGTTCGGGGTCTGGTACGCGCTGACCGGCGGAGCCGCGACGGCCGAGGACGGCCACGACGTCCCCCCCGTCACGCTCGTGAGCACCGGCCCCCCCGACGCGGGCGAGGTCGCCGACGATGCCTGGGTGGCACCCGCCGAGGACGCGGCGGTCGTTCCCGAGGTGGACGCGGGACCGCTCCGGATCGTCGTGCACGTCGAGACGACGCCGACGGGGGCGCGCGTGCGCGTCGACGATCGCGGCGAGGTCTGCGAGGAGACGCCCTGCGACTTCGAGGCGCCGGCCGGTCAGGAGATCACCGTCCGCGCGACGCTGCGGCGTGCCCACGGCGAGACGCACATCATCCCGATCACGGGGATGGCCCCTGTCTCGATCCGGCTGGTCGCCCACGCGCCTGGCGGAGGCACGGGCGGCACCGGGGGCGACGACACGACCACCACGCACGGCACGGGGCCGGGCGATCTGAAGACGCCCGACATCTTCCTGCGCCCGCGCGGGCAGTAGCCGCTCAGCGGGCGCGTCGGAGCACGAGGGACGTAGCGGCTCACCGATCGACCGCAGCGCGGTCCGCACTCACGCGCGGCGGTCCCCCTCGAGCACGCGCGGCAGGAGCAGCGCTTGCGTGATCCAGAACCCCGAGCGCAGGGTCATGGCGATCAGCGTGCGCGACTCGTAGGCGCCGCCCGAGAGCACGTGAGCCCCGAACGCCGCGAAGACGAGCAGCGTCGAGATCGCGATCGCTCGCGCCACCCAGATGGTCCACGCGCGCGCGCGCAGCGTCGCGACCCCGCCGGCGACGTAGAAGACCCCGGCGCCGAAGTTGAACATCAAGACGAAGGGGACGACGTTGCCTGCCTCCGCGCGCGCGTCAGGCCCGCCGAAGAGCACGTGCCCGCCCTCGAGCAGAGTGACCAGACCGAACACGACGGCCATGCCGCCGAGGAGCCGACGCCCGAGCCCGCGGCGCGACCCGGGTCGAGCGAGGGTCGGCGCGCTCACGTGGAAACCCTTGTGTCGCTCCAGTGCCTCAGCGCGAGAATGCCCGTGAGCGCGACGGAGGCCGTCATCGCGACGGCACCGATCAGCACCAGGACCGGTGGCAGCCCCAGGTAGAGCTCGCCGAGGATCCCGACCGGCATCAGGAGCCCCGCGAGCCCGAGCCCCGCCGCTGCTGCACGGGCCCGGCCGCTCGCCGACGCGAGCCGCGCGAGCACGAAGCCCAGCGCGACGTTGAGCAGCGCGAAGAGGTTTCCGTGGACGTGCGCGAGGCGCGCCTCGAAGTGCCTGCCGGCCGAGTCGCCGGCGACCCAAGCCTCCCTGTCTGGCGCGAAGTCACGCAGGTAGATCAGGACGAAACCGTAGAGCATGAATCCCGCCATCACGAGCAGACCCACCCCGACGTTGAGGCGACCGGTCTTCATGCGTGAGGCTCCTCTGTTCGTATGAGGTGACCCATGCGGGCTTCGAACGAGCGGTTCAATGGGACTCCTTCTGCCCGAGGTCGGAGGCGAACGGGCGGCGCTCGAGGTGCTCGTCACCGTACGTGACGAGCTCGCCGTGGTCGAGCGGTGTGCCGACGAGTCGATTGTCACCGTCGTGCTCCTGCACGACGGAGCGCGCATGCACGACGGAGCGCGCATGGACCTGTGGCGCTGACCCAGGTCGAAGTCGCCGAAGCGCGCGCCGCCGTGCGGCTCAGGGGATGACGAACGTCCCGGCGCCGACGTTGCCGACGAAGGGCGTCGGCTCCGGAGTCGCCGACGTCGCGAGCACGATCCCCACCACGATGGCGGCGATCACCGCCGCGCCGCCGCCGACGCCGAGCACCACCCAGGGCGTCGGGTCGTCCGCGTGCGGCGCAGGCGCCACGGGAGCCTCGTCGATGGGGGGCGGCGGGGGGCAAGCCGCGCGGACCTCCACGTCGCGGCGCCCGCCCTCGACCAGGGTCACGGTCTGCCGACCGCAGTCGTCTTCGCCGCGATGCACCGTGACGACGTGCGCACCGGGGTCCACGGGCAGGTCGAGCCCGAAGCTCGCGTGATCGAGCACGACGCCGTCGAGACGCACCTCGTCGCGATCCTCGACGTCGAAGGTGGCGAGCGTCAGGTGCGCGACGCGTGGCTCGAGCGCGGCGATGGCCGCGCGCGCTCGCTCGCCATGGCGGGACAGGACGTCGGGCGAGGCGGTCGCGAGGAAGCGCCGGTACGAGTCGATCGCGGCCACGAGGCGGCCGTCCTGCTCCTCGACCGCGGCGAGGTTCAGGACCGTGGCGTCGCGCGGCGCGAGCGCGTAGCTGCGCTCGAACAGCTCGATGGCGTCGTCCAGCCGATCCTCGCGCGCCGCATCGAGCCCCTGCTGGTAGAGGTCGCGCGCGGCGCCCGCCAGCGACGCCTCGCTCCCGCTCGACTGGGCGCGAGCCGACGCCGGTGCGAGCCAGAGCAGCGAGAGCACGACCCAGAGCGCTCGTCTCATGGACACGTCGCGGGCGTGATGGTGAGCGGCTGCGGACCTCCCCAGATCACGGAGGGTCCCGTCTCGAAGGGCAGCGCCGCCGAGAGGGCGTCGCAGTCGACGGTGGGCCCGCCCGTGCCCGCGACGCTGCGCACGTCGAGCGAGCGCTGGACCAGCACGCTGAACGAGCGGATGAACATGTCGTCGAGCGGATCGCCGGGGCAGACGCCGAGCGCGTCCACGTAGGTCAGCACGTCGACGTACGCCCAGCGTCCCACGACCACCGCGGCCTCGATCGAGCCGCCGTCGGCCGCGAGGTGCGCGACGAGGTACGATTCCGTCAGGCGGATGCGGGCCACGCCCGCGCTCGACTGCCGCGTGGGGATGTCGATCGGCGCCCGCGGCGGGAGCGTCATCACGAGCGTGCGGTCCGTGACGTACGCGTTGTCGTCCTCGATGAGCGGGAAGTCCGGATCGCCCGCCGCGAAGTAGTTGCTGCCGACGTAGGCCGTGTCGGTCCCATCCCAGGCCGGGTCGGGCAGTCCGTTCGAGAGCAAGAGCCCGCCCGCCGGCAGCGAGGTCCCGGCCGGCAGCACGTCGATGGCGGTCGCGAACACGACGTCCACCCTGGCGTCGTCGGGGAGGCCGTTCCAGCCGGTCAGCCGCAGGATGGGGACGGCGCGTCCGCGGCGCGCGCCCGCCCGAACGTCGCTCTCGTACGTCGGGGCGAAGGTGACCAGGCTCACGTACGCGATCTGCCCCAGGCCGTTGTCCTCACCGCCCGTGCCGTCGAGCAAGGGCGTGCCGCCGAGCGGCGTGCGGCACTCGGACACGGTACCCGCCACGAGCGGGTTGGTGCAGAGGCCGTCGAGGTCGTACGCGAGCGTCGCCCACGCGACGCCGCTCTGATCGAGCACGGGGTCGATCAGCGCGTAGGCATGCACGAGCCCGTCGTCGCCGCCGTCGCCGCACACCGCGCGCGCCGGCGGGTGGTGCAGCGTGCAGCCGCTCGGCTGACCCGCGAGCGCGGCGTCGCCCTCGCAGCTCACCGCGTCGGGCCCCGTGTCGATGGGTGCGTCGCGCCCCACGTCCCCGGCGTCACGCCCGGCGTCAAACGGAGGGGCGTCGGCGCCCGCGTCCATCGCCCGCCCGGAGTCCGGCAGCGCTCCCGAGAAGGGCGCGAGGGAGCTCGAGGGCAGCGTCGCGCTCACGCACGCGCCGCCGCGACACGTGGTGCCCGCCGCGGGGCAGGGGGTGTGCACGCACGCCGCCTCGAGCACGATCTCGAGCAGGCGGCGCTCGCCCGGCACGAACTCGGTCAGCACCTGGCGCGTGACGAGGGGCGATCCTGCGCGGTCGTTCGCGCTCGCGCGCACGTCGAGATCCCGCGCCTGACCCGAGGCGGAGCGGACCCCGAACGTCAGGGGCAGGGGCACGGCCATCGGACCGACGAGCGGCACGGTGCGCTGCACCACGACGTGGCCGACCGAGAACGCCGACACGGCGATCGAGTCGACGTCGCGATCCGGCTCGAGGCCGGGCCCGAGCGTGATGGAGACGACGATCTCGGTGTAGGGCGTCGCGCACGACACGCCCGCGGCTGCCGCGATCACGGCCAGCGCGACGGCGGAGCGGAGCCCTCGAGCATGCACCCTCGCACCGTACCATCCTTCGCCGCCGGGCGCGGAGGTGGCAGACTCCGCGCTCGTGACGCTGCGTCGCGGCGAGAGCCTGGGCCGCTACGAGGTGCTCGCGCCGATCGGCGCCGGGGGCATGGCGGCCGTGTACGCGGCCCGCGTGAGCGGCGCGGAGGCCTTCGAGAAGCGGGTCGCGCTGAAGGTCATGCTCCCGCACCTGTCTCGCGACGGGCGCTTCGAGAAGATGTTCGGCGAGGAGGCGCGCGTCGCGGCGCAGGTCGTGAGCCCCTACGTCGTGGGCACCCTCGACCTCGGGCGCGACGAGCACGAGGGCCTGTATCAGGTGATGGAGCTCGTCGTCGGCGCGTCGCTCCGGCAGCTGCTCGACGCCGACGCGGAGCCGCTGCCGCTGCCGATCGCCCTCTCGCTGCTGGCGCACGTCGCGCGCGGTCTGGCGGACGCGCACGCGGCGCACGGGGCCGACGGCCGGCCGCTCGGGCTGGTGCACCGCGACGTGTCGCCGCACAACGTGCTCGTCGGCGTCGACGGCCGCGCGCGGCTGAGCGACTTCGGGGTGGCGCGCGCGGCCGCGAGCGTGTCGACGACGGAGAGTGGCGAGCTGAAGGGCAAGCTCGCGTATGCCTCGCCGGAGCAGCTGGCCGGGGAGGTGGCCGACGCGCGCAGCGACGTGTTCGCGCTGGGGATCGTCGCGTGGGAGGTGCTCGCGGGCCGCCGGCTCTTCCAGGGCGAGAACCCCCTGGCGATCGTCGACGCCATGCTCGCCAAGCCCATCCCGCGCCTCCGCGACGTGCGCCCCGGGCTGCCGCCGGCCCTGAGCGAGCTCGTGGAGTCGGCGCGCGG
>JBGAQA010000178.1:0-6902 GCA_044220955.1 Sandaracinaceae bacterium
ACCACGTCGCGTACCGGCGCCGGCACACGCTCGGGCATCGCAGGCGGCGGCTCGGTGGCGACGGCCAGTACGATCGCCGGGTAGCTGTCGCCCTGGAACGGGCGCGCGCCGGCGAGCATCTCGAACAGCATCACGCCCACCGACCAGACGTCGGCGCTCGGCGTCGCGTGGCGCGCGCTGCGCATCTGCTCGGGCGCCATGTAGTAGGGCGTGCCCATCGACGTCTGGGTCGCCGTCGCGCCGGGCCCTCCCAGATCGCGCGCGATGCCGAAGTCGAGCAGCTTCACGACCGACCTGCCGTCCGGCGTCGTCACGAGGAACGTGTTCTCGGGCTTCAGGTCGCGATGCACGAGGCCCGCGCGGTGCGCGGCGGCGAGCGGGTCGAGGAGCGAGAGCACGATCGCCAGCGCCCGCTCGACGTCGAGCCCGCCGCGATCGATGAGTCGGCGGAGGTCGTCCCCGACGAGGAGCTCCATCACCACGTAGTGCGTGCCGACCTCTGGATTGCGGCCGGCGTCGAGAACCTCGACGATGCCTGGGTGCTTGATGCGCGCGGGGGCGCTCACCTCGCGCACGAAGCGCTCGGTGGCGTGAGGGTCGGCCTCGAAGTGCGAGGGGTCGAGCAGCTTCACCGCGGCCTCGCGCTGCGTGACACGATGCTTCGCGCGGAACACCGCGCCCATTCCCCCTCGACCGACGAGCTCGAGCAGCTCCCATGGACCGACGAAGGTTCCGAGGAGCGCACCGACGCTGATCACGGGACGACGATAGCACGCGTCGCGCGCAGCCTCGTCGCTCGGAGCCCTCGCCGTCGTGCGCGACACCCCGTGCCGCTCTCCGATCCGCGCACCGCGGGCCTGGTGGTCCGCGTCACGCGCCACCCGCCCAAGGGGCAGCCCATCGTGCTCGGCCGGCGAAGCCGCACGCCGCGCTCGCGCTCGTGCTCGTCATCGCGACTGCGAGCACCGTGGCTCTCATGGGCATCCCGTCTGGGCGCACACGACGAGCTGGCACTCGACCGAGGCGTCGCACGAGGACGGCGCGCACATCGCGTAGCCGGGGTCGCACGTCGCCGACGTCGGGATCGCGTCGTAGCTCTCGACGCATCCGCGCTGCGCAGGGTCGACGAAGTACTCGACGCCGCCGACGACGACGGCGCCGCAGCGTGCCTGCGTGAACGGAGGGTGCGCGGCCGGGCAGCTCGCGCTCGCGTCCGGATCGACCTCGTCGGCGACTCCGTCGCAGTCGTCGTCTCGCCCGTTGCAGAGCTCCGGCATCGGCACCTCGCAGAGCGCTGGCGCGCGCACCGACATCCGCGCGAACTCGGTCCGCAGCGCGGCACTTCCAAGCAGGAGCTCGGCCTGGAAGCGTCCGCGTGGCGCATCCGACTCGAACAGCAACACCTCGTCCGCGCCGGGTGCGAGCCGCGCGCCCGGCAGCTCCAGCAAGGACCCGCCGGCGGCGCCCGACTCGACGTAGAGCCGCGTGACCGTCTCGCTCCTGCCCGGCTCGATCTCCTCGACGCGCGGGACCGTGTAGACGTGGTCGTTGCCCACGGTCGTGACCCGCACGCTGCCGAATCCGATGTCCCCGGCCGGCACCCGGGCCGCGCGCCCCAGTACGAACGAGCCCGGATTCCCCGTGTCCGACGTGGCGAACTGGATGTGGCTTCCGTTCGCGGCCCAGAGCTCGTGGAAGCCTGGCCGCAAACCGATCGCGGGGCGGACTGCGTATCCCCAGGACAGCGGACTGATCGGGAACGAGCCGAGCGCGTTACCGAGCTCGGTCCAGCGCAGACAGTCCGCGCTCTCTTGGAGGGACAGCGTGCCGTCGTGGAGCGAGATGACGCCGCGGAAGTTGCCGCGCGACGCGTCCCATGCGGGGACGACCGACGGGATCCCGGTCATCTGATACGAGGGCCATGAGGCGGCCATCACCGACTGGGTCGTGGCGTCGAAGGCCCACGCCGCTTGCCCGAGCACCGGGGAGAGACCGAGCCCGCAGGCCGAGGAGGGTGAGCGCGCGATGCCGGCGACCAGGCCCTCCATCGAGGGGCGCGTGTCTTCGCAGACGCGACCGCTCGGTCGCATCACGCTCGTGTCGCCGAGGAGCACGCGACCCGTGCTCCCTCCCTGCAGGAACACCGTCAGGCCGACGTCCGCGCTCGGCGCCCACGTCACGTTGGCGCTCGTCCTGCGATCGAGCGGCGCACCGCCGTCGGGCGTGGCGACCGCATGCACCAAGAGCAGCCCACCGCGGAGCGTCACGTCGACGGCGAGGCTCCACCAGCCCGCGCCGACGACGCCGGGCGTCGTCCCGAAGCCGTCGGCCGCGCTCACGATGATCTGCTGCATCCACCCGTCGATGATCACCTCGATCGCGTCGTTTCCATCGGGGCCGAGCCAGAGACCGAAGCGCGTGTTCGCGTCGAGACGCGCTCGCAGCGCGAGGTGCGTCCCGTCCCAGAGACCCGGCAGGGGATCCACCGTGCGCGCGCTCGCGTCCCCCGCCGCCGTGAGGCCGAGCACGTGGTGCGTGGGATCGTCGGGGTCGGGCACGTCCTCTGGGACGGGGAGGTGGATGGTGTCCCCAGGCCGCCACGGGCCGATGCGCCCGGGGATCGTCGTGTCCGTGCCGGCGACGTCCGGACAACGCGTGATCTCGATGACACCGAAGGGCCAGCACTGCGGGTCTGCGTAGTCGACGTGTCCGTCGCCGTCGTCGTCCCGCCCGTTGCCACACGCGGTGATCTCACCCTCGCTGCACTGTCCGTCGCAGTCCGGATCGGCGCAGTCGGAGAGGCCGTCGCGGTCGTCGTCGTGGCGGTTCGCGCACCCGTTCCGCTCGAGACAGTGCGGCTGACCCCGACAGCTCGCGACGTCGTCGCAGTCGATGAGGCCGTCGAAGTCATCGTCGCGGTCGTTGTCGCAGACCTCGTCGCGCGGGCTCTCGTAGCCCTCGAGCAACGTGCATCCAGCGAGCGTGAGCGCGAGGGCCGAGAGAACGGCCAGAGCGACGATGGAGCGCACGACGAGACCTCGGTCGTGGAGGGTACCCTCGATCTGTTCGCCGGGGAGGCCACCGGCGGAACGGCGGACGGCTGCTCGCGCGAAACACGCACTTCTCGAGCATCGCTGGGCTCGCGCTCGACCCAGCGCGCGGGCTCGTCATCGCCGACCCGACGGCGGACCTGCTGCGGGTGGTCGACCTCGCGACGACGCGCGTGACGACGCTCGCGGGCGACGGGCGCGCGGCTGGATCTCCAAATCAGAGGAAGAGCGTTCGCCGGCGCGCGCTCGCGAGGCTCAGCGGCGCGGGCCCTGAGCCCGACGTGGCAGGATGTGGAGGTCGAAGGCCACGACACGGTGGATCGCCTCGAAGTCCCGATCCTGCGTCACGACCGTCGCGCCGATCGTGCGCGCGCTCAGCGCGATGAGCACGTCGTTGACCAACGATGCGCGACGGATCTCCAATCCGGCGTCCGACAAGGGCTGCAGGAGATCGCCTGCCGTCTCGAACACGGATCCCGCCGGCACTACCACGCGCCCTGTCCGATGGAAGACGCGGAGCACGCGCTGAACCGCGCGGCGCCCCGGCAGCGTCCGCGCGCCGACCCGCAGCTCCATCGCGACGACGGCACTCATGTGGCGCCGCACCCCTGCGCCCACGACCAGATCGTGATGATCGCGGGATCGGAGCCAGTCGACGTAGACATTGGTGTCGAGGACGACGGACTTCACGCTCGACGGCGCGGCGGCTTGCGGCGCGCTCCGTACACGTCGACCACGCCGCCTACGCCGCCCACGGCCTCGAGCACTCTCGTGATCTCGGCGTCCGCGAGCAGGTGGTCGAGCGCGCGATCGATGGTCTCCTGCTCGGTCCGGGCTCCGAGGAAACGCTTCGCACGGTCGATCTTCGACTGATCGAGCTTCAAGTGCTTGTGCGTCGTCATGTTCACGAATGAGCGTGCCGTGTACACACGCGAAGCGCAAGCCGATCACGGGCTGCCGGGAGATGCTCTGCCGCCCGGCCGCTTCACATCCGCGGTCAGGTCTTCGTACGAGGTCGTGTGCGCGCGGCCCGCGTGACCGGGAGACGAGCGCTGATCCCGCGCGGCGCACCAAGTTCGCGTCCGACCAGCGCCCGCACGGCCGGCGGGAGTTCGGCGGCGGAACGCGAGGAACGCGCCGGTCGCAGCGCGCGCGCGACCGTTCGAAGCGCGACCGCGTCCTCTCTCGGAACGTCGAACGCACGCAGGCACTCGTCGCTCCGACCTCGGGACACGTCGGCGAACAGGTCACGCCGCGCGAAGAGCCTCAGTCGATCGGCGACGTCGTACGTGAAGAACGCCGGACGCTCCCCATCGAGACACACCCGACCGCGCGATCGTCGTGATGCGTCTCGAAGAGGCCCTTGCAGCGAGGGCAGCGAAAGCCGGCACGATCCCAGGGGCAGCCTGGCCTACCGACCGGATCCACGCGCTCGCGCGCGATCACCTCGCGAAGTTCGACCGCGATTTTCTGGAGTCAGGCTCCAGCTTTTCGTGGTACCCAGGACGGGTGATCCCGCGTCCTCGGCACGTCGGGCAGGTCATCCGGCTGCTGCGGCAGTTCCCGGTCGTCGCCGTCCTCGGCCCTCGCCAGGTCGGCAAGAGCACGCTCTCACGCCTGGTGGCGGAGGCGACCTCGGGGCCCTCGACGTTCTTCGACCTCGAAGACGACGCAGCCCTCGCGCGGCTCGCGACCCCCGCCCTCGCCCTGGCCGAGCTCCGCGGGCTCGTCGTGCTCGACGAGGTCCAGCGAAGTCCGGACGTCTTCCGGGCGCTGCGCGTCCTCGCGGATCGGCCTCGGCGTCCCGCGCGCTTCCTCGTCCTCGGCAGCGCCTCGCCCGAGCTGCTGCGACAGTCGTCGGAGACGCTCGCCGGGCGCATCGCACACCACGAGCTCGGCGGGCTCTGCCTCGACGAGGTGGGCGCGCGCTCGCTCGATCGGCTCTGGCTGCGCGGCGGGTTCCCGTCCGCGTTCACCCCACGGACCGACGAGGAGAGCCACCGGTGGCGCGCCGAGCTCGTCCGCACCTTCGTCGAGCGCGACCTCCCGCCGCTCGCGCCGCGCCTCGCGCCCGGGACGATGCGGCGCTTCTGGTCGATGCTCGCGCACTACCACGGCCAGACCTGGAGCGCGGCCGAGCTCGCGCGGGCCTTCGGCGTCTCGGAGAAGACCGTGAAGCACTACGCGGACGTCCTGGTGTCCACGTTCGTCGTGAGGCGTCTATCGCCCTGGCACGAGAACCTCGCCAAGCGCGAGGTGAAGGCGCCCAAGCTCTACGTCGCCGACCCGGGCCTCTTGCACGCGCTCCTCGGCCTGCGCACGCGGGCCGAGCTGCTGGGGCATCCGAAGTGCGGCGCTTCGTGGGAGGGCTTCGCCATCGGCGAGGCCGCGGCGTGGCTCGGCGCCGAGCCTGCCGAGTGTCACTTCTGGGGTCTGCACTCGGGGGCTGAGCTCGACCTGCTCGTCGTGCGCGGCAAGGAGCGCCACGGCTTCGAGATGAAGCTGACCGACGCCCCCCGGGTCACGCCTTCCATGCGGTCGGCGATCGAGGCCCTGCGGCTCGACCGGCTGCTGGTGCTCCACGCGGGGAAGGAGAGCTTCCCGCTCGATCGCAAGATCCGCGCGGTCGCGCTCTCGAAGCTCCACGAGGAGAAGCGCTGAGAGGGGGGGGCGCGAACACGTTGGCGGCGCCGTGCATGATCACGCGGCCGCAGCGAGTCACGGACGCTCCACGGAGAGCGTCGTGAGATCCAAGCGGAGCAGGGTCGTGCTCTGCTCGTGCTCCGGCCGGACGTAGCGCGCGCGGATCGCGAGCTCGTCCTCGGTGACCCAGAGCGGAGCTCCGAGCAACGTCTCCCAGCCAAGCCAATCGGTATCTGGGCCGCGCGGATGCACGAGATAGCGCCGTCGCGTTCCGCCATGCAGCTCGTAGACGTCGAAGGCGAACCGCGATGGATCGGACGCGACCGGACCGAACGCCGCGTAGTGTCCGTGGCCGAGGATCCCCTCACACGCGGGGTGTGCCCCAGCTTCGTCGATCGCGCGCGGCACGAGGGGCTCGCCCGGACTCGGATAGGGCGCCGCCCAGATACGCTCGCACGCGTACGTTCCACCCTGCCCGATCAGTCCCGCTGTGCGCCAGACCACGTCCGTGCCGTCGGTGTCGACGCCGTCGAGCCACCGCCCCGAGCCCTCCACGTAGCGGACCGACGGCATGCCCGCGCCAGCCCACGTGACGATCTCCTCTTGCATCGAGGCGGTCCCGATGCGCTGGTGCCCGCCGTCGAAGCCTGCGTAGACATCGCTGGCGTCGGCGCGTGGCGGCGCCACGTCGACCATCACCGGGCCGCACTGGAAGCTGGTCGCGCTCGCGATCGTGCCGCACACCATCGGGACCCCCGTCGCGTGGTGCCCGCGCTCCCAGAATCCGTCGGGATCGGCCGCGAGAGCGTCCCACGTTCCCCAGAAGCCCTCGCCGCCGTCGTCGAGCCCGACGACCGATTCGTCGGCGAACACGGTCGGCCAGCAGACATCACTCCAGGCGAGTCGGAGCGCGAGAACGGCCTGGTCGTCGCGGACCACCACGTCGTACTCGGTCCCGCCGTCGTTCATGACCCATACGAAGACGTCGTTCGACGCGTGGCCGGCTGGACGCACGGTCGCATCGATGGGCAAGGCGAGCGCGTGATCGACCACCGCCATCCGGCACGCAGGCAGACCATCGGTGCACGGCTCCCAGTGCCACCGCACCAGGGTCGTCGGATCGACGGCGTGCGCGAATGAGCAGAACCGCGTCCCATGCTCCACCCACTCGGTCGGCGTGTCGGGTGCGGCGTCGCCTCTGCTTCCAGC
>JBGAQA010000179.1:0-6708 GCA_044220955.1 Sandaracinaceae bacterium
CCTTCGAGCACCCCGACGTTGAAGGTCTCGAGGAACGAGGGAAAGCCGCGGAACGCGTAGCGGTAGCGGCGCCCATCGAGGCGCGTCGCCGCGACGGAGCCGAAGCCGAGGCCCACGCGGTACGCGAGCGGGCCGTTGGCGACGACCTTCTCGACCCGGGCGACCAGGTCGTCGGGGGTGCGGTCCGACTCGACGTAGGCCACGAACTGGCCTTCGAGCTCGCTCATGTACGACCAGACGCCGACGTCGGCGAGCCAGAGCCCGATGCGCGACGGCCGCACCGGACGCGCGAGCTGCAGCAGCGCGAGCAGCAGCAGCGTGCCAGGCGCCTCTACGAAGCGGTACGGCTCGCGGCCGCAGCCCGCCAGCAGCAACATCCCGAACGCCGCGACGTGCAGCATGACGGAGAGTGCCAGGCTGTGCGTTCCCTCGTCCGCCGGCTCGGCTTCCTCGTGCATGGAGAGGTGCGACAGCCCGCTCCGACGGAAGTTCCAGGTCAGCGTCGCTTCGGCCGCGCCAGCACCTTCTCGTACGCGCGCGTCAGGGCGCGGAACGCCGCCGGGTCACCCCCGCGATCCGGGTGCGTCACGAGCGCGCGCTGCCGGTACGCGCGCTTGATCGCCGCGACCGAGGCGCCCGGCGCCAGGCCGAGCGTCTCCCACGCCGACACCGGCTTGGCGCTCGCAGGTCGCTCGGGCCTCGGCGGACGTGTCCTCGGTGGCGGCGGCGGCGCCTCGCCGCGCAGCGTCCGGTTGAACGCCCGGGCCCAGTACGGCTCGACCGCCGTGAGGTGCCTCCCCGCCACGCGCTCGGCCTCCGCGAGCGCCTCGAGCGCCGTCCGCGAGCCCCCGTTCGAGGCGTCCGGCTTGCGGAACGGCGCGTACGAGGGCGCGCCGGTCCACCACGCCGCCCAGAAGAACCGCCCGCGCGCGGTCGGCGTGATGGAGACGACGGCGGTGCTGAGCGAGGTCACTCGGCGGCGGGGGGTGCGTCGTCCTTCGTCCGCAGCTGGACGAGGCGATCCTTCTGGATCCGCTTCGCCGCGTCGGGATCCACGAAGTCCGAGTGGCAGAGGCCCTTGCCGACCTCGGCGTCCACGACCTTCTTCGTCTTGCTCGCGAGCTTGTGGATCTCGTCGGGGGAGAGCACGCCGCGCGCCTCGAGCATCTGCTGCTGCTCCTCGGTGAGCGCGGCGCTCTTGATCGCCGTCTCGCGCGCGTACGCGGCGTCCTTGCCGCTCGTGAACTCGACGATCTCCTTGCTGATCCGCACCGAGCACCAGTCGTGGCCGCACATCGCGCAGAAGTCGGTGTCGACGTCGAGATCCTCGTCGTGCAGCGCGCGCGCGTACTCGCCGTCGAACGCGAGGTCGAAGTGCTTCTGCCAGTTCAGCGCGGCGCGCGCCTTCGTGAGCTCGTCGTCCCAGTCGCGGGCGCCGGGGATGCCGAGCGCGACGTCGGCGGCGTGCGCGGCGATCTTGTAGGCGATGCAGCCCTGCTTCACGTCGTCCTTCTTCGGAAGGCCCACGTGCTCCTTGGGCGTGACGTAGCAGAGCATGCTCGCGCCGTGGTACGCGGCCGCGGTCGCGCCGATGCACGACGTGATGTGGTCGTAGCCGGGGAACACGTCGGTCACGAGCGGCCCCAGCACGTAGAAGGGCGCCCCGTGACAGAGCGTGCGCTGGAGCTTCATGTTCAGCTCGATCTGATCGAAGGGCACGTGGCCCGGGCCCTCGACCATGACCTGACAGCCGCGCCGCCACGCGCGCTCGGTCAGCTCGCCGAGCGTCTCGAGCTCCGCCAACTGCGCCGCATCCGTCGCGTCCGCCAGCCCGCCCGGACGCAAGCCGTCGCCCAGCGAGAAGCTCACGTCGAACTCGCGCATCACGTCGCAGATGGCCTCGAAGTGCTCGTACATCGGCGACTCCTCGCCGTGCACGAGCATCCACTTCGCGAGCAGCGACCCGCCGCGCGAGACGATGCCGATGAGCCGCTTCTGCACGAAGGGCAGGTGCGCGCGCCGCACGCCCGCGTGGATGGTGAAGTAGTCGACGCCCTGCGCGGCCTGGTGCCGGAGCGAGGCGAGGATCACGTCGATCGTGAGATCCTCGATCTTCCTACCGAGGATCATCGAGTAGATCGGCACGGTCCCGATCGGCACCGTGCTGTTCTTCACGATCGCCTCGCGGCACGCGTCGATGTCGCCGCCGGTGGAGAGATCCATGACCGTGTCGGCGCCCCACTTCACCGACCAGCGCATCTTCTCGACCTCTTCGTCGGTGCCCGAGGAGACGGGCGAGGCGCCGAGGTTCGCGTTGATCTTGGTCCGGGTCGCGCGGCCGATCGCCATCGCGTCGAGCCGGTGCCGCAGGTGCACGGTGTTCGCGGGAATGATCATGCGGCCCGCGGCGATCTCGTCGCGCACGATCTCGGCCGTGAGGTGCGGCTCCTTCTCGGCGACGCGCTTCATCGCCGGCGTCACGATCCCGAGCCGCGCGTGCTCGAGCTGCGTGATGGGCGTGAAGCCCGCGGGAGCGATCGCGAAGCCCGTCTCCTTCGAGCGCGACCAGCCGTCCGGCAGGAAGTCCCACGCGGTCTTCGTCGACGGCGCCGGCATGCCGGGCGTGTCGGGCGAGGAGAACGCGAGGGGCCCGCCGACGTCGGGTGCGTTGGCGAACGAGCCGGGCGAGGTGCCCTGCTTCGTCGACGACGGGTTGTGCGCGCCGCGCAGCGGGAGGTGGAAGCGAGAGGTCGCCATGTGCGTCTGACTCCGAGCAGCGCGATCCCGAGCGATCGCGGAGCGCCGCATTCCCTACGCCGGTCTTAGCCGGATCAGGTTCCCGGGTGTATCTCAGCCGCGATCCACCAGCGGATCGGGGCACCCCGAGCGACGCGAGACGACGGTAGCACGGAGCCGCGCCGTCGCCTCCGGTCTCGCCCTCCGTTGCGTCGAACGGCGCGCTTCGCCATGCTGTTTCTCGTGGCGCTTCCCGTCCGAAAGCCAGCGACAGAGGCGGACTTCTTCGCGATCCCCGAGCACGAGCGAAACCACGAGCTCTGGGACGGCGAGGTGGTCGAGCGTGCCGCGCCGAGCGGGGAGCATGCCAACGCCCAGAGCGGGGTCGTCGGCCTGATCAAGCCGCCCTTCCAGCGACGTGGCGGTGGCGACGGCGGGCCCGGCGGGTGGTGGATCTACACCGAGGCCGACGTGCGGCTGCTCGGGACCAAGATCGTTCGTCCCGACGTGTGCGGCTGGCGCAGAGAGCGTGCGCCCGAGGCGCCGCGGGGCATGCCGATCGATCTGCGCCCGGACTGGGTCTGCGAGGTCGTCTCGCCCTCGAACGCGAACGACGACCTCGTGCGGAAGCTGAACCTCTATCTCGCCGCCGGGATCGACCACTACTGGATCGTGGATCCACGCGACGAGACGCTCACGGTGCACCGCCGCGGCGAGGGCGCGTGGGTGCTCGTGCTCCGCGCCGAGCGCAAGGACGTGGTGCGCGCGGAGCCCTTCGACGCGATCGACTTCCCGGTCGGCGTGCTCTTCGGCGACGACCCGCCCTGAGGTCTCGCCACCGCTCTGGCCCCCGCTATGCTCGGTCCCCGATGCGCTCCGCCGTCTGGGCCGCCCTCACGTTCTTCTCGCTCGCCCTGCCGGGCTGCGGTCGCCCGACGTGCGCCGGCTCCTCGGATCCGTCGTGCCACACCGCGACGCCGTGTGCGCAGCTCTCGTTCACGTGCTCGGACGGGCTCGCGTCGGTGCACACGCTCGCGGCCGGCGACTCCATCCCCGTCGGGCCCGACGTGCTCGCCTCGCCCGGCGACGTCGTGCTCGAGAACGACCGCATCCGCGTGGTGATCGACGCGATCGATCACCCGCACTACGTCGCGCCGACCGGCGGCAACGTGCTCGACCTCGTGTCGCAGAACGGGCTCGAGGACTCGCTCACGCACCTCTTCCACGGCGTCGGCCTGCTGCCGGGCGACACCATCGCGTACCACACGCTGGTGACCGAGAGCGGGGCGGGCTTCGCGGCCGTCGAGGTGCGCGGCGCGCTCGCGGGCCACCCGGAGGCCGTCGTCGCCACGCGCTACGAGGTCCGCTTCTGCGAGCCGGGGCTGCGCGTGCGCACCGAGATCGTGAACGGCTCGCCCGACGCGGTGACGTGGGCGCTCGTCGACGCGTGGTACTGGAGCGGGCGCGAGGCGCTCCCCTTCGCACCCGGCACAGGCGCGGGCTTCCACCAGGGCGGGTTCCTCTCGCCGCTCGCATCGAGCTGGATCGCGCAGCCCTACTTCGCGGCGGGCTCGCACGCGGGCATGGCCACGTCGTACGGCGAGGTCGCCTGCAACGTGCCGCTCTTCGGCTTCCACGGCGAGCAGCTGAGCGCCGTCGGTCCGCACCCACGCGTCGTACCGCCGCGCGACGTGGAGGTCTTCGAGCGCTTCATCGCCGTCGAGCCGGGGAGCTCGATCTCGGGGCCGATCGACACGCTGCTCGAGGTGCGCCGGCAGCTCCATGGTGAGGCGTTCACCGAGCTGAGCGGGCGTGTCACGACGCCCGCCGGCAGCACGCTGGGGCGAGAGGCGCGCGCGACGCTCGTGATCGAGCAGGGCACGACGTCGATGCTGCGCGCGATGCGCACCCCGGTCACGCAGGTGACGCCCGGCGCGGACGGCCGCTTCCACGCGCGGGTGCCCGCCGAGCACGACTACGTGATCGTCACCGAGGCGTTCGGGCGAGAGGAGGCGATCGTCGCGGTGCACGCGAGCGGCGCGAGCACGGACGCGGGGACGATCGCGCTCGCGGGCTCGGCCCACGTGACGCTGCACGTGACGGTCGACGGCGCCTCGGACCACGCGCAGGTCTTCGTCACGCCTGCGGACGACGAGACCGACGAGGCCGTGCGCGCGCGCCTCTTCGGCGGCTTCGCGTCGTGCGCGCCGCTGCTCGGCGCGAGCACGGGCGGCTCGCCCGCGTGCGATCGCGTGCTCGTCGACGGCGACGCGGAGGTCGAGCTGCCGCCGGGCCGCTACGCGTTCTTCGCGACGGCCGGCACGTTCGCCTCGGTCGCGCGCGCGGAGGCGACGCTCGCCGCGGGGGATGCGCAGGACGTCTCGCTCGGCATCGTCACGATGCCGCTCCAGCCCGCAGGCGCGCTCTCCGGGGACTTCCACGTGCACGGCGGCGCGAGCTTCGACTCCACCATCGGCGATCTCGACCGAGTCGAGGCCTTCCTCGCCGCCCGCGTCGACGTGATCGCCGCGACCGACCACGACGTCGTCCACGACTACGCGGCGGCGCGCGCGATGCTGGGCGCCGACGCGCGTCTGCACGTGATGGTCGGGCTCGAGGCGACCGGGCACATCCTCTTCGACCTCGTGCCGGGCGCCGAGCTGCCGCAGGTGATCGGGCACTGGAACGTGTGGCCGCTGCCCTTCGAGCCCGACGGACCCTACCGCGGGGCGCCCTGGGACGAGCTCGTCGAGCCCGGGCCGCTGATGGATCGCTTCGTGGAGGCCGGCTGGCCGGCCGACACGGGGATCGTGCAGCTCAACCATCCGTGGGCGCCCGCGCAGGTCGGACGCGACCTCGGCTTTCCGCGCGCGGTCGGTGTCGACGCGCGCACGCCGCTGCCGCGGACCGATCGAACGGGCTGGGATGGGACGGGCCCGGGGCTCGTGATGCGCACCGTGCCCGGCTCGCACTTCGGCAACGCCGACTACCACACGCAGGAGGTGATGAACGGCACCGAGAACGAGGACCTGCTCCCGTACCGGGCGTACTGGTTCTACCTGCTCAGCCAGGGGATCGTCCGCGCCGGCACGGCGAACAGCGACTCGCACTCCCTCGTCGACAACGTGCTCGGCACGCCGCGCACGCTCGTGTGGTCGAGCGAGACGGTGGCCGACTTCGACGAGGTCGCGTTCGATCGCGCGATGCGCGAGGGCCGGATGATCGGGACGAACGGTCCGGTGATCGAGGCCAGCATCGACGCGCACGCGCCCTCGGTGCTGCCCTTCGCGCCCGCGGCGGACGCCGAGCTGAGCCTGCGCGTGAGCGCGGCGCCCTGGGTGCCGATCACGGAGGTGCGCATCGTCGTCGACGGTGCGGTCGCGCGCACGCTCGCGGCGGAGCTCGTGCAGCCGGCGAGCTCGCTCGACACCGCGCCCGTCGTGCGCTTCGACTCGTCGCTCGCGCTGAGCGAGCTCGGCGTGATGCCGGGGACCGACGCATGGATCGTGATCGAGGCAGGCGAGGCGCTGCCGCCGGTCGCGGATCTCGACTGCGACGGGATCCCCGACACCGGCGACGGCGACGGGAACGGGACCGCCGACTGGCGCGACGTGGATCGCAACGACGACGACGTGGTCGATGCGCGCGACATCGAGGGGATCATCATGGTGCCTGGCTGCGACGCGGACGCGACCGTCGGCCCGATGCCGCGCACGCCGCGCGGTCCGCGCGACGGCGCGCGCTACGCGTTCGGGGTGGTGACGCCGGGCGCGTACGCGTACGCGTTCACCAACCCCTTCCTCGTCGACTGGGCTGGCGACGGGTTCGACGCGCCGGGCATCGGAGGTGCGCCGTGAGGTGGGCGCTGCCGTGGATGATGGTGCTCGCGATGGCCGGCGGCGCGAGCGCCCAGAGCGAGAGCGAGAGCGAGAGCGAGAGCGAGAGCGAGAGCGAGAGGGCGCCCTCGTTGCC
>JBGAQA010000017.1:0-53726 GCA_044220955.1 Sandaracinaceae bacterium
CGCCTCGATCGCCGGCGCGCCCTCGGACAGCGCGCGCGCCCAGCCGCGGGCGAGGGCGTTCTCGAGCTCGCGCACGTTGCCCGGCCACTCGGCCTCCTCGAGCGCCACGCGCGCGGCGCGCGCGAGCGAGCCGACCGGCGGCGCCGTCGTGCCCTGCAGGAAGGCCTGGTGCCGCGCGAGCGCGCTGACCACGGCGTCCGGGCCGGTGCTGCGGGTGGCCAGCGCTTCACAAGCGCTGGTGTGCACGCTCGCGGGCACCGTCCGGTCGTCGCAGAGCGCGACGAGGTTGCCGGTCACCGCCGGGTCTTCGAGCGCTCCGAGGAGGCGGACCGCGAACTCGCGCGCCGGGACGAGGCGCGCGTCGGTGCTCTGCGCCGCCGAGAGCAGCTGATCACGCAGCGGCAGCGCGTCGCCCTGCGGCGTGCCCGTGGGGGCGAACGCGCCCGGGTCGATCGCGGCGTAGGTGGCCGTCTCGCCGATCGAGGCGGTCCAGATCGGACGGCCGTCGGAGCGCGAGAGCAGGCTCGCCTCGCCGTGATCGTCGACGACGAAGATCCCCGCCTCGCGCACGCTCACGCCGACCACGTCGTGGGGCATCTCCTGCACCCACGCCGCGCGGGCGCCGAGGTCGCTCAGGCCGAACACGAGCCGATAGAACACCAGCACCACGAGGTCGTCGACGAGCGCGACCGACGTGCCCTGCGCGCGCGGCGCGAACGCCAGGCGCACGCGGTGCGTGGCGCTGCCCGGCGCAGGGGGTGGGGTGTACGCGTCGCGCATGAGCGGCGGGTTGCCGGGTCGCGGCGTGCTCGCGATCTCCAGCCACGGCACGTCGGACGCCGAGTCGAGATCGGCGCTGAGGAGCCCGATCCCCGCCTGGCCCACGAAGATGCTCGAGCCCTCGACGAAGGCGTGGCCGAGAACGCCGCGCGTCACGCGGACGCGCGCGATCTCGCCGCCGTCCTCCTCGATCACCGACAGGTTCTGGTTGCCCCAGGGCTGGAAGATCATGTCGCCACGCACGGCCGGGACGCCGAGCGCCTGGTCGACCTCGGCGCGGAAGCTCGGCGAGCCGCTCGAGAGCCCGACGAGGACCGATCGGGCGCCCACCGCACCCCCCGTGGAGAGCGCGATGGCGCCGGAGTCGCGGTCGCCGTCCGCGCCGACGAGCCCCATCTGGTCGTCGGAGATCCGCGCCGTCTCCCGCCCGCCGTCGAGCGCGCGCACGACGACGCCGCCGGCCTCCTGGGTGACGACGTAGTGGCCGGCGACGTAGGGGATCGTGCGCAGGGTCGCGGGGACCTCCCAGAGGCGCTGCTGCGCGGCCAGGTCGTACGCCACGAGGCGGTCGGGGCTCGTCGCCGCGAGAAGGACGATCGAGCGGTCGTGCTCGGGCGGGGCCGTCCGGAGGCGCGCGACGACCGCCTCGACGTGGTCGACGCGGTCGTCGGGGAACCGCTGCGAGAAGGCGGCCGACCCGAGGCCGCCGGAGCCACCGCACGCGGGGACCAGCGCGAGGCCGAGCAAGGCGAGGGTGACGATCCGGGTGGGAGTGCTCACTGTGCGATCCTCGCGGCGGCGGCCTCGGCTGCGCGCGTGACCGGGTCGGTGCCCGGGTGCGCCTGGACGTACTGCTCGAGCAGGCCGCGCGCCTCGGCGCTCGCGAGCTCGCCGATCGCGGCCACGATCTCGAGGCGGCTGCGCTGCGGCACGGTGTCGCGCCCGAGCATGTCGGCGAGGATCGGGCTCATCTGCGTGAAGGGGACGTGCCCGACGAGCCCGAGCAGGCGCGTGACGTCGGCCGGTCGCGCGAGGCGCGCGATGGCCATCCCGGCCTCGGGCACACCGCGGTCGAGCGCGAGGAAGAGCTGATCCATCGCCGAGACGCCGCCGACGTCCCCGAGCGCGGTGGCGGCCGCGGCGCGGACGTCGGGGGACGAGTCGCTCAGTGCGCCCGCGAGCGCGCGGTCGGCGCCGCTCGGGTGGCAGGTCGCGAGCGCCTGGACCGCGCGCAGGCGCACCGAGGCACGGCGATGCGAGAGCAGCTCGATGAGGAGGGGGCCGGCCTCGACGTGTCCGAGCACCGCCAGCGTGTCGAGCGCCGACTCGAGCAGCTCGGGAGGCAGGCCGCGGCGCACGCGCGCGACGATCAGCGGCACGCCCCGCACGTCGCCGGTCAGGCCGATGGTCTCGATCCCCGTCTGGATGCGGGCCGCGTCGGAGGAGTCGATGGCCGCCTGGGCCTCTTCGAAGGACAACTGGGCCGACGCCGGGACGGCGACGGTCGCGAGCGCTGCGCCCACGAAAAACGCTACAAGCCTCATGGTGGACCCCTGGAGAACCGCTGGAATATCGCTTCTCTGGCCGGACGCCAAGTGCCGATGAGCGCCGCGGCGCTCCGGCTGGCATTCCTCGCCTCGCTCTACGTCGTCGAGGGACTGCCCTTCGGCTTCCAGGCGACGGCGCTCGGTGTGCTCCTGCGCGATCGCGGGGTGTCGCTCTCCGGCATCGCGCTCGCGGGACTGCTGGCGCTCCCGTGGTCGCTGAAGGCCCTCTGGTCGCCGCTCGTGGACCGTCACGGGAACGCGCGGATGGGGCGCCGTAAGTCGTGGATCCTGCCGATGCAGGCCCTGCTCGCGCTCTGCCTGCTCGCGGCGGGCCTGCTGCGCCCCGAGGATGCGCTCGAGCCGCTGCTCGCCCTCGTGCTGTTCATGAACCTCGTCGCCGCGACGATGGACATCGCGGTCGACGGGCTCGCGGTGCAGATCCTGAGCACGCGCGAGCTGGGCGTCGGCAACGCCGCGCAGGTCGTCGGCTACAAGGTCGGGATGCTGCTCGCCGGCGGCGTGCTGCTCTGGGCGAGCGCGCGCGTGCCCTGGGGCGCGCTCTTCGCCGCGATGGCGTGCCTGGTGATCCTGGTGATGATCGCCACCGCGCTCGTCGAGGAGCCGGGCGGGGACGACGGGCCCGGCCATGCGAAGGCGCGCGCGAGCGTGCGCGACGTGGTGCGCGCGCTCCGCGATGCTCTGCGCGCGCCGGGGGCGTGGGCGCTGGTCTTCGCCATCGTGGCCTACAAGTCGGGCGAGGCGCTGATCGAGCCGATCTGGTCGCCGCTCCTGCGCGATCACGGATTCTCACGGGAGACGATCGGCCTCTACGTCGGCACGTTCGGAATGGTGGCGTCGATCCTGGGGTCGCTCTCGGGCGGCCTGCTCGCGACGCTGGTCGCGCTGCCGCGTGCGCTCGTGCTGGCCTCGGCGCTGCGCGTGGTGGCGCTCGCCGGGCAGGCCAGCGTGGCGTGGCAGGAGGCGCCCTCGCACGCGCTCGTCGCCGCCTCGACGTGCGCGGAGCACTTCTTCTCCGGCGTGCTCACGACGGTGATGTTCGCGCTGATGATGTCGCGCACCGACCGCCGCATCGGCGCGTCGCACTACACGCTGCTCGCGACGCTCGAGGTGATCGGCAAGGCGCCGCTCTCCCTCGCCTCGGGCGCGATCGCCGACGGGCTCGGGGTCCGCGTGGCGTTCGGGATCGGCGTGGGGCTCTCGCTCGCGTACGTGCTCCTGCTGCTCAGCGCGCCGGTGCAGCGCGGCCTCGCGCTCACGGAGCGTGCCCGACGCGCTCGGGCAGTCCGAGATCGGGCCAGCCGGCGTCGGGGGCGGCGCGGTAGCGGTAGTGGGCGAGGCTCGCCGTGACACCCCGGGTGTAGTTGCGCGTCTGCGCGAAGGGGATGTCCTCGACGAAGCGGTCGAGGTCCCGCTCACCCCGGGCGAGCCACTCCTCGACACGGTGCTCACCCGCGTTGTACGCGGCGAAGCAGAGCGGGACGCCATAGGCCCTGTGCAGCTCGGCGAGGTACGCGGCGCCGAGGCGGACGTTCGTGGTGGGATCATAGAGCACGTTGCGTGCGTAGGGCGTGCCCGTGCGGCGCGCGACCGCGGCGGCGGTCGCGGGCATCAGCTGCATCAAGCCGATCGCGTCGGCGTAGCTCACGACCTCGGGCGCGAACGCGCTCTCCTGCCGCATCACGGACCAGATCAGCTCCGCGTCGACGTCGGTGATGCGCGACGCCTCGGTCACGGCGGGCTCGAACGCGCGTGGATAGGCGGCGTCCCAGGCCCACGATGCGGCGCCGCTCGGCGGATGTGTGAGCAGCGGACTGCTCGACGTGACGCGATACGCGTCGTGAAAGTCGGAGAGCGAGAGGTACGCCGTGGAGAGCGCGCGGGGGCCGTCGCTGCGATGCAGGCTGGTCGAAGCGCGCCGCAGTGCCTCTGCGGCGTCGCGATCGAGACCGAGCGCGGCGAAGAAGGCGGCCTCCTCCGGCAGCGCGAAGATCGGTTCGGGCTCGTCGGGCAGCGCGGCACCGTCGAGCGGCGGTGGGTCGGGCTCGCCGGCGCGCACGAGCCGCGTGCGCGCGAGCTGCGCATACCACCCGAGCGGCTGCGCCGAGACGAGCGCGCGGTACGCGTCGTATGCCGGGCGCGTGCGCCCCGCGCTCTCGAGCGCCCGCGCCCGCCAGTAGTCGGCGCGGTGGTGATCGAGCGCCCGCGCGACGGCGCGGCCGTAGTCCTCGAAGCGGCGCGCGGCGTCGGCGGGGTCGTGCGCGTCGAGGGCGACGAGCGCGAGCGTGAAGCGCGCCTCCCTCACGAAGTCCGACGCGCGACGGCCGCGAGGGCCGTCGACGAATCGCTGCATGGCGCGGCTCGCGTGCGCCCCGCCTGCCGCGAGCTCGCTCTGCGCCGCGACGTACTCGGCCTCGACGGCGAGGGGATCGTCGCGGTGCGCGCGCACGAAGGCGCGCAGCGCGCGGCGGCCTCGAACGCCGTCGCCGGCGCGGAGCAGGGCGCGCGCCGCGTGGAACGCGTCCGCCGGGACGGTGGTGCTGCCGCGGACCGACGCCGCCGCGTCGAGCTCGGTGGCCGCCTCCGCGTAGCGGCGCGCCTCGTAGAGCGCCATGCCACGGACGTGGAGCACGCGTGCGCGCAGCGCCGCGGGCGGGTCGATGCCCTCGAGCTCGAGGACGGCCGCCGGCGCCTGGTGGGCCGCGGTCAGCCGCTCGGCGCGATCGACGCGCTCTTCGATCGTCAGCGAGACGGCTGGATCGAGCACGACGAGCGCGGCCATCGCCTGCGCCGCGTCGGGATGCTCGGGCCGGCCCACGACGAGCGAGCGGAGCGTCCGGAGCGCGGCGTCGCGGTCGCTTTCGGTCAGCGCGGCCTCCGCGAGCTGCATGCGCGCGGCGAACGTGTCGACCTCACGACCCGCGTCCGCGACCACGCGCTCGAGCAGCGGGCGCGCGCGCGCGGCGTCCCCCTGCGCCAGCACGGCCTCCGCCACCAGCGCGCGAAGCGCCGCGCTCTCCGGCGTGATCGCCGCGAGCACCGCCTCGGCGCCCGTGGGATCGCCCGCGTGCAAGAGCGCGCGCCCGCGTCGCGTCGCAGCGTCACGCAGGACCGGAACGGGGAGATCGCGCGCCCCGTCGTACGCAAGCGCGGCCTCCGAGAAGCGCCCGAGCCGCTCGAGCACGCGGCCGCGCAGGTAGCGGGCGGGTCCGGCCTCGCGCGCCGCCTCTTCGAGAGCGTCGAGCGCCGCGAGCGCGTCGACGTCCCGCCCATCGCGAACGGCGTGCGCGATGGCCTCCGGGACCGGCGGCGTCTGCGCGCGCGCGTACCCGGGCAGCGCGCAGACCGCGAGCGCGAGGGCCAGAGCATGGATACGGAAGCACATCGTTCGGCTCGACGGTCGCGCGGGCGCCTTTCTTCCCCGGGTCTCGCACCGGACGGCGCGCGGGGGCAACATCGGTGAACAACCTGGCCTGCGCCGCGTCGAAGCAGGGCGATGCGAACTTCCACTCTGCTGGCGCTCGCCGCCGGCACCTTGCTTCTTCCCGGCTCGACCGCGCGGGCGCAGGAAGCGCCCGCGAGCGAGGCGGACCGCGCGCTCGCCACCTTCACGCCGGCGGAGCTCGCTCTGCTCCAGCCGCTGCTCGAGACGGGCGTCGTCTCGCTGGTCGAGTTCGCGTACGGGGAGCAGATCCCGGCCGCGGTCATCGCCTGCGAGATCGAGGCGCCAGCGGACGTCGTCGCCGCGGTCATCGGCGAGCCCGCCCGCTACCCCGAGTTCATGCCCGCGCTCGACTCCGTCGACGTCACCACGAGCGATGGGGACGCGCAGAGCTACGACTGGGACTGGCACACGTCGATCTTCACGCTCCACGGGCAGAACACGATGGTGCGCTACCCGCCGCCCGCCGATCACCCCGATCGTGGCTATCGCTTCGTCGTCCGCTCGGAGGGCGGTGATCTCGGCACCGGTCGCACGGTGTGGCGCGTGATCCCGCGAGGTAGAGGGCGCTCCCTCGTGATGACCAGCTCGCGCATGGATCTGCGCGACGCGAACTACATCGCGCGCCAGCTCGCCGCGGCGAGCTCGACCATGAACCGCTCCATCCACGTCGCGCTCGCCTTCTCGATGATGCTCCGTACGCGCACCGAGGCGGAGCGGCGCGCCGGGTTCGCGCGGCCGGCGGTGCCCGCGGCCGAGGGCGACCCGATCGAGCCGACGTTTGATCCGACGGTGTACGAGGCGATGCTCAATCGCGGCGATCTGATGTGGGTCGAGACCAGCGACGGCAGCGATCAAGGGCGCGTCGTGGGCATCGGACGCATCCACACCGACGAGGCGCGCACGCGGGCGGCGATCCTCGATCCGGCCGGCTTCACCCAGGGCCTGCTGCAGGGCGCGCACGCGACGATGCTGCCCTCCGAGGACGGTACGCGCTTCGAGTGGGGCATCGACCTGCCGCTCGTGGGCACCACGGGGATCATGCACATGCGGGAGCAGCCCGACGGCGTCCTCGCGCTCGACGGGGAGTCGGGGGCGCTCGGCGGCGCCCGCTGGCGGTTCCGCACCCGCACCCGCGACTACGGGACGCTGCTCGTGGCGTGGGGCCGCTTCGACCTCGGCGACGGCCTCTGGCTCGTCCGAGTCGTACAGGACGCCGACCCCGCCTTTCGGCCGGGGCTGTCCTCCTCGGCCGAGCTGATGATGGTACGCGGGCTTCGCACGCGCCTCTCGATGTAGACCGAAAACGTGTCATCCTCCCGCGCGTGATCGGAGCGGCGCAGCTGCCGTGTGAGGCATTCGTGCTCGCCATCGTGGCCGAGGATCTCGAGCCGGGCGACGGCGATCCCGCGTTCGCTTCGCAGCTGCTCATCGTGAGCGAGGGCTTCGTCGTCCGCGCCCGCTCGCGTGTCACGCGTCGCGAGGCCAACGAGCTGGGCCGGGACGTCGCCGCGCTCTGCGCCGGTCGCACCAAGGGCCTGACGTTCAAGTCGTCGAGCGGGGACCTCTACTTCGCGCTCACGCCGATCGAGGGCTCGCGCGGCGCGCCGCACGTCGAGATCGCCGGTCACGTGCTCCAGCAACCGGCCGGGGTGCTCTCGGCCTTCGAGTCGCGTACCGATCGCAGCATGCTGCAGAGCTTCGGCGACGATCTGCGCGTATTCCCGTACGGCGGCTGAGGGGCGGGAGGTCGCATGCACGGCGCCGTCGACTTCTTCGTCGAGCAGGGGAGCTACGGCCTCATGTTCGCGGCGCTCGTCGCGGCGGGCATGGGCGTCCCGCTGCCGGAGGACATCGTCTTCATCTCGGGGGCGATCCTCGCGCAGCGCGGCATCACGGATCTGCGCGTCACGTGCGCGGTGCTGGGTGTGGGGGTGTTCGTCGGCGACACCGTGCTCTACACGATCGCGCGCCGCATCGGCCCGGCCATCTACGAGCGTAAGTTCATCAAGCGCGTGATGCCGCCGGAGCGCCGCGCCTGGTTCGAGGACAAGATCCACAGGCACGGCAGCATCGTCGTCTTCTGCGCGCGGCACGTGGCCGGGCTGCGCGGGGCGATCTTCGCGATCTCGGCGATCCACGGCATCTCGTACCCGCGCTTCATCGTCGCCGACATGCTCGCGCTGGCGGTCTCCATGCCGCTCTTCATGCTGCTCGGCTGGTACTTCTCCACGAGCATCGACACGGCGCTGAACCACGCCGCGACCGCCGAGCACTGGTTGATGATCGCGATCGTGGGCGGCGTCGTGCTGCTCGCCGTGGTGCATGGCGTGCGCACGTGGCTCAGGCGCAGGGCAGGGGCGCAGGCGGCGAGCCCCGCTGCCCCGGTGCCGGCGCCTGCGACGCGCCCGGACCCGCAGCCCTGAGCGCTTGACGTTCACGCGTGGTCCCTGCGAGATCACGCGTCCATGCCCGAGACACGCGCCAGCCTCGATGCCCTCTTCGCTGCCGAGCGCGCGTTGCGCGAGGCCGAGGAGTCCTTCTTCGCTTCGGGCGAGCCCGAGGCGCTCGCGCGTGGGCTCGCGGCAGCGGCACAGGACGCCTTCGCGCTTCCGCCAGGCGACGAGCGCTCGATCCGCTGCTTCCGCATCGCGACGCTCGCCGCGGAGCTGCCGGGGCCCGAGCCCATCGAGATTCTCCTCTCGATCCTGGACGACGATGATCTCTCGGCGCGCGCCGAGGCAGGCGAGGGGCTCCTCGAGCTGGCGTACGACCGCTTCAAGGAGGTCGCGGTGGCGATCGAGGCGCGCCTCGACCGCAAGCACGACGGTCCGTCGATGGAGGAGCTGCCCTTCGTGCTGACCGAGGTCTTCGACCCGGATCCCGTCCCGCTGGTCGCGCGTTTCCTGCACCATGCGCGCGCCGAGGTGGTCGCGGCCGCGATCGAGGCTCTCGCGACCTACGGGGATCCGTCTGCCGTCTCGAAGCTTCGCCCGCTCGCCGGAGACAAGCGCACCGTCGTGGTCGCGGACCTCGACGCCGAGGCCACGATCGGCGAGCTCGCCCGCGAGGCGATCGCCGCGCTCTCGCCCGATCTGCCGCCCGGCCGGGGAGGTCGACCGCACCAGGGCCACCCGCCGCAGGGCGGGCCGCGCAAGCCACGGCCCTCCTGATGGACGACGAGACCACGGACATCCGGGCCCACTCGACCCACCCGCCGCCGCCGGGCGCCGAGGGCCGCGCGTCGCGGCCAGGGTCGTCGGCCAGCACTCCGCAGGAGGCGGCGTTCTACGACTCGGTGGTCGTTCCGCGCTACAGCGCGCTGTTCTCTCGACCGCTCCTCGATGCGATCCCCCACGGCACGCGCGGCCAGGTGCTCGATCTGGGCTGCGGGACGGGCCATCCGGCGATCGACGTCCTGCGCCGCATGACCGATCACGGGCGCGTGATCGCGGTCGATCGCGACTCGGGTCTCGTCGATCTCGCGCGCCGTCGGGCGCTCGAGTCGCACGGCAAGCGCATCTTCTTCAAGGTCGAGCCGGCGGCCGAGCTCTCGTTCGGTGACGAGGTCTTCGACATCGTCGTGGGCAACCTCGTGCTCGGCGCGGTGGACGCGGAGCTGTCGTGGGGCGGAGCCGGGGCGCCGCCGGGCGAGCGGGCGGTGACCGGAGAGATCCGCCGCGTGCTCGTTCCGGGGGGCCGCGCGCTGCTCTCCCGTCCCCTCGCAGGCACGTTCGAGGAGGTGCTGGACATGCTGCGCGAGGTGTCGCTGAGGCGGGATCTGGCCGCGGCGCAGCGGCGGGTCGAGCTGCTCGGCGGGCGCTACCCGACCCGCGAGGCCTGGGCCGAGCAGCTCGTGCACGCGGGGTTCGCCCCGGTGGAGGTGCGCGCGTACGAGCACAGGCTGGCGTTCAAGAGCGCGCGCGAGCTCTTCGCCGATCCGCTGGTCCGCGCGGTCGCGGTGTCCGAGTGGCGCTGGGTCGCCGGCCTCGAGCCAGGCAGCGAGACCGTCCTCGAGGAGTGCGAGCGCGCGCTCGAGACCTACTTCGCGGCGGGCCCGGTGTCGCTCACGGTCGTCGCGGGCGCCGCCTTCGCCACCAAGCCCTGCTGAGTTTGCAGGGGCCCTGAGCGGCCTGAGCGGGCCCCTCGCCGCACCGGCGGAGCCGGATGCGTCTCACCCCTCGCTCCGACTCGTCGCTTCGCTCCTCGCGAGGCACACCGCTCGTCGCGCGCGGCCGCCAGATCGTGCCCGCGGCCGTCGTCGATTATGGGACAGCCTTTGAGTCTTCGGGGGGCGCGAGCCGCTCAAGCAGGGGTCTTTCCGGGACGAGCGCCGGCCGCGAGCTCCTTGGGCGGCGGCGCGCCCGCCCGGGGCAGCGAGAGCGCGCCCACGTAGTTCACGACGTTCGAGGGCAGGATGAACAGCGTCGTGAAGAACGAGAAGAGGTGCCACCACCCGAAGAGCAGCGTCACCAGCGTCATGCGCCAGAAGCTGCGACCGATGCACGCGCGGCAGAGGTTGCCCGAGACCGTCCGCGACGAGCGCACGAAGAGCGCGCCGACGTTCTGCGAGAACGCCACGTTCTTCGTGGGCGCGCTCGCGCCGCAGACCTGACAGTACACGCCCGCTCAGCCTCCCCCGCCGCCGAAGCCCCCGTCCGGCGGGGTGGCGCCGCCTCCGTGCACGAGGTCCCAGTAGCACTGGTAGGTCCCGGTCGAGTACGGGTGCGTCTGGATGGTGATCCGGCCGCTCGAGGGGCAGTTCGTCTGCACCAGGGGGCAGCGCCCGCTCGCGTCGTCGTTCATCGCGAACGAGCTCGCGTCGTTGCACGCGCTCGGGGGGATGGACCCGTCGCAGGCGTCGAGCACCGGATCGCCGTCGCAGGTGCTGCCGACCGCGCCCGTGCACCCGATCGAGAGGGACTCGCCCGGCGTGCACGTGAGCGTGTCGCCTGGCCGGTTGTGCCGGTTCTTGCACCCCGGCGCGAGGGCCGTGACGAGGATCAACAGAGCTCCGAGGATCGATCGCGTCATGACGTCATCGTACTACGCTCCCGCGATGACGCTGCCCCCTCTCGGTCGCGAGCCCCTCTCGGGCAGCGCGGCATTCGCCGCCGTGGAGATCGACCCGCGGACGCTCGACGTGTACCTGCTCGATCAGAGGTTCCTGCCGGGCGAGACGCGCTACGTCCGCTGCACCACGCCCGACGAGGTCGCCGAGGGCATACGGGCCATGGTCGTGCGGGGTGCGCCGGCGATCGGGATCAGCGCGGCTTACGCGCTCGCGCAGGTGGCGGCGCGCGCCCAGGGCGACGCACGCATGTTCCTGGCCTCGATCGGCGCGGCAGGTCGGGTGCTCGGCAGCACACGCCCGACCGCCGTGAACCTCGCTTGGGCGATCGCCAGGATGGCCCGCCGAGCCGGCGAGCTCGCCCAGCAGCCGCCCGCCCAGCGGGCCGAAGCGATGCGCCTCGAGGCCGAGGCGATCCACCGCGAGGACGTCGCCGCCTGCCGCGCGATGGGCGAGCTCGGCGCGCGCGACGTGCCGGACGGCGCCACGATCCTCACGCACTGCAACGCCGGCGCGCTCGCGACCGGCGGCTTCGGCACGGCGCTCGGCGTCATCCGGGCAGCGTTCGCGCAGCGCAAGGTCAAGCGCGTGCTCGCGTCCGAGACGCGGCCGTACCTCCAGGGTGCACGCCTCACCGCGTACGAGCTCCACCACGACGGAATCCCCGTCGAGCTGATCACCGACGGCATGAGCGCGCACTTCCTCGCCCGGGGCGAGATCGACTTCGCCGTCGTCGGGGCCGACCGGATCGCGGCGAACGGGGACGTGGCGAACAAGATCGGCACCTATGCGCATGCCGTGCTCTGTGCGGCGCACGACGTTCCGTTCACCGTCGCCGCGCCCTGGAGCACCGTCGACCTGCGTACGCCGACGGGCGCCGAGATCCCGATCGAGGAGCGCTCGCGCGAGGAGGTCGCCCGCATCGGTGAGCGCACGATCGTGCCGGACGGCGTTCCCTGCCGGCACCCCGCGTTCGACGTGACGCCTGCGCGCCTGGTCCGCGCGATCTTCACGGAGCGTGGCGTGCTCCGGCCGAGCGCTGGAGAGACGCCGGCCACGTTCGCGACGGCGCGCGAACCGCGCTAAGCGGTCGCATGTTCTTCGACGACGCCTCTCTTCCGGCGCCCTCGCGCCGGATCTACTGCAATCGCACGCTGAACCTGCGCTCGATCCAGGCGATCGGCTTCGACATGGACTACACGCTCGTCCACTACCACGTGGACCAGTGGGAGCGGCGCGCCTACGAGCACGCGCGC
This sequence comes from Sandaracinaceae bacterium, assembly GCA_044220955.1. GTDB lineage: Bacteria > Myxococcota_A > Polyangia > Polyangiales > Sandaracinaceae > JBBSAT01. The sequence continues at coordinate 12,115 of JBGAQA010000017.1, forward strand.
GGCCGCCTCGCGGCGGACGGACTGCCCGTCGCGGAGCTCGCCTTCGATCCCGAGCTCGCCACGATCGGCCTGATCGTCGACAGCGAGCTCGGCAACCTCGTGAAGGCCAACCGGTTCGGGTACGTGAAGCGCGCGTGTCACGGCACCGCGATGATGGAGTTCGAGGCGCAGCGCACGGCCTACGAGCGCACCGTCGTGGATCTCGCCGATCGGCGCTGGGTGTTCGCGAACACCCTCTTCAGCCTCTCGGAGGCTTGCCTCTACATGCAGCTCGTCGATCTCTTCGACCAGGGCAAGCTCGCCGGCACCGCGCTCGCCCACGCCTCGTACGCCAAGCTCTACGAGGCCGTGCGGCGGGTGCTCGACGCCTCGCACGTCGAGGGGCAGCTCAAGGCCGAGATCGCGCTCGATCCGGAGCGCTTCGTCGTCCTCGACCCGGATCTGCCGCTGGCGCTCATGGATCTGCGCGCCGCGGGCAAGAAGCTCTGCGTCGTCACGAACAGCGAGTGGACGTACACGCGCGCGATGATGAGCCACTGCTTCGACCGCTTCCTCGACGGGCGGGGGTGGCGCTCGCTCTTCGACCTCGTCATCGTCGGGGCACGAAAGCCTGCGTTCTTCACCGAGCGCATGCCTGCCTTCGAGGTGATCGACGAGGACGGGCGTCTGCTGCCCGCCGCCGGGAAGCTCGAGGCGAACAAGACGTACCTCGGCGCGCACGCGCGGCTCGTCGAGGAGTCGCTCGGCCTGCGCGGCGAAGACCTGCTCTACATCGGCGATCACATCTTCGCCGACGTGAACATCAGCAAGAGCTTCAGCCGCTGGCGCACGGCCCTGGTGCTCCGCGAGCTGGAGCGGGAGCTCGAGGCGCTCGAGACGTTCAAGCCGGCGCAGCGCGAGCTGAGCCAGCGCATGGCGGAGAAGGAGCACCTCGAGCACCGCTACTCGTTGATGCGGCTGGCGGTGCAGCGCATCGAGAAGGGCTACGGGCCACGCTCGGAGAAGCTGGACCTCGGCAAGCTCCGCGCCGAGATGCGCGAGCTCCGCGCGCAGCTGGTCGCGCTCGACGAGCGCATCGCGCCCCTGGCGAAGCAGTCGGGCGAGCTCGGCAACACGCGCTGGGGCCTCATCCTGCGGACGGGCAACGACAAGAGCCACCTGGCGCGCCAGATCGAGCGGCACGCCGACGCGTACACCTCGCGCGTGTCGAACCTGCTCGCGTGCACCCCGTTCGTGTACCTACGCTCCCCGCGCGGGAGTCTTCCTCACGACAGTGGCCCGCAGGGCGGCGTGGAATAGGGGGATTCCGCGTCCCAAGCCCTCTGCCCATCGCGTGTCTATGAGTGCGAGAGGCGGTGGCGAGGGGCGCGCACGTGACCGCCGCCCGGGCTCGCCCCGCCGAGCGCGCACGCCCGTGCGCAGAGGGAGCCCCGCGCCATGCAGATCCAGAAGACGACCTCGACCCCAACGACCGAGAGCTCCGTGCTCTTCTCGCTCGCGAGCCTCGGGGCGATGGCGTCGCCCCCGCCGCCCAAGAGGTCCGCGCCCGCGGAGGTCGAGGATCTCCTGGGCATCGGCGCGCTGCCGTCCCCGGTCCTCGCCCCGCCGACGGCCATGCCGGTGGTGGTCGCGAGGCGCCCGCCAACCCGGTCGTCGCGCGGGCTGATCGCCGCGGCCTCGATCCTGGCCGTGGGGATCCTCGGCGGCTCGTATGCGGCGGCGCGCGCAGTGCAGAGGGCGGCGCCCGTGAGCGGCGCGATGACCTCGCTCGCGGTGGTGAGCGAGGGCGAGGGCGAGAGCGCTAGCGTGGGCGAGGGCGACGGCGAGAGCGTGAGCGTGAGCGTGAGCGAGAGCGAGAGCGAGAGCGAGAGCGAGAGCGAGAGCGAGAGCGTGAGCGCTAGCGTGAGCGAGCGCCCACCGGCGGCGCCGGTGCCGGTTCGTCACGCACGGCCGCATCACAGCGACCCGGCGGACCCGGTGGTCGCGTCGATTGTCCCCGCGCCGCCGCACGAGCCCACCCTCGAGGAGCTGCTCCAGCAGGCCGCGCCCCGCTCGGCGCCCACGCTCGCACCGAGCCCGCCGTCTCGCGCCGCGGTGCTGTCGGCGATGCGCACGATCACGCCGGCCGTCAGCCAGTGCGGCCCCCAGCACGGAACCGCGACGGTGGAGATCAGCGTCGCCCAGGACGGCCACGTCACGAGCGCCGTCGTCACCGGCCCGCTCGCCGGCACACCCACCGGCTCGTGCGTCGCCCGCGCCGTGCGCGCCGCGACGCTGCCCGCCTTCGGTCAGCCGACGTTCCGCTTCACGTATCCGTTCCGTGTGTGAGGCCGGCGGCGGCCCGCCCCTGCTCTCGCGTCAGAGCCCCTTGTTCGCGAGGAACGCGTTCGTGTACTGCGCGGTCTTCTCGTAGCTCTCGCGGGTCGTGTCGGCGATGAACTTCTCGACGACACCGCCGACGCCGAAGACGTTCACCTCGAGGTCGACCTCGCAGATGCGCTCGATCTTCTTGTCACCGCGCGGCTCGACCCAGAGCGTGCCACCGATGCGGACCTTGTCGGAGAGCTTGTTGGTCGTGATCTCGTAGGTCCACTTCTGTGTCTTCGCGTCGAAGCGGCCGCGCTCCGTGTAGTTGAGCCCGCCGCCGATCAGCTTCGTCACCACGGCCGGCGCGTCGTTCTTGGGCTCCGTGAACATCTTGCGCGTGCGGTCACCGCCCGGCTCGCCCGTCAGCTCGAGCACCTCGAATTGCTTGAAGCCGAGGGTGCCCAGGTAGAGACCGCGGTTGTACTCGACGTCGAAGAAGACCTTGCTCCAGTAGGTCTCGGCGTCGCAGTTGAAGACGTTCTGACAACGGAATCGCATCGGCCACCTCGCGGGGGCCCATACATGCTGGATCCGCGTCGCCCGGGCAATGCGCCGGCGCACCTCACTCCGAGCTGAAGAGCTCGCGCTCGAGCGCGTCGTAGCGAGCAGGGTTGGCCTCGATGAGCCGCGTTCCCCCGAGCTCGGCGATGACGCCTGTCATGCGATCGCTCGTCAGTGCCAACCGCACGTCCTCGACCATCAGCGCGTCGGCGGTGCGCGCCGCGCAGAACGTGTCGCCCGGGATCGCGTCGCTCACGGCCAGCACGGTCAGAGGATCGGTCCACGGGCGTCGCACGATGTTGCCGCTCGTGTCGATCTGGCAGAACGACGCTCCGACGTCGGCCGCCCCCGTCGCGAGGGCGTCGAAGACGGCGTCGTAGCTGCCCACGAAGCCCTGCGCCTTCAGCGCGTAGTCGGGGGAGACCCCGTGCTCCCGCATCAGCCGCCGCGGCATCACGTAGCCAGCGGCCGACCAGTTGTCGACCCAGGCCGCGCGCCGGCCCTCGAGGTCGGACCACCCGCGCAGCACCCCCGGGCGGGCCAGCAGGGCCGAGGCGTACGCGGGTCGGCCGTCGCGCTCCACCGTCGCGAGGAGCTCCACGCAGGCCTGACGCCGGGCGCGCACGTACGCGATGGGCGGGAGCCACGCGAGGTCGACGTCGCCGTCGCCGACGGCCTCGACGACGCGCGCGTAGGTCGAGTACGTCCGGAGCACCACTCGCCGCGCCAGCACCTGGCTGAGCCGGTCGGCCACCCGGCCAGGGTCGACCATGCGGGACGTCACGACGGCGCCCACCCGGATCTTCGCCTGCGCCCGCGCGATCCGCCTCGCGTCGCCGACCGTGGGCTCCGCCGGATGCTCGCCCGATGCCACCATCGCGCCGCGCATGAAGCGGCGAGTCTAACAGGCGTCTGGCCCGCCGGCAGCCGAGAATTACAGATGTTTTCCGGTTCCGCTCCGTGAAAACGGGGGGTAGCTCCCTTGCGGCGGCCGGGGGGGGTCGCTAGCATCGGCCGATGGCGGGGGCGCACCAGCGCAATCGCCGCGCTGCGCCTCGCCGAACACCACCGTGCCTCCACTCTCCCATGCGCTCCTGCTCCAGGGGGGCTCCAGCTTCGGCGGGCCTCTGCCGGAGATCGCCCTCATCGTGGTCTCGGCGCTCGTGGGAGCGGTCCTCTCGGGGCTGACGACGGCGCTCGCGGCGTTTCCCCCCGAGCGCGTCCTGGCCCTGCGCGACGAGGGCGGCGCGGACGGCAAGACGGCGGCGCGGCTCGTCGAGCACCGCAAGACGATCCGCGCCCGCATCCTCGCCGGACGGGTGCTCTCGGTCGCGTCGGTCTCGGCGTTCACGGCGCACCTCGTCGCGAACGTCCTCGACGACGAGGGCCTCGTGCTCGGTGCGGTCTTCGGCGCCGCCCTCGCGTACGCGATCCTGGCCGAGGTGGCCCAGACGCTGGCGCGGTCCCGTGCGAACTCGATCACGATGCCGCTGCTGCGGGCATGCTATCCGCTGGAGCTGCTGCTCGCGCCCTTCGCGCTCCCGATCCAGCTCGTCGCCCGTTTCGCCGAGCGCGCCTTCCCGGAGGACTCGGTCGCCGTCGCGCCCGAGATCGCCGAGCGCGAGGTGGAGCACCTCATCGAGAAGCGTGAGGAAGAAGGCACGCTCGAGGGTGCGAGCATGCTCCTCAACGTGCTCGAGCTGAAGGACACCCTCGTTCGCGAGGTCATGGTCCCGCGCACGCGCATGGTCGCGATCGCGAAGGACACTCCGATGGAGGAGGTCGTCCGGCGCGCGATCGCCGAGGGTCACAGCCGCTATCCGGTCTACGGTGAGAAGATCGACAAGATCGAGGGCATTCTCTACACCAAGGATCTCTTCGCCGCGTCGCGCAGCGCCGAGCCGCCGACGCTCGCGAGGCTCGTGCGCGGCAAGGTGCTCTTCGTCCCGGAGACGCAGAAGATCGACGCGCTGCTGCGCGAGATGCAGGCGAAGCGGCAGCACCTCGCGGTCGCCATCGACGAGTTCGGTGGGACGAGCGGGATCGTGACGCTCGAGGACGTCCTCGAGGAGATCGTCGGCGAGATCCACGACGAGCACGACACCGACGAGGCGCTCGTCACGGAGGTCGAGCCGGGCCGCTACCTCGCGGACGCGCGCGTCTCGATCCACGACCTCGGCGAGATGCTCTCGGCGTCGCTGGTGAAGGCGGAGGAGAGCGGGTTCGACTCGCTCGGGGGCCTCGTCATCGATCTCGCGGGCCGCGTGCCCGAGATCGGCGAGCGCGTGCGCCTCGACGGCTTCGACTTCCTCGTCAAGGACGCCGACGAGCGTCGTGTCCGCCGGGTCGAGATCCAGCGTCGCGACACGGTCCGGCCCCCGCCCGCGAGCGAGACCGAGGCCCCGGAGCCCGCGGTGCGCACGACGCCCAAGGAGACCACCGCCTGAGGCCGCCGGTCGCGACGGCGGCTCCCTCGCTCGCCGCTGCGCTCGCCGACGCGCTCGGTCCCGAGGTCCGGGACGCGAACGTCGTGCGCGCATCGAGGCTCGCGCTCACGCTTCCGGACGGCGTCGCCGAGGCGGCGGATGGCCAGGCGAGCGGCGCGATCGTCACCGCGCTCGACGCGGCGAGCCTGGCGGAGGCTTCCGAGCGCCTCGGCCGAGCACGGGCGGGCCAGCGCATCGCCTGGGCGCTCCCCGTCTCACGCCCCGGGCTCGTGGGCTGGATCGCCTGCCGCGCCAGCGGCCTGAGGCCGATCGTCCTCGAGGACGCGTGCGCGGCGCTGCGGCGCGCGGGAGTCGTCGACGTGCGCGTGAGGCCCGTCGCGGGCACGCTCCCGCTCGTGGTGGTCTCGGGGCGCGCGAGCGGGCCCTGAAGGCGCGGAAACGCCCGGCTTCGCCGCGCCCCTGCGTCTCGACGCCAGCCGAGCCGAGCGCTAGGAATCCAGGGTGCGTGCCGCTCACCTCGCCAGCGCGTTCTCGCTCGCGGCGGCGGTGGCTCTCGCAGGCTGCGGCGCCAAGACCGGCCTGGACGTCCCGGACACGAACGTCGACGCGGGGCGCCCACGGGACGGGGGCGTGGACGCGGGTCCGCGCGACGCGGGCCGCGATGCTCTCACCGACGCCGCAGTCCCGTGCATCGTGCTCGACCCCGACGCGGGCCCCATCGAGCTCCCGCTCGACACGCAAGTGCTCCTCGGTCGCGCCGACGTGGTGTTCCTGATCGACGTGACCGGCTCGATGAGCCAGGAGATCGGCCACATCCAGGCCGAGCTCCGCGACACGATCGCGCCGGGCGTGCAAGCCGCGATCCCCGACGCGCAGCTGGGGGTCGCGACCTTCGCAGACTTCCCGGTCAGCGACTGCGGCGAGGCCGAAGACCGTCCCTTCAACCTCGTGCTTCCCGTCACGAGCGACCTCGCCCGCGTGCAGGCCGCGGTCAACGGCGTCGCCGTGTCGCGCGGCGGCGATCCCCCCGAGGCACAGGTCGAGGCGCTCTATCAGACGACCACGGGCGAGGGGCTCGGCACGTTCATCCCGGCGAGCTTCGGCTGTCCGGCCGGCGGCTTCGGCTTCGCGTGCTTCCGGAGCGACGCGCTGCCCGTCATCCTGCTGTTCACGGACGACTTCTGGCACGACGGCCCCGGCAACTCGGATCCCTTCTCCCTCGCCTGCCCGAACCTGCTCGCCAGCGTCACGCCCCACGACTACGCCGACGCCGTGAGCGTGCTCCAGGCGCGCGGCGTGCGCGTCATGGGTCTGTTCTCCGGCACCGAGGCCGGGGCGCGAGCGCCGATGGATCAGATCGCGACCGACACCGGTGCGCTCGACGGGAGCGGCCGACCCCTCGTCTTCGACATCGGTGTCCGCGGTGACGCGCTGTCCGCGAGCGTCGTCGCCGCGCTGACGACGCTGTCCAACGTCATCCGCTTCGACATCGACACGGCGCTCGTCGATCCGATTCCCGGGGACGGGGTGGATCCCCGGGCGTTCGTGCAGGCTGTCACGCCCTTGCGAGCCGACCCGATGGACGGAGTCGAGTCGATCGACGTCGCGGCCGGCGTGTTCCGGCAGGTGCGCACCGGCACGCGCGTCGTGTTCCAGCTGACCCTGCGCAACGGCTCGGTCGCGCCGGGCGCGGGCCCGCAGGTGTTCCCCCTCGAGGTGGTCTTCCGCGGGGACCGCCGGACTCGCATCGGGAGCACGACCATCGACCTCGTGGTCCCCGGCGCCGACGGCTCCGGGTGCCCACGATGAGCGCCCGACTCCGCGTCACGTGCGCGCTGGCCCTGGCCGCTGCGCTCTGCGCGGCGGGGTGCGGCGCCAAGACCGGGCTCGACACGCCCGATGCGAACGTCGACGCGGGCCGTGACGCGGGGCGCGACGCGAGCATCGACGGCGGGCGCGATGCTGGCCCGCCCATCCGGTGCATCGAGGTGCCTCCCGAGGGTGGCCGCGTCACCGCGGACTTCTCGATCCCCGCCACGCTCCAGATCGTCGACGTGATGTTCCTGATCGACGCGACGGGCAGCATGCGCGACGAGATCGACAACGTGCGCGCCGGCCTGCGCGACGTCGTGGTGCCCGGCGTGCGCTCGGCGATCCCCGACGCCGCGTTCGGCCTGGCGTTCTTCGGGGAGTTCCCCGTCCAGCCGCACGCGCGCCCCGGCGCGCGGGTGGGCCCCTACGAGCTGCGCGGGCCGGTCACGACCGACGTCGAGCGCCTCACCGCCGCATTCGAAGGCATTCCCTCCTGGGGCAACCTCGACGACCCGGAGGCGGACGTCGAGGGACTCTTCCAGGTCGCGACCGGCGCCGGCCTCTTGCCCTACGTGGATCCCTCGTTCGGTTGTCCGGGCGGCGGGGCGGGCGGGGCGTGCTTCCGCGCGGATGCGTTCCGCGTCGTGCTCCTGGTCACCGACGCGCCGATGCACAACGGTCCGCCCGGGGTGTCGCCGATCGCCGACTATCGCTTCACCGACCCCTCGCCGCATCAGTACGCCGAGACCGTCGCCGCGCTTCGCGGGCTGGCGGTCACGGTCATCGGCCTCGGCGCCTCGGATCCCGGCAGGCCTTCGCCTCTGCCGCATCTCACGCAGCTCGTGACCGACGTCGACACGCACCACATGCCGCTCGTGTTCGACATCGGCAACGCCGGAGATCGGATCGGGCAGGAGATCGTCTCGGCGCTCGAGACGCTCGCCGACACCGTGCCGCTCGACGTGTCGGCCGAGGTCGAGGACGTCGCCGGTGACTCCATCGACGCCAGGACCCTCGTGAGCGCGGTGCGCGCCACCTCGGCCGATCCCCCCGGGGGGGTCCGCGGGATCTCGGGGAACACCTTCGCCGGCGTCACCCCCGGCACGATCCTCACCTTCGAGGTCGACGTCGACGCCTCGTCGCTGCCCCGGAGCCCGACGCGCCGCGAGGTGCGCGCACGCGTCGTGTTCCGCGACGCCGGGCGCAGCCGCATCGGGAACGACGACGTGCTCTTCGTCGTCCCGGGCGACGACGGACGCGGGTGCCGATGAGACGCCTCGCGCTGACGTCGCTCCTCGTGCTCGGCGCGTGCGGCGCCAAGACCGGCCTTCGCGTGCCGCCGCGGCCCGACGGGGGCCCGGATGCCGCCAGGGACGCCGGGACCGACGCGCCGAGCGTGGACGCGTACGTTCCGGCGCCCTGGTGCGTCGAGGTCCCCCCCATGGAGCCTCCGCGCGAGCTGCGCATCGACTACGTGGTGCGCATCGAGGACGCCGACGTGTACTTCCTGGTCGACGTCACGGGCAGCATGGGCGGCGAGATCGCGACGATCCAGGCGCGCATCGAGGACACGATCGCCCCCGGCATCGCGGCGGCGATCCCCGAGGCGCGGCTGAGCCTCGGCCGCTTCGCCGACTACCCCCTCGGCGAGTATGGCTCGGGAGGCGACGAGGTGTTCCGTCTCGAGCAAGCGAGCACGTCGGATCTCGCCACCTTCGTCGCCGCCACGCGTCGGCTGACGCTGCAGAGCGGAGCAGACCCGCCCGAGGCGTACGTCCCGGCGCTCTATTTCTCCGCGCGAGGGCAGGGCGCGATCGGCTTCGTCCCCCGTCCGGGCTGTCCCGAGGACAGCGTCGGCTACCCCTGCTTCGCTCGGCGCGGAGCGCGCATCGTGCTCCTCTTCACCGATGCCGAGGCCCACGGCGGTCCCGGGGCGTCGAACGCCTACGGGGCCGACGTCTCGCCCACGCCTCCGACCTACAACGAGACCGTCGCCGCGCTGCGCGGGATCGGCGCCAAGGTGATCGGGATCTTCAGCGGCGCGCCGGACGACGGGAACGGCCTGAGCGACGTCACGGCGCTCGCGCGCGACACCGGCGCCGTCACCAGCGACGGGACGCCGCTCGTGTTCTCGATCGACGGTGACGGCACCGGGCTCGACGCCCGGGTGATCGACGCCGTGCGGCGCCTCGTCACCGACGTGCCCCTCGCCGTCGATCTGATGATCGAGGACGGCGCCGGGGACGCCGTCGACGTGACGACCTTCGTGCGCTCCGTCGTCACGGACGGCGCGAGCCCGCCCGAAGGGGCGGTGGATCGGGGCGATCATTTCGAGAACGTGCGGCCGGGCACCGCCGTGTCGTTCCGCATCCTGCTCGCCAACGATCTGCTCCCGCGCGCCGCCGTCCCGCAGCGCTTCCGCATGCGCGTCACGCTGCGCGGGGACGGGGTCACCGCGCTCGAGGTGCGGGAGGTCGACGTCGTCGTGCCCTCGATCGGCGGCGACGGCTGCGACTGACGCGCTCGGGCTCGTATCTCAGCCGGCGAGCAGGCGCTGGACGAGCGGCGCGATCGCGGCCCAGACCGAGCGCGACCCGCGGCGCGAGAGGTGGACGCCGTCGACCGTGTCGCGCTCGTGCCGCGTGGACACCGAGCGCGGGTCGATGACGGTGCCGCAGCGGGACGCGCGTGTCCCGGCCACCTGGGCCTCCTGGACGCGATGGACTCGCTCGGACCACGTATCGCTCGTTCCGTCGTTGGGCAGGATCACGCCGACGCGGGGCGCACCTGCCGCGCAGAGCCCATCGACGAAGCGCGTGACCCGCTCGGTGTACACCGCGTTCCAGCGCGCCTCGTCCGCCCAGCGGATCGAGTCGTGGTCCGAGCGGCCGCGCGCATCCGTCGTCACCACGCGCAGAGGCTGCGTGTCGTTGCCGCCGAGCGTGACGAGCACGCCACGCAGCTCTCGCAGGTCCCCGAGCCGCGGGATCTCCGCTTGCCAGTCGAAGTAGTCGGGGCGCGCGAGGCCCGTCGCGGAGTGGGCGACGCGGCGGACGTGCATGCCTGCGCTCTCGAGCTCGCGCTCGATCAGGATCCCGAACGCGCCGTTGACGGACGAGGAGCCCACGAGGAGCACGTCGTCGGGCACGGGCGCCGGTCGCGCGGCTCGGCGCTGAGCGCCGGCGCTGCTTCCGAGCGCGAACGAGAGCAGGACGGCCGAGAGGGTGACCATCGCCGCGAGGCGCGCGGTCACCCCCGCGGGTGCCGCCGCCGGATCGGCGTTGGCGTCGCTGACGCCGGCGATCGACACGGGGTGGTGGCTCAGCGCGACCACGGCCCCCTCGGGATCGCGGACGTAGAGCGTGTACGCGGTCTCGTGCTCGACCGGGAAGCCCTTCTCGGCGAGCCGCTCGCGCCAGGGCTCTCGCGCCTCGAGCGGGATGGCGAGCGCGATGCAGTGCCAGCCAGGTGCGTCGTCGAAGCGCACCGGCTCCCCGCGCTCGGCCCGCTCGACCGCGAGGAACGTGGGGCCGCCGAGCGCGAACCAGATCGAGCGCGGACGCCCACGCTCGTCGTCGTGACGCCGTGTGATGCTCAGCCCGAGCACGCCCGCGTAGAAGGCCTCGGCGCGCTCCAGGTCTCGCACCTTGACGGCGAGGTGATGAACGGCCCCCGGCGGCGCGAGCGCGGGCCCGGCAGGGTTGCTCCCCGGCTTCGTTCCCTGGCCCCCCGAGGTCTCGTCCGACATCGGCCTCATGCTGTAGCACGGTGCGGCCCGTGCCGTCCCGAGCGCGGCCGCAGAGCTTGATGCGGGGTCGCCGACCCGGCTAAGGTCGCCGGCCATGCGACCCACCCACTACGTGCTCGTCGGTGCTCTCACCCTGGCCTCCGGGCTCGGCGTCGGCGGATGCGTCCCCCGTGGCCACCGCACGGCCGGCGGAGGAGGTGGCGGAGGCGGGGGCGGCACGTCCATGGCGGGCTGCGGCGGCGATCTCGGCGCGACCAACGCCGCGGCCAAGCTCGAGGAGTTCTTCGCGGCCACGGCGGCCTGGCAGGACGCCGCGATGGGCATCCAGCGCGACCTCCTCGGCGCGTGTCAGACCACCGGCCGGGCGCTCGGAATGAGCGACGCGGAGATGAGCGTCAACGGCGAAGGCCTCGAGCCGCTCTGCAGCACCGTCGACACGCGTCTGCGCGCGGAGATCGCGGCGCTCCGCGACTCCGCCCACGCCGAGCTGCAGGTGGACGCGCGACCGCCGCACTGCGAGGTCTCCGTGAACGCGTATGCCGACTGCATGGCGCAGTGCGAGGCACACGTGGACCCGGGGCAGATCGACCTGCAGTGCGAGGGTGGCGAGCTTCGCGGCCAGTGCGACGCGCAGTGCACGGGACACTGCGCGGTCCAGCTCGACGCGGCCTGCAGCGGCACGTGCGAGGGTTCCTGCGAGGGCACCTGCGCGGCGCGCAACGCCGACGGGAGCTGCAGCGGCCACTGCGACGGCACCTGCCACGGCTCGTGCGTCGTCGATGCGAGCGCGAGCTGCCAGGGCGAGTGCCGCGGCGGCTGCTCGGTGCAGTTCCGCGAGCCTTACTGCACCGGCACCATCCGTCGTCCGTCGGCGAGCGCGCGCTGCACGGCGTCGTGCGATGCGCACGTCGAGGCGCAGGCGCGCTGCACGCCGGGCGAGACGCACGTGGCGATGAGCGCGGGCCTCGACGCGGAGGGGCAGGCCCGCCTCGCGCGCGTGCAGGCGGCCATCCACGACGGGATCAGCCAGATCATCTCCATCCGCACGCGCGTCGAGCGCCTTCGCGCCGCCGGCGCGCAGATCGTCCGCATCGCTCCGGAGATCCCCCAGTCGGCGGCCGCCGTCGGCATCAACGCGGTGGTCTGCGCCACGGCCGCGGCGGGCGCGATCGCCGAGGCCAGCGCGAGCGTCAGCATCTCGGTGAACGTGTCGGTGTCGATGTCGGCCAGCGTGTCCGGCTCGGCGTCGGCGCGCTGATCGGCGCGAGGGCGCCGGGCGAGGGCTGGCCGCGATCCTACGCGCGCATCGACGCGCTACGCGTGGGCGTGGTGGGCCGCGTGCAGCCGGAGGTTCACGACGTGTGCGCTCGCGACGAACGAGATGCCCACGACGGTGAGCCCCGTCTCGGCCAGGCCCGGCGCGAAGCGGCTCGCGACGATGAAGCCGATCCCCACCGAGAAGAGGGCGAGGGGCAGCGGCCGCTTGTGCTCGCGGAAGTACGTCGGCAGCAGCGCGAAGAGCCCCATGCAGAGGGCGCCGAAGAGCAGCGGCAGCTCCAGCCACTCCATCGTCGGGCCGAACGCGCTGACGCCGAGGGTCGGCAGGAGCGAGATGAGCGCGGTGATCACGCAGTGGACGGCGCAGGTGAGCGACACGCCGATGCCGAGCTTGTCGAAGATGCTCTGGCTCGGGTGCGCGTCGCGCGGATGCGCGTGGGCGTGGTCGTGCGACGAGTCGTGGGCCAAGAGGGTGCTCACCGGAGGACGCAGTCAGACACGTTCCGGCTGCTCTTGCAACACGACTACAACTAACTTCGCGCGCCGGCTGCGACGTCGCGCAGCGCCTCGAGCGCGCGATCGAGCTCGTCGTCGGTGACGTAGGGCGCCGGGCCGAGGCGCAGGATGTCCCCCCGCGCGTCGGTGAAGATCCCGCGCGCACGCAGCGCCGTCACCACCCCCGCCGCCCCCGCGATGCGGACCGAGACGAAGCCGCCGCGCTGCTCCGGCGCGCGTGGCGTGAGCACGTCGAAGCCGTCGAGCCCGTCGAGCAGGCGCTCCGTCTGGCGCAGGGAGAGCGCCCGCAAGCGGCCCACGCTCAGCTCGAGCTCGTCGAAGAGGTCGAGGACCGCGGCCGCGCGGTAGTGGCTCGTCGGGTCGTACGTGCTCCCGGCGAAGCGGTCGGCGGGGCGCTCTCCGTATCCGACGAGGCCGCCGTCGCGCGGTGCGGAGAGGCGCGCGAAGTCGCTGAACCAGCCGGTGTAGATCGGCCGCAGCGTGCAGCCCGGCGGGACGCGCAGGAAGCAGCAGCCTTCCCCCCACTGGGCGTACTTGTAGCCACCGGCGACCACGAACGCGTCGATCCCGAGGTCGTGCACGCCGAACGGGACCACGCCGAACGCGTGGTAGGCGTCGACGAGGAGCTCGGCACCGGCGGTGCGTGCCCTCGCGGCGAGCGCCCGCAGACCCGGGACGATCGACGAGGTCTCGAACAGCACGCTCGACACGAGCACGGCGGCCGTCTGCGCGTCCACCGCTCGAGCCATGCGCTCGGCGAGGGTCTCGATCGGCGCGACGTCGACCATCACGACGTCGAGCCCCGCCTCCGCGAGCCGCGTGAGCTGCCGGTGCGCGCTGTGGAACTCGCCGCGCGTGGTGACGAGCCGCGGCCGGGCACGCAGATCGAGCGCCGAGAGGAAGCGTGCGAGCAGCTCGTGCGTGCTACCACCGAGCGCGATCTCGTCCGGGCTCGCTCCGATCCGGCTCGCGGCGCCCCGGCGCACGCGCTCTGCCATGCCGAGCGCCGCGCCCCACTTGTCGTCGACCTCGCGCGCGGCGTCGTCATAGGCCCGGAGCACACCCTCGCGCGCCACGTCCGGCCAGGCCTGATGCGAGTGGCCCGTGAGCAGCACGTGCCCGCTCCGCAGGAACGCCTGGTAGTGCGGCCTCAGGGCGGCCGGATCGAGCTCGGTCACGCCCCTTGGCTATCGGACGCGCCGCGCGTCGGCAAGGCGATGCAGGGCGACGGAAAGGCGACGGCCGCGCCAGGAGGGGGGCGCGGCCGTCGGGGCCGAGGACAGTCGGGCGGGGCGTCAGCGGCAGTTGCCGTCGACGCAGTTCTGGCCGGGCATGCAGTCGCCGACGGCGCTGCAGTTGCTCGTCGCTTCGTTCGTCGTCGCGCAGACCATGTCGATGCAGAAGTTGGTCTGCACGTCGAAGAGCGGGCACTGCGCGTCCTGCGTGCACGGCGAGCGGCACGCGCCGTTGTGGCAGACCGCGCCCGACGCGCAGGGCCGACCGTTGCCGCACGCGGGGTTGGTCCGGGTGTCGAGACGGCAGACGCCGCCGTCGCAGTAGTCGCCCGCAGGGCAGTCGCTGTCGACCGCGCAGCCCGCGAAGCAGCGCCCGTCGACGCAGGTCTGGCCCGCGCCGCAGTCCGCGTTCGTGCCGCAGCCCGTGACCGGCGGGATGGTCTCGTGGCAGTAGCCGTCGGCGCCGCAGGTGGCGGTGCCCGCGCAGGGGTTGCTCGCGCCGCACGCCGTCGTGCACTGCTGGTTCACGCACGCGCGGGCGGCGCCGCACTCGGTGCTGAACTGGCAGATCTCGACGAGGGGGATGCAGACGCCGGCGACGCACGTCGCGGTCGAGGCGCAGGGCGAGGTCGCGCTGCAGCCGACCTGGTGGGGGTTCTCCACGCAGCCGCCGTTGACGCACGAGTAGCCGCTGGAGCACTCGTGTCCGGGGGAGTCGCAGCCGGGGCGGCACTCGCCGTGGCCCATCGCGTCGATGACGCACACGAGCGAGCCGTCGCCGACCGTGTCGCACTGCGCGCTCGTGGTGCACGAGCAGTCCGTCGCCGTCGGCATCGGCTCGCGCGGCCCGAGGCAGAAGCCGCTCGTCGACTCGGCGAGCGGCCGGCACGTCGTCCCGTCGGGGCAACCGACACCGCCGACGGTGCACGTGATCGTGCAGCCGAGGGACGTGCAGGTCGAGCCCGACATGCCGCACTCGTAGCTGCACCCACAGGTGCTCCGCGTCGGCGGGTTCACTGCGCGGCAGCCGAGCCCATCGCAGAAGTAGCAGCCCGTGTCGTCGCAGTAGCGGCTCTCGTTGCTACAGCCCACGAGCGAGAACGATGCGAGACCGAGCAGGCTCACGGCCAACAAGACTCGCGGGAAGCGATGAGTGTCCACGTCGCACCTCCCCCGAGGCGGCGGGCGCCTCGGGCTTCGGCCGGGTCCTTCCAAGATCCGGGCCAGGGGCGAACAGCGCCCCGTCCGCGCCATTGTGAGCGAATCGCGGACGATCCGCGAGAACCGTGCGGGTGGCGCGAACCCTCGTTCACATGCGCCGACGTGAACGTGCCCGGCGGCGTGTACACTCCGCGGGTGTCTCGGGTCGCCTTCGCGTTCGGCGTCTTGCTGGGCACGGGCTGTGCGCCCGCGGCCGTGACGGGTCCCGGGCCGGCGCGCACCGTCACCGTGCTCGCGGCGGCGCTCCGCGGCGCGGACGTGGCGGCCATCGCGGGCGCGACCGGTCGCTCGGAGGCGGACGTCGCGGCCAGCGAGGCGACGAATGGGCGCGAGCTGAGCGCCCTCGGCGAGACGCTCGCCCGTGCGCCCGTCGAGCGCGCGGCGCGGGTCACCTCCGCCGACGGGACCGTCGTCGCCCTGGTCCTGGACGGCGACGCGTGGCGCGTCGATCGGGGCGTGCTGGGCCGGCCCTGCCTCGATCGCCCGGCCGACGCGGTGGTGGCGCTCCACGACGCGCTCGCCCGCTCACGTCTTCAGGCCGCGCTGCGGCTCCTGGCCCGCGGGCCGCGCGCGGAGCTCGAGGCCGAGCTCGCCCGCTGGATCGACGGAACGGCCGACCCGGACGCGCTCGAGGTCAGTGTCCAGGGGGAGGCCGCGACGGTTCGTACGCCCACGGGCGAGCAGCTCGAGCTGGTCCGCGAGTCGGGCCAGTGGCGCGTGGTCGAGATCCGCTAGCTTCAGTGGAGGTAGAGCGACGCGCCGGCGCCCTGGAGGAAGTCGCGCATCGTGCTCGGCACGCGGAGCGACCAGTACTGGATGTCCCCGACCAACATCGACACGAGCGGGTTGTCGCCTGGGTCTGCGAGCACCGCCCAGACGAGCAGCGAGGCGTCCGAGTCGCCGGGCCAGCCGTGCACCTCGAGGAATCCGTGCGCCGCGCGGACGTCGTGCGGGCGGCCCGGCTCCACCTCGAAGGTCGCGCGCTGCGCCTCGTCGTCGAACTCCACACGGAGCGTGTAGCGCGCGTCGATGGGACCGTAGCTGTGGCGCACGCCGACGAACTGGGCATCGCCGTCGGCCTGCTCGGCGCGAGTCTCGGCGGTCTCGGGCAGCATGTCGTGCCAGCGGCCGACGTCGCGCACGCCGCGCCAGACCTCGGCGCGCGGGCGCGTGACCCGCTGGTAGCTGCTGCCCCCGACCCACTCGTGGTCGCCGCGCGTCTCGCGGCGCGGGCGCGCGACCAGCTCGCCGCGCCCGAGCAGATCGCGCTCGCGGGTCGTGAACTCGCCCTGCTGGCCCTGCGCGCGCGGGACGCTCAGCGCGACGGCGCAGAGACCGAGCGCGGCGGCGAGGAGCGCGGAGGTGGGGCGGCGAGCGAGCACGATCGACCTACTCTGGTACGAACCGGGCCCGAGCGGTATTCGTTCCGTCGCCACGGTCGCGCTACGTGCCGTCGGGTAGGGCATCCGTGTCGCTGTGCGGGGCCGGGGGCGCCCCCGGGTACCACGCGTGGAAGGGCTCGCGGTCCTCGCAAGCCGGCCGATCGGCGGGTGGGCAGTAGATCCGGACGTGGAAGTGGTTCCGATGGGGGTGCCCGTGCGAGGGCTGCATGAGGACGGTCTCGGCGCGGTGGATGGTGCGCGCGGGCGCGTGGCGGCGTCGGGCCGTCGCGAGCAGGCGGGCGCGGAGGGTGTCCGCCACGAAGATGTACTGCACCCGCGCGTCCGGATCGGTGACGAGGCGCGCGACCAGCTCCCAGTTGCGGACGTCGTCGAAGCGCAGCGACTCGTTGGGCGGCAGTCCGTGGCCGTGGCGATCGAAGTTCGCGAACGCGAACGGGTCGTAGGGCTCGCCGGCGGCGTCGAGCATGTAGAAGGAGAGGTCGACGTCGCGGCCGTTGCGGTGCGAGCGATGCCCGGCGAGCGCGCCGCCGCGCTGCGCGGAGAGCTCACCGATCGAGAGGCGTCCGCCCGGCGCGCGTCGAGCGACCTGGGCCGCCGCGCGCTGGATCAGGTGCACGAGCTCCTCGGTGCCGTAGAAGTGGCCGCCCGCCGCGTACTCGCCCGCATAGCGGATCTGCTCGGACTCCGGGAGCAGGACGCCGTGGCGCAGGCTGCCTCGGAAGGGCAGACCGACCGACTGCGAGGGGGGCGTCGCGGGGCGCGCCCGCCGCGCGCGCGGGCGGGCGCCCGTCTCGCCGGGCGTCGCCGAGGCCGGGCTCAGGGCGGTCGCGAGGACGAGCCCTGCGAGCATCGGCACGAGCCAGCGAGCGCGCAGCATGCCCCCGAGAGAGCCCGAGGCCGCAGCGGGCGGCAAGAAAACGGCTACGCTGCGCGCGAATGTGGCTTCGCGCGTCGATCGTCGTGCTCCTCGTGGCCTGCGGTGGGGCGCAGCACCCGCCCGCCCGCGCGGACGCGGGACCGGAGAGCCCACCGGACGATCCGCCCGCGCTGCCGAGCCAGCGTGCCCTCGCGGCGGACGCGACGTTCGGCGATCTCGTCGCGGCGGCGGTGCACGAGGACGAGATGCGCGCCTCGGACTCGGACGCCGGGTGCCTCCTGCGCCCGCGTCCCGACGGGTACGACCTCGCCGCCGATCTCTCCGTCGCGGTCCGCGGACTGCCCCCCGCCGCGACGGGGCTCCGGGCGCGCGTCGCGGGGAGCGGCGGACGAGCGCGCGTCCTCACGCGCCTCGGCAGCTACGGCACGTCGAGCCCGCTCGTCGCCGTCGCGCTGACGACGCTCGCGGGCGCGCCCACGCGCACGGGCCTGCTCGTCGTGCTGACGCGCTCGGGGGCGCACGTGCTCCGCACGGACGCGAGCGCCGGCATGCGGGAAGCCCCGAGCCTCGAGGAGGCGTCGTCGCTCGTCGATGCGGCGGCGCGGGGGTCGAGCGACGTCGTCTTCGTCACGGCCGACGGCGACGTCCCGCTCTCCGACGTCGCCGGGTTCCTGCGAGGCCTCGATGCCTCGCTCGACGGACGCGTCGCGCTCGCGGCGGTGCTGCCGGAGGACGCCCGCGCGCCAGAGGACGCAGCGCCTGCGATCGACGTCGCGCCCGTCTGCCAGGGGCTTCCCGCCCTCCCGGACGACGCGCCGACGGGCGAGGTGGATCCCGCGGATCTGCGCGCAGCGCTCTCCTCTTCGCTCGTCCCGGCCGCGCAGGCGTGCGTGGCGACGAGCGCGAGCGGGCTCGGGGGGCTCTTGCGCGTCGCGTTCCGGATCGGGCCGGACGGCCACGTGATCGACGCGTGCGTGACCGAGGACGTGACCGGGGACGCGACGCTGCGCGCGTGTCTGCTCGACGCAGTGCGCGCGCTGGCGCTGCCTCGCCCGAGCGGCGGCGCCGTGGACGTGGAGCTGCCGCTGCGCCTCGAGCTGGCGCAGGATCCGCCACACCACCAGCGCGCTCTCTGCGAGTGACCCCGATCAGCACCCAGGGGGCGCGGCGTCGGGCACGCTCGCCGGAGGCGTCGCGAACGCGGGCGTGCCGAAGTCGAAGAAGTCGAGCATCGCGTCCGCGTTCGCGTCGCGCCCGGTGAGCGCGGGCAGGCCGAACAGCGCCTGCACGAAGCGCAGGATGCTGCTGTGGTGGTGCGTCAGGTGCGAGACGTACGCCGGGCGCGCGTAGGGCGACACGACCGCCACCGGCACGCGGGCCCCGAGCACGTCGAAGTCGCGCTCGGACGGCGCCGCGAGGCATGCGGGCGGTGGGGGCACGTGATCGAAGAAGCCGCCGCCCTCGTCGTACGTGTAGAACACGGCGAGATGCGGCCAGAGCGGGCTCGTCATCGCGTGCGTGACGACGTCCCGGACGTCTCGCTCGCCGTCGTGGATGCTCCCCGGGGGGTGCTCGTCGTGCGGCTCGAGGTCCACGAACGTGACGGGCGGGATGACGCCCGCGTCGAGGTCCGGGAGGAGCTCCGAGTAGAGGTGCACACCGACGTGATCGAGGGCCCAGCCGAGCGTCCCCGAGAGCACCTCGGTGGTGCTCGCGTTGTACTCGGCCCACGCGACCCCGGCCGTATCGAGCTGGTCGAACACCGTCGGCACGTCCGGATAGCCGCCCCCGGTGAAGTAGACGCCGTCGCTCGTGCCGGCGTAGAGGTAGTCGCGGTTCGGGTAGGTGCCGCTGAGCACGCTGGCGAAGTAGCGGTCGCTCGTCGCGAACGTCGTCAGCATCCAGCTGTAGAAGGGGTGGTCGGCGTCCTCGTAGTAGCCGAGCGCGCCGACGCCGTTGACGCCCGCCCATCCATCCATCGCGCCGTGGTTCCAGCCCGCGTGCATCTCGAGCCACTGGTGGCCGACGTCCGGGACGCAGGGCGTGGTCAGGTGGAAGGGCGCGACGTCGGCTCCCATCCGCCGGTTCGTATAGCCCGGCGGGATGCCCTCCGTGCCGTGGCCGAGCGTGCCGAACATGTGGTCGAACGAGCGGTTCTCCTGGACCAGGATGATCACGTGGGTGATCGCCGCGCGCAGGCCGGTGAGATCGCCGAGCGTGTCCTCGGGCCGGGCGCCGGCGGCGAACGCGCACAGCTCGCGCTCGCCCCAGTGTGGGTCGACGCCCGGGCCCCCGTCCGGCGGCGTCACGGGGGCGTCGACGGCGGCGTCGGTCCCCGCGTCCCGCGCGCGCGCGGCATCGGGCCCGGCGTCGTCGGTCGCGGCATCCGTCGTCGCGGCGTCGTCGGGCGGCGCGGGGCTGCCCGGGCAGCCCGAGAGCGCGACCGAGACGAGCGTCAAGAGCAGGGGACGCATGCCGCCCTCACAGCGCGGGAAGGGTGCGCTCGAACACGAGGTAGCGGCGCTCGAGCTCCCACTGCACCTGCGCTCGCTCGCTCGCATCGAGGTAGCTCTGGCAGGTCGCCGTGGCCGTCTCGGTGATCGGATCACACGCCGCGACCGGCGTGGCGGGCGAGAGGGAGGCCCACAGGCTCGCCCCGGGCAAGAACGCGTGCTCGAGGCTGGCGCGGGCCATCGCCTTGAGCTGGCGGTAGCCGAGGTGCTGGTCGGTCACGGCGCGCACGTACTCGCCCGCCATGCTCGAGCGCGACACGCCCTGATCGTCGGTCGCGAGCGCGACGGGCACGCCGTGGGCGAGGTACTGGGCGAGCGGGTGGGACGAGCCGCTGACCTCCAGGATCTGCGTGTTGCTGCTGAGGCAGACCTCGACCAGGACGTCCATCGCCGCCATCTCGTCCATGAGCCCGCTCGGGTCCGTCTCGGACAGCACGTCGATGCCGTGTCCGATGCGCTCGGCGTGGCCGGTCTCGACCGCGCGGCGGATGTGGAACGTGTTGGCCGTGCTCCCGGCCGGCAGGTATGCGGGCGTCAGCTCGCCGGCGTGCAGCGTCACGTGAAGCGGGCTCGTCCCGCTCGTCGTGTAGTGCGTGTGCAGGAAGTCGAGCATCGCCATGTGCAGGTCGTAGTTGTTGATGGCGCGGCTGTCGTCCTCGGGCGACGAGAGGTTGGCCGCCACGAGCTCCGGCGCCATCGCCGCCATCTCGTACGCGCTCACCAGCTGCCCGAAGATCTGGTCGTTGCCGCCGGTGCGCGAGACCTGGGCGATGAAGCGGATCTCGACGTCGCAGGCCGGTGGGGGGCTCGCCCCCGCGCACCCGAGGGCGCTGCGGTAGCCGTCGCGCGCGGCGCGCACCGCCGCGACGTCCTGCGCGAGCTCGGAGGCGAACGTCGGTGCCGACGTCAGCATCGCGTGGAAGGTGGGCAGGTCCGTGGGCGTCACGGTGCCCGACCAGAGCGAGCTGGCGAGCGATCCGACGTTGGTCCCGAGGTTGAGCATCGTCTCGACGTAGACCTGGTTCTCGCTCGCGGCGCGCGCGAGCACGTCCGCGATGTCGTCTGCGCGGTGCGCGCCGGCGACCGCTCCGAACTTGCCGAAGGTCGCGAAGAAGTGGTCGTGGCCCGTCTCGGCGCCGCCCGGCACGAAGCCCTCCATCGACCACGCCGCGACGATCTGATCGAAGAATGCGGAGCCGCTCGCGGGGGTCGGCATCGTGCTCGCCGAGCACTGGCTGCGGTACACGGCAGCGAGCGTGCTCGTGTTGATGCAGTCGCCGTCCATGCGCGCCCACTCGAGGTACGTCTCGGCATAGACGGCGCCGGTGAGGTGGTTGTGCAGGTCGCCGCCCTTGGGCATCGCGCGCACGAACGCAGCGAGGGCCGCGGGATCGGCGGCGACGGCATCGAGCCGGTCCGAGGCCGCCTGCTCGCACGCGGCGGCGGTGGCGCACGCCGTGAGCCCGCCGTCGTTCCCGGGGCCCGCGTCGTTCCCGGGGCCCGCGTCGTTCCCGGGGCCCGCGTCCCCGCCCACGAACGCGTCGCCCGTCGATCCGTCGGAGCCCGGATCGACGCCGCCGTCCAGCGCGGGCCCGGGCGGGGCACACCCGGCGGCCACGAGAAAAAGGTACCCCACGAGCGAGAGCG
This sequence comes from Sandaracinaceae bacterium, assembly GCA_044220955.1. Taxonomy (GTDB): domain Bacteria; phylum Myxococcota_A; class Polyangia; order Polyangiales; family Sandaracinaceae; genus JBBSAT01. The sequence goes on from JBGAQA010000017.1 coordinate 33,680, forward strand.
AGCGCATCGCCCACCGTATCCCAAAAAGGGGCGGAGTGTCGTAGAACGGCCGCGATGACCGGAAACAAAGTCACGCACCTGCTCGCGATCGATCAGGGCACCACGGGCTCGACCGTCCTCGTCGTCGGCGCGGACGCGCGCGTCCTCGGTCGCAAGACGACCGACTTCGCCCAGCACTTCCCGCAGCCCGGCTGGGTCGAGCACGAGCCCGACGAGATCTGGAAGAGCGTCGTCGACTCGATCGTCGGCGCGTACGCGGCGGCGGGCGTCGATCCCAAGGAGTGCGTCGGCATCGGCATCACGAACCAGCGCGAGACGACGGTCGTGTGGGAGCGCGCGGGCGGAAAGCCCATCCACCGCGCCATCGTCTGGCAGGACCGTCGAACGGCCGATCGCTGCCGCGCCCTCAAGGCCGCCGGGCACGAGGCGCTCTTCCGCGCGCGCACGGGGCTCGTGCTCGACCCCTACTTCAGCGGGACGAAGGTCGAGTGGATCCTCGACCACGTGGACGGCGCGCGCGCGCGCGCCGAGAGGGGCGAGCTGGCCTTCGGCACCATCGACTCGTTCCTGGTCTCGCGGCTCTCGGGCGGCGCCGCGCACGTCACCGACACGAGCAACGCGTCGCGCACGCTGCTCTTCGATCTCGCGAGGCTCGCCTGGGACGCCGAGCTGGCGACGATCCTGCGCGTCCCGACGAGCGTGCTGCCCGAGGTGCGGGCCAGCTCCGAGGTCGTGGCGCGCACCAAGGGCGTGCCCGGCCTGCCGGACGGGATCCCGATCGCGGGCATCGCGGGCGACCAGCAGTCGGCCCTCTTCGGCCAGACGTGCTTCTCGCCCGGCGACGCGAAGTGCACGTACGGCACCGGCGCGTTCCTGCTCCTCAACACGGGCGACAAGCCCGTCGCGTCGAAGAACGGCCTGGTGACGACCGTCGGCTGGACGCGAAACGGCAAGACCGACTACGCGCTCGAGGGCAGCTCGTTCATCGCGGGCGCGGCCGTGCAGTGGCTGCGCGACGGGCTCGGGATCATCCGGCGCTCCGCCGACGTCGAGGAGCTCGCGCGCAAGGTCGAGTCCTCGGACGGCGTGGTGTTCGTGCCCGCCCTCGCCGGACTGGGGGCCCCCCACTGGGATCCCGACGCGCGCGGCCTGATCTGCGGCATGACGCGCGGCACGACGGCGGCGCACATCGCCCGCGCGACGCTCGAGGGCATCGCGCTCTCCGTCGCCGACCTCGGGCGCGCCATGGAGGCCGACCTCGGCGCGCGCATCACGCGCCTGCGGGTGGACGGGGGCGCCTCCGAGAACGCGCTCTTGATGCAGTACCAGGCGGACGTGCTCGACGTCGGGATCGACCGCCCCGCGAACGTGGAGACGACCGCGCTCGGCGCGGCATACCTCGCGGGTCTCGCCGTCGGGATCTACGCGGACCTCGACGCCGTGCGACGGGCCCACCGCATCGCGCGCTCGTTCACGCCGGCGATGGACGAGGCGGCGCGCAGCGCACACCTGTCGCGCTGGAAGAACGCGGTCGCTCGCGCCCGTGGCGCGATCGCTTGACGCTCCGACGCGCCCCACGTTGACCCTCGGCCGCGGCGCGGCCAGCATCGAGCCCATGCGCTCGCTCTTCGCTTTCGCGCTCGCTTCTGCCGCGATCTCGTGCACGCCCGCGACGGGGCCGTGCAGCGGCCAGATGGCCGTTTCCGGGAACAGCAACGCGTACTAGGATGTAGAAGATTGGGGCGATGACCAAGGTGGACGAAAAGAAGGATCTGCAGGCCGCCGGCAAGCCGCTGCGGGCGGTACCCGTGGCGTGGGAGGCGCTCGAGGACGCCTTCGAGAACAACGCGCCCGAGGTGCACAGCTACCTGCACCTCGAGAACGGAGAGGTCATCCGCATCGTGGACGGAATCGCCGACCCGGGGATGCACCAGCGCGTGATGGGCGACACGCAGTACCTGCGCGTGGAGCCGGTGAGCTCGCGCGAGCAGTACCGCTGGATGGAGCGCTTCATCGCCACGGTCGACGAGGGAGAGCTGCGAGACAAGCTCGTCGCGGCCATCGACGGCAAGGGCGCGTTCCGGCGCTTCAAGGACGTCCTGATGAGCTTCCCCGTCGACCGGGAGCGGTGGTTCACCTTCCGGAGCGAGCGCCTGCGGGCATGCATGGAGACGTGGCTGGCGACGCACGGCATCGAGGCCGTGGCCCGCGCGGAGTGGCACGTCCCGACCGCCGACGAGGTCAGCAAGCCCGAGGTCGCGGTCGAGGCCGTGACGGAGAAGCCCGTGAAGAAGACGCGGGCGCAGATCGCCGAGGTGCTCCGGCGCCGCGCCGCCGAGCTGGTGGACGCGCTCCCCGCGCGTGAGCTCGACGCGGCGGTCGCGTTCCTCGAGTTCCTCCGCGACCGCAAGCACGTCCCGCGGGCGAAGGTCCGCGAGGGCGACAGCGAAGCGCCCGAGGTCGGGGTCGTGAGCGAGTCGGCCCTCAAGGCCGACGCCTGACGCGTGTCCGCGCCGGAGCCCGCGAACGAGCTCGTGCCGGGACGACGCTGGCCGTCGTGCTGGGCGTGGCTCGTCGTGCCTTCGCTGCTCGCGCCCGGTGCCTCCGGGGCTCTGGCGCAAGCGCCTCTGCCGGCGGAGGCGCTCGTCGCGGTCGTCGGCGCCGAGACGCCTCAAGAGGGCGCCGACCTCGTGCTCCTCTCGGACGTCGACCTGCGCGCGCGCCTGGACCTCGGGCCCCGCAGCGCCAGCGTCGAGCCCACGCGGGCGCTCTATGCCGCCACCCTCGACGAGATCGTCGGGGAGATCCTCATCGCGCGAGAGGCCGAGCGCCTGCGGGCGACCGAGCCGAGCGAGTCGGACGTGCGCGCCCAGCGGGATCGGCTGGTCGCCGCCATCGGAGGCGAGGGCGCGCTCGACGCGCTGCTCGCGCACATCGGCGCCGATCGCGAAGAGGTCGAGCGCATCGCGCGACGCCGCGCGGTAGTGGAGGCGTTCTTGCGGGCGAACCTCGAGGGCACCACCCGCGTGAGCGACGCACGCGTCGAGGAGGTGTTCGCGTCGGGCGATCATCCCTTCGCCGACATGACCCTGGACCGCGCGCGCGAGCCGCTCCGCGCGTGGCTCGCGGTGCGCGCGCTCTCGACCGACGTGGCGCGCTGGGTGACGGTGCTGCGCGAGCGCACGATCGTGCGCGTGCTCGTGAGCCTCGACGGGGCGTCGGTCGATCCGGAGCAGGTCGAGGACGGGAGCCGAGAGCATGTCGACGCCGAGTGAGAGCGGGGAGGCGAGCAGCCTCCGTGTCGTCGTCGCCGCGCTCACCGGCAACCTGCTCATCGCCGTCTCGAAGCTCGTCGCGGCGATCTTCTCCGGGAGCATCGCCACGATGGCCGAGGCCGTCCACAGCTTCGCCGACTGCGCGAACCAGCTCCTGCTCATGGTGGGGATGCGGCGGGCCGAGCGCCCGCCCACCAACCTGCACCCGTTCGGGCACGCGGCCGAGAGCTACTTCTGGCCCTTCCTCGTGAGCATCCTGCTCTTCGTGCTCGGCAGCTCGTTCGCGATGTACGAGGGCGTGCACGACCTCCTCGGGGTGATCGGCGGTGCGGTCGAGCCCGAGCATGGCTCGCCGCTCTGGAGCTACGGCGTGCTCGGCACTTCGTTCGTGTTCGAGTCGGCGTCGTTCACGGTCGCGATGCGCGAGATGAAGAAGACCCGCGGCCGGCGCTCGCTCTACCAGGCGCTCCTGCACGCCAAGGACCCGACCATCCCCGTCGTCCTCGCCGAGGACACCGCGGCGCTCATCGGCCTCGGCATCGCGCTCGTCGCCGTCGGCCTCACGGACCTCACGGGGTGGGGCGGGTTCGACGCCATCGGATCGATCCTGATCGGGATGCTCTTGGGCATCGTGGCGTACTTCCTCTCGGCGCGCACGCACTCGCTCTTGCTGGGCGAGGCAGCGAGCCCGGAGGACCGCGCGACCGTGAAGCGGATCGCGGAGGCCGACGAGGGGATCGTCGCGGTGCGACAGCTGCTCTCCATGCACCTCGGACCCAAGGCCGTCGTCGTCGCGCTGAAGGTCGAGCTGCAGCGCGACCTCGATCTCTCGGGCGTCGAGAGCACGATCGACCGGATCGAGGCGGCCATCCGGAAGGAGCTGCCGCACATGCGCTACATCTTCGTCGAGCCGGACGCGGACTACGTGCAGGATCGCGATCGCGAGGCGCCCATCGTCACGCCCACGACCGAGGGGCGGTGAGCGTGCCGTGATCCGCGCGATGGACGCGCGAGACCTCCCGCGCGTCGTGGAGATCGCGCGGGCGTCCCTGCCGGAGGCCTGGACAGAGGCAGGGTTCGCCGCGGAGATCGCGGCGCCCACGTGCCTGGCCCTGGTGCTCGAGAGAGACGACGGCGTCGCCGCGTTCGGCTTCGGGTCGGTCGCGGCGGACGAGCTGGAGATTCGCGCCCTCGCCGTCGCGACCGGGGTGCGCCGCGGCGGGATCGGCCGCGCGCTCACCGAGGCGCTGCTGCGGGCCGCCCTCGCGCGGGGCGCGCGGGTCGCGCACCTCGAGGTCCGCGCCGGGAACGCCCCCGCGCTGGCGCTCTACTCCCTGTGCGGCTTCGCCCCGAGCGGCCGTCGCGCCGCGTACTACGGGAACGGCGAGGACGCGGTGCTGATGAGCCGTGCGCTCACGGCATCGGCGCCGGGGACATGAGCACGGCCGCGACGAGCGCCAGGAAGAGCGAGAGGAGCACGCCGGCGGCGATGCCGAGCGGGCGGAACATCCTCTCGCCACCGCGGTCCGCCAGCGCCATCCCGCCGAACGCGCCCGCGACGAAGAGCGCGAACGTGGTCGGGACGACGGGGTAGCCGCCGCCCGTGTCGTCGGAGAACGCCAGGAAGAGCAGGTAGTTCAGCAGCATCCCGGCCGAGCCCCCGGCGATCCAGCCGAGCGCGGTCGTCAGGCGTGCGCGCGGCGATGGCGCGGCGGGAGAAGGCGGCGTCGCGGGTTCGTCGCTCATCGGCGCGCCGGCCTTAGCACGCTTCGACCGGGGGGCGTTTTTCGCGGATCGTGAAGTGTCATCCAAGGGTGGGCGTGCTCACGGGCTCGAATGGCCGCGGATCGCTGCCGTGGTCGGCGTGTTAGGCTGCCGGTTCCCGCGAGAGGTGTTGAGGCGTGGCCAAGGACAAGGACAAGAAGAAGGATTCCTCCGGGGACGACGAGCTCGATCTCGCGTCTCTCTCCGCGCTCGTGCGCCCCTCCGATCCGGGCGTGCCGGACGAGAAGGATGGCGACGACGCGAAGCTCGATCTGAGGGCGCTCGTCGCCTCCGTCCCGCCCCCGGCGCCGGTGGATCCAGAGCCCGTCAAGGCCGCGGCTCCGGCGGAGGCCAAGCGTGCGGAGCACGCCCCGAAAGAGGCCAAGAAGGCTGGCGCCGGCGCAGCGTCTGCCGAGAAGTCCGGCAAGCTCGCCGCGGTGGTCCCGGCGCCGGCCCCCGCGCCCGCCGCCGGTGGCGGCAGCGGCATGGGCATCGGCATCGGCCTCGGCTTCGGGCTCGCGATCGCCGCGGTGGCCTGGTTCGTGATGAACGGCTCGTCCACCACCGCCACGACGGCCGCGTCGGACTCCCCGACGACGGTCGCCTTGGCGGACCGCGCGCCCGCGCGCGCCGACCGTCTCCCGGAGGCTGCGCCGGAGATCGAGGCCGCCGACCGCGAGTCGGAGCCGGCCGCGCCCCCCGTCGCACCACCTCCGGCTGCCGATCAGATCGAGGACAGCGCCGACGACGAGATCGAGGAGGCGGAGCCGGCTCCCGCGGCGGTCGTAGCGCCCGAGTCCGACGACGACGACGAGGTCGAGGCGGACGACCACGAGGAGGAAGAGGCCCACGAGTCCGAGACGCGTCGCGCGGCCGCGTCACGCTCGCGCCGCGGCTCGAGCGCGACGGCGTCCACCGCCTCGACGGCGTCCACCGCGGCCGCCCCCCCGCCTGCCACGCGCGTCGCGTCCGCGGACCCACCGCCCGCCACGACCGCGCGGCGGGGCGGCGGCCTCGACTCCGTCCTGGACCAGGCGCTCGGCACTTCGCGGACTGCGCCGGCGCCGACGACGACGGCCGCCCGCACCGCGTCCACGGCCCGGACCGCGCCGTCGGGTGACCTGCCCGATCAGCCCAGCCAGGCCGACGTGCGGCGCGTCCTCGCGAGCGTCATGCCGCAGATCCGGTCGTGCGCTGGCGAGCAGGTCGGCCTCGCGGTCGCGACGCTCATGGTCCGGAGCGACGGAACCGTCGCGAGCGCGGCCGTCGCCGGTAGCCCCTTCGGCGGCACGCCGCAGGGCTCGTGCATGGAGGGCGCGCTCCGGGGCGCGCACTTCCCCGCGTTCCGGCAGACGACGTTCCGGGTCCAGTACCCCATGTCGATCCGCCCCGCGTCCTGACCCCGACCGCCGAGCTTCGCGAAGAGCGCCGGGCCCGCGAGAGCCCGGCGCTTCTTTTTTGATCCACCACGCCTCGCGGATCGCATCGGGGCACGCAGCGCGATCACCCAAGATACAGTGGTGGTCACGGACTGAGCCCCACCACCCCTCGACGGAATCCGTTGCAAGGGCGATCGCGAGATCGTACAAGTGGTCGCTCGTTTCTCGCAGCGCCCAGGGACCTCGGCGCGCGCGAATCCGCCCATGAGAGAGCGTCAAGCGCGATGAAGATCACGAAGGTCGAGATCTGCGGGTTCAAGTCGTTCGTCGACCGGACGGTCGTCCACATCGACCACGACGTGACCGCCATCGTCGGTCCCAACGGGTGCGGCAAGTCGAACATCGTCGACGCCATCCGCTGGACCATGGGCGAGCAGTCCGCGCGCAACCTGCGCGGCAAATCGATGGACGACGTCATCTTCAACGGCAGCGAGGGGCGCGGGCCCCACGGCTTCGCCGAGGTGACGCTGACCTTCGACAACGGCGACGGGCTCGCGCCCCCCGAGTACAAGGACTACGCCGAGATCGCGGTCACCCGCCGCCTCGATCGACAGGGCAACAGCGACTACTTCATCAACAAGACCGCCGTCCGCCTCATGGACGTCACGACGCTCTTCCTCGGCACCGGCGTCGGCACCAAGGCGTACTCCATCATCGAGCAGGGCCGCATCGGCTACATCGTCTCGGCCAAGCCCGAGGACCGGCGTCACCTCATCGAGGAAGCGGCCGGCATCACGAAGTTCAAGGCGCGCAAGAAGGCGGCCGAGCGGAAGATGGAGCAGACGCGCGCGAACCTGCTGCGCATCGGTGACATCGTGGCCGAGATCGACAAGAGCCTCGCGTCCCTGCGCCGGCAGGCTCAGAAGGCCGAGCGCTACAAGGCCTACCGCGCGGAGATCCGCGACCTCGAGCTGCACGTCGCCTCTCACCGCTTCCTCGAGCTGACCGTCACGCGCCGCGTGATCGACGACGAGCTCGGCCTGGGCAGCGGCACCCTCGAGGGACGGCGGCTCGCGCTGCGCGTGCGCGAGGCCGAGCTCGAGACCGAGCGGCTCGCCGTCCGGCAGGCGGAGACGAGCGTCGAGCGCGCGCAGCAGGCCGCCCACGGGCTCGACAACGAGGTCAAGACCCTCGAGGGGCGCATCGCCCAGTCGCAAGAGCGCCTCGCGGGCCTGCGCGAGAGCGAGCGCCTGAGCGAGCGCGAGATCGGCGCGCTCTCCGAGCGTCGCGCGGCGCTCGTCGCGGAGCGGGACGTGCTGCTCTCGACGCTGGCCGAGCTGGAAGCGGCGGAGAAGAGCGAGCAGGCGGAGCTCGAGCGCGAGTCGTCGCTGCTCGAGGAGCGGAAGGGATCGGCCGCCGAGGCCGAGGGCGCCGTCCACCAGGCGCGCGCGCGCCTCTCGGAGGCCGAGCAGCGCATCGCCCGCGCGGACGCCGTGCTCAAGGGCTTCGAGCGCCGCCGCGAGGACGCGCGCACCCGCCTCGACAAGATGCGGGTCGAGCGCGAGGGGCTCGATCGGCATGCGATCGAGCTCGACGCGCAGCAGAAGGATCTGGAGGCGCGCCTCGAGGCGCTGCGCGGCGGCAAGGAGACCACCGCCGAGCGCAAGCGCGAGCTCGAGGAAGAGCTGCGCGACCTGCGCATCCAGATCCAGGAGAGCGACCGCTCGGTCGATCGCCTCCGCGGCGAGCTCGCGGAGAAGCGCTCGCGACTGCGCTCGCTCGAGGAGATCCAGCGCCGCTTCGAGGGCGTCGGCGCTGGCGTCCGCTCGATCATGACGAAGCTCGGCGCGACCGACGAGGAGCGCGCCCAGAAGGGCGTGCTCGGGCTCGTCGCCGATCGCATCGAGTGCCCGGAACCGCTGACGAACGCGCTCGCGGGCGCGCTCGGCGACCGCCTGCAGCACGTGGTGGTGCGCGACCTCGACGCGGGCCTCGAGGTGCTCTCGTTCCTCGAGTCCGGGGACCGCGGTCGCGCGACCGTCGTGCCGGAGCGGCCGCGCCGCGTCGTCGGTCCGCTGCCGGAGGTGGAGGGCGAGGACGGCGTGCTCGGCTGGATGGCCGATCTCGTGACGGCGCCCGAGAGCGAGCAGGGCGCCTCGAGCGAGTGGCTCGTGCGGCACCTGCTCGCGGACGTGCTCGTCGTGCGCGACCTCGCCGTCGCGCGGCGCCTCTTCGATCGCGGCGTCGCGGCGACGCTCGTGACGGAGCGCGGCGAGGTGCTCGGCCACGGCGGCGCGCTCACGGGCGGACGCGGCGAGCAGGCCTCGGCGCACATGATCTCCGTGAAGCGCGAGGTGCGCGATCTGCACCACGTGGTCGCGCGGCTCGACAACGAGATGAACGCCGCGCTCGCGCGGCACGCCGAGCTCCGGACGGGGATCTCCACGCGTCAGGCGGCGCTCGACTCGGCGCGCACCGAGGCGCACGACGCCGAGATCGCGATCGTCAAGGCCGACAAGGACCACAAGCGCGCGGTCGACGACCTCGCGCGCACGCGCGAGCGTGCCCAGAAGCTCGCGGCCGAGATCGACGACATCGAGCGCGCGCTGACCGAGGCCGCCGGCGAGGAGATGGAGTCCCAGAGCGAGATCGAGAACGCCACGCGCGCCCAGGGCGAGGCGCGGACCGCGCTCGACCTCGCCAGCGAGGTGTTCACCGAGCGCAAGGTGCTCGTCGACGCGCAGAGCGCGAAGGTCACCGAGGTGCGCGTGCGAGCGGCCGAGGCCCGGCAGCGTGCCGAGGGCGACCGGCAGGCGCTCGATCGGCTCGATCGGTCGATCGCGGAGCTCGGTGAGCGCGAGCAGCGGCTGCGCGGCGATCTCGAGCGCGGCGCGCGGCAGCAGGGCGAGACGATCGGGATGCTCGCGGCGTCCGTGCACGAGGCGATGGGCGCGCACGACGCGCTCTCGCAGGCCCGGGACGAGTACGAGACGGCGCGTGCGCGGCTCGCCGAGCGCGAGGGCGACCTCCGCGGCCTGCGCCACGAGATCGACGCGGGCCAGCGGCGCGTCGCGGACCTGACCGTCGAGCTGCGCGAGCTCGACCTCGAGCTGGTGCACCTGCTCCAGAGCAGCGAGGAGCGGCACCGCGTCGACGTGCGCAAGATCCTCGGCGACTTCCACATGCGGGAGCTGCCCGACGAGGCCACGCGCGAGCGCATCGAGGAGCTCTCGCGCCTCGTCGAGCGCATGGGCGAGATCAACCTCACCGCGATCGAGGAGCACGCCGAGCAGGAGAAGCGCCACACGTACCTGAGCGGGCAGCAGAAGGACCTCGAGGACGCCCTCACCCAGCTCGACCGCGCGATCCGGCAGATGAACAAAGAGTCCAAGCGCATGTTCAAGGAGACGTTCGAGGACGTGAACGCGCGCTTCAAGCAGGTCTTCCCGCGCCTCTTCGGCGGCGGCCGCGCGGAGCTGCTCCTCACGAACCCCGAGGACCTCCTCGAGACCGGCGTCGAGATCGTGGCGCAGCCGCCGGGCAAGAAGCTCGGCGCGATCGAGCTGATGAGCGGCGGCGAGAAGGCGCTGACCGCCGTCTCCCTCATCTTCTCGATGTTCCAGCATCGCCCGAGCCCGTTCTGCCTCCTCGACGAGGTCGACGCGCCGCTCGACGAGGCCAACATCGGCCGCTTCTGCGAGGCCATCCGCTCGATGACCAAGCACTCGCAGTTCATCGTCATCACGCACAGCAAGCGCACGATGCTGATGGCCGACGTGCTCTACGGCGTGACGATGGAGACGCCCGGCGTCTCCAAGCTGGTCTCGGTGGAGCTGAAGAAGGGCGAGGCGAAGAAGCAGCGCACGCCCGAGGCCGCGCCCGCCGTCGCCTGACGGAGCGTCGTGTACGCGGGCATCTTCGTCGGCGGGCGCTCGGCGCGCATGGGGCGGACCAAGGCCTTGCTCGAGGCCCCGTCGGGATCGACGCTGGTCGAGCACTGGGTGGCGCTCGCGCGCGCGTGCGGGGCGACGCCGCTCATCGTGGGCCAGCGCGACGACGTCCCGCCGATCGTCGAGGTCGTGGAGGACGCCGCACACGACGCGGGCCCGCTCGCCGGGCTCGTCGCCCTGCTCGAGCGGGCGAGGGGAGGGCGCGCGCTCGCCGTCGCGTGCGACATGCCCTTCGTCGAGGGCGCCCTGCTCCGCCGGCTGATCGACGCGCCCGGGGCCGGCGCGCTCGCTCCGCGGCGTGAGGGCGTGTGGGAGCCGCTCTTCGCCCGCTTCGACGCGGACACCGCGCTCCCGGTCGCGCGCGAGCGGCTGGCGCGCCGGCAGCTATCGCTGCAAGGGCTCCTCGAGCAGCTGGACGTGACCGAGCTCGTGCTCTCCGCGGCCGAAGCGCGGCAGCTCGACGACTGGGACCGGCCCGAGGATCTCACCCGCTCGCGCTGAGCGAGGGCGGGCTCGGGGTCGCCCCGGGGGCGCTCGGCCTCAGCGCGGGCATCCCGCGCGTGATCGCCGAGAACACGGGCGTGGTCGCGAAGGTCGTCACGACCGCCATCAGGACGAACATCGTGAACACGGTGGGGGAGAGCACGCCCATGTCGAGCCCGACGTTGAGGACGATGAGCTCCATGAGGCCGCGCGTGTTCATCAAGATCCCGAGGGCCGACGACTCCCGCCACCCGAGGCGCGCGAATCGAGCCGCCACCAGCGTGCCGCCGAACTTGCCGAGGGTCGCGACGCCGATCACGGCCGAGCACGCGAGCCAGTCGTCGGTCGTGACGACGAGGCCGATCTCGGTCCGCATCCCGGTGAACGCGAAGAACACCGGTAGCAGCAGCACGACCACGACGTCCTCGAGCCTGGCGCGCAGCTGCTGGGCGAGCCGCCCCTCGTGCGGGAGCACGGCGCCGACCACGAACGCTCCGAAGAGCGCGTGGATGCCGATCGACTCGGTCGCGACCGACGAGAGCAAGAGACACGCGAACACGATCGCGAGCACGTCGAGCGACACCGGCCCGCTGCGCTTCTCCTCGCGCGCGGCGAGGCGCGCCAGCAGCGGGCGCGCGACCACCACCATGACGGCCACGTAGAGCACGACGAAGCCGAGCGTGAAGAGCGCGCCGTGGATCTGCGACGTGGCGATGCCCGACACGATCGCGAGCAAGCACCACGCGGTCACGTCGTCGACGGCGGCGCACGCGATCGCCGTCGCCCCGAGCGGCGTGCCCGAGACCCTTCGGTCGGTGAGGATCCGTGCGAGCACGGGGAACGCCGTCACCGACATCGACACGCCGACGAAGAGCGCGAACGTGGTGAACGAGACGGCGTCGGTCGCGTAGCGCGGGTAGAGGTACGTCGCGAGGGCCGCCCCGAGGACGAAGGGCACGACGATGCTCGCGTGCGAGATGGCCACCGTGGCGTGCGTCGTCCCGCGCAGGAGCTTCGTGTCGAGCTCGAGCCCGACGAGGAACATGAACAGCACGACGCCGATCTTGGCCACGATGCCCAGGTGCGGCGCGGCGTCCGACGCGAGCACGACCGCCTGCACGCCAGGGGCGATCGCGCCGAGCACCGAGGGCCCGAGCAGGATGCCCGCGACGATCTCGCCCATCACCGCGGGCTGTCCGAGCCAGCGCTCGAAGGCCGATCCCGTCGCCCGGGCGACGAGCACGATCACGGCCATGGAGAGCAGGACGTGCGCGAGCGCAGCCGGATGGGTCGCGGCGCCGCCGGCCGTGGTCACGACCTGCCCGTGGGGCGCCTGTAGGGACTCGCCGACCTCTCGCACGAGCCAGAACACGAGCGCACCGAGTCCCAGCACGCCCCCGTAGAACGCGAGAGAGGCGAGCGGGCGCGCGCTGCCGAGCAGCGACTCCTTCATCGTCTGTGGGCGATGGGCGGGGCTCATCGACGGGCCCCACGCCTAGCACGACGCGCGGGGAGCGCGACCGGCGGGTCGCCCGCCTCGGGCGGCGCGACTCAGGGGTGGAACGTCTCGCGGCTCACCGCGCCCGCCACGACGTCGTCGACGGTGTAGCGCAGCGGGATCGCCCGGTTGCCGAGCCAGAGCGGCGCCTGATCCGAGAAGTGCGGCGACACGGTGCGACCCGACTGCCCGCCCGGCAAGATGTTCTGCCCCTCGACCATCCCCGCGTGCAGGCGCACGACCATGCGCATGTTGGGGCCGTAGCCGTACGTGTAGTTCGTGCCCACGGTGAAGCTCGCGTTCGCGGCGTCGACGTTGTCGAAGTCGCCCGGTCGCGGGAACCACTTCAGTCCCGCGCGCGGGTCGCCGGCCGGAAGGCTCGCGGCGAGCGGGATGCGACGCGTGTCGATCGCGAACGCCGCCGCGAGCAGGTCCACGCCCGGGACGTTGCCCGCGTAGATCGTCAGGATCGACTCGAAGCGCACCTGGTGGCGCAGGCCGTAGATCCACGTGTCCTGATCGGTCGAGCCGAAGCCGCCCGAGAGGTCCGCCGCCTGCGGCTGCGCGAGCGCGTGCAGCGCGTCAGCGAGGGCGCCCACCAGCGCCTCGTCGCTGCGCTCGACGGGCGCGCTGCCCCGGACGTCGAAGAAGATCGACTCGCTCGTCGCGGGGTTGAACGAGGCGAGGGCCTCGGGGTTGCCGGCCCCGCGTCCGTCGAAGAGCCGCCGCAGCGAGTCGAGGTACTGAGTGCGCGGATCGAACTCGAAGGCCGCCGCGATGTCCTCGTCGGCCCAGATGCGGTGGAGCAGCTGCCGGAACCACTCCACATGGATCATCGCCGCGACCGCGTCCGTGGCGTGCGTGGCCCCCGCGTCGTCGTAGCTGGTGTCGACGCCGGAGTAGGCGATCGCGCCCGCGGCGAGCCACGCGTCGAGCCGTCCCGCCGCTTCGTCGAGCGCGCCACGGTCGGCCGTGTAGAGCGAAACGAGGCGGCTCTGGTCGGCGTCGAGGGTCCCGCCCCCGTCCGCGAGCGTCCGGGCTCGCGCGATCGCGTCGTGCAGCAGCGGAAGGTACTCCTGGCCGGTCGGTGAGTGGTGGTCGGCCTGCAGCGAGGCCATCGCGTCGACCGTCGCGCCGTGCGAGGTGACGAGCGCGGCGAGCCGGGTGTGGATGGTGTCGGCGCGGTAGCCCGCGGCGTACTGGGTGCCGAGGTAGTACGGGTCGTCGTCGAGGTCGCCGTCGAGCGTGGTCCCCGCGACGTCGTTGTTCGCCGTGAGCACGAACCCGCGATCCGGATCCTGCGAGCGCGGCCACACGTCGTACGGGACGATGCACCGGCTCGGATCGCTCGCGCCTGCCGTCTCGTCGGGCATCCCGGTCGCGTCGAGCGGGATCGTGAAGCCGCCGAACTGCGTTCCGTCGATGACGCGACGCGGGTTGCCGCCCGCCGCCCAGCCCGTCGTGCTGCCGCTCGGCCGCAGGTAGCCGCGGCATGGGGTCGCGTTGTACGCGGTGTACGCGACGCTGCCGGTGTCGTCGGCGAAGAGGAAGTTCTGCGTGTAGCCGACGTTGCGACGCGTCGCGTCCTGCATCTGCTCCACCGTCGTCGCGGCGCCGAGCTCGTCGATCATCCGGAGGACGTTGGACACGTCGTAGGCCAGGTAGTCGAGCGAGAGACCGCTGACGATCCCGTCGTGGTCGGTGTCGCCCGGGATCACCTGCGCGCCGCCGATCCAGAGGATCGACTCGCCCGGGCCCGGGACCTCGCCCGTCGCCGGCGTCCGGCCTTCGATGCCCATGAGGTGTCGCCCGTCGAACGTCACGAAGCGCGGGTGCATCTCGGTGTGGCCCACCGACATCAGGCCGGGCGCGTTCGCGATGACGTAGGTCTCGGGCACGGCGGTGAGCGGCCGCTCCGTGCCCTGGAACGTCGCGCTGACCGGGACGCCCGCGGCATCCAGCGTGATCTCCTCGCGGAACCAGTCGGCCGCGTCGGCGTTCAGGTAGGTCTGGCTCCAGATCACGTGGCCGTTCGTGCCCGGGCCGAGCTGCACGATGCCGGGGATTCCCATGCCCATCTGGTGGCGGCCCGTCGCCGCGTCTCCGAACACCGTCGTGTCGAGGCCGAGCTGATAGAAGATCAGCGTCGGCACCGAGAGGGCGAGGTGTCCGTCCGCGGCGAACACGCTCGAGCCGTCGCTCGTGCCGAGCGCCGAGACGGCCCAGGCGTTCGACCCGAAGTCGGCGCCGCGCTCGGGGTGGATCCCGTGCCGTTCGATCGACTCGAGCGTGCGCGCCAGCATGGACGCGGGCAGGCCCGGCAGCGGCGGCGAGATCATGGGCCTGTGCACGCGCTCGGCGCGCGACATCAGCGCGCCCATCTCCAGGCCGTAGCAGGGCGGGCTCGCGCACTCGACGCTCAGGGTCGGGCGCGCGGGATCGGCGCGCGTCAGGACGTCGACGAGCGCGCCGTCGCGGCGCAGCGCCTCGAAGGGGTCGCCCGTGAAGCGCGCCCGGACCACGTCCTCGGCCTCGCTCGCGGCGACGTCGTTCTGGTCGAAGCCGGTCTGGAAGACGATCGTCGACGCGACACCGCAGAGCCCGGCGCGATCCATCCGCGGCATGATGTCGGCCGGAGCGCGCGCTCCGAGGATGGCGCGGAACGTCGCGAACTCGTCGGGCACGCGCTCGTCGCCGGCTCGCACGGCGTCGATGTACGCGTTGACGCCCTCGGCGTACGCGTCCATCCGCATCTCCTGATCGGAGGTGAGGTTCGCGCAGATGCGATCGGACACCTCGCGCAGGCCCTGGCTCCGCGTCGTCACGTCCGACGAGAGCCCGCCCTGTCCGACGAGCGAGCCGACCTCGCCCCGCCCGTTGAGGCGATAGAGCGTCATCTGGAAGAAACGATCGCGGGCGGCGAGATAGCCCTGGACCGTGCTGAGGTCGTGCTCGTTCGCCGCGTAGACGTGCGGCACGCCGAGCTCCGTGTACACGACCTCGACGTGATCGGTGAGCGTCGGCAGCGCGACCGAGCCGCTCGACGTGATGCCGAGGATGCGGCCCGGATCGCCCGGCGGCAGCGGTGCGTCGGCGCCGGCATCGCTCGGCGCGTCGAGATCGGGGGCGGCGTCTTCGGGCGGCGGCGGCGTGGTGCACGAGGCGAGCAGCGCGATCATCACGACACGACGGAACGACATCGCCGGATCGTACTTGAAAACCGACGCGTACTTGACGCCGATCGAAACCACGCTACTAGAGAGGGGAGAGAGGAGGACTGCCTATGAAGACGCAGAACATGGTCGTCGATGCCATCGCCCCGATGAGCACGAACAACCCCACGCGTCCGCCGCAGCTCCTCTGGCTCGATTCGAAGCGTCGACACTGACGCTCCCGAGGATCGACCGACGAAGCAGCTGCGGCGGCAAGGCTCCGCGCTCGCCCGCATCCCTGGCCCCTCGTGAAACCGAGGCGCGGCCGGAAGACGCGCCCGCTCTCTCACGTTCGCCCCAAGACTCCCCTGGCGCCGTGCCCGCTGCACGGCGAGGCTCCCATGACTTCCTCGCATCGTTCTCTGGCTTGGTCGGAACGACCGCTCCGCGAGCTCTTGCGGCTCGGCTGGCCGATCACGGTCTCGCTCCTCTCGTTCGGCGTGATGACGCTCGTGGACACGCTCTTCGTGTCGACGATCGGCACCTCCGCGCTCGCCGGCGTGGGCCTCGCAGGCACCGCCACGTTCGTCCTCTACTGCTTCTCGTTCGGCCTGCTGCGCGGCACGAAGGTGCTCGTCTCGCAGGCGATCGGCGCGGGGCGACGCGAGGAGCTCGGCGCGCACCTCGGCGCGGCGCTCGCGACCGCGCTCGTGCTCGGCGTCGCGACCGCGATCGTCGGTCACTTCGTCGCGCACGTCTTGCCCTTCCTCGGGGCCAGCGAGCAGGCTGGACGTGACGCCGAGACCTACCTCGACATCCGCACGCTCGGCGCGCCGATCGTCCTCTCGTTCGTCGCGCTGCGCGAGTACCGCTACGGCGAGAGCGACACTCGCTCACCGATGGTCGCGGGGGTCCTCGGCAACCTCGCGAACATCGCGCTCAACGCCTGGCTCGTGCTCGTGCTGCACTGGGGCGTGCGCGGGAGCGCCATCGCGACCCTGCTCGGCCACTCGGTCGAGCTCTGCGTGGTGGCGCTGGCGCAGTCGCGCCACGGCTTCCCGATCGGCCGCGCGCGCGTGCGGCACGTGACGGCGCTCTTCCAGATCGGCGCGCCCACGGGCGTGCAGTTCCTGCTGGAGATGGGGAGCTTCGCGCTGCTCACCGCGATCGTCTCCTCGATGGGCGAGACGCAGATGGCGGCGCACCAGATCGCGCTGCAGGTGATCCACTTCTCGTTCCTGCCCACCGTCGCCATCGCAGAGGCGGCGTCGGTGCTGGCAGGGCAGGCGGTGGGCGCGGACCGCGACGAGCTGGTGATGCGCGTGGCCAAGTCCGGCCTGCTCGCGGTCACCGTGTACACGGGCCTCTGGACGCTGCTCCTCGCCTTCGCGGGGCCCTTGCTGGTGAGCGGCTTCACCGCCTTCGCGGAGGTAGGGGAGCCCGAGGTCGCGAGCGCGGCGCTCATGCTCCTCTACGTCGCGGCGTCGTTCCAGCTCGCGGACGGCGCGGCGACGATCGCGCGCGGGGTGCTCCGTGGCGCCGGCGACGTCCGCGTCCCGGCGCGCCTCGGCGTGCTCTGCGCCTGGCTCACGACCCCTCCCTCGGCCTACCTGCTGGGCCGGGTGATGGGCCTGGGCGCGCTCGGCGGCTGGATCGGCCTCTCGGTCGAGATCATCGTGCTGGCGGCGCTCTGCTGGCGGCGTCTCGCGCGCGGCGACTGGCGGCCGCTCGCCGAGAAAGCGCGCACGGAGCTCGAGATGGCCCACGGCGACGGGCTCGAGGGCGTCGCCGCGGACGCCTCGGCCGGGTGAGGAGGAGCGCTCCGGGCGGCGGCGCGGTGCGGGACACTGCGTCGTCGCCCGGGGGCGTGGTATCGTCCCTGCGATGGGGAGGCCCCTCCTTGCTCTTGCTTGGCTGACGCTCGTCGGCTCGCTCGCGGGCTGCGTCGTCTACGACCCGGCGCTCGTGCGGCGGAGCGACGTCGGCAGCGACACGAACAACGGAACGTGCACGCCGCGTCACGCGCCGGCTCGCCCTGCGGGCGACGACACGTCGATGCCGGGGGACGTCTCGTTCGGTCTGCGTGACGTGGTGCTGAACCAGACCGCCGGCGTCGCCCGCATGACGGGCTACGACCTCGACGATCGCTGCACCGACGACACGAACCGACTGACCGAGTGCAACCCCGGCATGGGCGCGCGCGCCCCGGCGACCGACGGCATCGATGGGATCGACAACCAGTTCGGTGCCGCGCTCTATCCGCTGGTCGAGGCAGCCGTCCCCGGCCTCGAGATGCGGGCGCGCGCCGCGCAGATGGCCGGCAACGGCCTGCCGATCCTGCGCATGCGTGGGTGGAACGGCACGATGAACGATCCGGTGGTGGACATCACCATCACCGCGGCGGTGTTCAGCACGGCCGGGACGGGAATGACCACTCCGCCTGCGGTCACCATCACGGACGCGACGCACTACACGCTCGCGGACGGCAGCCCGGTGCCAGCGCCCGCCTGGGACGGGCAGGACTGGGCCTGGGCGCGGGACGACTCGTTCCTCGGCGGCAACCCGGACACGCCCTTCGTGCGCGATCAGCAGGCCTACGTCGTGGACGGGCTGATCGTCGCGCGCTTGCCGGCGCGGGTCGACATCGTCTTTCCGACCGACACCGTCGGGGTGCTCGTGCGGCTCACCGACGCGATCGCGACGGGGCGCATCTCGGCCGACGGCAACATGCTCTCCGACGTCGTCGTCGCCGGCCGGTGGTCCATCACCGACCTGCTGTCGACCGCCGAGAACATCGGCCTCTGCCGTGGCACGGGCGAGTACAACGTGCTGCAGACGACGCTGTTCCGCACCGCCGACGTGCGCTCGACCCCGACGATGCCTGGCGACCCGGTGATCGACTGCGACGCGCTGAGCATCGGCGTCTCGTTCACCGGCTACCGGATGCGCATCGCCGGCATCACCGCCGGTCTGGAGATCACGGACCAGTGCCTGAGCGAAGCCGGCGTTCCCGACGCGTCGACGGCGATGGACGCTGGGATGGACGCCGGCAGCGACGCCGGCAGCGACGGCGGTCACGACGCGGGGCACGACGCCGGCACCGACGCCTTCGTCGCGCCCGACACGAACGTCGACGGCGGCTGACCCCAACCCGAGCGCTCGCCAGGGAGGCCCCGGACGGGAGCGCGTGTGGCCCGCGGGGGCCTGCGTCAGTCTCGTCCGTCGTTTCCGTCGCCTGCGTCAGGAGGCGGCGATGCCGTACAATCGACATGCGATGGCGAAGAAGCGCGGAGAGGCGCGGAACCAAGAGGTCTTTCCGGTGGATGAGCGGCTCGTCATGCCCGAGTCGGGCGTCGAGCTGCTCGAGGGGAAGCTCCTGATCGTGCCGGGGGCCGACACGCCGCACGCGCGGCAGCACGCACAGCTCGCGTTCCTGCTATGGGCGCACGCCGCGCCGGGCTTCCAGGCCGTCGTGGACATGCTCACGCGCACGAGCGCCGTGAGCGACTTCGCGCCGGACGCGAGCATCTTCCCCGAAGGGCCCGACGTGGTCACCGGCGGCCGGCGCCTCGAGGTGCTCGCGTTCGAGATCGTCTCGAAGCAGCGGCTGGGGATCCCGACGAAGAAGGCGCGCGAGCTCTCGCGCCGCGGCGTCGCTCGGGTCTTCGCCGTCGTCGTCGCGCGAGAGCGCGTGCTCGAGTGGGACGCGCGAGGCGATCGGTTCCGGCCGATGCACCCGGACGAGGAGATCGAGCACGCGTGCCTCGTGGCGCCGCTCCCGGTGCGCGCGCTTCTCGATGCCGCGCGCGCCGATCGAGCGGTGATGGCGGCGCTCGCGGCTCGGAACCCGGAGATGGTCGAGGAGCACGATCGCGAGGTCGCGGCGAAGGCCGCGGCCGACGCCGAGGCCCGGGCCGCGAACGTGGCGGCAGAGGCCGAGGCGCGCGCGGCGAAGGCTGCGGTCGAGGCGGAAGCTCGAGGCGAGGCGCGGGGCGAGGCGCGGGGCGAGGCGCGGGCGCTCGCGCGGGCCGTCCTCGTTGCCGCCGCTGCGGCCGGGGTCGAGCCGCCGCCGGGCGCCGCCGCCGCGCTCGCGGAGGCCACGCCGGACACGCTCCGGGCGCTGCTCACGACGGTCGTGCGCGATCGCCGCTGGCCGCGCTGATCACGGCGGCGAGCCGCAGTACCCGGCGGGGCCGCACGTGACGCCAAGTGGGCATTGCAGTGCCGCGCTGCACTCGTAGGTGCAATGACGGCCCACGGTGCCCGAGACGACCTCGCAGAGTGCGTCATCGAGCGATGGATCGCCGCAGTCGGTCGTGGACCCGCACGGGTCGAATGCGACCAGATCCCAGATCGCTTCGCAGGTCGTAACGTCTTCCCATATGCCGCAGAACACGACGGGGGGGGCACCAGAAGTGCTCGCGCGACGTGGTGTCGGAGACCCGTAGGGCTCCATGCACCCTGCGCTCCCCTGCCTCAGGCAGTAGCTCCCGTGGCTCGCGCCCATGAACTGCATGGGCACGCAGCGCTCCATGGCGCTGGCGCA
>JBGAQA010000017.1:53826-100697 GCA_044220955.1 Sandaracinaceae bacterium
GTGCGCGCAGTCGGCGTTCACTGCGCAGGCGGCGCACGCATGGCTCGTCGTGTCGCAGCGCGACGCCGTCGCGCTCGTGCAGTCGCTCGCGCCCAGGCACGCGACGCACGCGTGGGTCGTGGGCTCGCAGCGCGTCGCGGCGCCGCCGGTGCAGTCGCCGTCGAGCAGGCACGCCACGCACGTCTCGTTCGCGAGCAGGCAGTGCGGCGTCCCGCCGCCGCAGCTCCCCCCGCAGGGCACGTGCGCGTCGATCCGCGGCGCATCGAGCCCCGCGTCCTGCCCGCCGTCGCGGCCGGCATCGCCGCCCGCGTCCGGCGAGACCGCGCCGTCGAGCGGAACGCAGTGCTGGCCCGTCGCGTCGAGCGCGAAGCCGGCCGGGCACGTGGCGCCCGAGCAGCCGAGCACGGCGGACGCGGCGAGGGCGACGCAGGTCCGCGGGGTCACGGCGAGCCGCAGTACCCGCCGGCGCCACAGTTGGCGCCGCTCGGGCACTGGCTCGAGAGACCGCACGAGTAGGTGCAGCGGTTGGCGACGAGATTGACGGTCTCGCAGCGCCCGTCCGCCAGCCCGCTCGCCCCGCAATCGCCGGGCGCCGTGCACGCCGTGTCAGAGGTGAGCGCTTGCACCGCCTCGCACGTCGTCGCGTCCTCGTCGACCCCGCAGTACGCGGCGGCCGCTGCGCCGGACGCGGTCACGCGTGCAGGCGTCGGTACCGTGTAGGGCCGCATGCACCCGACGGCGCCCTGCCTCAGGCAGTAGCTCCCGTGGCTCGCGCCCATGAACTGCATGGGCACGCAGCGCTCCATGGCGCTGGCGCACTCGCTGTCGGCGCGGCAGGCGCGGCAGGTGGTGACCGAGCCGCGCGGCGTGGTGGTGCACGCGTGCGTGGCCGGGTCGCAGCTGTTCGCGCCGCAGGCGGTCTCGTCGGTGACCGAGCACACGACGCACGTCCCCGCCTCGCAGACGCCGGTGCCCGCGAGGTGCGCGCAGTCGGCGTTCACTGCGCAGGCGGCGCACGCATGGCTCGTCGTGTCGCAGCGCGACGCCGTCGCGCTCGCGCAGTCGCTCGCGCCCAGGCACGCGACGCACGCGTGGGTCGTGGGCTCGCAGCGTGTCGCGGCGCCGCCGGTGCAGTCGCCGTCGAGCAGGCACGCCACGCACGTCTCGTTCGCGAGCAGGCAGTGCGGCGTGCCGCCGCCGCAGCTCCCGCCGCAGGGAACGTGCGCGTCGATCCGCGGCGCATCGAGCCCCGCGTCCTGCCCGCCGTCGCGGCCGGCGTCGCCGCCCGCGTCCGGCGAGACCGCGCCGTCGAGCGGAACGCAGTGCTGGCCCGTCGCGTCGAACACGTAGCCCTCGGCGCACGTGTTCACGAGCGCGGGCGAGCAGCCGGCGACCGACGCCGCGAGCACGAGACAGAACGAGCGCGTCACCATCGCATCACCCATCCTGCGACGCCGCCGCGGTCGTCGAGCGAGGCCCACGGGACCAGCTCGACCGACGCGCTCCGTGACGGCCGCACGCGCGCGAGCTGACGGAAGTAGTCGTCCGCGACGAACGCGAGCACGACGCCGACGGCGGCGAACGCCACGCCCGCGCCGAGCGCGAGCCCCGCGAGCATCCGCGCGTCGGCGTTCCGCGACTGCGTCTGGATGCACGCGCCCGCGAGGCTGCGCTCGATGCACGCGCCGTCGGGCTGCGCGAGCTCGTAGCTCCCGAAGATCACGCCGAAGAGGCCGTCCGCGATCAGGACGGCGCTGCCGACGCTCGTCCCGATCGCGCGCGTCTCGAACGTCGCCGCGAGCCCGGAGTCGGCGCGATCCTGCGCGTCACAAACGGGGGGGGGCAACGAACGTACCAACCGTCAGCGCGATCGAGATCGCGAGCTCCAGCGAGCACGAGTTCAGTCGGCGCAAGGTCATCCCTCCCTCAGGCGGCGCGGTCATAGCCGCTTCTCGGCCACCTCGCCAATGCGTTGCGCACGCTCCCCCGAACCCTCTCCCTCGCCGATTCAGAGGGCTTCCGTCAGGGCGCGGAGCTCTCGAGCGACACGCTCGGGAGCGCCGGGATGGCGAGGTCTTCGCCGCGCGGGTACGCCCAGAGGATCGTGTTCCAGCCGATCGAGCCGCGGCGGATGACCAGGTGCTGCGCCGGATCGAGGTGTCCCGGCGGGTTCATGTAGTCGTCGTCCGTGACGAAGCCCTCGTAGAGGTAGTCGGTGAGCTCGCCCGCGTAGAGCACGCCGTCGTGCGGCTTGTAGTCGGCCTCGCCGAGCACGCCGCGGCGCAGGTACCAGGACACGTAGCCGCCCGCGCGGCGCGGCTCGGCGGTGTCGCTCAGCACGTCCTCGTCGGACGAGAAGATGCCCATGCGGCCCGGCCGCGTCATGAAGTCCTCGGCGAAGCCGCCGGCGTGGCAGGAGTCGAGCGCGAGGATGGTCGTGTTCGCGCGGATCGCGTCGAGCTCGCGCACCACCTCGGTGTCGGTGAGCTGGCCGTCGATCATCACGACGGTCTCGTCGATGCCGTCGAGCTCGTGCGGGTCGCCGCCGGCGGGCACCGGCACGACGTTGCCGTGCCCCGAGTAGAAGATCATCACGACGTCGTCGGGCTGCGCGCGCGCCGCGAGGGCGCGGATGCCCGCGAGGAAGTTCGCCTGCGTCGCCTGCGCATCGATGAGCACGGTCTGCTCGTCCACGCGCTGCAGGTGCGCCGCGCGCATCGCGTCGCCGAGGAAGGTCGCGTCGTCGGCACAGCCGTAGAGGCGGCCGTGATCGACGTACTCGGTGATGCCGACGATGAGGCTCAGGATGCGGCCGCGCCCCTCCGGGCCGGCGAAGGGACCGCTCGGCACCGTCTCGCCCGCGTGCACGATCACCGGCGGGCGCACCGACGTCGCGACCGAGAAGGCGCCGCTGCCGCCGCCGCCGTACGCCGAGACGATCAGCTGGTAGGTCCCGCTCTCCGGCAGCGCCACGAAGACCGTGCTGTCGAGCGCGCGCTCGGTGCCCTCGGGCCCGAGGTCGTTCGCGTCGTCGTTCACCCAGCTCTCGCCGTGCGGGCCGATGACGGTCGCGATCGTGTCGAAGTCGCGCGAGGTCACGCGGATGCGCAGGATCGAGCCGCCCTGGCCGTCGAAGCGCAGGAACGAGTGGCCCTGGAACATCGGGTCGGACACCGCGCCGAGCGTGCCCGTCGCGCGGGCGTCGAGCGCGAGCGGCTCCCCCGGGATCACGCTGAGCGACTGGACGTCGACGATGTAGGCGCCGAGCTGGTTCGCGACCGCGGAGCTGACCGACACGCGGTAGGTCGCCGTGACCGGCGCCGTGAACTGCAGCATCGAGTCGAGGGTGTTCGGCAGCGCGTCGTCGTTCTCGATCGAGAAGTCGCCCGGCCCCGTGATCCGCACGACGGGATCGATCGCGCCCGCCGGCACGTGCACGCGCACGAGCTGCCCCTCGTTCAGGTCGAGGTCGTAGTCGTCGACGTGGTGCGAGCCGTCCTCTTCGCGATCGCTCGCGGTGAGCTCGCCCTGCGTGCTCGTCCCGATCGCGAGGCGGGAGGGCGCCGGGCCCTCGCCGTTCGCTTGCGGCGTGGTGGTCCCGGTGGGCTGGGCGCCGCCGCAGGCGACGAGCAGGAGGGTCACGAAGAGGGATGTCCGCGTCATGGCGGGCGCGAAGCTAGCACGACGAACCGGAGCGTCTCCCCCATACGAGGGAGGGCGGTGGCGTCGCGGCAGGGTGGGGCTGCTCCGAAGAGGCTCCATGCGCGTCACGAGGGGGGGATCTCGCTGGTCGGGATCTTCCGGCTCGTCGTGCCCCCGGCGCGCTCGCGGCCGACACGACGAACGCGTCCGGTGGCTGCAGCTGAGCCGGTAACGGCGCGGCCCGACTTGGGGGTACCATCGCCCGCCATGTTCGAGCTCGGCCCCAGCGTCCCCACCACCTGCACCGCCGACAACGCGCGCACCGTCGGCGAGATGTTCTACCTGCGCCGCGCGCGCAGCGCGTCCCGCCCGGCGCTCTACCACCGGCCGGCGGACACGTGGATCCCGATCACGTGGGACGAGTTCTACCTGCGCGCCGCGCGCGTCGCGAAGGGCATCCTCGAGCTCGGCCTCACGCGCGGCGACCGCGTCGCGATCCTCGGGCCGACGCAGCCGCCCTGGGCGATCCTCGATCTCGGCGCCCAGCTCGCCGGGATGGTCAGCTTCGGCATCTACCCGAAGCAGTCGGTCGAGCAGGCGCGCTACCTGCTCGAGCACAGCGAGGCGAAGGTCGTCTTCGTCGACGAGCCCAAGGAGCTCGAGACGATCCTCGCCGCCGGCAAGGACGTCTCGACGCTCGAGACGATCGTTCCCTGGACGAAGGAGCTCTACGAGAAGTACCGCGCGCGCGACCGGCGCATCGTCTCGTTCGAGCGCTTCGAGGCCGAGGCGCTCCCGGACGCGGACGTCCGAAGCATCCAGCAGAGCAAGGACCCGGACGAGGTCGCCATCCTGATCTACACGTCGGGCACGACGGGGCCGCCGAAGGGCGCGATGCTCTCCCACAAGAACATCCTCTCGCTGCTCTCGTCGAGCGCGCGCGAGTCACCCTTCTCGACGAGCGATCTCTCGCTCAACTTCCTGCCGATGGCGCACTCCGCGGAGCGCATCCTCGGCTTCTACGCGCGCGTCGCGAACGGCGTGACCGGCGCGTACGCGCAGAGCACGGCGACCGTGCTCGACGACCTCAAGACGGTGCGGCCGACGGTGTTCGGCAGCGTGCCGCGGATCTTCGAGAAGGCGTACACGAAGATCCTCGGGGAGATCGAGAAGCAGTCGCCCGCCGTGCGGCGCCTCTTCGCGTGGGCCGTCGACGTGGGCAAGCAGCGCATCCCCTACCTCACGACCGGTCGCCCCGTGCCGATGCACATCGAGGCGCGCTACAAGATCGCCGAGCGGCTCGTGTTCAGGCGCATCCGTGACGCGTTCGGCGGCCGCGTGCGCATGATGGTGACGGGCGCCGCGCCCACCGCGCGCGTGATCCTCGAGTTCTTCTGGGCCGCGGGCCTGCCGATCTACGAGGCCTTCGGCATGACCGAGGCGACGGTGATCACGCACGCCAACCGCATCGGCGCCACGAAGCTCGGCACGGTCGGCCGCGTGATCCCGCCGGCCGAGTGCAAGATCGCCGAGGACGGCGAGATCCTGCTGAACGGCCCCTGGGTGTTCCGGGGCTACTACAAGCAGAAGGAAGCCACCGACGAGGCGCTCGCAGGCGGGTGGCTGCACACCGGCGACATCGGCTCGATCGACGAGGACGGGTACCTCCGCATCACCGACCGCAAGAAGCACCTCATCATCACGGCGGGCGGAAAGAACATCTCGCCCGCGAACGTGGAGAAGGCGATCAAGGACGAGGAGTCGCTCGTGAGCCAGGTCCACGCGCACGGCGACCGGCGGAACTACCTCTCGGCGATCCTCGCGCCGAGCCCGATCGAGACGCTCGAGTGGGGCGTGCCGCGCGGGCTCGCCACCCAGGACGACGTGTTGCGCTTCACCAAGGAGCTGATGGACGACCCGCTCGGCCGCAGCGACGCGCTCAACGCGGCGATGGCGAAGGTGGTCGCGCACCCGGAGTTCAAGGAGCGCATGCGCGCGGCCGTCAAGCGCGGCAACGGCAAGCTCGCGCAGGTCGAGCACGTGCGCCGCTTCGTCATCCTCGATCGCGACTTCAGCCAGTCGCAGGGCGAGCTGACCCCGACGATGAAGATCCGCAGGAAGGAGGTCGAGGCGAAGTACGCCCCGCTCTTCGACAAGGTGTACGCCGAGGATCCGATCGGGATCGAGGTCTGAGGCGCACGAATTGCCGCGCCGTCCGGCGGGCGTGGTAAGCCCCGCGTAGGCCATGTTCCGCGGGCGCGTTCGCAACATCCACTTCGTCGGCATCGGTGGCATCGGCATGAGCGGCATCGCCGAGGTGCTGCTCGCCAGCGACTTCCACGTCACGGGCTCCGACGCGCGCGCGAGCGACGTCACCAAGCGCCTCGAGGAGCTCGGCGCGAAGGTGTTCGTCGGGCATGCCGCGACCAACGTCGGCGACGCGGACGTCGTCGTGTTCTCGAGCGCCGTCGCCAAGGACAACCCCGAGCTCGTGATCGCCCGCGCGAACAACGTCCCGGTCATCCCGCGCGCGGAGATGCTGGCCGAGCTGATGCGCCTCAAGGACGGCGTGGCGATCGCCGGCTCGCACGGCAAGACCACCACGACCTCGCTCGTGGCCACGGTGCTCCGCGAGGCGGGACGCGACCCGACGGTCGTGATCGGCGGCAAGCTCAACTCGCTCGGAACGAACGCCGCCCGCGGCGAGGGCGATCTGCTCGTGGCCGAGGCGGACGAGAGCGACGGCTCGTTCCTGCACCTCTCGCCCGTCGTCGCCGTCATCACCAACATCGACGCCGAGCACCTCGACCACTACGGCACGCACGCGAAGGTGAAGGACGCGTTCGCCGAGTTCGCCAACCGCGTGCCGTTCTACGGCCTCGTGGTCGCGTGCCTCGATCACCCGCACGTGCAGGCGATCCTTCCGCGGATCGAGAAGCGTGTCGTGACGTACGGCCTCGCGGCGCAGGCCGACTACCGCGCCAAGAGCCCCGTGGTCGAAGGGCTCTCGACGCGCTTCACGCTCGTGCGCCGCGGCAGGCCGGGCGGCGAGTTCGTCGTGCGCATGCCCGGCATCCACAACGTGCTGAACGCGCTCGCGGTCATCGCCGTCGCCGACGAGCTCGACGTGCCGGAGGACGTGACGCGCCGGGCGCTCGCGGGCTTCACGGGCGTGCAGCGGCGCTTCACGATCCGCGGCGAGGCCGGCGGCGTCACGGTCGTCGACGACTACGGCCACCACCCGGCCGAGGTGCAGGCGACGCTCGAGGCCGCGCAGCGCGCCTACGGGCGCCGGCTCGTCGTCGCGTTCCAGCCGCACCGCTACTCGCGCACGCACCACTGCTTCGACGAGCTCGTGCGCGCGTTCAACCGCGCCGACGTGCTCTTGCTCGCAGACGTCTACGCCGCCGGTGAGGCGCCCATCCCCGGCGCGACGAGCCCCGAGCTGGCGGCGGCGATCCGCGCGCACGGCCATCGCGACGTGACGTGGGCCGGGCCCCGCACCGAGGTCGCCAAGGCACTGGCCGCGCGCGTGCAGCCCGGCGACGTCGTGATCACGCTCGGCGCCGGCGACATCACCCGCGTCGGGCCGGACCTGCTGGCCCTGCTCGGCGGCGACGCGAGCGCGTAGCTCGCGGCCGATCGGCGAAGGCCGGGCCGCGGCAGGTGAGCTATCCTGCGCGGCGATGACGGTTCCTCACGAGCGGCGGGGGTGGGCGCGGGCCAGCATGTTGCTCGCCGGGCTGGCCCTGTGGGCCGTGGGCAGCCCGGCGGCCGCGCAGACCGCGGGCCACGAGGACGATGGTCCGAGCCAGACGCCCGGCCAGAGCGAGCCCACGCGCGCGCGAGACGCCGGCGATCCGCCCGAGGACGAGCTCGCCGAGGTGTCGTCGGGGCCGACGCTGCAGCAGCGCGAGCTCGCCGCGCGGCGGGGGCATCCGCTCGACCGCCCGTCGTACGCGCCCGATCCCTCGGATCCGGATCTGCCCGTCGCCGTCACGATCGCGCTCGGTGGCGGCGCGACCGTCGTCGGGTCGTCCTTCGATGCCGTCCTCGCCTCGCACGACTACGCGAGCTCGACGGGCGTCTACCTCGGCGACGTCACCGTGCTCGGGCGTCTCGCGGACTGGTTCTTCCTCGGCGGGCGCCTCGGAGGCCGGGCGCGCACGTTCGTGCGCAACGACGGCCCGGGCGGCTCGGCCGGCGTCGTCGATCTGCAGCTCATCGCGATGGCGCGCGTCCAGCTCGGGCGCGTGATCGATCTCGGCGTCCACGTCGGCGGTGGAGCCGGCGTCGTCGGGATCGCGCTCCACGACGGCGCCTCGAACGGCATCGCCCCGCGCGTCACCGCGGGCGTCCACCTCGCCTTCCGCGTCGGCCACGGCGTGCGCCTCGTGCTGCGCGGCGCCTACGACTTCTGTCGCTGGTTCGGCATCGATCGCTACGGCGACGAGCTCGAGCTCGGCGGCCCGAGCGCCGCCGTGGGGCTCGAGGTGCGATCGTGAGGGCGGTGCGGGGCGCCGCGCGGCCGCCGATGATCGCCGCGCTCGCGCTGCTCGCGCTCGTCCCGGCGTGCAACGGCGCGAGCGACCAGGCGCTCTGGCGCGACGACTTCGAGACCCTCTGCGACGGAGTCCCCTGCGGCTGGTCGCAAGTGGCGGGGCCCGCCGGCGCGGTCACCTACGTCGAGACGGCGCCGAGCGAGCACGGCCTGCAGATGCGGGGCGACGGCGTCGCGATCTCTCGAACCGCGGACGGCGACGAGGTGCTCGTGCCGGCGATGGCGGCGTCGATGAGGGCGCACGTGGTCGCGCGCTGCGACGCCGGCTCGCAGATCACGGCGATCGTGACGGTCCGCAACCTCACGGGCGGCCTGCCGATCGACGTCTCGGGAGTCGCGACGTACCCGTCGACGTGGGACGGCACGCGCACGACCTTCGATCTCTTCGTCACGGACAGCGGCGACCGCGACGCCCAGTACGACGACATCCTGGGCGTCGTGCTCCACAAGGAGGGGCCGGGCGTCTGCGAGGTCGATTACGTCTCGCTCGCGGACGACAACGTGCCCTTCTTCGAGTGAGCGCCTTGCCGTTTTTTTGAGCGCCCCGGCGGCACCGTGTATCTGCGGTGCATGGCGATCGAAACGAGCGGCGAGAACGAGATCATCGCGGGGCTGGACCTCGGGACGACCAAGGTCTGCGCGATCGTCGCCGAGGTCACCGACGACGGGCTGGACATCATCGGTGTCGGCTCGGTCCCCTCGCGCGGCCTGCGGCGCGGCGTGGTCGTGAACATCGACTCCACCATGCAGGCCATCCGCGGCGCGGTGGAGCAGGCCCAGACGATGGCCGGCGTGCAGATCGACTCGGTCTACGCCGGCATGTCGGGCAGCCACGTCCAGGGGCTGAACAAGGAGGGCGTGGCGGCCATCAACACCCGCGAGGTCACGGCCGACGACGTCGCGCGGGTGCTCGAGCAGGCGCGCGCCATCCCGCTCGCGAGCGACCGCGAGGTGATCCACGTCCTTCCGCAGGACTACACGGTCGACAACCAGATCGGCATCCGTGAGCCCATCGGCATGAGCGGTGTGCGCCTCCAGGCGCAGGTCCACCTGGTGACGGCCGCGTCGGCCAGCGTGATGAACATCCGCCGCTGCTGCGAGCGCTCGAGCCTCGAGGTGGCCGAGGTCGTCCTCGAGCCGCTGGCGAGCGCCGAGGCCGTGCTCGAGCCGGACGAGAAGGAGATCGGCGTCGCGCTCGTCGACATCGGCGGCGGCACCTCCGACATCATCGTCTACGTCGACGGCGCCGTCGTGCACACGAGCGTCATCCCGATCGGCGGGCTCAACTTCACCAACGACGTCGCCCACCGCTTCCGCACGCCGATCGCCGAGGCCGAGCGCCTCAAGATCAAGTATGGCTGCGCGAGCCCGGCGCTCGTCGATCCGGAAGAGGAGATCGAGGTGCCCAGCGTCGGTGGCCGCGCTCCGCGGGCGATGTCGCGCCAGGAGCTGTGCGGGGTCCTCGAGCCGCGCGTCGAGGAGCTCTTCCAGTCGGTCGCGCACGCGCTCGAGCAGGGCGGCTTCATGCAGATGCTCGCGAGCGGCGTGGTGATCACGGGCGGCGCGACGCAGCTCGAGGGCATGCCCGAGATCGCCGAGCAGATCCTCGGCATGCAGGTGCGGCGGGGCTCGCCCATCGGCATCGGCGGCCTGTCCGACGTGGTGAAGAGCCCGGGCTTCGCGACGGCGGTCGGCCTGGTGAAGTACGGGGCGGCCAAGGCGCGCCTCGCGGCGCGCTCGCAGAGCCGCCACGTGGAGGTCGCGGTGCCGGCCGTGCGGCCCCGGTCCAGCTGGGCCTCGATCGGACAGTGGTTGAAAGAGGTCTTCTGATTTTCCCTCGCTGCGTGAAGGCAGGGCGAGCCGACACGTAGCTCCAAACGCAGAAGGTGTGGGAGGCGAACATGGGCTTTTCGATCGAGTTCTCGGACGAGCAGGAGATGACCGCGCGGATCAAGGTGATCGGCGTCGGCGGCGGCGGCGGGAACGCCCTCGACACGATGATCAAGAGCGGCCTCGAAGGGGTCGAGTTCATCGCGGCGAACACCGACACGCAGGCGCTCGAGAAGAGCCTCGCGACCACGAAGATCCAGCTCGGGCCGGCGCTCACGCGCGGCCTGGGCGCGGGCGCCAACCCCGACGTCGGCAAGAAGGCGGCCCTCGAGGAGATCGAGCGCATCCGCGAGGCGATCGACGGCGCCGACATGGTGTTCGTCACCGCCGGCATGGGCGGCGGCACCGGCACCGGCGCTGCGCCGATCATCGCCGAGATCGCGCGCGAGATGGGCGTGCTCACGGTGGCCGTGGTGACGCGGCCCTTCCTCTTCGAGGGCAAGCGCCGCAGCAAGAACGCCGATCACGGCATCGCGGATCTCAGCGAGCGCGTGGACACGATCATCTCGATCCCGAACCAGAAGCTGCTCGGTCTGGACGACGACCTCTCGGTGCTCGAGGCGTTCCGACGCGCGGACGACGTGCTCGTCCAGGCCGTGAAGGGTATCAGCGACCTCATCACCCAGCCGGGCGTGATCAACGTCGACTTCGCGGACGTGAAGACGATCATGAACTCGCAGGGCCGCGCGCTCATGGGCACGGGCTACGGCAAGGGCGAGCGCCGCGCGCTCGACGCGGTCGAGATGGCCATCAACTCGCCGCTGCTCGACGACATCTCGATCGACGGCGCGATGGGGATCCTGCTGAACTTCACGGCGGGCCCGGACGTGAAGCTCAAGGAGATCAACGAGGCGGCCAGCCTCGTGCAGCAGGCGGCCCACGAGGACGCGAACATCATCTTCGGCCTCCTGACGGATCCCGACATGGGCGACGTCGTGAAGGTCACCGCCATCGCGACCGGCTTCGACGTCGATCGCGCCGCGATGCAGCCGATCGCCTCGCAGCAGCAGGCGGGCCGGCCGCGCAGCACGACGCTGCCCCTCTCCATCCCGCAGGCCACGATGGGCCGCGGCTCGCTGGCGCCGGCGCGCGAGAGCATCGCGCCCCGCAACGCGCTGCGTGAGCTCTCGAGCCAGCCGCCGGCGGCTCGCGAGTCGCGCGAGATGGGGCGCCGCGAGAGCGCCGAGCAGCTCGTCCGGGTCACCGCGGGCGGCCGCCGCTCGATGGCGCCCGAGCAGACCGCGCTCCCCATGGGCTCGCACGCGCCGCGCGCGTTCGGTCCTTCGGCGCTGCACGACGAGGCCACGCTGGACATCCCCGCGTACCTCCGGCGCGCGCAGTCGCACGAGTAGCACCGCCTTCGCGGGGCGGTTGGTTCGCCCCGCCGTTCGTCTCCCCACGCTTCGCTTGCCCAACCTCGACCCTGCGCTCGCGAGAGCGCGGGGTCGTGCGTTTGCGCGGAGCGCGGCCGAGGCTCGCGGTCCCGGTGCCGTGACGTCCGTCACGACCTGCACGCGATCGGTGCGGATGCACGAGAGATGAAGACCGTGCTGGTGGGGGCGGACTTCGAGGAGAACCTCGGGGTCGGGATGGTCGCGGCCGCCGCGATGGAGGCCGGGCACGAGGTCCGCATCGTCCCGTTCGACGCGCCGGAGGACGCGCCGCGCGTGGTCGAGCGGGTGATGGCCGAGCGACCCGACGTGGTGGGGCTGAGCATGCAGTTCCAGCACCGCGCCGCCGAGTTCGTGGAGCTCGCCGAGCGGCTGCGGGCGGCGGGGTGCGGCGCGCACGTCACCAGCGGAGGGCAGTACCCGAGCCTGGCCTGGCAGCCGATGCTCGAGGCACACCCGGCCATCGACTCGGCCGTGATGTACGAGGGCGAGCGCTCGTTCGTGGCGCTGCTGGCCGCCCTGGGGGCCGGCGCGCCGCTCGGGAGCGTCCCGGGCCTGGCGCTCCGCGACGGCGAGGGACACGCCTTCCGCACGCCGGGCGAGCTGCTCACGCCCGACCTCGATGCGCTCCCGTTTCCCGCCCGCTACCGGGCGCACGCCCGGCACGCCGGCATCCCGTTCATCCCCGTCATGGGCAGCCGCGGCTGCTGGGGCGCGTGCACCTACTGCGCGATCACGAGCTTCTACCGCGAGGCGCGGGCGCACGGCGGCGGCAAGACCCTGCGCCACCGCAGCCCGGACGACGTCGCGGAGGAGATGGCCGGCCTCTGGCACGAGGCGGGGCCGAGCCTCTTCTGCTTCCACGACGACAACTTCCTCTTCCCGCGTCCGGCCGACACCCTCGCGCGCCTGCGCGCGATCCGCGCCGGGCTCGACGCGCGCGGCGTGGGCAAGGTCGCGATGATCGGCAAGTGCCGGCCCGACTCGATGACGGCCGAGCTCGCCCGGGAGCTGCGCGCGCTGGGCGTCATCCGGCTCTACGTCGGCGTCGAGAACGCGAGCGAGCAGGGCTCGACGCACCTCAACCGTCGCATGCAGACGACGCGCGTCCGCGAGGCTCTCCGTGCCTGTCGCGAGGCGGGGATCTTCGTCTGCTACAACCTGCTCCTCTTCGAGCCGGACGCGACGATCGCCGACGTGGAGGAGAACCTCGCGTTCATGCGCGAGCACGCGGCGCACCCGGTGAACTTCTGCCGCGCCGAGCCCTACTACGGCACGCCGCTGCACCACCTGCTCGCCGCGCGCGAGACGATCGTCGGGGGCCACCTCGGCTTCGGCTACCGCATCGAGGACGATCGCACCGAGGTGCTCTTCCGCATCTGCGCGGCGGCGTTCCGCCAGCGGAACTTCGACCCCTCGGGGGTCGCCAACCGCACGATGGGCCTCGGCTACACGTCGAAGATCCTCGAGCACTTCTACGACGACCCGGACGGACGCCGCGCGCGGCTCTCGGCGCGCGCCGACGCGCTCACGCGGGCCATCTCCGCGGAGACGGCGGACTTCCTCGCCAGGGCCGTCGCCGTGGTGAAGGAGACGAGCCCGGCGGACGAGGACGCCGTCGCGCGGCAGACCGCGCGCCTCGGCCTGGACGTCGCCGCCGCCGATCGCGACCGGCATGCGCAGCTCGACACGCTCTACGCGGACATGGAGGCGTACGGCGCCAGGGCGCGCACGCCGGCCCGGCCGGCCACGATGTCGCGCACGCTCGAGAAGGTCGCCCGCCGCGCGATGCTCGGTGCCTCGATCGCGGCGCTGATCCCCGCGTGCGAGAGCTGCGGCAGCCAGCCGATGCCGGTCGATCCCCCGCCGCCCCCGATCACGGCGCCGCCGCCCGACCCGGTGCCGCCGCCGACGACGGTGATGCCGGTCGATCCGCCGCCGCCGCCCACGTTCGTGCCTCCGATCGTCGATCCGGCACCACCGCCCACACACCTGGGGCCCCAGCTGCCGCCGACGACCGTGATGCCGGCCGATCCTCCCCCGCGGCCGACGACGGTCGACACGAGCCGAAACGGCCGGCACCGAAGGCCGCCGCCGCCGCCGGATCCGGTGCCCCGGCCGACGGTGGTGCCGGTCGACCCGGTCCCCGCGCCGCACTCGTTTCTCCAGGGCGCGTCGCGTCGGGCGCTGGCGGTCCTCACCGATCGGCGCGAGCCGGGAGGGCTGATCGATCAGTGGCGCGACACGACGGCGCGGCGCGTGGGGCGCAGCGAGGCGCTGCCGCTCGCGGACCCGCCGGGCGTGGCGCTCTCGGCCCGACGGGCCGGCGACGCGCTCCGGGTCACGCTCTCGGCGCCCGAGGTCGCGACGATCCGGTGGGAGCGGCCCGGCGCCGACGACGCGGACCTAGGCCGGCTCGTGGTCGAGGAGGGTGGCCGCGCTCTCACGTGGCGCCCGGCGCTGCCGGAGGACCAGCTATGCGTCGCGGTGCGGACGGCGGGCGGGGTGACGATCGCGGCGCTGCGCGCGTGCGACGTCGCGTGAGCCAGCGGCCGGGCGAGCTGCGGCGGGATCCGCCTTCGTCTGGGGGGTCCCCGACCGGGTGAGCTCCTCGGCCAGCAGGTCGAACACCACCCGGATCCGCCGGCTCGTGAGCAGCTCGCCGTGGGCGACCAGCCAGACCGGAACGGGCAGCGGGGGGAAGTCGGGGACGACGCGCCGCACGCGCGGCTCGGCGTCGCCGACCTCCTCCATCACGAAGCAGATGCCGACGCCGTGCTTGCACAGCTCCCACTGCACCAGGTGGTTGTCGGTCACGACCGGGAAGCTCCTCGGCGTCACCGGCACGCCCATCCGCACGAGGTGTCCGATCATCAGATCGGTGCGATCGAAGCCGAAGAACTCGGCGCTGCCGAGGTCGGCGCGGCTGCGCGGCGAGCCGATGCGCTCGAGGTACTCGGGGCGCGCGTAGGGGCGCGCGACGCGGTCGTCGATCTTGCGCCCGACGAGCTCGGGCTGGGCGGGCTTGGCGTTGCGGATGGCGATGTCGGCCTCGCGCCGCCGCAGATCGCGCACGGCGTTCGACGCCACGATCTCGATCTCGATGCCCGGATGCTCCCGCCGCAGGCGCGAGACGATCGGCGGGAGCAGGTACGCCGAGATGAGCTCGCTCGCGGTCACGCACACGCTGCCTTCGAGCGCGAGGGACTGTCCCGTCGCCGCGAGCGAGACGCGCGTCGCGGCCTCGCTCATCGCTCGGACGTGCTCGACCAGCTCGACCCCGGCGGGTGTGAGCGACAGGGCGCCGCCGATGCGCTCGAAGAGCACGACCCCCAGCTCCTCCTCGAGCGCCGCGACCTGGCGGCCGATCGTGGGCTGCGAGGCCTGGAGCGCGCGCGCGGCGGCCGAGAAGGAGCCCTCTTCCGCGGCGACGAGGAACGCGCGCGCACGGTTCCAGTCGAATCTCACCGAGCGCCATTCCATGCATATTTGCATAGCACGGATGCGAACTACGGCGTCGCGCGTTCGTTTTTGCAGACGTAGAGATCGGGCGTCCACCCCACGAGGAGATCCCCATGACCCAGACCCAAGAGAGCCCCCGGTCCACCCCCGCCCGCCCGATGAAGCGCGTCTGCATCGTCGGCGCCTCCGGCAAGCTCGGCCACTACATGATCCAGCACGCGCTCGAGCGCGGGTACGAGGTCGTCGGCGTGTGCCGCCCCGAGAGCGTCGCCAAGCTCGACCGCTTCGCCGGCCGCATCACGGTGGTCCCGGGGCGCACGGACGACCGCGACGTCGTCCGGCGCGCCGTGGCGGGCTGCGACGGCGTCCTGGTGGTGCTCGCGCCCTGGGGCATGGCTCGCTACTCGTCGGGCACCGCCCAGGCGGTGCTCGACTTCGCCGAGCCGGGCGCGCGCCTGGTGTTCTCGTGCGGCTGGCACATCACGCGCGACGGGAAGGACGCCTACTCGTGGTCGTTCCGCCTCCTGGTCGCGGTCCTCACGTGGATCGGGCGCGTGACGCGCCTGGCGCAGATCGAGGATCAGGTCGAGGCGTGCCGCCGCATCTTCGAGAGCGACACCGCGTGGACGGTCGTCCGCGGCAGCGACCTCGAGGAGGGGCCGAGCGCCGGCCTGCCGGTGTGGAGCCGCCACGTCGGCGATCCCGTCCTCGCGAGCAACCGGACGCGGCGCATCGACTTCGCGCTCTTCATGGTCGCGGCGCTCACCGACGGCGCGTTGGTCCGCGAGGCTCCCGCGATCGTGGGGCGCCAGACCCGCTCGGCCCTCGCGCATCGCCCCGTCGCCGGCTCGGCGCTGCCGGCGTAGAGCGATGCACGGGCGGGATCTCGGAGCGGCCGGCGTACCATGGGGTCGTGCCCTTCGACCCGCTCGTCACCCCGCCAGCCTCCCCGCTCTCGCTCGAGGGCGTCGACGCGTACGTCCTGCCCGTGACGTTCGGGGAGATGTCGGGGCACGGGCGCGCGCGCACCGCGGCGCGGGAAGGGCTGACGAAGCCTGCCGACATCGGCCGCGCCGAGCTCTCCGAGCCCGGGCGCATCTTCGTCCCGCTGTGGCGCATCGAGGGTGCGAGCGAGTCGTTCCACGTCGGCCTCGCCTCGCGCACCCAGGGCGGCGCTCGCCGCTACGTGCTCCCGACGGGCGGCTTCCGGCACCAGGATCGCGCGACCCTCGTGCTGGCGCGGCGGCACTACGCGATCGATCCCAGCGGCAAGGCGAGGCTCGAGCTGAGCGACGCCAAGCGCCTCGCCGACGCCCCCATCGAGGATCGCGAGCGGGTCGATCCCGACGTGACGAGGGCCGAGGCCGAGGCCGAGGCGACCGACCGCCTGCGCCGCCTCGTCGCGCCCGAGCGCGCGCTCTACGCGAGCATCGACGTGCGGATCCGGTCGGCCGCGCTCGTCTGGCTGCCGGTCTACGTGGTCCGCTACCGCTACGGCGGGGAGGCCAACGACGGCGTCCCGACCGAGTACCACGTGGCGATCTCCGCGCGCGATGGAGCGCTCGTGAGCGAGCGCCGGCCGCCGCTGCTCGGGTCGATCGCGAGCAAGCTGCGCGCGCTCTTCTAGCGAGTGCGGGAGCGAGGGCGGGAGCGAGGGCGAGGGCGAGGGCGAGAGCGAGAGCGAGGGTGAGGTCGAGAGCGAGGGCGGGGTCAGTGTAGTCTGGCGCCGATGCGACCGGAGCCGCTCC
Organism: Sandaracinaceae bacterium; assembly: GCA_044220955.1. GTDB lineage: Bacteria > Myxococcota_A > Polyangia > Polyangiales > Sandaracinaceae > JBBSAT01. Next base: position 70,521 of record JBGAQA010000017.1, read on the forward strand.
TGATCCTCACGTCGATCTCCCTCGCCGCCGCCGCCGGCTGCGACGCGCTGCACTCGCTCCACTCCGATCACACCGGCCAGCACGGCCATGCACCCTCGGCGCCCACCAGCACGTTCGCGCCCATCGAGGTGACGTTCGCGCCGACCAACGCGCAGCTCGCGGCGCACTTCTGCCCGCTCGTCGCCGCCGCCACGCCGCTCGACTCCGCAGCTTCCGCGGCGTGCCGCGCGAACGGACCGGCCCCGGCCATCGACGCGCTCGCGACGCACCTGCGCGTCGAGACGACGGCGGCGAGCTCGAACATGGTGCGCCTCCACGTGGAGTCGGTGCTCCTCGTGCTGACGGTGTTCCCGGACACCGGCGCACCCGAGGTCGTCGGCAGCGTCTGCCTCACCCTCTGCGACGAGGGCGCGAGCGCTTGCCCACAGACCGACGAGGCCTGCCGCTCCACGAGCCACGAGGTCATCGACGTCGCCGACGTCGACGCGGCGCGCGGGTTCCTCGTCGCCACGGCCGTCCAGGAGCAGCGCGTGAGCGAGCTGGTCGTGCGCGAGATCCCGCCCCACGGGTCCTTGACGTTCACCACCGATCTCGAGCTCGGCACGGAGCGGCTGCTCGACGCGATCCAGGCGAACGACGCGCAGGCGCTCGATGCGATCCGCGGCGCGCAGGCGCCGACGTTTCGCGTCCCCTACGCGATCGAGGGAACGCTCTGGGTCGACGGGCGCGGCAACGACGGCTTCGCCGAGCCGATCACGCGCGCGACCGGGACGATCGAGTTCCCTTCGAGCTGACGTCCGCGATCAGGACTCGTCGAAGGGCAAGCGCGCGCTCGCGAAGACGACTCCGCGGCGGGCGTCGGCCGCGCTGGTCGGGAGATCGCCGTCCGTGCACGACTCCGCCGAGAGCGCAGCCCGCTCGGCGAGAGGCTCGAGCTCGCGTGCCCAGCGCAGCGCCTCCTCCGCGTCGGCGGCCCGGACGCCGAGCACGCGCAGGAACGCCCCGGCGCACGTGCGGCCCTGCACGACGAGGCGGAGCGAGCGGGCGGGGCGTGCGTCGTGATCGATGGGCGCGAGCCAGCGCGCGACGGACGCGCTCCCGTGGCCCGCCTCGACCGCGCGGCGCGCGTGCAACCCGGCGCCTTCGAGGTCGCCCGCGCGGCCCAGCGCGATCGCCAAGAGGCCTCGCAGGCGCCCCGCCACGCCGTCGTCGTCCTCGGTCTCACCGAGCGCGCCGCGCACGAGCGAGACGGCGTCGTCGCGGCGGCCGAGCCGATCGAGGGCGTCGATCGCGATCTCCACCGCGTCGATCGCGAAGGGCGGCGGTGACGCCCCCCCCAGCGCGGCCTCGGCGTCGGCGAGGGCCCCGCCCGGATCGCCCGCGCGGAGCCGCGCGATCGCTCGGTTGTAGCGCACCGACGCGGCCCAGGCGCCCTCGCAAGCGAGCGCGCGCTCGTAGGCCTCGATGGCCGCGGTGTGCTCGCCCGTCGCATCGAGCAGCGTCCCGCGCAGCTCGTGCAGGCTCCATGCGTCCGGCGCGAGCGCGCACCCCTCCTCGAGCACGGCGATCGCGCCGCCGAGGTCCCGCTCGGCGCGCAGCGCGAGCGCCAGCACCTCGAACGCCCCCGCCCACCCGATCGCGCGCAGCTCCTGCGCGATGCGCCGCGCACCTTCGAGGTCGCCCTGCTCGAGCAGGGCGAGCGCCTCGTCGTGCCGCGCGCGGACGTCCTCTTCCTTCGGCCGGATCCACATCGGATCGAAGAATGACACGCCCCGTGGCATCCTCCCGAGATGACTCGCGCCGCGCCGGTCCTCTTCGCGCTCCTCGGCGTCGTCACCCTCGGGAGCGGCTGCGACTGCTCCGGGCGGCTCACGCCGCGCTCGACGCACGATGCGGCGGTCGACGCCCGCGACGACTCGGGCGGCCCGAACATCGCGGGGCTGGACTCGTTCACCGTCGCGCCGCTCGACGCCACGCTGACGATCGTCGACGGTGTCCCCGCGATGCAGACGTACCAGGCCATGGGTCACTTCGCGGACGGATCGAGCCGCGACGTCTCGGCGGCCGTCGCTTGGTCGGTCGTGGCGCCGCACGTCGTCGGAAACTTCGCCGGCAGCGTCTTCACGACCGGGACGACGAGCGGCGGGACGGGCCTGGTCGTCGCGCGCGCGAACGGTATGCAGGTGACCACCTCCGTGGTCGTCGTCGTGCGCGCGAGCCACGCGATCCCGCCCACCGGGGGCGGCGCCGTGATCCCAGCGATGCCAGCGCACCTCTTCGACGGTCCGGCCGACGCGTCGCGCGCTCCCCAGCTCGTGTATCCGAACGACGGCGTGCTCCTGCCGCCGAACCTGGGGCGCGTGGAGATCCACTGGCTGACCGGATCGAGCGCGAACACGCTCTTCGAGATCGCGTTCACGAACGCCGTGACCGACGTGCGCTTCTACGTGCGCTGCCAGGCCCCGGCGGGCGTGCGTCCCGACGGCTGCATCTACGAGCCGAGCGGCGCGTTCTGGACGTCGATCGCCGAGACGAATCGAGGCGAGCTGCCGGTGGTGGTCACCGTGCGCGCCACCGACGACGCCGGGAGCGGCGTCGGCACCTCGGGCACGATCGCCGTCCGCTTCGCGCGAGACGCGCTCATGGGCACCATCTACTACTGGACGACCTCCGCGGAGAGCATCCTGCGCTACGACTTCGGCGCCGCGACGGGCGCGGCGATGCCGGTGATCACGCCGGCGCAGGCCGACGGCACCTGCGTCGGCTGCCACGCGGTCTCGCGCGACGGACGGCGCATCTTCGCCAGCGTCGGCGGCATCGGCTCGGGCGGGATCGAGCTCTACGACCTCGCGTCGTACACCCCGCTCCGCAGCGATCCACACTCGCACGTCGTGCAGTTCGGCTCGTTCAACCCCGATGCGACCCAGCTGGTGGGCTGCTACGGCGACGACGGTGCGCCGCAGGATCGAGGCCTGCTCTTCTTCGACACGCGCTGCGATGCCGCGACGATGGCCAGCTGCGGGCAGATCGTGGACATGCTCTCGATCGAGGGACGCGAGGTGAGCCATCCCGCCTGGTCGCCCGACGGTCGGCACATCGCGTACTCGGACGTCGACGGCGACGCGGTGTCGCAGCGCCCGCGCCACTGCGCGATCGGCATGGTCGACCGGAGCGGGACCGGCTGGAGCGCGCCGCGCTTCCTCGTGCCTCGACAGCCGGGCGTGAGCTTCATGAACCCGGACTGGGCGCCCGACGACTCGTTCCTCGCGCTCACGCGCTCGACGTGCCCCGGTGGCGATCTCGACCACCGAGACTGCAACGGCGACAGCGACCCGAGCTCCGTCGTCCTCGCGGTCCCGCTGGCGGGCGGCACGCCCGTGGAGCTCGCGCGCGCGATGCAGCCGGGCGCGATGGATGCGGGCCGCACCGAGCTCAACAACACCTTCGCGCGCTTCGCCCCTTTCGAGTTCGTGCTCTCGAGCACCGAGGTGACCGGCGTCGAGCGCCTGATGTGGGTGAGCTTCTCGACGACGCGCGCCTACGGCCTGCGCAACCCCCCCGGCGGCAACACGGAGAGCGGTGGCCGCGGCACGTATCTCTGGATGAGCGGCGTGCGCCCCGAGTCGGTGATGGCCGGGACCGACCCGAGCTTCGCGGCGTTCGCGCTCCCGTTCCAGGATCTCGGGACCTCGAACCACATCGCCGCGTGGACGACGACGGCCGTCGGCACGCCGACGCCGTTCTAAATCTAGTGCACTGAGCTGGGGGAGCGCTTCGGTCCCGGCAAACGACGCGTCTGCTGGCCGCGTCGCGGGGCCGTCGCGGTCCGCTCGGATCGGCCGGTCTCGGCACGCTCCGGTCACGAGACCAGGGCGAGCGAGAGCGAGGGCGAGAGCGAGAGCGGCGCGCGAAGATCCGTTATCCTCCCGCGCCATGTCGAAGACGACCCTGCGTCCCATCACCGCCGTCGCCGAGGAGCTCGGCCTCAGCGCCGACGACCTGATCCCCTACGGGCGCGACAAGGGGAAGATCGACCTCGCCGCGCTCGAGCGGCCGCAGCGCGGGAAGGGCAAGCTGGTGCTCGTCTCGGCCATCACGCCCACGCCGGCGGGTGAGGGCAAGACGACCACGAGCGTCACGCTCGCGATGGGCCTCCGGAAGCGCGGCAAGAGCGCCGTCGCGTCGCTGCGCGAGCCCTCGCTCGGGCCGGTCTTCGGCGTGAAGGGCGGCGGCACGGGCGGCGGCAAGGCCCAGCTCGTCCCGGCCAACGAGATCAACCTGCACTTCACGGGCGACCTTCACGCGATCTCGTCGGCGAACAACCTGCTCGCCGCGATCGTCGACAACGAGCTGCACTTCGCGTCCGGTGCGGGCGGCGCGGCGAGCGGCGGCGGGCTCGGCCTGGACCCGCGGCGCGTCACGTGGCGGCGCGCGATCGACATGAACGACCGCGCCCTGCGGGACATCGTGCTCGGCCTCGGCGGGCGCAACGGCGGCGTGCCGCGCGAGAGCGGCTTCGACATCACGGCGGCGAGCGAGGTGATGGCCGTGCTCTGCCTGGCCGGCTCGCGCGAGGATCTGGCCGAGCGGCTCGGGCGCATCGTCGTGGGCAAGACCTACGACCTGAAGCCCGTGACCGCGAAGGATCTCGGCGCGCACGTCGCGATGGCGGCGCTGCTCGCCGACGCCATCCAGCCGAACCTCGCGCAGACGATGGAGGGCGGCCCCGCGCTCGTGCACGGCGGGCCCTTCGCGAACATCGCGCACGGGTGCTCGTCCGTGCTGAGCACGCGCGTCGCGCTCCGCTACGCGGACTACGTCATCACGGAGGGCGGCTTCGGCTTCGATCTCGGCGCGGAGAAGTTCCTCGACATCAAGTGCCGCACGGCGGGGCTCTGGCCCGACGCCGCGGTCGTCGTCGCGACGCTGCGGGCGCTCAAGTTCCACGGCGGCGTCGATCCCAAGAACGCGGCGGCGCCGAACGAGGCCGCGCTCGCCAAGGGCATCGAGAACCTCGAGCGCCACCTCGAGACGGCGCGGTTCTACGGCCTGCCCACGGTCGTGGCGATCAACCAGTTCGACACCGACCCGGCGAGCGAGATCCAGCTCGTGCGGGATCGCTGCGCCGCGCTCGGCGTGCCGGTCGCGCTCTCGCGCGGGTTCGCGTCGGGCGGGGAGGGCGGCCTCGAGCTCGCCGACACGGTGCAGAGCGTCCTCGCCGCGAGCGAGGGTAAGCCCAAGACGCCGAGGTTCGCGTACGAGCTCTCGCAGAGCTACCCCGCGAAGATGGAGGCCATCGCGAAGAACGTGTACGGCGCCGACGGCGTCGACGTGGAGGCGAGCGCGAAGAGCACGCTCGACGCGCTCGAGAAGGACGGCTACGGCGGCTTGCCCGTCTGCATGGCCAAGACCCAGCTCTCCGTCTCCGACGACGCGAAGAAGCAGGGCCGCCCGCGCGGCTTCCGGGTCACGGTGCGCGAGGCGCGCCTCTCGGCCGGAGCGGGCTTCGTCGTCGCGCTCCTCGGCGACGTGATGACGATGCCTGGCCTGCCGAAGGTCCCCGCGGCGCGCAACGTCCGCATCGACGCCGACGGGACGATCCGCGGCCTGATGCAGAACGAGTGACCGCGGTGACGCGGACGATCGAGCTCGCCGAGACCGACGCGGACCGTTCGCGCGCGTTCGTCGTGATGTCGCAGCTACGCCCGGAGCTCACGCTGGACGCGTTCCTCGCCCAGGCGCGGCGGCAGACGGATGCGCACGGCTGGCAGCTCGCGATCGCGAGCGTGGAGGGGCGCGTCGTCGCGTGCGCGGGCTACCGAATTGCGGAGTGGCTCGCGTGGGGCAAGGCGCTCTACGTCGACGACCTCGTGACCGACGCCGACGTCCGGAGCGGCGGGCACGGCGGCGCGCTCTTCGACTGGCTCGTCGTGCGCGCGCGCGAGGCGGGGTGCGTGTCGTTCCACCTCGACTCCGGCGTGCAGCGCTTCGACGCACACCGCTTCTACCTACGGAAACGCATGGAGATCCGCAGCCACCACTTCTCGATGAAGCTCTGACGTGGGGTCCCGCTCGCGCACGCTCGAGGCCTCGGACGCGGGACAGACGCTCGCCGCCATCGTGCGCGCGCTCGTCCCCGAGGCGTCGTGGAGCAAGGCGCGCGAGCTCTGCACGAGCGGGCGCGTCACCGTCGACGGGGCGATCGCGCGCGACGGCGCGATGCGCGTGCGGGCAGCCCAGACCGTCGCGGTCGATCCGCAGGCGCAGCGCAAGACGGAGAGCGGGATGCTCGACGAGGACGTCGCGTTCGCCGACGCGGACGTGATCGTCGTCCGCAAGCCTGCCGGGTTGCTCACGTGCCCCTACGAGGACGGCGACAAGGGGACGCTCGTCGACCGCGTTCGCTCGTATCTCCGTCGCACGACCCGATCGCGGGACCCGATGGTCGGGGTGGTGCAGCGGCTCGACAAGGACACGAGCGGCATCCTCGTTTTCGCCCGCTCGATGCGCGGCAAGCGCGGGCTCGAGGAGCAGCTGCGCGCGCACACGGTGCTCCGCCGCTACGAGGCGATCGTGCACGGCGAGGCGCGCGGCGAGGCCACGATCCGCACCGAGATCGTCCAGGACCGCGGCGACGGCCTGCGCGGCTCGTGGGGCGGCAGGCCCTGGCACCAGGGTGAGGCGCCGCCTGGCGCCAAGCAGGCGGTGACGCACGTGCGAGCGATGGAGGCGCTCCGCGGTGCGACGCTCGTCAGCTGCCGGCTCGAGACCGGGCGGCAGCACCAGATCCGCATCCACCTGGCCGAGACCGGGCATCCGCTCGTCGGCGAGGTCGTGTACGTCCGCGACTTCGCGGGCCCCCGCATCGAGGCCCCGCGGCCGATGCTGCATGCGCGCGAGCTCGGCTTCCAGCACCCGGCGACGGGACGCCTCGTGCGCTGGGACGAGCCGCCGCCCGACGACTTCGAGGCGTGCCTCTCGCGCCTGCGCGTTGACACGGGGCGCCCCCGTGCGCGAGGAGTGCCGGCGTGAGCGATGGCCAGGGTGAGGGCGAGATGGCGCCGACGGGGATCGACGCGCGGCCGCGCACGACGGTGGCGCTGGCGGTGCTCGCGGGCTGGCTGGTCCTGCACGTGGCGACCCCCCTCTCGTACTACCTCTCGAGCGACGTCTACGACGAGCGCTTCGCGTGGCGCATGTTCTCGGCCGTCCGCGTGCAGCAGTGCGCGGTCGAGGCGCGCGAGACGATCGGCGACGGCGCGCCGCGGCCGATCCCGGTGGCGTCCGTGCTGCCGGCTCCCTGGATCTCGCTGCTGCAGCGCAACCGGCCGGCGGTGATCGCGCGCTTCCTCGCGTTCCGCTGCGCGTCCGACGCGCACCCGACCGAGGTCCGGCTGACGCACACGTGTCGATCCGTCGCCGGGGAGACGCTCCCGGCGGTCCACCGAACGATGCGCTGCGCGGATCGCGGGTACGAAGAGACGACCGATGAGTGAGCGGCGGCTCGCGGAGAGGTTCGCCTTCGGCCCGGTCGCGGCCGTGCGCCCGTGGCTCTTCGCGAAGGCCCTCTACCTGCTGCTGGCGTTCGACGTCTGGCACACGCTCGTCGGCCCTGCGTGGCGCTATGGCGCGGCGGGCTTCAACGTCGCGCACTTCGCCGTCCTGGACGCGCTGCCCCTCCCGAGCACCGAGGCGTACGTGGGCATGCTCGTGGTCGTGGGGGCGATGGCCTTCGTCGCTGCGCTCCTCCCCCGGCCGCCGCGCTTGCTCCCGATCGCGATCACCGTGCTCTACACCTGGGGCTGGTCGTGCTCGATGCTCGACAGCTACCAGCACCACTACCTGCTGAGCGCTCTCCTGGGCGCCACGTGCCTCTTTCCCGGCGTCACGGCGCGCGATCTCTTCGGCGCGTCCGACGTCGTCCCCTCGGCCGCGCCGGCGGCGCCGGCCAAGCGGGGCAAGAAGGGCGGTGCCGTCGCGCCGCGGCCCGCGCCGTCGACGTTCCCGCACGGGCTCGTCGCGCGCGTCCGCAGCCTCGGCTGGACGATGGTCACGACGTTCTCTGGGATCGTCTACACGTTCACGGCGATCTCGAAGACGGAGCCCGAGTGGCGCAGCGGCGACGCGCTCCGCAACATCACGCACGAGGGCGCGACGATGCGCGCGCCGATGGACTTCGCGGAGAGCCTCGGGCTGGACGCCGACACGGTCTTTCACCTCATGGGCACGGGCATGATCGCGGTGCAGGTGGTCTGCGCCCTCGGCTACCTGACGGCCTCGCTCCGGGACGGGCCGCCCACGGCGGCCGAGCGCGCCGGCCTCGACGCGGCCTGGGCGGCGCTGACGCGGGATCGCACGTGGGTCGTGATCCGTGGGGTCGTCGTGGTGCTGCTCGCGGTCGGCGTCGGCGTGAGCCTCTCGTGGGTCGCGGCGCTCGCGCTCTTCACGATCGGGATCACCCTCGGGATGCCGACCTCGTTCGTGCGCTTCGCGTTCGCTCCGCTCGGCCGCGCGCGTCCGCTCTCCCTGCTGGCGTCGCTGGCGCTGGCGCTGGCGCTCTCGTTCCACGTCGGCGCGGAGTACATCGGCCTGCAGATCGGGTGGTTCAGCTACTACATGATCGCGCTCGCCCTGGTCGCCCTGACACCGGCGCACTGGCTCGCCGCGCTCGCGGCGGTCGCGAGCGCGCCCTCGCGTACGCGCGAGCCGAGCATGCTCGCCGGGATGCCGCTCCTGGCGCCGATCCTGGGCCTGACCACGGCGGGCATCGCCGCTTTCGCGGGTGTGGAGATCGATCTGCCTGGCTCGTACGCCGCCGCGATGGCGGTCGGCCTCGTCGCGCTCGCGCTCGGCCTCGGCGCGATGTTCCGGCCGGATCTGCGCGACCCGCTCGGCCGCGCCGCTGGCGTGCTCGGCATCGCGATGCTCTCGTGCTGGTTCTCGATGACGCACGGCACCGCGCGCTACGACTTCTACCGCTTCGCCGGCGGCGACTTCCGCAGGCGCGGCGAGCACCGCGCGGCGCTCGAGGCCTACCGCGAGGCGAACCGCTACGCCCCCCCGGGCGGGAGCCGCGAGGACCGCGTCCACGAGATGGAAGAGGCGATCCGCCGCGAGGGAGGTACGCCGTGAGCGCGGTGCATCGCGACCGAGATCGCATCGTCCTGCCGGGTCTGGCGACGGTGCACTCGCACGCGTTCCAGCGCGCGATGCGGGGCCACGCGCAGCGTGCGCCGCTCCCCGGCTCGTTCTGGAGCTGGCGCGAGGCGATGTACGCCCTGGTGGGCGCGCTCGATCCCGCGTCGATCTACGATCTCTCGCACTTCGCGTTCGTCGAGCTCGCGCTCGCGGGGGTCACGTGTGTCGGCGAGTTCCACTACGTCCACCACCAGGCGGACGGGACGCCCTATGCCATGCGCACCGAGCTGAGCGACGCGGTGATCCGTGCCGCGCTCGACGCAGGGCTCCGCGTGACCCTGCTTCGCGTCGTCTACGAGCGCGCAGGCTTCGGCCGGGCGGTGGAGAGCGCCCAGCGGCGCTTCTTCGACGCGAAGACCGACGATTCGCTCCACGACGTGGACCTGCTCCGCGCGCGCTGGCAGCACGAGCCGCGCGTCCAGATCGGGATCGCGCCGCACAGTCTGCGTGCCGTCACGCGCGGTGCGCTCGAGGCCTCGGTGGACTTCGCCGCGAGGCACGCGATGCCGATCCACGCGCACGTGTCGGAGGTGCTCCGCGAGGTGCGCGAGTGCATCGCCGAGCACGGCCGGCGGCCGGTCGAGGTGCTCGCCGAGGTCGGCGCGCTCGGCCCGCGCTTCACGGCGGTACACGCGACGCACCTCTCGGCCGCCGAGATCGCGCTCTTCGGGGCGTCACGGTCCACGGTGTGCCTCTGCCGGACCACCGAGCGGGATCTGGGGGACGGTTTCCCCGACGTCTCCGGGCTCTCGCGCGCGGGCGCGGTCATCGCGACCGGCACCGACAGCCACGCGTCGAGCTGTCCCTTCGAGGAAGCGCGCGCGATCGAGCTGGACGAGCGGCCGCGCACTCACTCGCGCACCGTCGCGCTCGACGCCGACGGCCTGCTCGAGGCGCTCTCGTCTTCCGCGTACGCGGCCCTCGGCTGGGATGGAGCGGGCGGCGACTCCGTCACGCTCGACGCGAACGACCCCGCGCTCGCCGGCGCGAGCGATGCGCGCCTGGCGGATGCGGTGATCTTCGGGGCCGGCCCTCGCGCGGTCCGCGACGTCGTCGTCGGCGGTACTCGCATCGTCGAGGGCGGCCACCACCCGCGCTACGAGCACGCGCGGGAGAAGTTCGTTCGCGCGGTCCGCGCGGTGATGGGCTGACCGCCGCGACGAGCTAGCCCTTGCTGATCTTGCCTTCCTTGTGGGCCTTGTGGGTCCGGCAGGCGGCGCAGTACTTCTTGATCGAGAACTTCTCGGGCATCGTCCGCTTGTTCTTGGACGTGTAGTAGTTCGCCCGCCCGCAGTTCTCGCACGTCAGCTTGATGAGGTCTCGCATCGACCGGTCTCCGAAAGGGCGGCGAGTGTAGCGAGGCCGGGCCGCCCGTCAATCCGGGGGGACTCAGCCCGGCTTCTTGGCGTCGGCGACGGCGATCTTCTCGCGCAATTCGCGCACTTCCGTCCGGAGCTTGTCGAGCTCGTCGCGGATCGTCGAGAGCTCGCGCCCGCGTGCCGCCTTGTCGCGCAGGTCCCGCAGCGCCTCGCGCGCGCCGCGGCGCACGCGGCCGTCGAGATCGCGGTCGACCAGCCGGTTCATCGCCGCCGCCGACCGGAGATCGCGCAGCGCCGCGAGCGTGCGCGCCGCTCCGATCCGGACGCCTGGGTCGAAGGCGTCGAGCGTCGCCTCGATCCGCTGGCGGATGGTCTCGAGCAGCGGCTCGTCGGTCGTCACCTCGCGCGCGCTCCCGAGCGCGTTGATGGCCGCGCGGCGCACCGAAGGGGCGTGCTTGGGGTCCAGGGCCTCGAGCAGCGTCGGGATCGCGCCCGGGTCGCGCAGCGCTCCGAGCCCGTCGACGTCGGCGGCGAGCACACAGTCGTTCCAGCTCACCGGGTCGCTCGCGAAGCGACCCGCGAGGATCGCCAGCGCGCGCGGGTCGCGGGTCTTGCCGAGCGCTCGCCGCGCCTCGGCCTCGACGAGGTAGCTCCGGTCGCCGCGCTCGATCCACGCGCTGAGCGCGTCGGCAGCCGCGGCGCTGCGGAAGCGGCCGAGCGCGGACGCCACCGCCCGACGTACGCGCGGGTGCGCGTCGGCGGCGGCGCCGACCAGGATCGCGAGCGCTCGCGGCGTCCGCTGCTCGCCGAGCGCCGTCGCGCACTCGGCGCGCACGGCCCAGAACGCGTCGCTGCCGAGGCCCTTGCCGAGCGCCTCGAGCGCGCGCGGCTCGTTGCGCGTCCCGAGCGCCCGGGCCGCCCGCCAGCGCGGGCGAGCCGCCGGGGCGGTCTCGAGCTGTGCGACGAGGAGCGGCGTCGCGATCTTGTTCTCGATCACCCCGACCACGTTCATCTCGGGGTCGATCACGATCATCTTGGGCACGGCCTTCGCCGGGATGACGAACGTCTCGCGGGCCTTGCCGATCTCGAGGACGTGCGTGCTCGACCCCTCGTCGGTGACGACGAGCAAGGGCAAGGACACCGTGAACGCCGGGGGCTCACCCGCCTTCGCGCTCTTCTCGACCACCGTCACGCGCAGCACGCCCGCGTCGTGCTCGCTCGACACCTCGAGCTGCGGGTGCCCGCCCTTCTGCGTCCACTGATCGAAGAACGCCTCGAGCGAGCGACCCGTGGCCTCTTCGAGCGCGCGCATCAGATCGCGGGTCTCTGCGCCCTGGCCGCGCATCTTGGCGAGGTAGTGCGCGAGCCCGCCGAAGAACGCGTCGTCGCCGAGGTGCTGCCGCAGCGCGTGCAGGACCAGGCCGCCCTTCTGGTAGAGGTGGCGGTCGAAGATGTCGATCGGCGAGGACCAGACGTTGGTGACGATGGCGCGGCGGTAGCGGCCGCCGTCCTCGTCCAGGTAGACCTCGAGGTCCTGCTCGAGGCCGTAGAAGTACGCGTCGCGGCCCTCGTCGTGCTCGCGCCAGAGGTGCTCGAGGTAGGTCGCGAAGCCCTCGTTGAGCCACGCGTGGCTCCAGTCGCGGCACGTGACGAGATCGCCGAACCACTGGTGCGCGAGCTCGTGGCTGACGAGCGACTGCATGTCGACGTCGAGCGCGGCACGCTCGTCGAGCAGCGCGCGATCGTAGAGCGTGGTCGCGCTCGTGTTCTCCATGCCGCCGAAGATGAAGTCGCTGACGACGACCTGGGCGTACTTCACCCAGGGGAAGGGCGTCCGGAGCCGCTCCTCGAAGTGCGCGATCATCCTGGGCGTGGTGCCGAGCGAGCGCGCGATGGCTCCGGCGTGGCCCGGCGGGACGTAGTAGTCGACGGGCAGCGCAGGGCGGCCTGCCGTCGCGGGCAGCGTGTCGTGCGCCTCCTCGAAGCGGCCGGCGGCGAGCGTGACGAGATACGGCGGCAGCGGCTCGTCCTGGTGGTAGCGGAACGTCGTCCACTCGCCAGCCACTCTCTTCTCCACGAGCACGCCGTTGCCGAGCACGGTGAAGCCCGTGGGCACGGTCGCGCTGAGCTCGAGCTTCGTGCGGGCGCCCGGGTGGTCCTGGCACGGAAACCAGTGGCGATTGTCCTCGTCCTGGCCCTGCGACCAGACCTCGGTCGGCATCGAGGCGTCGTCGTGGAGCGGCGCCCGGAGCTCGCGTCGCGTGACGAAGTAGAGCCCGCGCCGCGGCGCGCAGCGGTACGTGATGCGCACGCGCACGCGCTCGACGTCGAGCGGCACGTCGATGCGGAGCGTGCGGCCGTCGTTCCGGTAGGTCGCGGGCACCGCCTGATCCCCCGGGAGCAGCCGGACGACCTCCGACACCTCGAGGTCGATCGCGTCGAGCTCCAGCTCGGCGCGCTGCCGATCGACGCGTCGCGCGTCGAGCACGGCGACGCCCTCGACCGAGCGCTCCGCCAGGTTCACGCGCACGTCGAGCGTGGTGGACTCGACCGGGAAGGGGCGCGGCCGGCCCCAGCGCGGGGGATCGCCGGGGAGCGGGAAGGGGCGACCGTCCGCGGCGGAGGCGGCGGCCTCGAAAAGGTACGCACAGTGCCGACAGCTCATCGAGGCGACGTGTACACAGCGGCGGGCACGCTGGCAATCAGGGCAGTTGACGCCCCGCGTCGTGGCTGGCGATCATGCTGGGGCGCCATTGAACACCCGCCTCTCCAACGCGGAGCCCGCCGAGCTGCTGTGTCCGCACTGCGGTCAGTCGCACCAGGCGACGTACACGCACTGTCCGAACACCGGCAAGGCGCTCCACGTGGGGCGTGCGCTCGTCGGGCGCACGATCGCGGATCGCTACCGCATCGTCGGGCTGCTGGGCGAGGGCGGGATGGGCGCGGTGTACGTCGCCGACCACCTCCGCATCGGGCGCAAGGTGGCCATCAAGCGCCTGCACCCGGAGCTCGCCGCGGACGAGAAGGCCGTCCAGCGCTTCCAGCGCGAGGCCCGCGCGGCGGGCGCGACCGGGCACGAGCACATCGTCGAGATCCTCGACCTCGGGTACACGGAAGACGGCGCGCCCTTCCTCGTGATGGAGTACCTGCGCGGCCTCTCCCTCGCGCAGACGCTCAAGAAGGAGGAGCGCCTCCCGCCTGCGCGCGCCTGTCGCATCGTCGGGCAGCTGCTCGCCGCGCTCGCGGCCGTGCACGAGAACGGGATCGTCCATCGCGACCTCAAGCCCGACAACATCTTCCTCACGCGCCAGGGGAACGACACCGACTGGGTGAAGGTGCTCGACTTCGGCATCTCCAAGATGAAGCACGAGGACGATGGCCTCGATCTCACGCGCACCGGCGTGATGATGGGCACGCCCTACTACATGAGCCCCGAGCAAGCGCGCGGGAGCAAGGCGATCGATCACCGCGCCGACATCTACGCGGCCGGCGTCATCCTGCACGAGTGCCTGACCGGCGCCGTGCCCTTCGCGGGCGACAACTACCACGCGCTGCTGCAGCAGATCCTCCGCGGCGATCCGCCGCCGCCGTCCGCGACGGTGCCCGGGATCCCGCGCGAGCTCGACGACGTCGTGGTGAAGGCGCTCTCCAAGGAGCCGGAGCGTCGCTTCGCGACTGCGACCGCGATGCTCGAGGCGCTGATCCCGTTCGGGGCGACGCGCCCCGCGCCCCGCAGAGACGACGCCCCCACGGTCGCGCGCTCCCACGACGCTGGTGACGTCACCATCAGCGACACGGGCCTGCGCGCGGACGCGCTGCTCGCCACCGAGCCGCTCGAGGCGCCCCGCGCGCGTCCGGAGTCGAGCGGCGTCGGCATCGCCCGCCCCTCGTTCGCCGGCCGGGACCCGACGGCGCGCGCGAGGGCCGGGGTGGCCTCGTCGGGCACTCCCGCCGAGAGGCTCTCGGCCCCCGCGGGGCTGCCCAGATCGTCCGACCCGAGTCCCCCGCGCGCGTTCTCGCCTCCGAGCGCGTCGATCACAACGCCAACAAACACGACAAACAAGCGCTACTTCTTCGCCGCGTCGGACGACTTCGTGCCGGATAGGGCCCGCTCCATCGTGCCGCTCGGTGCCCGGCTGAGCGCGCCCCCGGCGCCGCCGAGCGTTCCCTACGCGCCGGAGCGGAGCGGGCCGACGAGTGCCTTGCGCGACGCGCTCTCGGCGGCGGTCGAGCTCACGCCTCGCCCGCCGCCTCGGTCGCCCGCGCGCGAGCGGGGCGACGCGACGGGTCAGCTCGCGACCGAGGACGCGGCGCGCCGCGCGACGGCCGAGCCCAACGTCAAGGGCGCGATCGTGGTGGGCGCGCTCGAGCACGTGGACGCCGCGCACGGTCCGCGGACGGGCTCGCTCGTGCTCGTGCGGCTGGACCCGAGCCATCGCGCGAAGCTCGAGGGGGTGATGCTGCCGATGGCGTGGCTGCCGCTCTCGCTCTTCGAGCACCTCGTGCGCGTGACCGACGAGGTGGCCGGGCGCGGCGACGGGATGACCGCCGAGGCGATCGGCCGCGCGTGCGCGGATCGCGAGCTGCCGACCACGCACAAGGCGTTCATGCAGAGCGCGACGCCCAGGGCCGCGATCGAGCGCGTCCCGCAGCTCTACCGCAGCTACTTCTCGCGCGGCGAGGCGCGCCTGCTCAGCGCGGGGCCGAACGCGGCGCGCGTCGGCTTCGATGGGACCGGGCTCGACTCGCCGGTGCTGACGCCGTGGACTGGCGGCTTCCTCGCGCGCCTGCTCGAGCTCAGCGGCGCGCGCGACGTGCGCGTGACGCCGGGTCGCGGGGAGAAGGGCGACGAGCGCGGGACCTTCTCGATCCGCTGGCGGTAGGACGGGGCGCGCGGGCTCTCAGGCGAGCGTCTTGGGCCGCAGCGCGGCGCGGATCGTGGCGAGCAGCGCGAGCAGGCACGGGACGGCCCCGCAGACGAGCCCGAAGATGACGAGGTTCATCGCCTCGGAGATGCCCTGTGAGAGGAGCGTCGCGCGCGAGGACGGGTCGGCGTACGAGACGGCGCCGAAGACGCTCTGCATCGCGAGCAGGTACCCGACGAAGCCGGTGACGGGGACGAGGAGCCCGAGCACCATCGCGGCGACGCCGATCGCCAGCGACGGCTGCCGGATCTTCGCGGTCAGGGCCATCGCGAACGCCGTGAGCGCGGTCAGCGTCGCGAGCAGCCCCACCCCGGTGACGACGTACATGAACCAGCCGCCCTCGCGGAACGCCTCGACGACGAACATCCGGCGACCCTAGCAGGAGCTCCGCTCCGCACCCACACGTCCCGGCGCCCATCGTTCGTCTGCGAGAGCGAGAGCGACGGCGAGAGCGAGCGCGACTGCGTGCGTGAGGGTCGTGGCCCACTCGCCCGAGGAGGCGATATCCTGGGCTCGTGGTGCGTCGGCTCGCGCTCTGGACCTTCGCCTCGGCCTCCGTGCTCGCGGGCTGCGGCATCGCGTCGAGGGTCCCCGCCGATGGGGGAGCGGCCCTCGACGCCGGCGGCGGCGTGGACGCGGGACGCGCCGCACACGTAGCCGCCGGGCGCGACGGCGGGCTCGACGCGCCCGCTCCGGGTCACGGGCGAGTACACGCCCGCGATGTTCGACGACGTACCCTGCGGGCCGTTCCGCTGAGCGGCGGCCGAGCAGAGAGAGCGAGAGCGAGACCGAGGTCGAGGGCGAGAGCGAGGTCGAGAGCGAGGTCGAGGGCGAGAGCGAGGTCGAGGGCGAGATCGAGGTCGAGGGCGAGGGCGAGATCGAGGTCGAGGTCGAGGGCGAGGGCGAGATCGAGGCCCTACGCGACGATCTCGGTGCCGATCCCCTCGTCGGTGAAGATCTCGAGCAGCGCGGCGTGCTGCACACGACCGTCGACGACGTGGCACTTGCGCACGCCGGCCGAGATCGCGTCGAGCCCGCACTGCACCTTCGGGATCATGCCGCCGCTGATCACGCCCTCGTCGATCAGCTTCTTCACGTCGCCGGCGCTCATGCTGCTCGCGATCTTGCCATCCTTGCCGCGCACGCCCTCGATGTCGGTCATCAAGAGGAGCTTGTCCGCCTTCGTCGCGGCGGCGACGGCGCCCGCGACCGTGTCGGCGTTCACGTTGAGCGCGCGCCCGTCCGCGTCCACGGCGACCGGCGCGATGACGGGGACGAAGCCGCCGCCCGCGAGCTGATCGAGCACCGCGGTCTTGACCTGCACGATGCGTCCGACACGCCCCGGATCGACCTCGCGCCCGGCCTTGGTCTTCATGCGCGGGATCTTCTCGGCCTGCAGGAACGCGTCGGCCTTGCCGGTGAGGCCGACGGCGCGCGCGCCCGCGCGGCACATGAGCGCGACGATCTCGCTGTTCACGCGCCCGCCGAGCACCATCTCGACGACGTCCATCGTGCGCTCGTCGGTGACGCGCAGGCCGTCGATCCGCTCGGTGACGACGCCCATCTGCGCGAGCATCGCGTCGATCTGGGGCCCGCCGCCGTGCACCACGATGGGGTGGATGCCGATGAGCTTCATCAGCGTGACGTCGCGCGCGAAGCTGTCCCTCAGCGCAGGGTCGATCATCGCGTGGCCGCCGTACTTGATGACGAACGTCTTGCCGTGGAAGCGGCGGATGTAGGGAAGCGCCTCGTGGAGGATGGAGGCCTTCGCGACGAGGTCTTCGACTTCGTGGACGTCGTGGGACATGCGGTTGCGATCAAAGCACAGTTCAGCCCGTGGGCACGGCGCCGAGATCGATCCGGACGAGCATCGCCCGGTGCACCGCGCGCGGCGCGGGCGTCGCGGCGAGGGTCGCAATTCCGTCGATGGACGACGCGGGCAGGAAGAAGAGCAGCACGTCCTGGCGCCGCGGCCCGGGAGACGCGGCCCATCGCGTCGCCTCGCGGGTGGCGTCGCGCTGCGGTCCCGTGTCGGCGCCGAAGAGCTCGTCGGCCCAGCCGTTCAGGAACGCGCTCGCTTCGTCGTCGGTGAGGCCGAGGGCGACGAGGATGCGTCGCAGCTCGTCCATGCCCTGCGCGCGGGTGATCGCCTCGGTGCCGACGGGGAGCATCACCGTCTGTCCGGTGGAGGGCAGCCCCGCGCGCGCGACCACGACGCGACCCTGGGGCCACGGACCGCTCAGCGCGGTCGAGAGCCGCATCATGCCGCCCGGGACGTGCTCGACGGCCGCGGTTCCGGTCACGCTCACCGTGAGGTCGGCGGCGCGCGTGACGTCGACGGGGAGCGTCACGCTCGGGACCTGCGCGCGATAGAAGAGGAGCGCCGTCTGCGTCCCGTCGACGTCGAGGCACGCCGCGGAGGGCGCGTCGTAGCGGGGCAGCTCGGTGACCTCGCAGACGCCGTCGGTCGTGCCGCAGCCGGGCGCCGCGCGACGCGCGGAGCCGGGGGCGGCGGGCGCGCAGTGTGCGGCGCGGGCGACGACGTGCGGCCACTCGAGGGTCGTGCCCGCGAGCGTCCCGGCCGGGTCGTGCTCGACGAACGACCCGGCGCCGAGCGTCACGCGGAGCCCGAACGTCTGCTCGGCCGCGCCGTCGAGCAGGTGCGCGTAGACGACGGGCTTGCGCACCGACATCGGTCGCTGCGGCTGGCCCGCGCCCGCCGAGATCTCGACCGGCCCGCTCTCCGGTACGTCGACGACGCCCCACTCGTGCAGCTCGTAGGCGGCGCCGGCGGGGCTCGAGGGGGAGGGCGAGGGGGAGGGCGTGGCTGGCGAGGGGGAGGGCGTGGCGGGCGAGGGGGAGGGCGAGGGCGAGGGCGAGGCCGACCCGCACGCCACCAGGATCGCCGCGAGGGCCACGCTGCTTCTCGTACGCATGCCCCCATGCTAGCAGCCGCGCGTGATCGAGACCCTCGTCCACCTGCCCAGGCACGCCTTCTCGGCGCGCGACGCGGCGCGCGCGGGCGACGTCTGGCGCGCGTTCCAGGAGGTCGCGGTCGAGGCGTCCACCGCCGCGGGCTGGCCGCCGTCGCGCTATCGCGACGAGGGCGTCGCGTTCATCGTCCGCTCGATGACCGCGGTCCACGCGCGCGAGGCGCTCTACGGCGAGCGCCTCTCGGGCAGCACGTGGGTCTCGCGCATGCGGCGCGACATGTTCTCGACGCGGGAGGTGCGCATCGCGGGTGGGGGCGGGCTCCTCGCCGCGGCGCGGCAGGAGTGGGTCCACGTGGCCGCCTCGGGCAACGTCCTCGAGCCAGCGCGCGGCAGCCAGCCGCTCCTCGCCGCGTTCCCGGCCGTGGCGGGCCCCGAGGGGGACGTCCCGCCGGTGCTCCCGGCGACGCTGACGAAGGCGCCCGATCACGAGCCGCACGTCTTCGAGCTCGAGGCGTTCCACACGTGGATGGATCCGCTCGATCACGCCAACCACCCGGCGTACGTCGACTGGGCCGACGAGGCGCTCTCTCGCGCGCTCGCGCGCTGCGGTGTCCCACCGATCGCGCTCGTCCCGGTGGCCGAGGAGGCGAGCTTCCGCAGCGGCGTCGTCGGTGCGGAGCGCGTGCGCGTCGAGACGCGCGTCGCGGGGCGCACGGCCGCGGCCGACGTCGTGTGCGAGCACCGGGTGCTGGCGGGGCAGAGGCTCTGCGCGACCGTGACGACGGTCCGGAGGCTCGTCGATCGCTCGGCGGACGAGCTCGAGCGCGCCGTCCGCCTCGGCTGAGCGCCGGGGCGGGCGCTACGAGTCGGCCCTCGCGGCCGCAGCACCGGCGGAGGCCACGAGCTGCTTCTCCAGGACGTCCATCGCGGCTGCGACCGAGCCGCGCATCCGCGGGCTCCGCAGGCTCCACAAGATCGCCGACCAGACCAGCAGCACCACCAGCCCGACCGGCACGGCGACGCGCATCGAGGCGCCCAGCTCGCCGCCGCCGTCGAGCAGAGCCAGCGCCAGCCGGTATCCGGGGATCGCGAGCGGCAGCCCCAGGCTCGCGGGGACGACGCGGGCCACGAGGCGTCGCCGGTCGCCGAGCGCGACGCAGTCGATGCGGATCGTCCCCAGCGCTCGCGGCACCCGGGCGAGCGGTCCGCGTGGCTCGGCCATCACGGTGACGAGCGCGCTCCGCTCGCTCACGATCGTCAGGCGCGTGTGGGCCGCGTCCGCCGGACCGATCACCCAGATCCCCGGCTCGAGTCCCGGCGCGGCGACGTCCTTGGTGCCTCGGTAGCCGTCGCCGACGCGCAGGGTGGGCCGAGCCTCGGCCGGGAGGTCGCGCGCTCCGAAGGGGGCGAGCGCCAGCGCCCCGACGACGGAGGGCGCGTGGGCATGCACGACGGCCTCGATGAAGTGCGGCAGCGCCAGCAGCGCCGCTGCGAACGCGCAGACCACGAGCACGCCCAGAACGCCGAGGATGACTTCCACGTGGATCCACTCTCGCGAGACAGGGAGCGCGTCAGAACAGCGCGATCTGATCGATCACCGCGCCCACGCCGACGCCGGGCACGATCCCGGTGCAGGAGACGTCGCGTGGCCCCGGCGGCTCGATCAGCGCGTAGTAGCGCCCCGCGCGCGTCGCCAGGTAGCCGACGCTGACGGGCGCCGGCGGGCTCTCGACCTCGAAGCCGGGCACCGTCGCGGGCGGCAAGAGCGACTGGTAGTTCGTCACTTGCCCGACGTTCGCGCCGTTCTCGTCGAACACCGTCACGAACGCGACCACGTTGAACGTGTCCGCCGGGGCCTCGAGCCGCATCGTCATCGAGAGCGTCCGGCGGCCCGCCGTGGAGTCGAACACGAGCACCGCGCGGTCTCGCAGCAGCAGCGACGTCGTGCCCTCGAGGGCCGTCTCTCCGACGTCGTCCCCGAAGATCTCGGCCGGCGCGCTCGAGAGCACGCCCACCACGCTCGGGTCGCAGCCGTCGATGGCCGGGCGTGCGAGCTCGGGCACGTCCACGACGAGGGTCGGGATCGTCGCCGCGCCGAGGCCGGCGAGATCGTGCGCAGGCGCGGCCTCCAGGGTGTAGCGCCCCGCCGGCATGGAGCGTGTGTCGAGCGACCAGCGCGCAGGCGCGCTCGCGCCGATGTCCGCCACGAGCCCCAGCGTCCGCGGGCCGACGAGCCGCGCCATGAACGCGGGATCGACGGGCTCCGACGCGCGCAGCACGACCGGATCGAAGCGCGGGATCGGCGCGTCGTGCTCGAGCGCGAGGACCGGCGGCTGCGTGTCGGGCACGATCGTCCGCACGTACACGAACTCGGCCGAGGGGAAGCCGGGCATGGTGGGTCCCGATCGGGTGATCGTCGAGGCCGACGCGGCGCTGGCGAGGTGGTCACGGATGCCGTCCCCGTCGGGGTCGTCGAACTGCAGCAACCACTGGTCGATCGTGACCTCGTCGTAGCTGCACGCGTGGTCGCCCGCGATTCCCATCGGGATCGGGCCTCGCGCTCGCAGGATCCCACCGGGCATGATGTCGAAGATCACGCTCGCCGCACGCCCGCCCGCGCCGCCCACCGCTCTCACGATCCCCGCCTCCGCGCGCGCGTCGACGTCGAGCGTCAGCTCGAAGGTGTCCGCGCCCACCATGCAGTCGATGATCCACGACTGCGCCGGCACGACGTCGGGCAGGGGCGGGCCGGTGTCGGGCCAGCGGAAGGTGTCGGGGCCGTCGGCGTGGCCGCCGTCGCGCGGCGGGGGGAAGAATCCCGCGTCGAACGGGGGGGGTGCCGGCGGCGGGTCGGGGCAGCCCGAGAGCGCGAGCGCGAACGCGACGACCGCGGCGAGTGCCCCACGCACCCGCCGAGCTTAGAGGGAAAGCCGCGGATGTGCTCGTAGCGCAACGTCACGTTCGTGTAGAGTCCCGCGTCGTGGGCCTTCGCCGTGCGCTCCTGACCGTCCTCGCGGTGCTCGCGCTCGCTCCGGCACGGCTCGCCCACGCGACCCCGCAGGATCTGTTCGGCCTCGGGGCCCGCAGCTCCGCGATGGGCATGACGGGCGTCTCGTGCTCGGACACCTGGGAGGCCGTGTACACGAACCCGGCCGGCCTGGCGCGGGTGCGCCGCCGCGAGCTCGAGGTCGGCCTCGGGGGCGGCGCCTACCAGCTCACCCTCGACGGGCAGCGTTTCCCCGTCGAGCCCGCCCGCGGGCTGACCATCGGCTTCGCCCTACCGCTTCCATTCGGGGACGTGCTGCAGGATCGCCTCGTGCTCGCGGGTGGGTTCTACACCCCCGCGAACGTGCTGCTCCGCGGCCACGTCGACTTCGCCGAGATCCCGCAGTGGGGCGTCGTCGACCGCGCGCAGTCGCTGTCGATCAACGTCGGGCTCGGCATCAACCTCGACGACCTCGTCTCGGGGCTGCGGCTGGGGATCGGTGTGTCGGCGCTGGCGAACGTCGTCGGCGACCTGTCGGTGCGGCTCGACGAGACCCACTCGTTCCAGTCGGTCGTCGAGACGCAGCTGCTCGCGACCTTCTCCCCGATCGCCGGCGTGGCCATCGACCAGCCGGAGTGGGGCCTCGGCCTCGTGTACCGCCACGAGCTCCGCTCCGAGATGAACCTGCACATCGTGGTCAGCGATCTGCCCGTGATGCTCCCGGTGCTCACGATCGGCGCGCTCGTGCAGTACGACCCGGCGCAGGTGGCGCTCGAGGGCTACTACCGCGTCGATCCCAACGTGCGGCTGGTGGCCAACATCACCTACCGGCTCTGGAGCTTCTACCCCGGGCCCTACCAGCCCACGACGGACGGCTCGTTCCTGCCGCCCGCGCCGCTCTTCCACGACACGATCTCGCCGCGCGTCGGGATCGAGGGCGTGATCCGCGAGGGCAACGCCGACCTGACGCTGCGCGGGGGCTACGCGCTCGAGCTCTCGCCCAGCCCGGGCGCGTTCTTCGGCCCCCAGCGCGAGGCCGACGGGACGAACCGCATGCGCGGGATGGAGGTCGTCCCGGCCGCGCTGCGCATCATCGACAACGACCGGCACGTCCTGACCGCGGGCTTCGGCCTCACCTACCGGTTCACCGACACCGAGCGCCTGCACCTCGATCTCTACGGGCAGCTGCATGCGCTGGTGGACCGCACGCACGCGATCACGCGCACCGCGACGGACCCGCCGCCGGCGTCCGGCGCGCCGCCCGGCATGGTGAGCGCGGGCTACATCGTCATCGGCGGCTGGATGGTGGGGCTCGAGTTCTGATGCGTGTCCTCGTCGCAGCGCTGGTGCTCCTCGTCGTGGTCCCGCTCGGGCCGGCGCGCAGCGCCGCGCAGCCGATGGACACGTACGGCATCGGCTCGCGCAGCATCGCGATGGGCGGGGCGGTGACGGCGGACGTCGAGGACTTCTCGGCGAACTACTACAACCCCGCCGGCCTGGTCCGCGGCACGCAGCTGCGGCTCGGAGGCGGGTGGTACGGCGCGATCCACGACCTCCGCGTGGACGGGGCGTCGAGCAACGTCGACACCCTGCACGGCGCCGTCTTCGGGCTCGTCGTGCCCGGCAGCTTCGGCGACTTCCGCTTCGCGTTCGGCCTCTCGGTGCACCTGCCCGACGACGCCGTGTCCCGCACGCGCTCGCTGCCCCACGCGCAGCCGCGCTGGGAGCTCTACGACAACCGCGGCCACCGCACGTACCTCGCGACCCACGTCGCGATCCGGCCCGTCGAGTGGCTGCTCATCGGCGGCGGCATCTCGTTTCTCTCTCTCTCGAGCAACGCGCTGCTCATCCGTGGCGATCTCGACATCACGCACCCGAGCTCGTCGCACCTCGACTCGTCGCTGCTGGCGAACCTGACGACCATCCGGTACCCGCAGGCGGGCATCCAGATCCTGCCCATCCCGGAGCTCAGCTTCGGCCTCGTCTACCGCGGGCAGTTCGCGCTCGACAACCGGCTCACCGCGCAGGTCGGCTGCCCGGCGACCGAGCCTGGTTGCCCGACGGACACGCGGCTGACCGGCGCGGGCACGCCCTTCCGCGGGTACTTCGACCTCTTCACGCAGTCCGTGAACGCGTTCGTGCCGCAGCAGATCTCGCTCGGTGGCTCGTGGTCTCCCATCCCGGACTTCCGCATCAACCTCGAGCTGACGTGGGTGAACTGGAGCAGCTACGTGAGCCCGATCGGCACGAGCGACATCACGCTGCAGATCGATCTGCCGCCTGCGCTCCGCGATACGATCCGCATCCCCACGAACATCGCTGGCACGCGCCCCGTCGCGGCCAACTTCTCCGACCGCTTCGTGCCGCGCATCGGCGCCGAGGGCGTCGCGTTTCGCGACCAGCGCATCGCGGTGCGGGTCCGCGGTGGCTTCTTCTACGAGCAGACGCCCGTGCCCGACCAGACGGGGATGACGACGCTGATCGACACCGATCGCTGGGTCTGGTCGGCGGGTCTCGGCCTGGCGCTGACCGACCTTCGCCCGCTGCTGAACGGCACGCTCAGCTTCGATCTGCACCTCTCCTACGCGTACCTGCCGGATCGCACGACGCGGAAGGCGAGCTTCGTCGACACCATCGGCGACTTCGTCGCCGGCGGGCAGATGTTCATCGGCGGCCTCACCATGGAGCTCGCGTTCAATTGACGACCGGAGTGCTCGCCACGGAGGGCGCGGACGGGAGCGCGCGCGGCGCGCGCGGACGGGAGCGCCCGCAGGGGCGAGCCGACCAATTGACGACCGGAGTGCTCGGCACGGAGGGTGCGGACGGGAGCGCGCGAGGCGCGCGCGGACGGGAGCGCCCGCAGGGGCGAGCCGAGCCGCGGACGCCCCGAGCGCTCGCCAGCCTGGGGATCGCGATCCTGAGCGCGTGCAGCACCCTGGGGACGCCGGCGTCGCCGGCCGGGCCGCTGCCGCACGGCGGGACGGGCCAGTTCCGCGCGCTCACCGTCGCCGAGACGATGCTCGGCCCTTCACCAGCCGGCATCACGCTCATGACCGGCGGGCGCGCGATCGACGACGCGATGCCGATCCAGGGGAACCTGTTCTACGCGGCGGCGACCATCGCCGCGCCGGTCGACGCCGGCGTCGTCGACGGCGGCGCGACGGACGGCGGCGCGACGGATGGCGGCGCGACCGATGGCGGCGCCGGGCCGGACGCCAGCGTGCCGACCGACGCCGGCGTGAGCGCAGACGCGGCCCTCGACGCGGGGCCGACGCCTCCGCCGGGCGTGGATTGGGCGCGCTTCCAGGGCCGCCAGATCTTCCGCAGTGTCCCAGGCGAGGCGTGGGGCTTCATGCCCGGCACGGCCGTGCTCAGCGCGAGCGAGCCCTGGGAGGGCGGCTACGTCACCGACCCCTGGGTCGTTCGGCGCGCGGACGGTCGCTACCTGCTCTACTACGCCGCGGCGGGCGGCATCGGCGTCGCCAGCGCAGCCTCGCTGGACGGTCCGTGGGTGCGGGAGGGCGGCGCGGCGGTGCTGCCGACCACGAGCGAGGGCACGCCGCGCCGGCCGAGCGCCGTGTCGAGCGCCGGTCTCGAGGGCGCGAGCGCGGCGATGGTCGTCTACTACGAGCTCGCGGGCTCGATCCGCGTCGCGACCAGCGCCGACGGCATCGCGCTCACCGATGCGGGCTCGATCACGACGGTCCCGATCGAGGCGCGCGACGACCGCGACGGCGTCGAGGTCGAGGTCGGCGCACCTGGCGCCATCACCGTGCCGACCCCGGCCGGTCGCAGCGTGGTGCGCCTCTACTACGAGTCACGCCGCGACAACGGGGTCGTGCTCGTCGGAATGCTCGGGAGCGGCGACGGCGTGCACTTCGACCAGTTCACGCTCCCCGTGTTCCAGGAGCGCGACCGCCAGCGCCCGGCGCCGCGCTACGTCGATGCGCGCACGACGGTGCTCTACACCTGGGTGCCGAACGGATCGAACGGCGCCGAGATCGCGTCGATCACGCCCGCGGGCGTGCGCCTCAACGCGGTCGCGCCGACCCCGTTCTGAGGGCTCGGACGCCGGCGTCGATCCGCGGCAGGCGGCGCGCCGTCACCCGAGCCACTTGCCCATCGCGTCGACCGCGGCGAGCACACGCGGCGCCTGTCGGCGCAGGAACGTCTCGTCGAGCGGCTGCTCCTTGGGGATCACCTGCACGGCCGCAAGGGCCTTGGCGCCGTCGAAGTCGACGTAGCTCAGGCGCGCGGTGAGCTCCTCGTCGGGTCGTCCGAACGCAGAGCCTGGCAAGAGCGCCACCCCCGTCTCGTCGAGCAGGCGCTCGACCAGGAGCGTGCTCGTCGTGATCCCGCGCGCGCGCAGCGCCTCGCCGCGCGGACCGAAGTCCACGAACACGTGGAAGCCCCCCACGGGCTGCGCGCAGCCCAGCCCGAGGGCGGCGATGCGGCGCGCCGACTGCCGCCCGACCGCCGCGAGCACACGGCGCACGTTCGACAGGTAGCGCTCGATGTCCTCGCCGCCGCCGAACGCCGCCGCGGCCGCGTACGAGATCGGAGCGCTGGTGGAGGTGAACGTCTCGCTCGCGAGCGCAGCCATCGCGCGGCGAAGCCTCGCGAGCTCCTGCGGGAACACGAAGGTGCCCAGGCGCCAGCCGCCCGCGCCGAGCCACTTGCTCATGCCCCCCGAGATGACCGTGCCCTCGGGGTAGTGCTTGGCGATGGAGGCGTGCTGGCCCTTGTGGTGCAGCTCCCCGTAGATCTCGTCCGAGAGCACGAGCAGATCGTGGGCGCGCGCGACCTTCGCCAGCTCGCGCAGCTCTTCGACCCGGTACGTGAGGCCCGTCGGGTTGCTCGGGTAGTTGAGCACCAGGATCCGCGGGCGCTGCTCGGTCGCGGCGAGCGCGCTCTCGAGCTGGGCGGCGGTGACCATGAACCCGTTGTCGGCGCTCGCGGGCACGAGGAGCACGTCTCGCCCGAGCACACGCGCCTGGGGCACGTACGCGGTCCAGCTCGGCGTCGGTACGACCAGGTCGCCGGCGAACGCGACCTGGAGCAGGAAGAGCAGCTCCTTGCTCCCGGGGCCGACCAGCACGTCGTCCGCGGTGCGGTCGATCCCGATGCGGCGCTCGACGAATCGCGCGACGGCGTGCCGCAGGGCCGGCAGGCCCTCTGGCGGGAGGTAGTCCTTCTCGGTCGCGTGTGCGCGGAGCGTCTCGACGATGCGCTCGGGGACGGGGAAGGGCGACTGCCCGAGCGCGAGCTTGTAGACCTCTTCACCGGCCGCGCGCATGCGGTCACAGCGCTCGCTCATCGCGATGGCCGGCGAGGTCGCCAGGCCGCGGACGGCGGGGCTCAGGTGCTCGGACAGACGCGCCATGGCGGCCGCGAGGTGTAACACGAGCGGGCGCTCGCGCGCGGAGGCGGGCGCCTGGCGCGCGGCGGCCGCGTGCGTACCATGGAGGCATGACCGAACGCCACGAGCTGCGCGCGTACGAGTACGTCACCCGCCCCTACGAGACCGTGAAGTCCGTGCTGCGCGCCGATCCGGCGGGCGTGCTGGGGCGCGCGACCCACGGCGCGACGACGCGGGCGGGCGACGTGGCGGCCAGCTTGCGAGCCAGCATCGGCACGCTCGAGGTCGGCACCGACGTCGCCATCGAGGTCGGGGCGATCGAGGAGACGGTCGCGACCCGCGGGGGCGTCGTGCTGCGCATCCCGCTGGCGTGGCGAGCGGCCCACGCGCCGGCGTTCTTCCCGTCGATGAAGGCGGTCCTGTCCGCCTACCCGCTGTCGAAGGACGAGACGCAGCTCGAGCTCGTCGGCACCTACACGCCGCCGCTCGGTCTGCTGGGCGACGCGGTCGACGGCCTCGCGCTCGGACGGCTCGCGGACGCGTCGGTGCACCGGTTCGTGGCGGACGTGGCGGCGTACATCTCGAAGGGCTGAGACCCCGGGACGGGCCGAGAGCGACTCAGCATCGCGGTCCCGACGTGGAGCGCCGTCGGTCAGGGAGACGGCGCGCCGGGGCCGGAGGCTGCGTCAGAGCGGCGCGCGCCAGAGCCCCCGGTCGACGAACAGGTACACCGACGAGCCGATGCGACGCGCGGACCTGGCGGTGTAGGTCGCGGGCAGGCCCATCTCGTACACCGTGCCGGTCGTGTCCGCCTCCGCGAACACGGTCACGTGACTTGCGCCCATGAGATAGACGCAGCTGCCGACCGCGTCCACGGCGCTCGTGCCGAACACGGTCCCGCTCGAGCGCCAGCTCGCGCCGCCGTCGAAGCTCATCGCCGCGCCGATGCCCTGCCGGATGCCGACCGTCGCGCCGTCGGCGCTGCCGTCCCAGCGCGACGGGCCGAGGGCTGCTCGATCTCGCGCGAGTCGGTGCGGATCCAGGCCGACCCGACGCGCGAGGCGCGGCGCTGGCAAGCGTCAGCCGCCCCGGACGAGGCGCGACGTGACGAGCTGGAAGAGGATCTTGCCGACCTCGAAGCTGCCCATGCGGACGTGCTCGACGATCGCGCGGACGCTGCGCGTGCCGTCCACGGCGTCGAGCACGGTGCGCTCCTCGCGAGAGAGCCGCGCGCGATCGATGCGCGCGAGGGCGTCGGGATCGGGGCGGAACACGTCGTCGAACGAGCGCACGTGCTCCTCGACCAAGCGCCACTCGTCGACGCGCCTCATGCCCTCCATCAGCACGGAGGAGACGGGGATGCCCAGGCGCGCGAGCGAGGCCTCGGGACGGGCCGCGAGGCGCGCGAAGCGGTAGCGGCCGCGGCGCCATCGCAGCGCTTCGTACACCAGCTCGCTCGTCTGCCGCGTCAGGAGGCGGGTCAGATCCTCGGGGCGCAGGTAGCCGAGCTTCACCAGGTGCGTGCCGAGCAGCTGGCGCGCGCCGCTGCGCGAGGCGAGCAGCCGCTCGAGGTCGCCGGCCTCGATCAGCCCCTCGTCGACCGCGTAGCGCCCGATGCGGAATTCGGGGCGCGCCGAGCGCTCCATCGCGAGATCGATCGTCCCGTTCGAGAAGCAGATGGCGACCGAGTCGCGGCCGTTGTCGATCTCCAGCGTCCCGGTCTGCCGCTGATGGCGCAACATCTCGAGCACGTCGCCGAGGTACACGTGCTCGATCAGGCCCTCGAGCGCCCGATCGCCGCGCGCCTCCGGGACCATCGCGCCGAGGTCGGCGGCCCACGAGAGCAGCACGTCCGCGTCGGCGTGCCGGTGCAGCGCGGCGACGACGTTGTCGGGGTTGATCGCGACGCGGGCGCCCACGATCAGCTCGGCGAGCTTCTGCGCGATGCGCGCCGCGGCCTCCTTCCTGCCGGGGTCGTCCTCGGTCTGGGGACCGGGCGCCGGGGCGCCGTTCAGGGTGATCTTCACCGGATCCGAGGGGTCGGGGGCGAGCGGCGGTGGCGGCGGGAGCGACTCGGCCTCGGCGCGGGCGAGCGCATGCGTCGCGACCGCGAGCAGCGCCTCGGGGGAGAAGGGCTTGGTGATCGCGTCGAGCGCGCCCGTCTGCGCGACGAAGCTCTCGCCGATGCGATCGGCCTTCGCGCTCATGAGCACGACGGGCACGCCCGCGAGGTTCTGCACGGCGCGGAGCGACTGGATGAAGCGCAGGCCGTTCATGTGCGGCATCACGAAGTCCGTGAGCACCAGATCGGGGGCCCGCAGGGTCGCCCGCTCGAGCGCCTCTCTACCGTCGGCCGCGACCTCGACCTCGAAGCCCGCGGCAACGAGCATCTGCGCGACGACGCGACGTACCGTGCGGCTGTCGTCGACGACCAGGACCCGGTGTGCGGCCACGCGCCGATGCTACTCGGGGCCCGGGCGCGTTGCGAGCGACCGGGCGTGGCCGAATGCGAGTCACGTCACGCGCACGACATCGCTATTGTCCGTCCATGGCGCAAGCGCAGGTCGGACGCGGGATCGCGCTCGAGTGGGAGGCCTTCGGCGAGGTGGGCGCCGAGCCGCTCGTGCTCGTGATGGGCCTCGGAGCCCAGATGATCCTCTGGCCGGACGGCTTCTGCCAGCAGCTCGCCTCGCGCGGATTCCGGGTCGTCCGCTTCGACAACCGCGACGTCGGGCTGAGCACCAAGCTCCACCACCAGGGCGTGCCGCGCATCCCGCTGCGGATCCTGGCGCGCACCGTCGCGCGGATCCGGATCCCGGGGCGCTACTCGCTCTCGGACATGGCGGCCGACACCGTGGGCCTGATGGACGCGCTCGAGCTGCCGGCCGCCCACGTCGTGGGCATGTCGATGGGCGGGATGATCGCGCAGACGATGGCGATCGAGCACCCGGCGCGCGTGCGCTCGCTGGTCTCGTTCGCGTCGAGCTGCGGCGACGACGGCCTGCCGCGGGGCAAGCCCGAAGCGGTGCGGGTGCTCGTCCAGAAGCCGCCCACCGAGCGCGAGGCGGCGATCCAGTACGGCGTGAAGGTGCTGCGGACGATCGGGAGCCCGGCGCACTTCGACGAGGCCGACGCGCGCAGGACGGTCGAGCGTGGAATCGAGCGGTCCACCTACCGGCTGGGGGCCGCGCGTCAGCTCGCGGCGATCCTCGCCGATGCGCCGCGCTCGCCGCGCCTGCGCGCGCTCACGATGCCGGCGACCGTGATCCACGGCCGGCTCGACCCGCTCCTGCCGCTCCCGCACGGCGAGGCCACCGCGCGCGCGATCCCGGGCGGCGAGCTCGTGGTGCTCGACTCGCTCGGCCACGACGTGCCGGAGGCGCTCTGGTCGAGGCTCATCGACGCCATCGAGAGCAACGCGCGCCGCGCGCGGCGGCCCGTCGCCGAGTAGCCGGTC
>JBGAQA010000180.1:0-6496 GCA_044220955.1 Sandaracinaceae bacterium
GGCCGAAGAGGCGATGGCCGAGCCGCGAGGCCGACGCGGCGCGCGCGGCGGGCTCGCCCTCGTCGTGCTTCTCGGGACGCAGCGCGGGCGCGAGCGCCGCGAGGCCGAGCACGGCGAGCCCCGCCAGCTGTCCGGGCCAGTGCACGCCCGCGTGGGCCTGCGTCCCGATCCACTCGCCCGCCCCGACGAGCAGGCCGAGGAGCGTCCAGAACCCCGCCGCCGCGCGGCGCCCACGCCGCAGACACCCGCCGCCCACGACGAGCAGGAAGACCGCGAGCACCGCGTAGGCGTGCTCAAGCCGGAGCATCGGGCTTCCCTCCGGACGCGGCCGCCTCGGCGGCGATCGCAGCGCGCCGCGCGCGCAGCGCTCGCTCGAAGAGCACGATACGCACGCCGTGCACGAGGAACGCGGCGCCGGCGGTCGGCGCGGCCCAGACGGCGATGGCCAGCGGCTCGAGCGCGATGTCGTTCTGCGCGTAGAACGACTGGATCAGGAGCACCGCGCCGATCGCGACGAAGACGTCCTCGCCGAAGAAGAGCCCCACGTTGTCGGTGGCCGCGGCCATCGCGCGGACGGCCTGGCTCTCGGCGCGCGTGAGCGGTCCGAGGCGCGTCGCGAGCGCGCTCTCGGCCATGGGCGCGAGCAAGGGCCTCACGGTCTGGGCGTGCCCGGCGACGTGCGTGAGCCCGAGCATGCTCAGCAGCTGGCGGAGCGCGAGGTAGCCGACGAGGAGGCGCGAGAGCGTCAGACCGCGCAGACGCGCGACGAACGCCCGCGCGTGCTCGCGCAGGCCCGCGCGCTCGAGGACGCCGATCACCGGCAGCGCGAGCACGAAGAGAAGGAGCGTGCGGTTGCCGACGAACGTCTCGCCCAGCAGCGCGAGCAGGTCGAGCACGGGCTGGCCGGCGGCGACACCGCTCACGAGCGCGGCGGCGACGACGACGACGACGGTGTTCCAGCGCCGCGCGAAGCCGACCGCCACGAGCACGATGCCGAGCAGCGGCCAGTAGCTCGAGGTCGTGGGCTCCAAGCGCGCAGGATACCGAGAACCCCCCACGCGCGGGTGGCGACCCGCTCGCGGTGGTCAGGACGGCCCCTTTCGTCGCAGACTCCTCCGATGGGGAAGCTCCGCGTCGTCGTCGATCGCCCGTGCGAAGATCCTGCCGTCACGTTCGAGGAGCGGCCCGAGGGCCGCTTCTGTCTCTCCTGCGGCGAGCTGCAGCACGACCTCACGGGCGCGACGCGCTCCGAGGCGATCGCGCTCATTCGCGCGCACGGCGGGCGCCTCTGCGGGACGTTCCGTGCGAGCGCCGGCGGCGAGCTCGCGTTCCGGCCCGAGCCGCCGGCGCGGGGCCTCGCGGCCCGGGGCGCCGCGCTCGCGCTCGCGCTCGCCGGGTGCGGCACCGCGAGCGAGCCGAGCGCGCCGCCCGCATCGTCTCCTCCGACCTCGATCGCGGCACCTCCGACGGAGGTCGCGGCGCCTCCATCCGAGGTCGCGGCACCTCCGACGGAGGTCGCGGTGGATCACTCGACCGACGCGAGCCCCGTTGCGGAGGACCACGCAGGGCACGCTCACACGCACGATCCCGTCGTCGTCTCGGGCATGCACGTGGCGGGGGGCGCCTCGATCGCCGACCAGGACTTCCTGATGGAGGACTACCCCCGCGGGAGCGTCCGCCTCGAAGACGAAGGCATCGAGGAGGCGGGCGACGGCGACTTCGACAGGGCCGTGATCGTCCGGATGGTGCGGACCCGCCGTGCCGCGCTGCAGGCCTGCTACGAGCGGGCGCTGCGCAACGATCCGACGCTCGCCGGGCGCGTCGTGACGCAGCTGACGATCGAGGAGTCGGGGCACGTCTCCGGCGTGGTGAGCACCGAGAACGGCGTGTCCGATCCGAGCGTCGGCGCGTGCGTCACCCGCGTGATGCAGGGATTCCGGTTCAGCCCCGGCCCGGAGGGCGGCACGGTCACATACACGATCCCGCTGACCTTCGCGCCGGCCAGCTGAGCGAGGGAAGTCGCGTTCCTCACGGCTGCGGCGGCAGAGCGAAGCCGCCTGGCTCGCGCGCGACGAGGTAGGGCGCCGTCGTCGTGACGTAGCCCGGGTAGTCGGCGTCGGTGGTGATGCCCGCGCCCTCGCTCAGCAGAAACGGCAGCGTGAGCAGCTCGGTGACGGGGCGCGGCAGCGGGCCCTCGCTCGGCCTCGCGGCGAACGTGCAGGCGACGAGCGTGCGACGGCCCAGGACCGGCTCGTGCGCGAGGTCGATCGGCCGAGCGCTCGCGAGCACGTCGCGCTCTTCGCGCGCGCACGTCAGCTCCGCGTCGAGCGTCGTGTGGTTCGTGATCGTGGTGGGGGCACCCTCGACGTCGCGCGTCTCGACGAGCGCGTGGAGGGCGATCGTGAGCGCGGCCCCGGCGCGGCGCACGCGACCGCTCCACTCGATCCGCGCGTGGTGGTCCGTCTCGGTGTGGTAGGGCCCGCCCCCCAGCATGCCGTCGACGCCTCCGGACGAATCGCGGAAGTGACCGTCGACCACGAGGCGTGCGCGGCGGCCGCTCAGCGTGAGCGTGGTCTCCGACCACGCCTCGCTCGCCTCCCAGGCCTGGCCGCACCCGAAGGCGCGCGTGCGGTGCACGAGCCCCCGGAGCGAGGCCGGGAGCGGTGTCGCGGGCTGCGCGGCGGCGGCGCCGGCCAGCATCACGAGCACCAAGACGGGCCACGACCTCGACACCCGGCGATCTTGGCACCTTCGGCGGATGGACGCCGCGACGCCTCTGGCCAAGCTGGGGACACGGCGTGCGTCCAAGCTGCACGTCCACACCGGACGCCGAGGAGCGAGAGACGATGAGACTGCGCCGCGCTGCCCCCGTTCTCTGGCTCTGTCTCTTGGCCGGCTGCGCGTCGAGCGCCAGCGGGCAGCCACGCGCGAGGCAGGTGGGTGAGGACGTGTGCGTCGAGGCGTCCGGCACGAGCGGCGAGGCGCCCGCGGGCGCGGCGAGCGGATGCCGCGCGATCACCACCGAGAGCCCCGCCTGGAGCGACGCCTGGAACCTCCACCTCTGCGGGCCCTGCGCGTTCGAGTACGACGGCGCAGCGACGCAGCACGAGCGCGACACCGGCCACGCGACGGCGTGCTGCTACCACGCGCGCTCCCCCGGCCCGCCGCTCCCGAGCGGCGGACCACGCTCCTGATCGTGCAGGCGCGGATCGGTCGCGGCCGATCACGCGCGCACGTTCAGGTCGGGGCGGGGCGAGCATCCGCCCCGGGAAACTCAGAGGCTGTCCCGAAATCGATTCGAGCCCCGGGCATGATCCGGCGGCCGCGCGAGCTGAGCCGTGTGCGCCGCGAGGCGAGCGGTAGCGAGCTGAGGCGGAGCAGGGGTGGGGCCCCGTGTCCGATTCACTCGGCACGGGGCGGGGCGGGCATCCGCCCCGAGGAACTCAGTCGGCGAGCACGTCGTCGAGCGCGTTCGCGGTGAGCACGCGCTCCGCCCAGCGATCGAGGGTACCGATGTCTGCGCGCGCGATCCGCGCGGCCGCTGCCGCGGGGACCGCGCCGAAGCGGAGGCGCAGCAGCTTCATCAGCATCTCGGCCCGTCCTTCGACGCGTCCCTCTCGCCTCAGGTCCTCTGCGATCGTCATGGCCGTCACTCCTGCCTTCGCGTCGATCTCCTGCACCACCTTCACGATCTCTCGCGCCCTGGCGCGCTGACCCACGAGTAGAGTGTAGCGCAGCAGCGTCGCGAGCGCGGCCTGGCCATCCGGTGACCGGCTGACGGCGCGAATCCAGCGCGCCCATCTGCGGATCACGCCCACGATGTCGTCGGTCCCGCGCACGTCGCGCAACGCCGCGAGTGTCAGCTTCGCGCGATCCGGCATGGGCCGATGATCGAGCGCGTCGTCCGTCAGCCGGGAGAGGTCGTCGAGCAGGAGCCGACAATTGGGCACCCAGGGAGCGAGCGCCCGTCGCTCCGCGTCGTCCGCGAAGTCGATCACGTCGAGGAGCTGCGTCGGGGCCGTCCACCCGCCTTCGACCTGTGCCACTACGACGGGGAGGACAGGCGGCAGGCGCCGCGCGGTATCGTGCTCGCGCAGCCACGCATCCCATGCACGCACGCCGTAAGCGAGCGCACGAAAAGGCATGAGTGGATCCGCGGAGCTCTGGTGCTCGAAGAGCAGGTAGATGCGCGTCTCGCGCTCGCGGATCGAGACCGAGAACCGGAGATCGCTCATCGTCTCACGCAGCGCCGGATCCACGAACGACCCCGGCTCGAGCCGGAGCGTGTCCCAGTCGGCGAGCGCGACCACGTCCGGCGGGAGCACGCTGGTCAGCTCGCCGCGGGCGCTCGCGAGGTCGGAGAACGTGTCCTTGAACAGCGCGTCGTGGGGCCGCTGGGTCATCGCGCCCGGGTAGACGACGGCGCGCGGCGGGACTGACGCGCGCCGCCCGGGCTCACGCGACCGCGGCTGCGAACGACACGAAGAGGTCCCCCGGCAGCGCGTGCTCGAGCCGCCACGTCACCGCCATCGGCAGCTCCCCCTCGTGCTTGAGGTATGTCGCCGGCCCGAGGAAGTGGAACGCACGCTCGTCGGCGCGGTGTCGCGCGAACAGCATGACCTTCGACCCCAGAGCGACGTGCATCTGGTATCGACGCCCCGTCTCGCCATCCGCGCGCGTCACGGACTGGCTCTCCCAGTGCACCAGCTCGGGGCTGATGGCGTAGTCGCGGTACCGGGTGGTCGGCGAGAACTGTCCGCTCGTCTTGTCGAGCGTGAACGCGAGCAGGTCGGCGCGAGCTTCGTCGGCCCAGTACACACCGGTCTGCCACGGCGCGACCTTCGCTCCGCCGCCGATCCCGAACGCCGCCAGGATCTCGATGCGCGTGTAGCGTCCGTGGACGACGAGGGGCACGTCGGGCTCGTTCGTCAGCGGGGTCGGCACGTGCGCGATCTCGCCTGCGAGCACGTCGAGCAGGTCCCGCAGCTCGCGCAGCACCTGCGGGTGGCCCCAGACGAGCCGGACTCCGTCGCCGAGCGTGTCGCGCTTCGTCAGCGCCTTGTCTGCGAGCGAGCCGACGAGCATCCGCAGGAGCCGTCGGTCCCGCGTGCTCATCGCGGTGAGCTCGGGCTCCACCGCGGCGGACACGAGCGCTCGGAAGCCGTCGATGCGCACCCGATCGTCGACGTGGAGCAGGCGACCGACACCTCTGCGCAGCGCCTCCTCGCTCGGTCCGGGGGGCGCGACCGGGAGCCCGGCGCTCTCCCGCAGATCGGACCACGACCGGTGCCCGTTGTAGACGTCGTCTAGCGAGAGGCCGCTCTCCGCGAGAAAGCCCGCGAGTGTGATGTCCGCACCACGAGAGGCCGCGCACCGGCGCAGCTCGTCCGCCTTCGCCTCCCAGCGCGACGGTACGGCCGCGCGGATGTTGGCCAGGACGGTCTCGCAGGCCACGGCATCGAGCTCCATGTGGCAGCCGGCGGGGAGAAACGGAAACCCTTGCTCGACCTGCGTCGCGATGTCGCGGCGCGTCCCGGGGAAGAGCGCCCCGAGCCGGCGGTCGAAGCGGAACTCCGCGCGATGGCGGCCGACGAAGTCGAGCACCGTGCACGCGGTCTTGCCGGTCGCCTTTCGCAGGCCCCGTCCGAGCTGCTGGAGAAACAGCGTCGGGCTGTCGGTCGGGCGGAGCATCAGCAGCGTGTCGACCGCGGGTACGTCCACGCCCTCGTTGAAGAGGTCGACCGAGAACACGACGTTCACCTTCCGATCGGCGAGGTCCGAGAGCGCCGCTCGTCGCTCGTCGTCCGGTGTGTCCGCCCATACCGCGACCGAGGGCAGGCCGAGCGCACGGAACACCCTGGCCATGAAGCGCGCATGGTCGACGCTCACGCAGAATCCCAGCGCGCGGATGCGGCTCACGTCATCGACGCGGCGCTCCAGCTGCGCGAAGACCCGGCGCGCCCAGGCGTCGTCCGCGGTGAAGAGGTTCGTCAGGCCGTCGACGTCGTAGCCCCGTCCGCGTCGCCAAGGCACCTTGCCCAGGTCGACGTCGTCGTGGACCCCGTAGTAGACGAAGGGCGACAGGAAGTGCCGGTCGATCGCGTCCCACACGCGCAGCTCGGCGGCGATGCGGCCGTCGAACCATCCGAGCAGGGGCAGGCCGTCGCTGCGCTCCGGTGTGGCGGTGAGGCCGAGCAGCTCGACCGGCGCGATGTGCCCGAGGAGGCCGCCGTACGACGGCGCGGCCGCATGGTGGAACTCGTCGACGATGACGATGTCGAAGTGGCGCGGATCGAGGTCGGCGAGCCCGGCGGCGCTGAGGCTCTGGATCGACGCGAACACGTGGTCGAAGCGGCGCGGACGCTCACCGCCGACCCAGCGCTCGCCGAAGGCTGGATCTCGCAGCGCGTGGCGGAAGGTCGCCAGGCTCTGATCGAGGATCTCCTCGCGGTGGGCCACGAACAGCAGGCGGGCTCGCGGCAGCGTGGCCCGCAGG
>JBGAQA010000181.1:0-6417 GCA_044220955.1 Sandaracinaceae bacterium
AGGGCGCGGTCGTGCGCGAGGTCGAGGTCGAGGTCGAGGGCGAGAGCGAGAGCGAGGTCGAGGTCGAGGTCGAGGTCGAGGTCGAGGTCGAGGTCGAGGTCGAGGTCGAGGTCGAGGTCGAGAGCGAGGTCGAGGTCGAGGTCGAGGTCGAGGTCGAGGTCGAGGTCGAGGTCGAGGTCGAGACGGTGGTCGTCTCGTCGGCGGTGCGTAGAGCCCTTTCCGGATGGCAGCCCCGCTCGCGCGTCGTGTCGTGGTCGTGCTCGGCGGCAATGCGTTCGCTCCGCCCGGCGCGCCGCTCACGATGGCGGGCCAGTTCCGCTTCGCCGAGGAGGCGCTCGGCGCCCTCGGGCCCTTGCTCTCGCCGGCCACCCAGCTCGTGGTCGGGCACGGCAACGGGCCGCAGGTCGGGCACATGCTCGTGAGGGTCGAGGAGTCGCTCGGCAAGGCGTACGCGCTGCCGCTCGAGGTCTGCGTCGCCGAGTCGGAGGGGGAGCTCGGCTACGTGCTCGCGCAGACGCTCGGCAACCTCTGCCGCGCCCGCGGCGCGCCGCGGGCCATCGCGTCGCTGCTCACGCAGGTCGAGGTGGACGCGGCCGATCCGGCGTTCGGCCGCCCCGACAAGCCCATCGGTCCCTTCTACGACGCGGCGCAGGCCGAGGCGCTCCGCGCCAAGGGCTTCGAGGTGCGGCAGGATGCGGGGCGCGGCTACCGTCGTGTGGTCCCGTCCCCCGAGCCGCGGGCCATCGTCGACGTCGAGATCGTCGAGCGCCTCGTCTCGATGGGCGCGGTCGTCATCGCAGCGGGCGGCGGCGGGATCCCCGTGGCGCGCGCGGCCGACGGGTCCTTGCACGGGATCGACGCGGTGATCGACAAGGACCTCACCGCCGCGCTGCTCGCCGCGCGCCTCGGCGCCGATCTGCTGGTGATCCTGACGGGCGTGGACGCGGCCTACGTCGGCTTCGGCTCGCCGTCCGCTCGGCGGCTCGCTCGCGCTCGCCCGGGCGAGGTCCGCGCGCTCGCCGCGCAGGGCCACTTCGCGCCGGGCAGCATGGGGCCGAAGATGGAGGCCGCGGCGCGCTTCGCCTCCGCCCCCGGGCGGCGTTCGATCGT
Source organism: Sandaracinaceae bacterium (assembly GCA_044220955.1). Taxonomy (GTDB): domain Bacteria; phylum Myxococcota_A; class Polyangia; order Polyangiales; family Sandaracinaceae; genus JBBSAT01. The sequence continues at coordinate 1,111 of JBGAQA010000181.1, forward strand.
GTGCGATCCGGCGTCGCTCGCGCTCGCGCTCGAGGGCCGCGCCGGCACGACGGTGTCGCTGGACGAGGAGGCGCATCCATGAGCGATCGAGCGGAGTCGGAGCTGCGCTGCATCGTGATGGGGGCCGCAGGGCGCGACTTCCACGACGTGCAGACCTTCTTCAAGTCGCACCCCTCGTTCCGGGTGGTCGCGATCACCGCCGCGCAGATCCCGTTCATCGCGTCGCGCGCGTTCCCACGCGAGCTCGCGGGCCCGACGTACGAGGCGGACATCCCCATCTTCGACGAGGCCGAGCTGCCGCGCCTGATCGCCGCGCACGCGATCGACTTCGTGTTCCTCTCGTACAGCGACCTCGCGCACGTGGACGTGATGCACAAGGCCAGCCTGGTGGAGGCGTGCGGTGCGAGCTTCTCGCTCCTCGGTCCGCGGCACACGCAGCTGCGCTCGCGGCTCCCGGTCGTCGCGGTGACGGCGTCGCGCACCGGCGCCGGGAAGAGCCCCGTCACGCAGGCGCTGGCCCGGCACCTCCGCGCGGCCGGGCATCGCGTCGGTGTGCTGCGCCATCCGATGCCCTACGGCGAGCTGCGCGCGCAGGTCGTGCAGCGCTTCGCGACGCCCGCCGACCTCGACGCACAGCACTGCACGATCGAGGAGCGCGAGGAGTACGCGCCCTACGTCGCGATGGGTCTGCCGATCTTCGCCGGTGTCGACTACGCGCGCGCGCTCGCGGCCGCCGAGGCCGAGGCGGACGTGATCCTCTGGGACGGGGGCAACAACGACACGCCCTTCCTGCGTCCGGATCTCTGGATCACCGTCGTCGACGCGCTGCGCCCCGGGCACGAGCTCGCCTACCACCCGGGCGAGACGAACCTGCGCGCGGCCGACGTCGTCGTGATCTCGAAGGTCGGTCGCGCGCGTCCCGAGGACGTCGCGCGGGTCGAGGCGAACGCGCGCAGCGTGAACGCCGGGGTGCCCATCGTGCGCGTCGATCTTCGCGTGCGCGCGGAGCCCGAGGGCCGCGTCGCGGGCAAGCGCGTGCTCGTCGTCGAGGACGGCCCGACGCTCACTCACGGCGGCATGAGCTACGGCGCGGGCACCGTCGCCGCGCGCGCCGGGGGCGCGGCGGAGATCGTCGACCCGCGCCCCTTCGCCGTCGGCACGATCCGGGAGAGCTTCGCGCGCTACCCGCACATCGGCGCGGTTCTGCCGGCGCTCGGCTACTCCGAGCAGCAGCGGCGCGAGCTCGCCGAGACGATCACCGGGGCGGCGCCCGACCTCGTGGTCGACGGCAGCCCGGCCAGTGTCGTCGAGACGCTGGGCCTCGGCCTGCCCTGCGTGCGCGCGCGCTACGCGATGGAAGAGGTCGGTGAGGCCCCCTCGCTCGCGTCGAGGGTCGACGAGGCTCTCGCGCGCTGGCGGCCCTCGCGCTGAGGTCAGCGCACCGATCGCTCGACGCGGCGCAGCGCCTCTTCCAGCACCGGATTGCCGGGCTCGTGCTGGATCGCGCTCTCGATCGCCCGCCACGCGCCGCGGGCGTCGCCGGCCCGCGCGAGCTCGATCGCCTTGGCGTAGAACGCGCGCGCCGAGGGCGAGCGGATCGTCGGAACGGACGCGGGGGGGCGGGCGCTCCTGCCGGTCCGCCGTGCCGGCGCGTCGCTGCGCGTGCGGCTCGCCCGGACGGAGTCGCTCTTCCTCGCCCGTCCCTCGCTCGTCAGGCGCAGCTCACCCTTCGCGAGCCCGGCGTCGTACGCCTTTCGCTGCCGCGGGTCCGTGAGCACCTCGATCGCCTCGCTCCCGCGGCGATAGATCGCCGTCGCGCGATCCACTTTGTCCTGCGTCGCGCCGGCGAAGCGGTCGGGGTGGTAGCGAAGGGCGAACTTGCGGAAGGCCGCACGCAGCTCCGCGTCGGTCGCCGCCGGCTCGACGCCGAGCAGCGTGTAGTAGTCGAGCTGATCGAGCTCTCCCATGCTCGCCTCTCAGCCTCCCGGGAAGAGCTGCGCCTGGCGCTGCCGCATCGCCTCGACCTCGGCCTCGGAGGCGCCGCCCTTGAGCGCGATCCGGATGGCCTGCACGCGCTTGGTGTCGAGGTCGGTCGCCTTCACGTCGAGGATGCCGCTGGCGTCGATCATGAACGTGACCTCGATCCGGATCTCGCCGCGGCGCGCCTTCCGCAGGGAGCCGAGCGTCACGGCGCCGAGCGGCTGGTTCTGCTGGAACACGTTCGAGTCGCCCTGACAGATGCGGACCTCGACCTCGGTCTGGTCGTCCTTGCCCGTCGAGAACACACGCGTCTTCTCGGTCGGGATCGGGGCGTTGCGCGCGACGAGCTGCTGCACGTACCCGCCGGCCGTCTCGAGCCCGAGCGAGAGCGGCGTGACGTCCATCAGCAGCGGCGCCGGGCGGTGGGGCATCGTGACGACGGGCTGGCGCGGCGCCACGGCCTGGGGCGAGGGCGCCGCCTCCGGGGCCGGGAGCGCGGGCGCGAGCCCCGCGGGTGCCACGCCCGTGGGCCCGCCCAGCGGCGCGGGCTGCTCCGGCGGCAGCGACACGCCGAAGTCACTCCACGACATGCCCGGTGAGCTCGCTGGATCGGCAGCGACCGGCGTGGGGGGCGCGGGCGGCGGACGGACGGACGGAGGCAGGGGCGGAGGGGGCGCGGCGGCGGCGGGTGGCTCGGCGAACGCGTCGCCGAAGGGGTTCGGCCTCCCGCCGAAGAGCGCGTGCTGGATCTTGTCCCGGTCGGGCGGCCGCGGCGGCGGCACGGGCGGCGGCGCGCCCCTCGCGGGAGCGGGAGGGCTCGTGACCGGCGAGATCTCGTTGTCGCCGAGCGCCCACGTCCCCGTCGGCGCGCGCATCGGCCCCGTACCTGCGCCCGTCGGTGCGCGCATCGGCCCCGTCGGCGCCGCGGCCACCTCGCGAGCGGTCCCGATCTGCATCGTCGGCTCGCGCACCTTCTTCTTGGGAAGCGGGGCTTCGACCGGATCGAGATCCATGAGCCCGGCGGGCGGGCTCGCGGCCGGCCGCACCGGCTCCGGCTTGGGTGGCGCCCCGACGCCGACGGCGCGGGCGGGCATCACGGCGACGCTGGAGGGCACCTCGAAGAACGGCGTCGAGAGCTCGGGGCCGCTCGGCGCCAGTGGGCGCTGGCTGATCTTGGTCGCGTCCGCGTCGAGATCGTCGTCGATCGACGCCGCGCCGCGGGGCGCGGCGGGCGGGGGCGGAGCGGCAGCCGCCGGAGCTCGAGCCGCCCGCTCCGCGGCCGCGGGCGAGAGGCCCTGAGGCGAGGTGCCGCCGCGCGGCCCCCGACGCTGCGTCGGCGCGGGCCCGATGCGCGTGGGCTCCTCGGCGTCGTCGAGCACCCGCGTGGGCGCCGCCGGGATCGGAGCCATCCTCGTGACCTCATCGGCCTTCGGGACGCGGAGCGGCGGGCCCGCGACCGGGATCGCGGCCGCAGGCGCCACGACGCGTGTCTCCTCGACGACGAGGCCGGGTCGGTCGCGCGGGTCGTCGGGCGCGAACGCCGGCTGCTTCCGGAGCGGGACGCGCGCCATCGGCGTGCCCTTCGGCATCGGCATCGGGACGGTCGGCTTCCTGGGCGCCGCGGCCCGCGCGAGCGCCTTCGCCGCGGCCGACGGGTCCGCCTCGGCCTGGCCGCGCAGCGTGAACGCGTGGATCGCCGCGCCCTGCGCGACCACGAGATCCGGATCGATGTCGCTCCGGGGCTCGCGGCCGAAGAACTCGGCGACCATCGCGCGCACGAGCGGGATCCGCGTCGAGCCGCCGACGAGCACGACGCTCTGGATCTCCTTGGGACGCCGCCCCGACGCGCGCATCGCGTCGCTCACGACGTCGAAGGAGCGCACGATCAGGGGCTTTGCGAGCGTGTCCAGCTCCGCCCGCGTGAGGTGGAACGAGAAGTCGACGGTGCGCCCGCGTCCGTCCTGGAAGAGCTCCTCGATGGTCACGTCGACGTCGGTGACGGCGCTGAGCTGGCACTTGGCCCACTCGGCCGCAGCGCGCAGGCGCTCGTACGTCTGCGAGTCGGACTTCGGGTCGTAGCGGTGCTCGCTCAGGCACTGGTTGCTCATGCGGTCGGCGATGAGCACGTCGATGTCGTCGCCGCCGAGGAACGTGTCGCCCGCGGTCGAGACGACCTCGAAGACGTCCTTGTCGAGGTCGAGGATGGTGAGGTCGAACGTGCCCCCGCCGAGGTCGTAGACGGCGATCGACTCGGCCTTGTCGCGCCCGTAGCCGTAGGCGAGCGTCGCGGCGGTGGGCTCGTTGAGGATCCGCAGCACTTCGAGCCCGGCGACCTTGCCCGCGGCCTGGGTCGCGGAGCGCTGAAGCTCGTTGAAGTTGGCCGGGACGGTGATGACGGCCTGCTTGCACGTGGCGCCGAGCGCCGCCTCGGCGGTCGTCCGGAGGTGGCGGAGCACCATCGCGCTGATCTCCGGCAGCGCGAACGCGCCTCGCCTGACGCGCACCTGGACGCCGCCCGCCGCGCTCGGCTCCAGCGTGAACGCGAGGCGCTCCTTCGCCCGGGCGACCTCGGAGCTCTCGTAGGGCCGCCCGATCAGCCGCTTGATCGAGTAGATGGTGTTCGAGGCGTCCACGAGCCGGCGCTCGCGCGCGTCGTGGCCCACGAGAATGGAGCCGTCAGGGTGGAACGAGACGACGGACGGAATGAGGCGGCGGCCGTCGGGATCGGCGAGCACGCGCGCCTGGCGTCCGTCCGCGACGGCCACCACCGAGTTGGTGGTGCCGAGATCGATTCCGAGGGCCGGGCTCTCCATCCGTTCGTCGAGTGAGCGCGGAGGCCTTTCTCCTTCACGCCCATGCCGCAGGATAGTGCCGAACCCCGTCCAAAAGGAAACCCGTGACCGACTCCTCCGCCAAGCCGCCGCTCCACGCCGATCTCGCGCTGGCGCTGCTGCGCGTGGGGCTGGCCGCCCTGATGCTCCGGCACGGCCTGCCCAAGCTCCTCGACTTCGACGAGCGGGCGGCGGGCTTCCCCGATCCCCTCGGCGTGGGTCACACGCCCAGCCTGGTCCTGGCGATCTTCGGAGAGGTGATCTGCTCGCTTCTGCTGATCCCGGGCGTGCTCGTCCGGCTCGCCGCGATCCCCTTCTGCACGACGATGGCGGTCGCGTTCCTCGTCGTGCACGCGGACGACCCCTTCGGAGACAAGGAGCTCGCGTTCCTCTACCTCTTCGGAGGGATCGTGGTGCTGATCGGCGGCGGAGGGCGCTTCTCGGTGGACGCCTGGCTCCTGCCGAAGCTGCGCGCGCTACGCGCGCAGTCGAGGGC
>JBGAQA010000182.1:0-6317 GCA_044220955.1 Sandaracinaceae bacterium
GGTCGCCAAGTCGACAGCGCTGCTCTTGGCCGACCTCGGCGTCTGCAAGACGCACAGCCGCCCGCACGTGTCCAACGACAACCCTTTCTCCGAGTCGCATTTCAAGACGCTGAAGTACCGACCCGCCATGCCAGAACGCTTCGGCTCGATCGAGTACGCACGCACCGTCGTCGCCGACTTGATGCACTGGTACGTCCACGAGCATCGGCACGAAGGCATCGCGATGCTCACGCCCGCTCAGGTGCACGCCGGCGAGGCCCCGGAGGTCGTCGCGACCCGACAGCGCGTGCTCGACCTCGCACACGCGGCTCACCCCGAGCGCTTCGTTCGCGGCCGCCCCACGCACCCAATGCTGCCCGTCGAGGTCTGGATCAACGAGCCGAGCTCGAGCGAGGAGGTCGCTCAGTAAATACGACGACGAGCTGTCTCATTGTCGTTGACACGTTCCGGAGCGAGAGCGAGAGCGAGAGCGAGAGCGAGAGCGAGAGCGAGAGCGAGAGCGTTGACAGCGGCGTGGCCGGCGCCGAGCATCGTGTCTCCAGCATCGCGAAGGGGGAGCGGCATGCGGCTCGCTCGTTCGTCCGTTCGTTCGCTCGCTCGCTCGTGGCCGTCGTTCTCGTGGCGAGCACGTCGGTGAGATGCGGCCGGCAGGCGCCCCGTGAGACCGCGAGCGCGAGCCACTCCGATCTGTCCGTCGTCGAGCCCGCGCCGGCGGCGGACACGTACGTCAGCGCCGTGGAGCCAGGGCTTCGCGTTCGGGGTCACTCCACGGGGTCGCAAGTGCTCGAATCGGCGCCGATCTGGCGGGCAGGTGCGCGATTCGTCGGATACGCGCGGTTCGCGCCGTTCGCGCCTTCCTTCGCGTAGGATCGGCCGCGTGCTCGCAGACGCCGTCGACGTCGCGTTCGAATTCCGACCCGCGCCTCGGAGGGCGACGCTGGACGCGGAGGGTGTGTCGCTCACCACGGGCGCTCGCACCACGTCGGCGTCTCTGGCCTACGGCTACGACGCGGACCTCGTGCTGAGCCGCGTGCAGCTCGCCACGAGCGCGGGCACCGATCTCACGGAGCTCTCGTTCGTGCGCAGCGCGGGTACGACGCCTCCTGCCGCGACGTTCGATCCGCTCACGATCACCGCCTCCGCGCCCGGGGCGGGCGCGCTGACGACCGTCGTGACGGCGAGCGCGCTCGGCGAGCTCGCGCACCTGACCACCACCGGCGCGGCGGCGCGTCCCTACGAGGACGAGATCTGCGCGCGGGACGGCACGGGGCGGGTCACGTACCGGATCGAGCACGTGGCGCGCGCCGGGGCGACGGGCGCGATGCTCCGCGATGCGATCGGCTGGCGCTACGAGTACACGGGCGATCGACTGCTGCGGGCGACGCGCTATCAGACCGGCGCCCGGTCTTGCGCGGACTTCGTCGCGAGCGGCGGCGCCGGTGTCCCGACGGACGGCACGCAGACGATGACCTACGGGCCGAACGGCGTGGTCACCGGCGGCACGAGCGTCCACTGCCCCGCCGCGCAGTACGACAAGGCCGATCGACCGACCTGCCGCGGCCGCCAGTACGACGACCGCGGCCAGCTCTCGCGGCGCACGGGCGAGCGCTTCACCGACGACGTGTGGGGCGTGCCGACGATCTCGAGCGCCGGTGGGCTGCTCGATCGGCTGCAGCCGTTCGGGTTCGCGGGCGGAATCTGGCTGCCCGGGCCGGGGCTGTGGAGGTTCGGGGCGCGAGACTACGACCCGAGCGTCGGGGTCTGGACCGCGGGGGATCCCATCGGATTCGGCGGTGGGCAGAACCTGTACGCGTACTGCGGCGGGGATCCCGTCAACTGCATCGATCCGCTCGGGCTCGATTGGGCTGAGGACCTGGGTGACTGGCTCGCCGCAAGTCCGAACTTCTCGAACTTCGGTGTCGGTCTCGGCGCCGGCGTGTCGTTCGGGATCACCAACTGGATGCGAGAGGCGGACGGATGGCAGCCGGACCAGTGCTCCGGGGCGTACTCCATCGGGGAGGTCGCGGGCTTCGTCGCCGGCGCGTATGGCGCCCCGCGCCTACTCGGCTGCTGTCCACACGGGCGGGAGGATTCGTGCTTGCACGGCTCGCCACTGGCGGATGGCGCGTCCGCGCGCTCGTCATGGCGGGGGACGCGGCACGGCCAACGTATCGGGGTCACTCCACGGGGTCGCAAGTGCTCGAATCGGCGGTGGTCTGGCGGGCAGGTGCGCGATTCGTCGGATCCGCCCCGTTCGCGCCGCGCGCTCAGCGCGTGACGCGGCCGAACAGGATCGGCGTCACCACGTAGCCCTCGCTCACCGTGCCGTACCAGCCGTAGTGCGTGCCGTGGCCCTCGGCGTCGGCGAGGAACACGATCGTGCCGATGCCGAAGCCGCCGTCCGTGTCGCCCGCGCGCGTGTCGTCCTGATGGACGTACGACGACGAGTCGGCCACGCGCACGGCCCAGCCGCCCGGGATGCCCGGGACCTGCTGCGGGACGTCGAGCACGAAGCCGACGTGGCCGGTGTTGTGGCTCGGGAAGCCCCGCGGGCGGCGCCACGCGAAGAGGTCGCCCGGCATCGCCTCGCCGATGCTCCCCAGCTGCTGCCAGCCCGCGCGCGCGCGGCCGACCGGCGCGCTCTCGATCTGCTGCACGAAGTCGCGCGCGACCGGTCGCTCGTCGCGGATGCGCTGCATCGCCAGCGGCGCCGCCTGCCGCAGGATCCACGCGGCCATGCCGGAGCAGTCCCAGTCGTAGCGGCCGTCGCGCGGGCGGACGCGCGTCGTGTGCGAGTACGCCGACTGCCGCACCGTCGTGCGGATGCGATCGACGAGCTCCATCACCCGGCCGCCCGCGCGGGTCGGCGCCGCGGGGGGCGTGGTGAACTGCGGCGCCGGCGGGTAGTACCCGCGGAAGGGCGGCGGCACGATCGGCCACGGGACACCCTCGTACGTGCCGACCTCGAAGTCGCGCGTCACCGCCGGCGCCTGCGCGTGCGTCGTCGCGCTCGCACCGAGCAAGAGGATCAGGGCGATCGAGGCCGGGAGTCTCATCGTGCCTGTACCGACAACCGTACGACCTCCCGGTTCTACGCCGCGATGTGGGTGATGTTCCCACCCTCGGCTTGCGCCGGCACGCCGCTCGGCCTTTGATTCGCCCGGATGCGGTTCCTCGGCGTCGTGCTGGCCCTCGTCGTCGTCGCGGCGGGCGCGCTCCCGTTCGGGGACACCGTCTTCGGCCCCAGCACCGGCACGTGCCAGGCGCGCAGGCGGGTGAGGCGGCCGAGGATCACCCCGGCCCAGCGCCGCGCGATCGTGCACCGTCACGCGCGGGCGCCGAGCGCCGAGACGCGCCGCTGGCTGCACGCCGTGCCGCAGCCTCTGGAGCTTCGCTCGGGCGGAGCGCCCGCGCCCTTCGTGCTGCTCCCCGCCCTCGACGGCACGTTCGACGCCGCGGCGATGGCGATCGCCGAGCAGGCGCTCGCGTACCGCGTGGACGGGACCACCCACCCGATCCACCCGCGCCTCGTCGCGCTCGTGTACGCGGCCACCCGGCACTTCGGCGTACCGTACGTGCACGTGATCAGCGGCTACCGCAGCGGTAACCCGTCCAGCCGGCACGCGCAGGGGCGCGCGATCGATCTCGTGCTGCCCGGCGTGAGCGACGCGCGGCTCGCCGCTTGGCTGAGGCCGCAGGGGTTCGTGGGCGTCGGCATCTACCCGACGAGCGGGTTCGTGCACCTCGACGTGCGCGCGCGGAGCTACTTCTGGCGCGACCTCTCCGGTCCGAGCGAGCGCAACCGCGAGCGCCCGATGCTCACGGCGCTCGGGCCGCGCTACGACCGCGCGGCGCGGGGCAGGGGCGTCGAGCCGGTGCTCGACGTGAGCGAGGGCGAGAGCGAGACCGAGAGCGAGAGCGAGGGCGAGGGCGAGAGCGAGGGCGAGGGCGAGAGCGGGAGCGACGGCGGGAGCGAGATCGACGGCGGAAGCGGGAGCTTGTCGCTCGACGGGGGAGTCCCTTGAGCGCCCTCGACGACGAGATCGCGGCGCTCGTCCGCGAGGGCCGGAACGAGGAGGCGGCGGACGCGGCGCGGGCGGCCGGCGCGCTCGCCCGCGCGGCCGCGCTCTATGCGGACGTGTGGAAGTACGAGCCGGCGATCGCGTGCGCGCGGTCCGCGGGCGCGCTCGCCGACGCGTACGGCTACGCCATCCTCGCGCGAGACGCCTCCGCGATCGCGTCCCTCCTGGACGCGCTCGACGGCGCGCCCGATCAGGCGGCGCTCGCCGCCCGCGTCGCCGAGGACCGTGGCCGGCCCGCCGACGCCGCCCGGCTCGCGCGAGGCCTCGGCGACGAGGCGGAGGCCGCGCGGCTCTTCGAGCGCGCGGGCGAGCTCGCCTCGGCTGCCGAGTGCCGCCTCGCGCTGGGCGACGCCCGGGGCGCGGGCATGCTCTACGAGCGCCGCCTGAAGGAGGCCCCCGACGACGCGGCCGCGGCGCTGGCGCTCGCGCGCATCCTCGTCTCGCTCGGGCGCCACGATCACGCGGCGCGCGTGCTCTCCCCCGTCACGCGCATGGCGGACGTGCCCGAGAGCGAGCGCCGCGAGGCCGACCGCTTGCTCGTCGGGTGCTTCGCCGCCCTCGGGATGAGCGATGCGGCGGCCGACGTGCTCGAGCGGCTGCGCGCGGTCGATCCGTCGCTTCCGTCCTCGGTGCCCGAGATGCTGCGCGCGACGTTCGGCGATCCGCGCGGGCTCGTCTCCGAGGCGCAGCGCGATCTGGTGCTCGGCCGCTATCGGATCGTCGGAACGCTCGGCGAGGGCGGCACGGGCCGGGTGCTCGACGCCGAGGACGTGTTCTACGGGCGACGCGTCGCGCTCAAGGCGCTGCGCGCGGCGTCGGGCGCGGCGGGTCGTGACGCGCTCGCTCGCTTCGCGCGCGAGGCCAAGGTGGCGATGGGCATCGACCACCCCAACGTGGTCCGCGTGCTCGCCTACCACGCGGAGGGCCCCTATCTCGTGATGGAGAAGATGGAGGGCGGCACGCTCGAGGATCGCCTCGGCCCGCTCGACGCGCCGCTCGGACCGATGCCCCCCGCGGCCGCCCTCGCCATCGCGCGCGCGGTGCTGCGGGCGCTCGAGGCGGTCCACCGGCGCGGCGTCGTGCACCGCGACATCAAGCCGGCGAACATCCTGTTCTCCGCCGGCGGCGACGCCAAGCTGAGCGACTTCGGCGTCGCGCACCTCGTCGATCTCGGCGCCACCCTCACCGGCGCGATGATGGGCACGATCGCCACGATGGCGCCCGAGCAGATCTCCGGGAGCGCGAAGCCCGACGCCGCCACCGACCTCTACGCGGTCGGCATCGTGCTGTACCGGATGCTCACGGGCCGCATGCCCTTCCAGGGCGCCGATCTCGCCGCGGCCCACCTCGACGAGGCGCCGCAGGCGGCCACGCCCTTCGCGCCCTGGCTCGACGCTCGGCTCGACGCGGTGCTCGCCAGCCTGCTCGCCAAGTCGCCGGCGGATCGCCCTCCGGACGCGCCGACGGCGCTCGCGCTCCTCGAGGCGCTCCCCGTCGCGGCCTACCAGCGCGCCTGGGACGAGCGGCCCGTCTCGCCGCCGGCGGGTGCACGCCCGCCCAGCCTGCCGCCGGGACCCTCCTCGGCCGGCGCCCGCTATGCGAACGCGCGCGTCGAGCTCGACGGCACGACGCTCGCGACCGACACCCTGCTCGAGCGGGAGGTCGAGCTGCGCGAGCATGCGGACGTCGAGCTCGTCCGCGCCTGGTCTCGCCTCCGCTCGCCCCACGTCCAGGCGGTCTACGCGATCGACGCCGACACCGCCGTGCTCGAGAGCCCTCGCGCGCTCGCCGGTGCCCGGCCCTCGCGGACGGAGCTCGAGCGGGCGCTCGCGGCGGTCCACGCCGCGGGGCTGGTCCACGGCGCGATCGCGCCGCGCGAGGTCGTGGCGACCGCCAGCGGAACGGTGCTGCGAGTCCCGCGCGAGCGCGCCGAGGGCTCGCCCGAAGAGGACCGCGCGGCCCTCGATCGTGCGGCGCCCAGCGTGACCGAAACGAGGTAGCGTGCGCGGCATGAACGTTCCCGCGCGTCCGCTGGCGCTCGCGTGCGTGCTCTCTCTCGGATGCGGTGGCGCTCCGCCGCCCCGGCCCGTCACCGATCCGGGCTGGCCCGCACACCCGCCCACGCAGACCGTGACCTGCGGCCCCGCGCTGCCGATCTGCCCCCACACCGCGTCGCTCCGCGTGCGCTGGCCCGAGGGAGGGCACGCACCGGCCGACGCGCGCGTCACCATCGAC
>JBGAQA010000183.1:0-6260 GCA_044220955.1 Sandaracinaceae bacterium
ACGGTGACGACCTTCGAAGAGGCCGAGGCGCACATCCGCAAGCAAGGCGCGCCGATCGTGGTGAAGGCGAGCGGCCTCTGCGCGGGCAAGGGCGTCGTCGTCGCGAGCACCGAGGTCGAGGCCCTCGACGCCGCGCGGGCTCCGTAAGCCCCCTGCGACCGCGCAGCGCGCTGCGCGTCCGGTGCGAAGGCGGCTTCGCTGTGACGGCCCGACCGACGCAGGCGCTTCACGCATGCGAGGACTCCGGGCGACATGCGAAAGCCGTTACACCGGCCGTTTGGCCGAAATTTCGATGAAGCCATGTTTTCCGATGGATCCGCGACGGGTGGCCCGCGGGTTGCTCCTGTCGCGGGGTGCCCGACGCGACCCCGACTCCGGACGAGCTGCGCGCGATCCTCGAGGTCGCCCGGGGCATCGCGCGCGAGGCTGGTGCGCTGGTGCTGGACGGCTTCCGGCGGGGAGCGCGCATCCGGACCAAGAGCGACCGCACCGACCTCGTCACGGAGTACGACGAGAAGAGCGAGCGGCTCATCCGCGATCGGATCGCCCAGCGGCTGCCCGGCCACGACGTGATCGGCGAGGAAGGGCAGGGCCCGAGCGACGCCGGCAAGCGCCTGGTTTGGTACGTCGACCCGATCGACGGCACCACCAACTTCGCCCACGGACACCCTTTCTTCTGCCTCGCGATGGGTCTGGCGGCGCGGACCGACCAGGGCGGCGAGGTCCCCGTCGCCGGGGTGGTGCTCGCGCCCGCCATGCAGATCGAGTGGGCCGCGGCGGCCGGCTGCGGCAGCACGCGAAACGGCGCCCGCTGCGAGGTCAGCGCGACGGCGGCGCTCGAGGACGCCCTGCTCGCGACGGGCTTCCCCGCCACCCGCGCCCGCATCGACGACAACAACTACCGGGCCTTCCTGGCGATCGACGCGGCCACGCACGGCGCACGGCGCTGCGGCGCGGCCGCGATGGAGCTCTGCCTCGTCGCGGACGGCGCCTACGACGGGTTCTGGGACATCTCCCTCAAGCGCTGGGACGTGACCGCTGGCGCCGTGATCGTCCGCGAGGCGGGCGGGCGCGTGAGCGGCCTCGAGGGCGCGGACCTGCACCTGGCCCAGTTCGAGCGCACGGGGGGCCGGGTCCTGGCGACCAACGGATCGATCCACGAGGAGCTGCGCAGCGCCGTTCGCGGTGCGCTTCCGCTACCTCCCGGCTTGCCCACGAAAAAAGGAATGGGATAGTCGCGCCCTTCTCGCGCGTACACGCCCACGACTACGACGAGGAGCGTCATGGAAGAAGCACGAACGGCCGAGCCGCGCTCGGCACTCCCGCCCAGGGAAGCACGAATGGACGACGCGCAGACCACGAGGCCGACGCCCGAGAAGGCGAGCACCACCGACCATGGTGCGGCCCGCACGCGCGCGGGCGCGACCCGTCCCCTGAAGAAGACGATCTACCCGCGGGCGGTCGCTCAGACGCTCTACGCCGCGGCGCGCGTTCGCGTGTCGATCTGGGATCGGGCGCTCCGCCACGTCGAGGAGGCCCAGACCAAGCAGCTCCTGCGCATCACGCAGCACTGCAAGGACACCACGTTCGGCCGCCGCTACGGCTTCGGCGACATCCGCACCTACGAGCAGTACGCGGCGCGCGTCCCCTGCGGCGACTACGACTCGCACTCGGCGGCGTTCGAGGCGATGCGCAACGGCGAGCGCGGCATCCTGGTCCCCGAGTTCATCAAGTACTTCGGTAACTCGTCGGGCTCGAGCACCAAGGGCAAGCCCAAGTTCCTGCCCATCGCCGACGCGCAGGTCGCGTTCCAGCGCGGCAGCGCCTCGGACGCGGTGTTCCGCTACCTCGTGTGGCGCGGCGAGACGGACTACACGAGCGGCTTCACGCTCGGGCTCTTCCCGCCCACGACCATGCGGAAGGAGGGCCCCGTCTTCATCACGACGAACCCCTCGCTGCAGTCGATCAACATGCCGGCCTTCACCAAGCCGGCGCAGCTCCCCTCGGCCCAGATCCGCGAGATCGCCGACTACGACGCGAAGCTCGAGCGCATCGTCGACGAGTACATCGATCACGACGTGCGCGCGGTCGCCGGGACGACCTGCTGGTTCTCGATCCTCTTCGACAAGCTCATCGCCAACGCGAAGAAGAAGGGGCGCAACGTCAGCACGGTCGCGGAGCTCTGGCCGAACCTGCGCTTCATGGTCGGCGGCGGTGTGAGCGCGGATCCCTACATGCCCGTGATCCGCGAGCGGATGGGCCGCGACGACGTGGTGCTCGTCGACACGTACAACGCGACCGAGGGCGGCATCTACGCGACGAGCGATCACTCCGGTGACCGCGGGATGCTGATGATCCCCGACCGCGGCGTGTTCTTCGAGTTCGTCCCCGTCGAGGAGGCGAGCGATCTCGCGAACTTCTCGGCGTGGCCCTCGCGCGTGCCGCTCTGGGGCGTCGAGGTCGGCAAGCTCTACGCGATCCACGTGACGACGGTGTCGGGCCTCTACAGCTACCGGCTCGGCGACCTCGTCCGCTTCACCAGCAAGGACCCGCTCCGCATGGAGTTCGCCGGCCGCCTCACCGGCTGCCTCTCGACGACCCAGGAGCTCACCACGCACGTCGAGATCCAGCGGGCGGTCGAGCACGCGCTCGTCAAGCAGCCGGCGACGACCGTCGACTACGGCTGCGGCGCCGACGTCGGCGTGCTCGGAACGTCCCGCAGCAAGTACGTGCTCTTCGTCGAGTTCGCCGACGGCGGCAAGGACATCGACCGCGCGGCGTTCGCGCGCGACTTCGACGCCGGCCTGTGCAAGGAGAACCGGGTCTACCGCGAGCACCGGGTCGACGACGTCGGCATCTTCGCGCCCGAGCTCGTCGTCCTGCCGCCGGGAAGCGTCAAGCGCTTCATGCTCGACATCGGCAACACGAGCGTGCAGTCCAAGTTCCCCAGGATCGTCGACGACGACCGCAAGCGGATCCTCCGCTCGTACGTCGGGCAGTGAGCGCCGGGCCTGTGGCCGAGTCGATTTCCAGTTCGAGATAGGAAAAGAGGAGAGACAGAGATGGGCAAGAAGCTGGGTGTGGTGATCGTCGGCGTCAACGGCGCCGTTTCTTCCACGGTGATCGCGGGCGTGGAGCTCATGGTTCGCGGCATCGTGCCGCGCCTCGGCATGCTCACGGAAGCGGGCAACCCCGCACCGGGCGAGCTCATCACGAGCTTCCTGAAGTTCCGCCCGCTCGAGGACATCGTCTTCGGCGGCTGGGATCTCCAGTTCAGCGACGTGTACGCCGCCGCCAAGCACCACAAGGTGCTGCCCCACGACCAGCTCGATCAGATCAAGGACAAGCTCACGTCCATCAAGCCGTGGCCGGCCGTGTTCTCGGGCGAGTACGCGGCGAACATCAAGGGCGACAACGTCGTCAAGGTGAAGAACTTCCGCGAGGAGCTCGCGCACATCGAGAAGAACATCACCGACTTCAAGAAGCAGAACGACTGCGACACCGTCGTGATGGTCAACCTCGCGTCGACGGAGCGCTACCAGGAGCTCACCGACGCGCACAAGTCGCTCGCGGGCTTCGAGAAGGGCCTCGACAGCAACGACAGCTCCATCGCGCCCGCCCAGCGTTACTTCTACGTCGCGAACAAGCTCGGCGTCCCGTACGTCAACTTCGCCCCCTCGCTCACCAACATCCCGGCGCTGCAGGAGCAGGCCAGCGAGCTGAAGAACCCCTACGCCGGCATGGACGGCAAGACCGGGCAGACGCTCCTCAAGACGGCGCTCGCCTCGATGTTCCGCGCCCGAAACCTCAAGGTCGTCGGCTGGTACTCGGTCAACTTCCTGGGCAACAACGACGGCCTCGTCCTCGACAACCCCGGCTCGAACAAGACCAAGGTCATGAGCAAGGCCGCGGTGCTCGACTCGATCCTCGGCTACCGCGTCGAGAACCACCAGGTCCACATCCACTACTACAAGCCCCGCGGCGACGCGAAGGAGGCGTGGGACAACATCGACCTCGGCGGCTTCTGCGGCGTCCCGATGCAGATGAAGATCAACTTCCTCTGCCAGGACTCGATCCTCGCCGCGCCGCTCGTCCTCGATCTGGTGCGCATCATCGAGATCGCCAAGGCGAAGGGCGAGAAGGGCATCCAGCGCCAGCTCTCGATCTACTTCAAGAGCCCGTACGCGGCCGAGGGCGAGCAGCCCCAGCACGACGTGTTCGAGCAGGAGCGCATGCTCATCAGCTGGGCCAAGAAGCACGCGTGATCCAGGGACTCCCTCTCCCACGCGGTGGGAGAGGGCTGGGGTGAGGGGCAGCTCGGAATCCGCGACCTGCGCGGACCTTCACCCAACCCTCTCCCTCGGAGAGGGCGAGGGCTCCGAGCGTCCGAAGGAGACTGGACATGACGCTCGCGGCTCTCGGTGGGGCACCCCTGTTCGATCGTCAGCGTCACGCGAAGTGGCCCGAGGTCACGGACGCCGACAAGGCCGCGGTCATGCGCGTGCTCGAGCGCGGCGTGCTGAGCGGCAGCGACGCGCCCGAGGCGCGCGCGCTGCAGGACGAGTTCGCGGCGGCGCAGGGCACCAAGTTCGCGCTGCTCTGCCACTCGGGGACGAGCGCGCTGCAGGTGGCGGTGGGCGCGCTCGGCATCGGCGAGGGCGACGAGGTCATCGTCCCGGCGTACTCGTTCGTGGCGACGGCGCTCGCGGTGGTCTCGCAGGGCGCGATCCCGATCTTCGTCGACGTGCACCCGGACTCGGGGAACATCGACGCCTCGAAGATCGAGGCCGCGATCTCGCCGCGCACGAAGGCGATCATGCCCGTTCACGTGCACGGCACGCCCTCGGATCTCGGGCTCATCGGCCTCATCGCGAAGAAGCACGGCCTCTCGATCATCGAGGACGCCGCGCAGGCGCACCTCGCGACCTACGGCGGCAAGCCGGTGGGCGGGTTCGGTCGCGGCGCGGGCTTCTCGCTCCAGTCGAGCAAGAACCTCTCGGCGGGCGAGGGCGGCCTCTACACGACGAACGAGGAATCGCTCTTCGAGAAGGCCAACCAGGTCCGGAACTTCGCGCAGAACATCGTCCGCGCCGACGCGGCCGCCTACGACCCGAACCGCCCGCTCGACGGGCACCGCGCGATGGTCTCGCTCGGCGTCGGCTCGATGTACCGCGGTAACGAGATGATGGCCGCGTTCGCGCGTGCGCAGCTCGCGCGCCTGCCGGAGAAGACGGCGCGGCTGCAGGAGAACGGTCACCGCCTCGCGAAGGCGCTCCGCGAGCTGCCGGGCGTCTCGCCCCAGGTGATCCCGGGCGATCGCACGACCGTGTTCCACAAGTACCGCGTGTGGCTCGACCCGAAGGCGGCGGGCGTGGATCTGTCGCCCGCCAAGCTGCGCGACGCCACGATCCACGCGCTCCGCGCGGAGGGCTGCGAGGTCGTGCTCTGGCAGGGCGCGGCGCTCCCGAGCTTCCCGCTCTTCACGGAGCTCAAGGGCTTCGGCAAGGGCTTCCCGTTCTCGGCCGGGGACCTCGAGCGCTGCCGGGCCAACTACACCGCCAGGTACGACGGCGCCGCGAAGCTGCTCGAGTCGTCCATCGTCCTCTTCTCGCAGACCTGCCCGCTGATCGCGCAGAGCGCCGAGACGGTGGACCTCTACGCCGAGGCCTTCCGCAAGGTCTGGTCGGAGCGGCGCGCGCTCGTCGAGCTCGCGCGCAGCGCGCGGGACGCGGGGGTGAAGAGCTGGAACACGTTCCCGCGGGAGGTCGCGGCGTCGCGGACGCGGCGGAACATCCCGCTCTCGCGCACGCGGATGCGGAGGAGCAGCAGCGCGACGCCGAGGTAGCGGCTCTTCGTGTCGCGGATGTCCAGCATGCGGGAGAGCGTCGCCTCGACGTCGTCGGTCAGCTCCTGGGTGAGCCACCGCAGGCGCAGCACGCCCCCGATGGCCGTCGCCGCCGCCGCGAGCACCACGACGATGCCGGCGGCGACCAGCCCGCGCGCGACCTCGCTGGTCTGCGCGATGGTGCGCCCCGAGAAGCCGGTGACGGTGATGACGATGCCCGACAGCGAGAGCATCACCTGCGTGCGCAGCACCAGCACCGAGAGCTGCGACTGCGCCAGCGCGAACGTCTTCGCCGGGTCGCCGCCGGTGATGACGAGGATGCGCTTCACTTCGTTCGGATCGGCCATCGCGAATGGGTCTCTACCCGAACGAGACGCCGCGCGCCCGATCCACGCCGGCCTCAGCGCTTCAGCGG
>JBGAQA010000184.1:0-6256 GCA_044220955.1 Sandaracinaceae bacterium
GTACTTCGTGACGTACGACGACGGGTCGTACTGAGCGAGCGAGAGGCGAGAGGCGAGAGCGAGAGCGAGAGCGAGAGCGAGAGCGAGAGCGACACCGAGAGCAGAGACCCAGATGGCCGAGCGCTGGCTCTCGTCCCGTCGTGCTGCGTGATGACGTCCGCGCTCCTCACGACGCTCCGGGTCCGCGCTCGAACGCGCAGGCACGCGAGAGCCCCTCAGAAGCTCAGCCGCACACCGCCGGGCGTCACGCTCACCTCGAGGCCCTCGCGCAGCTCGTCCGGCACCGTGTGTCGCGTCCGGACGGCGTGCGAGGGCTGGAAGTCGAGCTGAGCCTGCAGGATCCCGGCGATCGCGAACACGGCGAAGAGCCCGGCGCAGGTCCAGTTGGTCACCTCCGTGGCGAGCAGCGCGTCGTTCACCCGGCCCCGCGACTCCGAGCGGATGCCACTGCTCGGATCGGCGGGGTTGAAGGAGCTGCCGATGGCCTGGTGCGCGACGAGCGTGCCGAACGCGCCGAGGCCGAAGAGGGCCTCCGTGGTGAAGAAGAGCCAGCCGAGCCCGTCGTCGTGGTTCTGGAACTGGCCGGCGCCGAAGGGGATCAGCGCGATCCAGCGCGACGCCTCGACGGTCGCCTCGACGTCGCTGTCCGCGATCGCCAGCAGCCGCCGGGCACGCTCACGCTCGGCCGCGAGGGCGGCCTCGGCCGCGGCGCGGGCGGCCGCCGCGTCGGCCTCGGCCTGGAGGCGGTCGTGCACCGAATTGAAGAGGTCGACGACCTCCTCGGGGAACTGCGACTCGTCGAGCTCGTAGTCCAGGTTCCCCGTCAGCAGGCGCTCGAACTGCGTTCGTGCGGCGTCGGGGCGTCCGTCGAACACGTACGCGGCCGCCAGGTACTTGCGCGACTCCTCGATCAAGAGCGGAGTGCGCAACAAGGGCGGCTCGGTGCCGACGAGCGCCTCGAAGGCCTGCACGGCGCGAGCCCAGTCGTGGGCCGTGTAGGCGTCGCGGGCTCGCTGGAAGTCGTCCACCTCGCTCGCGCGCGCGACCGGCGCACACGCGAGCACGGCCAGCAGCGTGCACGCGCGCAGCAGGGCCGCGAGCCGCGTGGGGGGAGCCACGGCGACGGTATATCAGGGGGCTGGCTGGAGCGTCACGGTAACGTCGGTCTGGGCGCCGGCGGAGAGGCGCGCCTCTCCCTGGAAGGGCAGATAGCCGTCGGCCTCGACGGTGAACGTCGCCGTCTGCTCGCGCGCGGCCGCCGTGATGGGGACGGTGATCGCGCCGCGTGTCCGGCCGCGCGCCCGGCCCCCGTCGACGACCACGTCGCCCGCCACGTTGGCGAGGATCCGAAGGACCGCCGGCGCGGAGGGAAGGGAGCGCGCGAGCGTCGTCGTGCCGGGGCCCGCGGGGATCACCTCTTCGAAGCTCAGGTCGCTGCAGCAGTCGGCGTTCGACACGAACACGAAGCGGTGCCGGCCCGGAGTCAGCTCGATCGCGTTGAACGCGCCGTACGGGCGCTCCGGCCCGTCGTCGATGCGGATGCGCACGTTCACCGGATCGGGATCGAAGACGACGTGTCGCGGCGCGAGCGGCGCGATGCGATGGATGGGCACCGACGCGAGCCCGGTGCCGACGTCGGGCCCGGCGTCCGGCTCCGGATCGGGCGCCGCGTCGGTCGCCGGGGCCATCCCGGCGTCGGCGACGGGGGCCGCCGCGTCGCGCAGGTCCTCGACGACCACGACCACACCGGCGTCCCTGGCTCCGTCCGACGCGCCCGTCGGTCCGCCGCCCGCGAGCCGCGAGATCCCCGCCACGGCCGCGAGCAGCACGAGCACGCCAGCCGCCGCGGCCGCCGCGCGCCTGCCCGCGGCTGCCCGCTCCTTCGCGCTCCCGATGTTCGAGAGGAGCGCGAGCGCCTCGGCGTTGCCGTCGTCGAGCGCGAGCACGCGGCCGAGCAGCTCCTGCGCGTCCGAGACGCGGCTCTCTTCCTTCGCCTTCTTCCCGAGCGCCAGCGAGCGCGCGACGATCAGCGCGTTCACCTCCTTGGTCCGCCCGACCGGATCGGCGAGGAACCTCGCGACCTCGTCGTGCGCATCGCCGAGCCCGAGGCTCCCCGTCAGCTCGGTCAGCGCCCTCTCCATGTCGGGGGCCGACGTGTAGCGGTCGTCGGCCCGCTTGCTCATCGCCTTCTTGAGCACCGCCGCCATGCCCGCCCCGAGCGCGGGTGCGAAGCGGACCGGGTCGGCGTAGTCGCCGTCGACCACGCGCTTGAGCACCTGGTGCGGGTTCTTCCCCGTGAACGGGAGTCGACCCGTCGTCAGGAAGTAGAGCACCGTGCCGAGCGCGAAGAGGTCGGTCCGTGCGTCGGCGTGCCCCCCCTCGATCTGCTCGGGCGCCATGTGCCCGGGCGAGCCGAGGATCTGGCCCGTGGCCGTCATCGACTGGCTGTCGACCATGTCCGCGATGCCGAAGTCCGTGAGCTTCAGCTCGCGGTTCTCGTGCAAGAGGATGTTCTCGGGCTTCACGTCGCGGTGGACGATGCCCTTCTCGTGCGCTGCACCGAGCGCGCGGCACACCTCGATCGCGAAGCACGCGGCGACCTCGGACGGGATGGGAGCGTGCTCGTCGGCCCACTTGCGCAGCGTGGGCCCGGTCAGCAGCTCGGCGGCGATGTAGCTCTCGTCCGACTCCTCGCCGGAGTAGTCGTAGATCTCGAGCACGCGGTCGTGCTTGAGCCGGGCGACGGACTGCGCCTCGCGGCGGAAGCGAGCGCGCGCCTCGGCGGCTCCGCGCAGGTGGGGGTGCATGATCTTGAGCGCGACGAGGCGATCGAGCTTCGTGTCGCGCGCGCGGTAGACCGTGGCCATGCCGCCATGACCGATCTCGCTCTCGACCTCGTACTTCTCGACCTTCCGCAGCATCTCGGGCGGCGCCGTTCACGCGCCGAGCCGTGGAGAATACACGCCAGCGGGGCTACTTCGTGGGTGCGCTCGCGGCGGGGGCCGTGCCCGGCGGTGACGCGACCCCGACCCGCTTCTCGATGGTGTCGAGGCGCGCGAAGAGCCGCTCGTTGAGCTGGTCGATCTTCTCGTGGAGGAAGGCGACCTTGGCCTCGGCCGAGACGTTGATGTTGTACTCGATGTCGTTCTTGATGCGGTCGCGGGCGACCTGGCGGTTCTGGGAGAGCATCACGAGGACCGAGAGGATGATCGCCTCGAGGGACACGCACATCGTCAGCAGGCCGAAGGGAAAGGGGTCGAACCCGCCCACGCTGCTCGCCATGGGCTCGACGTTCAGCACGATCCAGACGGTGAACAGGACGATGTGGATCACGAGGAACGGGATCGAGCCGGAGAACTCCGTCACCCAGTCGGCGGCGCGCTCGATCGCCGAGCTCTTGTCCTCGGTCTCCTCGTTGACGTTCTTCGCCGCGCCCGCGCGGAGCAGTCGCGAGGTCTCCCGGAGGCGCCGCCCCGTCGCCGTGAGCAGATCCATGGCGGCGGCGGGCTTGACGCGGAACAGTTCGTCGAGGTCGCCCCGGTCGACGACGATCAGCTCGGCGTCCTCGGTGACGGTCGCGGTCGCGTTGCGCGGCCCGCCGTCGAGGAGCGAGATCTCGCCGAAGAAGTCGCCGGCCTTCGCCGTCTCGAGGACCACACGCTCGCCCGTCTGGCGCTTCACCCAGATCTCGACCTCGCCGCTCCGGACGATGAAGAGCGCCTCACCGGGTGTGCCGATCTCGAAGAGAACCTCGCCTTTCTTCGACCTCTGCTCGTCCACGCGCTCGGCGAGCGCCGCGCGCTCGGAGGCATCGAGCATCGCGAAGAACGGTACCTCGCCCAGGATGTCGGCATTGGTGGCCATCGCGGCCGAAGGTACACCGGAGGGCGACGTCGGGGGAGGGAGAGCGGCCGGCGCGCGGGCCAGGCGCTATCGTCCCGCATGCTCACCGAATCGGCCTCGCGCGCGCTCGCGGTCTTGCGTGACCCCAGCCACGTGAGCTGGACCCTGATCCCCCTCTTCGCGTTCGTCGTCTACGTCTACGCCGTCGAGATCGAGCGGCGGAACTGGAGCCTCGTCTTCGCGGGCCTGGCGTTCTGGGGGATGGACTGGCTCAACGAGATCGCCAACGCGCTCGTGCTGCACTTCACGGAGCGCGCGCCCATCTGGGGCGCGCCGGGGCCCTCGAGCTACGTGATCCTCGTCGGGCTCAACGTCGAGATCTGCTTCATGTTCGCGGTCTCCGGCGTGGTGTGGGCCAAGATGCTCCCGAAGGATCCGGCGATGAAGATCCTCGGCCTGCCGAACCGGCTCTTCTTCGCGCTCGTGAACTCCGTGTTCTGCGTGGCGGTCGAGTACGTCCTGAACGCGCTGGGCATGCTGACCTGGGACTGGCCGTGGTGGGGCCGGAGCATGCCGATCCCGATCGTGCTCTTCGGCTACGGCACGTTCTTCCTGGTGTCGTACTGGGTCTTCGACATGCCGAGCACGCGCCGTCAGGCGAGCGTGGCCGGCGGCATCCTCGCCGCCGCCGCGGTCTGCCTGGCCGTCTTCGGCGGCCTCGGCTGGATCTGATCCTGGGGCGCGACCCATTCGCAGCACGAATGGCATCGTAAGTACGATTCATTGGACGCATCGTCGGAGATCCCGCAGCGTCCGGGCATGACCTCTTCGCTTGTTCTTCGGGCCGCGGGTGGCCTGGTTCCGTCGCTCGCTGCGCTCGCGTCGCTCGTCGTCGGCTGCTCCAGCGCGCACTTCGTGGCAGAGGACGCAGGGCCCGGTCCCGCCGACGCCGGGCCCGGGGTGGCCGATGCGCCCCTGGGGCTCGACGCCGTCGTCCTGCCCGACGCCAGCCCCGGGCCCGACGCGCTCGCGCCGAGCGACGCCGGCCCGCGCGGCGGCTGCTTCGATGGCGCGCTCGAGCTCTGGGCGTCGTCGGTCGGTCCCTCGGAGCGCGCGCACGCGCGGGTGCTCGCCGCCGCCGCGCACGCGGGCGGGTGGCTCGTGGCCGTCACGGACCTGACCGGCCAGACCCAGCTGATCTCCACCGGCCCCGGGGGGGAGATCCGCTCGGTGTCGGACATCGAGCTCTACGGCCAGCCGGCGCGGGCGTTCGTCGTCCGAGACGCGCTCGTGCTCTTCTTCGGCTACGAGGTCCGGCGCTTCGACCTCGGGGCGGACGGCAGCGTGGAGGGGCGCCCTTCCGTCTACCTCGGGCTGAGCGCGGCGCGTCCGGAGGGCATCCTCGCAGTGCAGCCGCGCGAGGCGGGCGACGGCTTCAGCGCGCTCAGCCTGCACTACGACACCGCGGCCAGCCGCTATCTCGTCCGCTACAGCGAGGTGCGCCTCGACCCGATCGGTCCGAGCGGGCTCGCGCAGGTCTCGGGCACGCTCGAGGAGATCCCCGACCTCGACCTCGCGAGCGCTCGCTACTTCCTCGACCGCGACCACGTGCGCGTGTTCGCGCGCTCGGGCGCGTGGCACGTTCGTGACGTCCAGCTCGGGCTCGGCGGGATCGGGATCGACGGCGGGACCGTCGGCGTTCGTGTCTGGTCCGACGTCGAGTGGACCGAGGGGCCGGACGCGGTGCTCGACATGACCCGAGACCGGCGTCACGTGCTCACCGCGCGGATCGATCCGGTGACGTCCGCCTACGTCGGCAACGTGGAATCGCTCCCACCCGCGACGGCGGCAGCGCCGCCGCTGCTGGGGGCAGGGGTCGCCCTCGGCTTCGGGACGCCCCACGCGTCGATGAGCGACGACGACGCGCGCGTCGCGATCGCCACTGCCGCGGAGCTCGGGGTGTTCAGTCGCGACGGCGGGGGAGCCCTGGGCGCCCCCACGTCGATCGGCGCCGCCACGGGCCCGCTCGCGATCGCGCGGCAGGGCGACGACGTCGCCGTCGCGTTCGTCGCCGACGCGGAGGAGCGGCGCATCGCGCTGCGCTGCGTCGCCTTGCCCGTCGTGCCCTGAAGACGCCACGCCCGGTGGCGCGGGTCGCCTTCCAGACTGTCTCGGCCGATCGCAATCGAGGTCGAGACAACCCTTGGGAGAGGACGAGTGGCGGTGCTTCGCATGTTCGCGGCGCAGCGATCGGCACCCCGAAGGAGGTGCCCATGGAGACGATCCGCGTAATGCGTCGGCCCGAGAGACCATCGGCAAGCCGTGTGCGGGAAATCCGCACGCACGGTTTGAAAGGGGGTCCTGCCCTTTCACCGATGAACTTCATCAGGTGAAAGGGCAGGATCTACCAATG
>JBGAQA010000185.1:0-6159 GCA_044220955.1 Sandaracinaceae bacterium
GGACGAGAGCGAGAGCGAGGACGAGAGCGAGAGCGAGGACGAGAGCGAGAGCGAGGACGAGAGCGAGAGCGAGGACGTCGTTTCGTGCTACATCTTCAGCATGAAGCCGAAGAAGACGCGTCGAGCGGGCGCGACCGCGACGTTCTCCGTATCCGTCGATGCACACACCAAGCGCGCGCTGCGCGCGCTCGCGGACGAGGCGTTCGGCGGGAACCTCTCGGCGCTCGTCACCGACCTCGCCGAGGAGGCCCGCCGGCGACTGGCGGCAGGTGCGTACCTCCGCAAGCGGAAGATCGCGCGCCTCGGCTTGGAGGAGGCCCACGCGCTCGAGTCGGAGATCGCTCGCGACGTCGCCGCCACGCGGACGCGCCGCAGGCGCAGCGCCGCATGATCCAGACGTACGTGCTCGACACCGGTGCGCTGATCGCCGCCGAGCGCGGCAAGGAGCGGGCGCTCCGGTTCGTGCGGCTCGCCGAGCTGGGGCGCGCACGCCTCGTGGTGCCGTATCCGGTGATCGCCGAGTGGTGGCGCGGACGGAGCGACGGACGGCAGGCGCTGCTCGCGTCCGCACGGACCGTCGCGTCGATCGAGGCGGCGAAGGCTGCGGGCGTCGTCCTCGGGCGCATGAAGCACGTGGACGCGACGCTCACCGTGGACGCGATGGTCATGGCCACGGCCGCGATGCTCGATGCGATCGTCGTGACGGGCGACTCCGCCGGCTTCGATCGGCTCAGCGCCCACTTTCCGGGCGTCACGGTGCTCTCTTCGTAGCGAGAGCGAGAGCGAGAGCGAGAGCGAGAGCGTCTCCTCGGGGACCGGCTCGATCGTCTACGCTCCCACGCCATGCCCGAAGACATCCTCGTCGAGCGTCGCGGTGCCGTGGAGCTCGTCACGCTGAACCGTCCCACGCGGAAGAACGCGTGGACGGCGCGCATGGGCGCGGAGCTCTTCGCCGCGCTCGCGGCGGCCGACGACGACGACGCGGTCCGCGCGATCGTGGTCACCGGCGCAGGCGGTGCGTTCTGCGCGGGCGCGGATCTCGCGGCGGGCGAGTCCACGTTCAGCGAGTCCCGCTTCGGTGACTATGCGTCCCTCGAGGAGCGGACGATGCCCTGGCGCATGGCCACGCCCGTGATCGCGGCGATCGACGGGCCGGCGGTCGGCGTCGGCGCGACGGTGCCGCTCCTCTGGGACATCCGCCTCGCGAGCGACCGCGCGCGCATCGGCCTCGTGTTCCCGCGGCGCGGGCTCTGCCCGGAGGCGAACAGCACGTGGGTGCTCCCGCGCCTGATCGGCGCGAGCCGGGCGCTCGAGCTCATGCTCACGGGCCGAATCCTCGACGCGCAGGCCGCGCTGGCCTTCGGGCTCGTCTCGCGCGTCGTCCCCCACACGTCGCTCCTCGACGAGGCGATCGCGCTCGGCCACGAGCTCGCCGAGCACACCGCGCCCGTCGCGGTGGGCGTCACCAAGCGCCTGATCTGGCGCCAGCTCCTCGAGGACGACCCGCGCGCCGCGAAGGAGGTCGAGGATGCGCTCTTCCGCTGGCTCGGCACCCACCGCGACGTCGCCGAGGGCATCCGCGCGTTCCTCGACAAGCGCCCGGCGGCGTGGACGGGTCGCAAGGGTGAGGTGCCGCCGCTCGCGCCGCCGGTTCGCGAGCCGTGAGCTTTCGTCAGAACACGCAGCCGATGTCCGTGATCGGGACGTTCACCGGCACGACCTCGCCTGCGTCGGTCCGGTACACGAGCGAGAGGGTGCCGCTCACCGCATCGCCGCAGAAGGAGCACACCGGCACGCTGGGCGAGCCGCTCGTCTTGCGCTGGTCCTGGTCGACCGTGCCGCCCGCGCCGATCGCGAAGCGCGTGACGTCGACGACGAGCGTCTGATCCTGCGCGTAGCTCATCGCCGGGTCCTCGACGCGGAGCTTGGCGTCCATCAGCGTGATCATCGTGCCCGCGGGCCCCGTCACGTGCGCGGTCCAGCTGACCATGAGCGGGTCGGGCGGGCCCATGAAGCAGTTGCCGTAGGCGTAGGGGTTGACGATCTCCACGGTGAAGCTCGCCGTCCCGCCCGCGTCGGTGACGCTGCCCGTGTCCGTGGCGAGGGCGGCGTCGGTGCCCGCGTCGCGGCCCGTGTCGGGCCCGGGGCCCGCGTCGCCCGGGGCGGGCGAGTCGGCGCCGGCGTCGTCGCTCGCGCGGGCGTCGAGCCCCGAGTCGGATCCCGGTCCGATCCCCGCGTCGGCGGGCGTCGTCGCCCCCGAGCAGCCGAGCGCGGAGCCGAGCACGAGAAGGCAAGCGAGCGCGATCGTGGGACGCATCGAGGGACCTCCGGCCACAGCGTGCCACGCCCTGCCGGAACCGCGAGCGCGCGCGAGTGTCTCTGGCGTATGCTCACCGAGCGCGAGGCCGTGGTGCGCGGGCTGGGAGGGTCGATGCCGAGGACGAGCCGGTGGCCGTGGGTGTTCGCGCTGGTCGCGCTGGCCTGTAACGGGGGCGCTGGCGGCGCGCCGCTCGAGACGAGCGTGGCTACCGCGAGCGCCGTCCGCGGGACGTTCGCCGTCGCAGACGCCGCGAGCGGGGCCGAGACGGTGGGGCCGACGGCGCGCGTCCCGCTCGGCGGGGCGGTCACGACGCCCGCCGCTGGCCTGGCGCGCCTGGTCCTCGACTCCGGTCCGGCGCTCCTGCTCGACGCCGGCGCGAGCGTCCACGTGGTCGAGGAGTCACGCGTGTCCATCGACGCGGGGCGCGTCTACTTCGACGTCCTCGGCGGCGACGTGCTCGCGCTCGACGTCGCGGGCTCGTCCCTGCGAGCGAGCGACGCGTCGGTGTCGGTCACCCTCGTCGACGGCGGGGCGCGCGTCTACGTCGTGCGGGGCGAGCTGAGCCACCGCACCGGCGACACGCGCGGCGTCGTGCGCGCGGGCGAGGAGCTCACGATCGCCGGCGGCACGCCGACGGTCGCCGCGGAGGCGCTCTGGAGCGACTGGACCGGCGGGCTCGTGCGCACGGGCCCGAGCGACCCGCGGAGCGCGCCCGGCATGGGCACGCTCGAGGCGCGCGTCCCCGACGAGGTCGGGCAGGCGCGCTGGCCGCTGGTGATCCGCCGGCTCGACGTGCAGGTGCGCGTCGTCGGCGAGCTCGCGATCACCGAGGTACAAGAGGTGTTCTTCAACCCGGCCAGCGAGACCGTCGAGGGGCTCTATCGCGTGCGCGTCCCCGAGGGCGCGGTGCTCGAGCGCTTCGCGGTCGATCGCGACGGCGAGATGGTCGAGGGCTACGTGCGCGAGCAGGCGCAGGCGCGCGCCGCCTACGAGGCCCAGGTCTATCGCGGCTCCACGCTCGATCCGGCGCTGCTCGAGTGGGACGCGCCCGGCAGCTACCGCGCGCGCATCTACCCGATCGTGGCCGGCGAGCTGCGACGCATCGCCATCCGCTACGCGGAGTGGCTCCCGCGAGCTTACGAGGGTGGGCCGCTGCTCTATCGCTATCCCATGGCGGCCGGCGCGGGGGCGCCGCACCTCGGCGAGCTCTCGTTCGTGGCCGACGTGTCGGCGGCCGGCGCGGCGCGCATCCGCGCGGGCCTCGGCGCGACGGTCGAGGCAGACCGCGTCGAGCTGCGCCGAAGCGACTTCTCTCCGCGCAGCGATCTCTGGCTGGAGCTGACGCCCGCCGCGGCCGACGGGCAGCTCGCCTACCGGGCGCCGCACGTGCCGCCCTCGCGCGCGCCGGGCTCGCGGATCGTGGTGAACGAGGCCGACGAGCGCGACTACTGGTACCTGCCGCTGCGCCTGCCGGACGCGCTCTTCGCGCGCGGCGACGGGGCGGGCATCGACGTCGTGATCGTGGCCGACGTGTCGGCCGCGACCGATCGCGCGCACCTCGAGCTCGGCCGGAGCGTGGCCGAGGCCATCGCCGCGCACCTCGGCCCCGACGATCGCGTCAGCATCGTGTCGAGCGACCTCGCCATCCGCGCGGTCGACGGTGGCGAGACGGCGCTCGGCGTGGCCGCGCCCGAGCGGGTGAACGCGCTGCTCGACGGGCTCGCGCGCGTTCCCGCGGCCGGGGCGACGGATCTGGGCGAGGCGATCGCCGAGGCGGCCGCGCTGCTCGATCCCTCGCGCGATGGCGCCGTGGTGTACGTCGGCGACGGGGCGCCGACCGTCGGTGAGCTCGGCGCGGATGATCTGCTCGGGCACCTGCGCGATCAGCCCCACCCGATCCGGCTCTACGCCGTGGCGGTCGGCGCCGACGCGAACCTCGACCTGCTCGGGGAGCTGACCCACGGCGGCGGGCTCGCGATGCGGGTCGAGGAGCGCGCGGACGCGGCGGACGCGGCGATGAACATCCTCGCCCACCTCTCGCGCCCGGTGCTCACGCGCGTGACGGTCGACCTCGGCAGCGGCATCGAGGCGGCGTTCCCGCGCGTGCCGGTCGACGTCGTGCGCGGCGCGGTGCTGGAGGTCGTCGGTCGCGTGCGCGAGGCGCCTCCGACCGACGTGGTCGTGCGCGGCAGCTTCCAGGGCGCGGCGTTCGAGCAGCACGTGGCCGTGACGACCGCGGCGAGCGAGGCGAGCTCGGACCTGCGCCTGCGCTGGGCGAACGAGCGCCTCCGTCAGCAGCTGCGCGAGGGCGCGACGCGCGAGGAGATCGCCGAGCTCGGCACGCGCTACGGGCTCATCACGCCGTACACGAGCTATTACGTGCCGAGCGCGCAGGAGCTGCAGCAGATGGGGCCGACGGGGCAGCTCTACCTGCATCCCGATCTCGTCCCTGCGCTCGAGCCGGCGCCCGCGGCCGATCACGTCCTGGCCGAGGCGGCGCTCGGCCTCGCGCTCGGGCCGCTCACGCTGGTCGGGTGTGCGCGTGGCAACGACGACGGTGCCGCGCCGTCGAGCGAGCCGCCGCCGCCGCCCCAGGAGGCGTCGGACGAAGGGGCGATGGGCAGCGGTCACACCAAGACCACGAGCCGGTACGGGATCGAGGGCCCCGAGGACAGCCCGGATCCGCACATGGCGCGCGAGCAGGCGCGGGAGGAGGCGAACGAGCTCCCTGCCGAGGCGGCCGCGCCCCCTGGCGATATCGCGGCGATGGCGGGGGCCTGGAACAGCCCGACGAGCCCCTACGGCGGCGACACGGCGATGGGCGACGATCCCACGTCCGCGCTGGGCGCGACGATGGGCGACGACATCGGCGGCAACTTCGGCTTCGGCGGCCTGGGCCTGCGCGGCACCGGTCGCGGAGGCGGCGGGACGGGCGAGGGCACGATCGGGCTCGGCACCCTCGGTACGATCGGCCACGGGTCCGGCACCGGCTCGGGGTCGGGCTACGGCAGCGGCTCGGGGGGCTTCCACGGGCGGAGCAGCTCCGTTCCACAGATCCGCACGGGCGAGGCCGACGTGCGCGGCTCGCTCTCGCGCGAGGTGATCCGCCGCGTGATCCGGCGACACATCAACGAGGTGCGCTTCTGCTACGAGCAGGAGCTCGCGCAGCGGCCGGACCTCGCGGGGCGGGTGACCGTCTCCTTCATCATCAGCGCGACGGGGGCCGTGCAGACGGCGTCGGTCATGAACACGACGCTGAACAACGCGCGGGTCGAGGGCTGCATGGCGCAGGCCGTCCGCCGCTGGACGTTTCCCGCGCCCGACGGCGGCGGCATCGTCGGTGTGAACTACCCCTTCGTGCTCGACTGCGACGGCTGCGAGGCGGGCGACTTCGAGGGGGTCGGCACCTCCGCGCCCTCGGCGCCACCGCCGGGGCCGAACGCGGCGCCCACGACTCCCCCGCACGCCCGCGCGCACTGCAGCGACGCCGCCGAGCTCGCGCTCGCGGATCGACTCCCGCTCTGGCAGGAGCGCCTGCGGCAGTCCGAGTACGCGGGCGGCTGGATCGACGTCTACCGGCAGGCAGCCCACGACTGCGAGCTCCGGACGACGCGTGATCGCCGCGCGTTCCTGGGCGCGCTGATCGACCGCGCGGGCTCGCTCTCGTCGATGATCGACGTCTACACGTACCTGCCGGACGCCTCGGCGCGCGGCTTCCTGCGCACCGGGATAGGGCCGGAGCGCGTGCACGTCCTCGCGCGCCGGGGCGAGCGAGCCGAGCAGCACCTCGGTCGAGAGCGCCGCCGCCGCGACCCCGGACTCCCAGACGCGCACCGCGT
>JBGAQA010000186.1:0-5976 GCA_044220955.1 Sandaracinaceae bacterium
GCATCCGGCTCCGCCGGTGCGTCGAGGGGCCCGCTCAGGGCGCCTGGAGACTCAGGGCGCCTGGAGACTCAGTGAGGCGCGTCGAGCGTCGCGGTCGTGTCGCCGCTCAGAGCGCCGCTTCCCGAGCCGAGGCGCACCGACAGACGCACCG
Organism: Sandaracinaceae bacterium; assembly: GCA_044220955.1. Taxonomy (GTDB): domain Bacteria; phylum Myxococcota_A; class Polyangia; order Polyangiales; family Sandaracinaceae; genus JBBSAT01. The sequence goes on from JBGAQA010000186.1 coordinate 152, forward strand.
TCTGTCCGGCGTGACGCGTGGCGAGGTAGCTGTCGAGCTCGGCGACCGTGTGGACGGGCGTGCCGTCGATCGCCGTGATGACGTGCCCGTTCCACTCCATGTGCAGCCGGGAGACCGCGGGGGGCGCCGGCGCGTCCGCGCCGACGATGCCAGCGCGCTGGGCGGCCGACCCGACGGCCACGCTCGTGACGCGCACGCCGTGGATGCTGCCGCGCGCGTAGTCCTCGCCGGTCACCCCGAGCAGCGTACGGCTCGGCGCCGCGACGGGGGTCGGCGGGGGCGTCACCGCCGTGGTCGCGGTGGCGGTCGTCGTCGTCGTCGTCGCGCTCGCGACGTGTCCCGAGCGGGCCTCACGCACGTGGTCCACGAAGTCGCGCACGTAGTTGGCAGGCACGGCGAAGCCCACACCGACGCTGCCTGCCGTCGGGCCGGGGGAGTAGATGGCGGTGTTGACGCCGATGACGTGCCCCTGCCGATCGACGAGCGGTCCGCCCGAATTGCCCGGGTTGATCGGCGCGTCGGTCTGGATCAGCCGGTGGGCCATACCGCCGCCGACTCCGGGCACGTCGCGACGCGCGCTGACGATCCCCTCGGTCAGCGTGCCCTCGAGCCCGAACGGCGAGCCGAACGCGAGCACCTGCTGGCCGACTTCCACGTCGTCCGAGTCGCTCATCTCGAGCGGCGGCGAGGGCACGTGGCCCGTCGACACCTCGAGCAGCGCCAGATCGTGATCGCGGTCGGTCTCGAGGATGTCCGCGCTCAGCGTGGTGCCGCTCGCGAAGTGGACCTGCACCGTGCCGTGGTGACCCGCGCTCGTGACGGGCCGGACCGCGCCCTCGACGACGTGGTAGTTCGTGATGATCCAGCGCTCGTCGCTCACGACGAAGCCCGATCCGGTCGACGGCCCCGCCAGTACGGAGACCGTGCTGCGCGCGAGCCGACGCGCGATCCGCACACGCATCGCCTCCGTGAGCTCCTGCGCGCTCGCGGTCGCCGGGTTCGTCACCGCGGGCGCCATCAGGGCCGCAGCGAGGACGAGCAGCATCGTGGACGCGCGCAGGGTGGAGTTCATCGGTGGCTTGCCTCCCGGGAGAGACCCGCCGCCGGTCGCCGGCTTGGGCCCGTCCACGTTCTAACGACAAGGTTACGCGGCTTTGGTTCCATTTGTACCCGCCCGGGCAGGCGAGCCGCTCAGGCGTCGCCCCCCTTCGCCTTCTTGGCGCGAGAGCGGCTGGCAGGCGCCGGCTCCTCCGCCGATTTCTCCTGTTCTTTCGCGGCCCCGCGCGCCCCTCCGTTCCCGACCTCAGCCCATCCCTTCTTCACGTTCTCCTCGATCCATGCGCCGGCCGCGCGCTCGGCGCCCTCGAGGCTGCTCGCGGTGCGGATCGTGGTCTCGAGCGGCGTCTTGCGGCCGGCCGAGTAGTCCGTGAAGTGCACCAGGTAGGGCGGGTGGGTTCCCTCGTGCTCCTTGTTCGTCTTGATCACGACGAGCTTGCGCACGGCGAGCTGCCCCTTCGTCTCCTTCGTCCACACGGCGCGCCGCACGAGCTGGCTGGCGCGGTGCACGATCGCGCCGGCCGCGCGCGGCTCGACGCTCAGATCCTCGAGGTAGCTCGTGATCTGCGTCATCCCCGCGTCGGTCGCGTCCGCCTTCTTGTCGGCGCGCTCGCGCAGGAGCACCGGATGGATGAGCACGGCCGTCCGCAGCTCGGAGAGCGGCCGGTACCCCTCGACCGGGTCGTACGAGAGCGACATGCGGCGGATCGGCGCATCCCAGGCGTCCGTCGAGAGGAAGTCCGACACGCGGACCTCGACCACGATCTCGGGCCGCACGAAGCGGCACAGCGTGCCCTCTCGGTTCGCGAGGCGGAACGACGAGCGGGCCTCGACGAGGGCCAGCTTCTCGTGCCAGCGCGCGCGGTCGTCCTCGCTCATGCCCCCACCGACCGAGCCGACGAGCTGGAACGTTCCGTCGTCCCGAACCAGCCCGACCTCGAGCTCACGCACCTGGCGCACGCCCCCGGTGATGCGCTCTCCGTAGGCGAGCACGACGAGATCGACGGTGATGGTCGGCTTGATCTTGTACGTGAGGCCGCGGTCGCTGCGAGCGACGATCCCCTCGTAGCGCTGCGACGATCCCGGCGCCGCCCACTCGCGGTAGCGCTGCGCGACCAGGGCCGCGTTCCCGCGCTCGGTCGGCACGACGAGCTCCTCGCCGAGGTAGCTGCGGAGGGAGGCGAGGCGCGACTCGTACGGCCGCAAGAGCGCGTCGTCGCCCGCCTCCTCGACGAGATCGAACGCGCGGAACTTCAGCGTCGGCTCGAGCCTCGGCTCCGAGAGCGCCGCGCCCGTGTGGTGGTTGCGCGCGCGCTCCCCGGTCGCGGGCGGCGCGTAGAGCTCGCCGGCGACGACGAGCGCTGGTGCGCCGGCGAGGCGATCGGTGACGCCGTCCAGCGTCGTCACGCCCGTCAGGACGCGGCCGTTGTACGCGACGAGCGCGACGCCCTCCCCCGCCGGCGGCGGCGCATGCACGAGGAACCAGAGCTCGCCGTCGAGCTTGGGTGAGACGAACATCGGCTCGTCGGGCAACAAGCGCTCCACGAGCTCGGGCTCGACCACGCGGTAGCGCTTGGCGACCTGCCGCTTGTAGCGCTTGAGCTTGCCGAGCAGCTCCTGATCGACGAGCGCGCCGAGCGCCGCGCGCCTGCCCTTGCCATAGGCCTCGAACGTGGTCGCGAAGGGCGTGCTCATGGCGCCCCCGCCTTCTCGCCCGCGCCGCCGACGCGCTTGAGCTCGAGGTTCGACAGGTGCAGGACGAGCAGGTAGCGCTCGCCATCCGTCCGTCCCTCGAGGAACCCGCGGAAGGGAGAGCCGTTGGTCTGGAACACGAGCGGCTGATGCCCGCGCGGGCCCGCGCCGACGACCAACATCTGGCCCGACGTCTCGAGCGTCCTGGCGATGTCGAAGAGGAAGTCGAAGGTGAGCCCGTTGACGTGGCGGAGCTGCTGCTTGCGCACGAGCGCGAACTTCCGGACCACCTGCGCCGCCGGCATGAGCCGTCCCGACCAGGGCAGCGGAGGCTGGTCCTCGCCGACCGTGGCCTCGACGTCCACGAAGTCGGCGCGGCTCTTCTCGGTTCCGTCGGGGGCCGTGACGACCGAGAGCACGCGCGCGGCGTAGAGGATCTGTCCGCTCGCGCCCATCCAGACGCGCGTGGCCTGCCCGAGGCGCCGTCCGACCTGCTCGAGGTCGATCTCGGGGTCGGCGGCGACCAGCGCGGCCGCGATCGCGTCGGGCGTCCCGAGCGCGCGCGTCAGCGCGTCGAGGGAGGTCTTCTCCGTGCTCTTGACGAGCCGCTCGAGACGCAGCGGCGCGCGATCGCTCCGGCTGATCCAGCGCATCGGCTCGGGGCGCGCGGGGCTCCGCGCCTCGATCTGGGCGTCACGCTTGCGCTCGTCGGCGATGGACAGGATGCGCGGCATCTCAGAGCATCCCGAAGTCGAGATCGCCGTCGAGATCGTCGGGGCCGGCCGGCTCGTCGCTCGGGAGCACGTCGCGCGACACCAGCTCGAACCCGGAGGGCCTGCCGACGAGCGCGAACGTGCCCTCGTCGTTCCCGAGCAGGATCGCCACGTCGCTCTCGTAGCCGTCGCGGTACGCGAACGCCGTCTCGAAGAACTTGCCGGCCGCGAGCTCGGCGGCGAGGCGCGCGCCGATGGCCTCCGGGTCGAGCTGGTAGACGTTGCTCGTCACGACATCGAGCACCCGGCGGGCGTCGACCTCTCGGAGCGGCTGCGGCACGCCGAGCGTCGACTCCCTGGGGGTGAGCGGCTGGCCGCCGGCGTCGACTGCGGCGCGATCGGTCTGCTCGCGCGCGTCCCAGCGCTCGTCCATCCAGAGGTGCGCCGTGCCGCCCATCGGGACCAGCACGGCGCCGTCGGGCGTGAGCCACGCGGCGTCGCACTCGCGCCCGGTCTCGTCGACGACGACGCGCTCCTTCTTCCCGTAGAGCTTCTCGCGCTCGACCTTCGTGAAGCCGAACGCGCTCTCCTCGTCCCCGAGCCGGACCACGATCGAACGCGCCATGGAGGGATCCTTACCTCCCGAGGAAGCTGCCGAGAAGATCGATCCGGTTCGACTGCACCATGTCGACGCCGCTGGCGTAGAGCGCCTCGTACGCCGCAGTCCCGTGCAGGCCCGAGAGGACGTCGGTCGTGAAGCCCAGGGCGAAGACGCGGTAGCCCGCGGCGTGGACGGGCGCGGCCATCGTGCTCGGGCTCGCGGCGTCGATGTGCACGTAGGCCGGGGTGGCCGGGGCGACGGCCGCGAGGCGCGCGCTCAGCTCCGCCTCCGTCGTCGCGCGGATCAAGAAGCGGAGCGTGGGCTCGAGGGCGAGCGCCGCGGCGATGCGATCCGTGTCCGCGACGTCGTAGACGACCCGATCGAGCGCGCCCGCGGCGCGGATGTCCGCCACGACGAGATCGACGCGGTCGGTCTTGCTCCCGTCGACGACGACCACGATGCGGCCGGCGGCGAGCAACAGTGCCTCGGCGAAGGTCGGGACTCGCTCGCACCCGAAGTCGCCGTCGAAGCCCGCGGTCCGCAGCGGCAGCGCCTGGACCTGCGCGAGCGTCATGTTCGCGACGGCGCCCGTCCCGAGCGTGGTGCGATCGACCGTGTCGTCGTGCATCAGCACCAGCGTCCCGTCGAGCGTCGGCCGCACGTCCATCTCGACGACGTCGGCACCGAGCGCGATCGCCGCGCGGATCCCGGCGAGCGTGTTCTCCGGTGCGATGCTCCCGGGCGCGCCCGCACCGCGGTGGGAGGACGCGATCCGCATGCCCGTGCACGCGGGATCGGTCGGGCACGTGAGCGGGAGCGGGCTCGCGCGTGGCGGTGGCGCCGTGGCGCGGCAGTCGAACTCGGCCGGCTCGAAGAGCGTGGCGGCGTCGACCGGAGCGTCGCGGCCTGCGTCCGCGGGAGCCACGGTCGCGTCGGACCCGTCCGGGGACCCGGAGCAGCCGAGGAGAACGAGGGCGGCGACGACGAAACGCCTCACGCGCCCGAAGCTATCACCTCATACCCCGAGGGCGCGCGCGAGCTGCTCGGCCTGCATCGCGCCGCTGACGCGCTTCGACTCGGCGCCGCGATCGAAGCGGACGAACGTCGGGATGCTGCGGATGCCGTAGCGCGCGGCGACCTCGGGGACGGCCTCGGTGTCGAGCTTGGCCACGACGACCTTGCCGCGGCGCGCACGGGCGAGCGCGTCGAGCTGCGGCGCGACCGCGCGACACGGGCCGCACCACTCGGCCCAGAAGTCGACGACCACGGGGACCGGCGAGCCGCGCAGGATCTCGTCGAATTCCTCCGCGCTGGACGCATGCACGGGCGCGTCGATCGCGATCTCCGACTTGCAGCGGCCGCAGCGGGGTGCCTCGAGCGCACGTGCGGCGGGGATGCGGTTCTTCGACCCACACGTGGGGCAGGAGACGATCATGGGAGCGAAGCTAACCAGCGGACCGAGGAGCGGAACCCCCGCGAGCCATCGTATGCTGCGCCGCGTGCGGGCCCTCCCGACGACGTGGAACGAGCCGCCCTGGCGCGAGCCCATCGACGCCGAGGCGGCCATCGCCGCGATCCCGTCGAGGGGGTGCTCCAATACGCGGAGGTCGTCGCTTCCCCGGTCCGGGTCCACGCGTACTCGGGGGGCGGTGATTCTGAGTCCGTCGATCGATCACCGGGTCGCGGCGGGCGGGTGTGACCCTTCGCCCGCGGTCGCATGAGCAAACGACGCTCATGCTCCATCGCGGTCGAAGCCTCACACC
>JBGAQA010000187.1:0-5849 GCA_044220955.1 Sandaracinaceae bacterium
ACCAATTCATCTTGAGCGTCACCGCCGTCCACAACGCGGCGCCCACGGCGAGCAGCGTGAGATGCTTCATCGGTCCCTCCTGTGCAGCGGCGAATCCGACGCCGCGAAGTGATCACGGCGCCGAGCACCGCGCAGGTTGCCCACGCGAGCCCCCGGGGGCACAGTCGTCTGTAGGAAGCGGGGGGCACCTCGAGATCCCGACGATGATCGGTGCAAAGCGCGGTCGCGATCAAGAAGGTCACGAGCGCGCTGCTCGTCTCGATGCTGGCGGGCGCCACGAGGTTGGTGGTCGCGATCGACGTCGCGAAGACGAAGATGATGGCGGCGTTCGGTCGCGAGGACGGGAGCCTCGAGCGACTGGTTCGATTCGAGGCACCTGGGCAGACGCGCGCGTTCGTCGAGCTCGTGCTCTCGGTGGGGCAGGCGCTCGGGGTTGCGATCGAGGCGTTGATGGAGCCGACCGGACGTACGGCGACGCGCTGCGCGCTCTGCTGGTCTCGCGCGGTGTTGCCGTGCACATGCTCAGCCCGAAGCGCGTGCAATGTTCGTGCAACTCGACGGCTGGGCGACCAGCGATGCTCGGCGCGCGAAGATCACGCGCGATCGCGGCGCCGATCGGCGGAGGGGCACCGGCCTCGCGACGCGGCCTGCCCACCGAACACGTTCACCAGAAGCAGAGCTCGACGCTGCGCACGCCGCTGCCCGGCGTGGCGCCGTCGACGCTGCCTGCCGTCGAGAGGTACCAGAGCGAGTCGGGCCGGCCGTGCTCGTCGGTCGGCGGATCGATGCGGAGCATGCCGGTGCCGCAGAGCCCGGCGCCGCTGTCGACGAGGTAGGCGATCTGGTCCGCGATCGCCATCGTCCGCGTCGAGCAGCCCTGGGCCGCGACGAACGACGCAACGCTGGACGCCTCGACGCCGCTGCCGGTCGCCGCGCGCAGGTGGAGCGTCGTGCCGTCGAGCGCGAGGTCGGCGTCGTGCGAGGTGCTCCCCTCGTCGCCGCCGGCGGCGTGGGCGGTCGGGCTGTCCGCGAGCTGGAACGCGAGGCCCGTCGGATCGCAGATCTCCATCGTCATCAGGACGCCGTCGTCGCTGCCCATGTCGATGGTCGCGAGCGAGGGGCGGCCCTCGGCGAGCGTGATCTCGTCGCAGTCCGTCGTGCCGGCGGCGACGTCGATGCGGCAGTGCGTCGCGCACCCGCCGGGCGCCTCCTCGCGCGCGGCGCGCGCGTCGTCGGGCTCGGCGCACGCGTGGCCGCCCTGGCTCCCGCTCGTCTCGCCGCCGATCACGACGGGGTCGGATCCGAACGCGGAGATCTCGCACTGGGAGAAGAGCAGGGCGACGTGGAGCAGGCAGGCAGTGCGCATCGCGCGGCAGTGGTGCACGCAGCGCGCGTCAAAGCCAGCGGAACGTGGTGGTCCAGGTCTCGGCGTAGTGCACGTGCGCCTCCTCGCTGTCGGTGCGCGACTCGTGCTGGAAGCGGTGCGGGCGCAGGGTCTCGGGCTCGGCCAGCAGCGTGTAGACGTGCCGGATGCGGTCCGATCCCTGCTCGCCTTGCTCGGTGCGGACGAGCTCGACGCAGGTGGAAGCCGCACCCGGGCCCTCGTCGCAGGGGGCGCCCGCGAGGGACACGATCCGCGTGGCGTCGATGCCCGGGGGCGCGTCGGCGGGCTCGATGACGCCGAGGACGAACGAGCGGCCGTTCCACTCGTGGATCATCGTGTCGTAGTCGACGACGTTGAGCGGCTCCCAGCCAGTGCGCCCGAGGGCGAGGACCGCGTCGGCCAGGCGATCGCCGATCCCCGCCTCCTCGAGCACGCCGCGCGCGGCCGCCTCGATCGGGTCGAAGCCTCCGATCGGTGCGATGTGCGTGCCGTCCGCGTCCATCCGCAGCTCGCCGACGTGCTGCGTGACGTCCTGCACCAGGACGTTGCCGAGGCGGAGCGGCTCGGTGCCCGCGTGCTCCTCGAGCGCGATGCCCGCGCGCGTGACGCGGTAGCCGTGGTCGTCCCGCCGCACGCCGAGGTGGTAGTGGTAGGTGGCCGAGACGAGCACGCCGTCGCCGAAGTCGTGCTGGCTGACGAGCGTGACCTCGGCCTCGGCGGGCGCCGGCCAGGCGAAGTGCAGGGGGATGCGGTGCGGGGCCTCGCCTCGGCTCTCGCCCTCGTGCGCGCCCTCGCTCTCGCCCTCGCCCTCGCTCTCGCCCTCGTGCTCGCCCTCGTGCTCGCCCTCGCCCTCGCTCTCGCCCTCGCTCTCGCTCTCGCCCTCGCTCTCGACCGCGTGCTCGTGCACGGCAGGCTCACTCCCGCCCGAGCACCCCAGCGCGACCAGCGCGATCCACCACCACCTCATCCCGCTCGCCTACCACGCTCCTGGCCCCCCGGCCCTCGATCCGGCCGGGCGATCCGGTTGGGCGCGGGGGCCGGTCCCCGCTATCTTCGGCCCGCTCATGCCCACGAGCGTCGCGCCGCCACCCGAGAAGATCGCGCCCGAGCCACAGCCGGGGCGCCTGCTGCTCCTGGTGGTGCTGGCCTGCGCGTTCACCGAGGTGCTGGCGCACTACATCGAGGTGGCGCGCGTTCCGGCGCCGAGCGACTACGCGGCCGCGCTGCAGCTCGTGCGCGACGAGTGGCGCGAGACCGACGCCATCTCGAGCGCACCGCTCTGGAACGACCCCAACGTCCGCGCGGCGGCGGGCGATCTCATCGACGACCGCATGGCCGGTCGCAGCGATCTCGCCGCGTACGGCCGGCTCTGGCAGGTCTCCATCCGCGGAGCGCGCGCGGCCGACGCGCCGCGAGAGGCGCCGGCCTTCGTCCGCGCGTTCGGCGAGGTGCGCCTCTCGCGCTGGGATCTGCCCGCGCCGACGGTGACCTACGACTTCACCGATCACGCCGGGGAGGCGCACGCGTTGCGCCGCAGCGGCGATGCACCCGAGACCGACTGCCGCCTCATCCCCACGCGTGGCGCGGCGCCCGGGGGCCTCGCGGCCGGTCCGCAGGCCGCGGCGAACCACTTCGAGTGCGGCTCGTTCGGCGAGCCCTGGCTCTGGGTCGGCGCGACCGTCAACGAGGATCTCGAGCTGCGCCCGCGTCGCAGCATCTACCAGCACCCGCCGGAGGGCGGGACCGTCTCGCTCGTCTTCGACGACGTGCCGCTCGGCCGCTCCATCGTCCTCTACTCCGGCGTGTGGTGGGAGTTCGAGCGCACGCGCGACGGCGCCCCGATCACGATGGTGATCCGGCTCGACGGCCAGGAGATCGGCCGGGGCGTGCACCGCGACGGCGACGGCTGGTCGCGCATGGAGGCCGAGATCCCCGAGGAGCGGCGCGGGACCCACGGCGCCGTCCGCTTCGAGGTCTCCGCCGAGGGCGCCTACCACCGGAGCTACTCCTGGCAGGCGACGATGCGCGGCGCGCCCGGCGCCGAGATCGTGGGGGCGCGGTGAAGGAGCGCCCCGTCGGCTGGCGCGATCACCTGCTCGGCCTCGGCATGGTCGCGCTCTACGTCGCGATCCTGCTCGTGACCTCGCGCGACCTCGGCATGACGCGCGACGAGGGCTTCTACGTCGACGCCGCCGAGAGCTACGCGGGCTGGTTCTCGCAGGTCTTCCGCGGCGAGCCCCACGCGCTCGAGCGCGGCGCGATCGACGCTGCGTGGACCAACAACCACGAGCACCCCTCGCTCGTGAAGGGCCTCTTCGCGCTCTCGTGGCTCGCGCAGCAGCGCTGGCACCTCTTCCCCGAAGCGTCGATGTCGTTCCGCTTCCCCGGGATGGTGCTCTCGGCGCTCACGCTCTGGATCGTCTACGTGTTCGGCGCGCGCGCCTACTCCCGGCGCGTGGGCCTCTTCGCGGCGCTCGCCTACGCGCTCTTGCCGAACGCGTTCTATCACGCGCACCTCGACTGCTTCGACGGGCCCATCGTCTCGATGCTGACGCTCGTGACGTACTGCTACTGGCGCGCGCTCGGCTCGCGGCGCTGGCTCGTTCCGCTCGGGATCTCGTACGGGCTCTGCCTCGAGACGAAGCACAACGCGTGGATGCTGCCGCTGATCTTCTTCGCGCACTGGCTCTTCGTCGCGGGGAGCGAGCTCGCGCGGCGGCGGCAGGGGCTGCGCCCGCGCATCGGCGTCTTCCCGTGGTGGCTGCTCGCGATGGGGCTGCTCGGCCCGCCGATCTTCGTCGGGCTCTGGCCCTGGCTCTGGCACGACACGCAGGCGCGCGTCGCGGAGTACGTCGCGTTCCACGTGAACCACGTCCACTACAACATCGAGTACCTCGGCCACACCTACTTCGGCCCGCCGAGCCCGGCGTCGTACCCCTGGGTGATGACGCTCTTCACCTCGCCGCTGACCGTGCTCGTGCTCGCGGTCGTGGGGCTGGGCCTTCGCTTCCGGCACCTCTTGCCGCCGGGCCTCTACGAGCGCGCGCGCATCGCGCCCTCGGCCGTCGATCCGCGCCGGCTCGACGTGCTCCTCTTCGGCTCGTTCCTGACGCCGATGTTCGTGCTCTCGATGCCGTGGACGCCCATCTTCGGCGGCACGAAGCACTTCCTCGCGTCGTTCCCGATGCTCTTCCTCTTCGGCGGGCACGCGTTCGAGCGGATGGCGGGCGCGCTGAAGACGGAGCTCGCCTCACGCCCGCGCACGCGCGACCTCGCCCCGAGCGCCACGGGGATCGCGCTCGCGCTCGCGATGCTGCCCGCGGCGGTCGACACCGCGCACAGCCATCCCTTCGGCCTCTCGTTCTACTCGTTCCCGGCGGGCGGCGTCCCGGGCGGCGCGGACCGCGGGATGATCCGGCAGTTCTGGGGCTTCACGACCGGCAGCCTCGCGCCCTGGATGAACGACCACGTGCCGCAGGGCGGCCGCGTGTGGATCTGCGACAGCGTGCCGACCGCGTTCTCGATGCTCCAGCGCGATCATCGCCTGCGGAGCGACATCGGCATCGCCTGGGACCTCACGAGCGCGGACTACGCGATCGTGCACCACGAGCAGCACTTCAACATCGTCGACTACCAGATCTGGGAGGCCTACGGCCGCGTCGCGCCGGTGTACGTGCTCGACTACGACGGCGTGCCGATCATCTCGGTGTACGAGAACCCCGAGCGCGCGGCGATGCGGGGGGAGTGAGGGGGAGCGCGGAGCGAGAGCGAGAGCGAGAGGCGAGAGCGAGGGTTAGGGCGAGAGCGAGGGCGAGAGCGAGAGCGGGAGCGCCCCGCGGTCCAGCTCGCACCCTGCACGCACAGCCCGCGCTCGGCGGCCCGCTCGCGCCCGTGTCGGCGCGCGAGGCGTCGGCGATGGCGCCCGCGTCGATCGGTCCACCATCGACCGGCGCGGGGTCGCACGTCGCGTCGGCCGCCGTCTCGTCCACGTGGATCGCGAGCCAGCCCTTCGCGGGCCAGGGGCTCGTCGTTCCCGCGGCGCCCGGTGCCGTCGTGGCGACCGCGAGGATCTGCGCGTGCGTCCCGGCCGTGATCGCGAGGCAGTGATCGAGCGTCGGGCCGTCCGCGCTCGCGACCTCCTCGCCGTCGACGAGCAGCGAGAGGTGCGCGATCGCCCGCCCCACCGGCGCGCTCGCCGTGATCGAGAGCATCGGCGCCGCGCTCAGCGACGCGCCCTCGCGCGCGCCCGTGATCGCGACCGTGGGTCGCTGCGCGTAGGGCGCGAGCATCGGGTCGCCGAGCACGAGGTTGAGCCAGTAGGCGAAGGGCATCGCGCCGAGGAACGACTCGGCGAGCGTCGCGCCGTCGACGTAGCTCACGAGGAACGTGCGCGACGGAAAGCAATTGTTGAGCGGCTCGTCCACCGTGCCGTGGGCGCCCGCCGCGCCCGCGGCGACCCAGCGCG
>JBGAQA010000188.1:0-5781 GCA_044220955.1 Sandaracinaceae bacterium
GTGATCCACGCCCGGGTGCTGGTGCAGCCCACGCTTGTCGACGCCGAACGTGATCGTCGTGGCCGCGTGCAGCGCAGCGCCCATCACTTGCCCGGTATCGGCCGAGATCCCGCTCGGCAGATCGAGCGCCACGATCGGCAGCCCCGACGCGTCGAGCAGCCCGATCGCCTCGGCGTTCCAGCCCTCGATCGGCCGCGTCAGCCCCGTACCGAAGAGTCCGTCGACGATCAGGGTCGCGCCCTCGAGGAGCGCGCGCAGCCCGTCGCGGGCGGTCGCGTCGATCACGGGGATCCCGTACGCAGCGAGCACGGCGAGGTTCGTCGCCGCGTCGCCCTTCACGCTCGCCCGCGGGCCGACGATCGCCACGCGCGGGTGCAGGCCCCGCGCGACGAGGTGCCGCGCCACCACCCACGCGTCGCCGCCGTTCTGTCCGACGCCGCCGACGACGAGCGGCCGCCCGAGCCCCCCCGCGTGCCGCGCGGCCATCACGTCCGTCGCGCCGCGGGCGGCGTTCTCCATCAGCACGAGCGTCGAGAGCCCGTGCGCGGCGGCCGCGGCGTCGACCGCGCGCGCCTGCGCCGTGGTCGCGAGCCAGCGGAGGCTCACGGCGTCCGCATCCGGTCGAGGAAGCGCGCGACGGCGCGCTCCATCCCCATCAGCACGGCGTCCGAGACGATGGCGTGACCGACGTTCAGCTCCTCGATGCCCGGGACCGTTCGCAGCAGCTCGCCCACGTTGCGCGCCGTGAGCCCGTGCCCCGCCGCCAGGCGCATCGCCGGCGACACGCTCCGCGCGTGGACCGAAGCCCGGGCGAGGCGCGCCAGCTCCTTCGTGCGCGCGCCCTCGCTCGGGGCGTTCGCATAGTCGCCCGTGTGCAGCTCGATCGCCGCCGCGCCGACGTCGTGCGAGGCGTCGACCTGCGCGGTCTCGGGGTCGATGAAGAGGCTCACGGGGATTCCCGCCCCGCGCAGCCGCGCGATCACGCTCCGCACGTGCTCGCGCTGGCCGACCACGTCGAGCCCGCCCTCGGTGGTGCGCTCCTCGCGCTTCTCGGGCACGAGCGTGACGAGATCCGGCCTCACCCGCGTCGCGATCGCGATCATCGCATCGGTGGCCGCCATCTCGAGGTTGAGCAGCGTCTTGACGGTCCGCCTGAGGATCTCCACGTCACGATCGGAGATGTGGCGTCGATCCTCCCGCAGGTGCACCGTGATCCCGTCGGCCCCCGCGAGCTCGCACGTGGCGGCTGCTTCGACCGGATCCGGATACGCCGTGCCGCGTGCTTGTCTCAGCGTCGCGACGTGATCGACGTTGACGTGGAGCCGCGTCCTGACCATCGCGGCACCCTAGCACCGGCTACGCCGCGTGCGGCGCGGTCGTGAGCTCGTCCCTCACGACCCGGCCCCGTTCCTCGCCGCAGGCCGCGAGGAGCGAGGCGCGATCCACCAGGCCCGCGTCGAGCAGCGCGCGCATGTACCCGTCGGCGTACCCGTGCGCGCGCGCGAGCTTGGCGTACGCACCGCCCGCGAAGCGCGCGCGCGTCACGTCTGCCACCAGCTCCTTCACCCGATCCAAGAGCGTCGCTTTCGTCATCGGCATGCGCACCGAATGCCCGACCGCGATCGCCCGGTCAAAAAAACGCGGGAGCGCAGCGGTCGATCGTCGCTTTGTTGCTCGCCGCGATCGCGAGGTCGAGGATGCCCCCATGCAGCTCTGGAACGACCCCAAGGACACGCTTCCCCTGGCCAGCTTCGAGAAGAAGGAGCGTCGTGACCCCGAGAGCGAGAGGCGCGTCGAGACGCGTCGCGCCGCCCTCGGCGAGCGGCGCGTCTCCCTCGCCCGGACGATCCGAGCGCTCTTCTCTCTCTGATCGGACGCCGGAGCGTGGCGACGCCGCGGCGGCGCCGGGATCGCGCTATCATGGCCCTCGAAGCGCGATGCGAGCCAAGCCGTTCATCTGCCTCGCGCTCCTCGCCGGATGCACGATCCGCTCGCCCCTGCCCGGCCGCGAGGACGCCGACGTCGCGCGCCCCGACGCGTGGGTCCGCGACGCCGGACGCGACGCGGGGCCAGCGTCCGACGTGCCGCCGCCCGACAACACCTGCGCATCGATCCGCATCGACACCCAGCGCGTCATCCCGCGCGTCGTGCTGGTGATCGATCAGTCGGGGAGCATGCGGCAGGACTTCGGCGGACCGACCCGATGGCAAGCGCTGCAGACCGCGCTCACGGGGACCGACGGGCTCGTGACGCTGCTCGATCGTGACGCGCAGTTCGGCGCGGTGATGTACACGGACGACCCCGACGTGCTCGGCTGCCCCGACGTCGCGACCCAGCCGGGCACGCTCCCGTCGATCGGCAACATCCGTTCGCTGTACTCGGCCAACACGCCGGCGGGCAACACGCCGACGGGCGACACGATCGCGTACGTGGTGGCGAACCGCGCGACGCTCTTCGCGGAGGGGGGGACCGCGAGCGGCTCCGAGGTGATGATCCTCGCGACCGACGGCGAGCCGGGCACGTGCGCCGACGGCGCCGACGTCGTGGGCGGCCGCGCGCTCAGCGTCTCGAGCACGCAGGCGGCGTTCGCCGCGGGGATCCGCGCGTACGTGCTCTCGGTCGGCACGGAGGTGGCGAACATGCACCTTCAGGACGTCGCGAACGCGGGCGTCGGCCACGCCCCGGGCGATCCCGACGCGCCCTACTGGGTCGCGACCGACGCGACCACGCTCCGCGCCGCGATCGCGGCGATCGCGAGCGGCGCCCTGCCCTGCACGCTGCAGCTGATGGGCGAGATCGACCCCTCGCGCGCCTGCGAGGGGACGGTGACGCTCGGCGCCGATCCGCTCGCGTGCGGGACCGACTGGCACGCGGTCGACGCGACGCACATCGAGCTCTCGGACTCGACCTGCGCGCGAGTGCGGAGCACCACCGACGACCTCTTCGGCACCTTCCCGTGCGAGGTCGTCGTCTTCTGAGGCCGCCGGGCCAGGCGTGTCGGTCTACTCGAGCTCGGCCTGCATCCGGTCGCGCAGGCCCTGCAGCTCCGCGACGACCGACTCGCTCGCGTTCGCGGCCTTCGCGCTGTCGATGATGGACTGCAGCTGTGCGATCTCGTCCCGCTGGTTGCCGCGGAGCTTCTCGATCATCTTCTCGAACTCGACGAACACGTCCCAGAGCTCGTCTCCCTTGCGGAGCTTGCCGTAGACGCGGAGGTGGCCCGTCGAGACGTCCTGGAACAGGCGCTTGAGCTTGTACGCCGGGCCGACCACCCGGTGCGTCACGAGGATCCCGGTGAAGCCCAGCGAGAGGACGAGGACGAGGATGCCGCCACCGATGCCGATCAGCAGGTTGCGGTCGTACTCCTCGGCGGCCTCGCGGATGAAGTCTTCCGTCTGGCCCTCCATGACCATGTTCAGCTGCATCATCTCGGTCTGGCCGCGGGACTGCTCGTACGCGAGGTAGCCCAGGACGGTGGCGACGAGCAGCGTCACACCGACGACCATGCCGGTGTACTTCAGCTGGAAGCGCGCATCGAGGAGGTAGTTGCGGAACTGGCGCTTCGGCGGTCCGCCGGCCGGCTTCGGCATCGTCTCAGCGTTCGTGGCGGGCATCGCGATCGCCTCCAATCAGGAATTCTAGGGTGCAACCGGCGCGGGATCCACAGAACTGCAGCGCGCTCACGGAAGCGCCTGCGAGAGGCTGCGCAGAGCCCCCTGGATGGCCGCCTGGATCGCCGTACGCTGACCCGAAACGCCGCTGACGCCACCCACCGTCGCCGCGCCGGAGAGCATCGAGCGGATGCTGTGGCTGGGGTAGTCCTGCACCACGATGGACACGGCCGCGTGGATGTTGCCGTCGGGGCGTGTCGTGAGGTCCGTGATCGAGATGTCGAGGAAGACGCCGCGCAGCGAGCGTGACGAGATGACGGAGCGCGCGGCGCTCACCGACTCCCCGGCGGGGGCGACGACCACCCCCGACATCGCGGTGATCGACGAGACCGCCGTCGTTCGCGCGGCGGCCACCACGGTCCGATCGAGCCCCGTCACCGCGCTGCCGGCGTCACCGACCCCGATGTACCAGCGCGCGGGCCCGCTCGGCGGCGGCGTGCTGCCCGTGGTCCCTCCGGTGCTCGGCGGCGTGGACGACGAGCCCCGTGCCTGGATCGAGGCGATCGCGGCCGTCGCCGCCTGCTGCACCTGCGGTGCCGAGTCGTGGGCGAGCCCGCGAAGCGCGGTCAGCGCGCCGGCGTCGCCGACCCGCCCGAGCGACTGGGCCGCCGCCGCTCGGACGGTGGCGTCGGGATCGCGCAGCGCGGTGACCAGCGCCTGCTGCACGGCCGGGCTCGGCCCCATGCCCCCGAGGGAGAGCGCGGCCTGTGCGCGAACACGGAACGCGGACGAGGTGCTCAGGAGCTGGATGAGGTACGCGGACCGATCGGTCTGCGCCGCGGCGCGCTGCACCGGCGCGGCTGCCGCCAGCGCGAGCGCCAGAGCCGTCACCGAGACCGCTACCCAGCGTGCGAGCGAGCTTCGTGGTCCTTGCATGCGCGTGTGCACTACGTCCGAGACCCGTCGACCTCAGCTGTCGGCGGCGGTTGGACGCGCGACGAGCAAGTCCCTTCAAGCGTGAGCGTCGAGTATCTCAGAATGGACCGCACCCGATCAATCGCGCGATTGCCCCCGCCCATGCCCTCCGGCATCGTGCACGTGTGCGCATGACGAGCTCAGCCCGTGCGCGGGGCGACGCGGTCGGGGGGCCCTGGGCGGCGGCCCTGATCACCGTCCTGTGCGTGGGCGCGACCGGTCGGCTCTCGGCCCAGCCGACCCTCACCGTCCGCGCCGAGAGCCGCCTCGAGCTCGACGTCCGCCGCACCGAGGACGGGCTCGCCGTGACCGGCGCCCTCCGCGACGACCTGGGCGCCGCGCTCTCGGGCCAAGACGTCAGCCTGGAGCTCAGCCACGCGGTCGCGAGCGCGCACCAGCGCGGCGGCCACGTGCTCACGCGCGTCGTGACCGCGACCGGCGACGGAACGTTCTCCACGCGATTCCAGGTGCCCGCCGGCGACTACGCGATCGACGCCACGTACGAGGGTGCCCCCGAGCACACGGGTACGCGCGCGACCCGCTTCTTCGATCTCGACCGCGCGCGGCTCACGCTGCGCCTCACGCTCGACGCCGGCTCGCGCATCGATCTCTCCGAGCCCGACCACGTCCTGACGATCCTCGCGACGTCGGAGGCCGGTGGCGGCGGCCTCGAGATGATCGTCAGCGACGACGCGAGCGACGGGGAGCTGGCGCGCGGGACGACCGACGCCGACGGCGGGCTTCGGGTGACCTTGTCGAGCGCGCGGCTCGGTCCTCCGGCGGCGGGGCGGATCATCGTTCGCACCACCGGAGACGCCTCGCGCGCCGAGGCGCAGAGCGAGCTGCCGGTGGTGCGCTTGCGTCCCACGGCGACGACGCTCGAGATCTCGGCCGCGACCTTCCGAGCGGGCGAGACGCTCGAGGCCCGCGGCCTCCTGACCGACGGCGTCGCGCCGCTCGAGCGCGAGGCGATCACGATCGTGAGCGGCACGCACGTGCTCGCGACGGTGCTCACCGACGAGTCGGGCCACTTCCGCGCTGCGCTCGACGACGATGCGCTGGCCGGTCTCGACGGAACGCTCTCGGTGATCGCGCGCTTCGAGGGCCCCTCGCCCTGGATTCCGGGCTCCGAATCGGAGCCCCGGGACATCGTGATCGAGCGCCCGCGCGCGCTCGGCTGGCTCTGGGCCATCGT
>JBGAQA010000189.1:0-5732 GCA_044220955.1 Sandaracinaceae bacterium
CGGCCAGCGCCACCAGCACGGACAGAACGAGACCGCGATGGCGCGCGCTCCGAGCCCGGTCCACCATCCCGCGTCCTCCGATGCTGTCCCCGGAACGCGAGCGCCGCCTGATCTTCGTGCTCGCCGCGGTGCAGTTCGTGAACATCCTCGACTTCATGATGGTGATGCCGCTCGGCCCGGACTTCGCCTGCGATCTGGCCATTCCGACGGCGCGGCTGGGCGTCATCGGGGGAAGCTACACGGCGTCGGCGGCGGTGTCTGGCTTCGCGTGCGCCTTCTTCCTCGATCGCTTCGATCGGCGGCCTGCGCTCGCGCTCGCGCTGATCGGCCTCGGCTTCGGGACGTTCGCGGGCGGGCTCGCGACGAGCCTGACCGATCTCGTGCTCGCGCGTGTGCTCGCGGGGGCGTTCGGAGGGCCGGCGACGAGCCTGGCGCTCTCGATCCTCGCGGACGTCATCCCAGCGGAGCGTCGCGGCCGGGCGCTGGGCACGGTGATGATGGCGTTCAGCGTGGCGTCGGTCCTGGGGGTCCCGGCGGGCCTCGAGCTCTCGCGCCTCGGCGGCTGGCAGGTTCCCTTCTTCGCGGTCGGCGCGCTCGGGCTCACGGCGGGTCTGCTCGCCTTCGTCCTGGTCCCCTCGCTGACCGGCCACCGCGAGGCGAGCCGGGCGACGGGCGTGATCGTAGCGTTCGCCTCGCTGCTCACGCGCAGGACGACCCAGCTCTGTTACCTCGCGAGCGCCGTCTCGAACTTCGGGCTCTTCGTGCTGATCCCCAACCTCGCCGCGTTCACGCAGGGCAACCTGCACTACCCGCGGGAGAGCCTCGGGATGCTCTACCTGCTCGGCGGGGCCGCGGGGTTCCTGACGATGCGCCCCTTCGGCCGGCTCGTGGACCGCTTCGGTTCCTTCCCCGTGCTGCTCAGCGGGACGTTGATCACGGTCGTCGTCGTCCTCGTGGGCTTCACCTGGGCGATCCCGTGGGTGCCGGTGCCCGTCGTCTTCGTGAGCTTCATGATCGCGAACGGCCTCCGCAACGTCTCGGTACAGACGCTCTCGACGAAGGTCCCCACGCACGAGGAGCGCGCCCGCTTCATGTCGCTCCAGTCGATGACGCAGCACCTCTTCTGCGCGCTGGGCGCCTTCACCAGCGCGCAGATGCTCGAGAGCGTCGGCGAGGAGGGGGGCGTCTCCGCGGACTGTGCCGAGCGCGGCGTCGACCACCCGGTCGCGCCGCTCGTCGGCATGGAGCACGTCTCGCTCATCGCGATCGCGTCCATGCTCGTCCTGCCCTGGATCATCCGCGCCGTGGAGCGAGGCGTGAAGGCCCGCGCCGCAGCCACCTCGGCACCGGGGGGAACGGCGGCCGCGCGCGCATGAGCGAGTCGCCGAGCCGCGCGCTGCTCTCGGAGCGCTCGTTCCTGCTCTACCAGGGCGTCCGCTTCTTCGCCGTCGTCGCCACGAACATGATGAGCGTCGCGATCGGCGCCGAGGTGTACGCGGCGACGCACGATCCGCTCGCCCTCGGCCTGTCCGGGCTGGCGCAGTTCGTGCCGCAGTTCGCGCTCGTGCTGGTCACGGGCGCCGCGGCCGACCGCTTCCCGCGTCGCGCCGTGCTGCTCGCGTGCCACGGCGTCATCGTCGTCGTGGCGCTGGCGCTCGCGCGGCTCGCCTCCGCGCCATCCCTCGACGTGCAGCTCGTCTACGGGGTGCTCGCGCTCTTCGGCGTCGCGCGCGCGTTCGCCGGCCCGGCCGGTCAGGCGATCACCCCGTCGCTCGTCCCGCCCGAGCTCTTCGCGCGCGCGGTCGGCTGGAACGCGACGACGTTCCAGGTCGCGGTGGCGCTCGGCCCCGCGCTCGGGGGCGCTCTCTACCGCCCGCTCGGACCCTCGCTGCTCTACCTCGTCGTCGCGATCCTCGAGCTCTGCGTGATCGCTCAGCTCGCGTTCGTCCGCGAGCGCCCCTACGAGCGCAAGACGGGTGAGCCCGCGCTCGAGCGCGTCTTCGCGGGCATCCGGTACGTGCAGGGCCACCGCGTGATCCTCGGCGCGATCACCCTCGACCTGTTCGCGGTCCTGCTCGGCGGCGCGGTCGCGCTCATGCCCGTCTACGCGACCGACGTGCTCGGGGTCGGCGAGATCGGGCTCGGCGCGCTGCGCGCTGCGCCGGCGCTCGGTGCGCTCGTGGTCGCAGTCGTGCTCGGCGTTCGGCCGCTCGAGCGGCGCGCGGGCCGCACGATGATGATCGCCGTGGGGGTCTTCGGGCTCGCCACGATCGTGTTCGGGCTCTCGACGAGCTTCGCGCTCTCGCTCGCGGCGCTCTTCGTCGTCGGCGCCGCCGACATGATCAGCGTCGTGGTCCGGAGCGTGGTCGTCCAGGCGACGACCCCCCCCGAGATGCGCGGGCGGGTGTCGGCGGTGAACATGGTCTTCGTCGGCGCCTCGAACGAGCTCGGCGAGTTCGAGTCCGGGCTCATGGCGCGCCTGCTCGGCACGGTGACCTCCGTCGTGATCGGGGGCGTGGGGACCCTGGTCGTGACGGCCCTGTACTGGGCGTTCTTCCCCGAGCTGCGTGACGTGGACCGCCCGGACGGGTGAAGGTCCCTCGCCCCATCGCGTCGGCTAACCTCTGCCGTCGACGGGGCGATCTCGGCCATCGATCCCCGCACGCCCCTTCCTTATACTGGGGAGGCCGATGAAGAGTGCGAGTCCGGACGTGGAAGGAGACCTCGCGCGTCTCCTCAGGGTGGCGCGCGCCATCGCGGACGTCCCGTACGCCATGCTGGTCCTCCTCGAGGGCGAGCACGTCGAGGTACGGCTCAAGCTCGGCGTCGGTGAGGGCTCGATCGTGTTCCCGTCGGCCCGCAAGCTCCTGATGTCCCGCGCGCGCGCGACGAGCCCCATCGTCCGGACCTCGCCCCCGCCCGAGGCCGGCCTCTTCCCGCCTGCGGTACATCTCGGGGCGATCGCCGCGGTGCCGCTGATGGTCGAGGGCCTCCAGCGCGCGGTGCTCGTCGTCGCGGACCACGTGCCGCGGGGAGATCTCGACAAGAAGCTCGCGGCGCTCGAGGACGTGGCCGCGATGTTGGTGCCGCTCCTGGCGTCCCACGCGAGCGTGGTGGTGATCGATCGCGAGCGGCTCCGACCCGCGCCGCTGCCGACCGCGCTCAACTCGGCCCGGCGGACGGGCGCCTCGCGTGACAGCGTCACGGGGCTGCCGCTCCGGAGCATCGCCATCGCGGAGGCCGAGCGCATGCTCGAGCGGGCCGGGGTTCTGCAGCTCCAGATCGCGGCGATGGTGCTCTCGCTCGACCGCTTTCGCCGCGTGAACGAGTCGCTCGGCCCGATGGCAGGCGACGTGCTGCTCCGGCAGGTCGCCGAGCGCCTGCGCAGCTCGGTCTCGGACACCGACTTCGTCGGCCGTCGGAGCGGCGACGAGTTCGTGATCATCATCGAGGATCTGCCCGAGAGCGGCTCGCCGCTGCTCGTCGCCGACCGGGTGCAGCAGGCCCTCCGCGAGCCGTTCCACATCCAGGGTCACGAGATCTCGCTGACGGCCAGCGTGGGCATCGCCGTGTATCCGAAGGACGCCGACGACGCGACGCAGCTGCTCCGCTTCGCCGACATGGCGCTGACCCGGTGCAAGGCCCAGGGCGTCGGCAGGATGCTCCTCTTCGATCGGGCCATGCACGACGAGGTGCGAGACCGCGTGGACCTGGAGAAGGATCTCCGGGTGGCGCTGCGCGAGGGCCAGCTCTCCCTGCACTACCAGTCGAAGTACCGGATCCGCGGCGGCAAGGAGCACGTCGGCGCCGAGGCGCTCCTGCGCTGGGCCAACCCCGGACGCGGGAACATCAGCCCGGGGCGCTTCATCCCGATCGCCGAGGAGACCGGGCTCATCGTGCCGATCGGCACCTGGGCGATGACCGAGGTGTGCCGCCAGCTCAAGCGCTGGCAAGACCGGGGGATCGGCGTCGGCCGCGTCTCGGTCAACGTGAGCTCGCTGCAGTTCGCACGTCCCGACTTCGTGGGCACCGTGATGCGCGCGATCAAGGGCGCCAGCATCGCGCCAGCGTCCCTCGAGCTCGAGCTGACCGAGTCGATCGTCATGAACGACGTCGATCACGTGGCGGCGCGCCTCGCAGAGCTGCGCAAGCTCGGCGTGCGCGTGTCCGTGGACGACTTCGGGACCGGCTACTCGTCGCTCGCATACCTCTCGAAGCTGCCCCTCGACGTGCTCAAGATCGACCGGTCCTTCGTTCGCGAGCTCGACGCCGATGGAGCGCGCGGCGATCAGGCGGGCGCGGTGGCGCAGGCGATCACCTCTCTCGGCCACTCGCTCGGCCTCGACGTGCTCGCCGAGGGTGTCGAGACGCGCGGCCAGCTCGAGCGCCTCGACGAGCTCGGCTGCGACGAGGTGCAAGGCTTCCTCTTCGCCAAGCCCGTGCCGCCGATCGAGCTCGAGACGCGCCTCGCGGCGAGCGCCAGCGTCGCGTCGTAGCTTCCTCCAGGTGAGGGTGACCCGTTGACCGCCGACGCGAGGGGTGCTCCGATCGGACCGGAGAGATCGCTCATGCGCATCAGCACAGCCGATCACATCCGGGTGGTCATCACCCTGCTCGCGGTCATGGGGGGGATGCTCGTCCGGAGAGGCGCCTTCTTTCTCGGCTGGTGATCCCGCCGCGCTCGAGGGCGGTGATGCAGTGCCCGATGCCACCGGCGGGATCGGCGACGCGACGATCCAGATGAGGAACACCTCCGACGGAGAGCAGTGCTCCGCCACGGTCATCGGTCGGCGCCACGTGCTGACCGCGGACCACTGCGCGGCGAGCTTCCGGCTCTTCGGCGGGATCTTCCAGGGCACCGTCGCGGGCCGGACCGGCGTAGCCGTCGCCGCCTGCTTCCCGCGCCCCGGCGACGCGACCGGTACCTTCGGCGGCGGCCCGGCGCCAGTGCGCGGCGACTGCGCCACGCTCTCTCGCGCGACGCGCTTCGACACCAGCGCAGATCTCGCCGTCTATCGCCTCGGAGAGGACGCACTGGGCATCGACGGGAGCGCGCTGCCTCGGCGGACGCTCGGCCCGCCGCGATCGTGCGTCGCCAGCGAGCGGACCCTGCTTCTCGATCGCGGCTTCGGGCTGCGGACGGTCCGCTTCCGCATGCCCGTGGTCGCAGACCTTGGCCTCTCGTCTGCGCGCGGAGGCTCGTCTTCGGTGCTCGGGGCTCCCGATGCCGGCGATCTCTTCGATCACGGCGACTCGGGAGGGACGCTCACTGAGCTGTGGCGCGAGAGCAGCGGTCCGTGGGGCCTGGGCGGCGGGCCGCTGATCGCCACGAACGCGGCGGGCCTGGGCGCCTTCGACACGGGCGTACCGCCGATCTCCCCGCAGCCGGTCCTGGTCCCCACGCCGCTCTGGGGCGGCGGGCCGAACCTCGCCAGCGACCCGTGGGCCTGGCGGAACGTCGACTGGATCTGGAGCGTGATCCGCGACGACCCGTCGCGCTGCGTGCTCGGCCGACAGCACTTCGTGGACGCGGAGCACCCGCTGCCGTGGGCCAGCGAGCCCGCCTGCACGGTCGACGGCGAGGTCCGAGCGGACGACGACCACGACGGGATTCCCAACGAGCGCGACCTCTGCCCCCGCCTCGACGGACGCGTGCTCTCGACCGATCCGTCGCGCGGCGCGCACATGACCAGCGTCTGCCTCGCCGTCGACCACGCACCACCCGCTCCCGT
>JBGAQA010000018.1:0-53380 GCA_044220955.1 Sandaracinaceae bacterium
CTCGTCGCTTCGCTCCTCGCGAGGCACACCGCTCGTCGCGCGCGGCCGCCGGATCGTGCCCGAGGCCGTCGTCGATTTCGGGACAGCCCTCGAGTTCCCGCGGCCCGATCCCGGCCGCTCGGGCGGCGCCGACGCGTTCTAATTGACTAGTTGTCTTTCATATGTCCATATCGCCGCTCGATGGGCGGGGCAGGACGGCACAAGAACCTCGATCGGTCGCTGGCGCTGCGCGCGTTCGCGGCGCTCGACGCGCGCCTCGCGGAGCCCGTCCGCCTCGTGCTCGGCGGGGGCACCGCGATGATCCTGGCGCACGGGCACCCGGTCTCGACGACCGACGCGGACGTGTTCCCGGTGCGCGGCACGCTGAACGACCTCGCGCCGCACGCCAGCGCCGTCGCCAAGGAGCTGGACCTCGAGCCCGACTGGCTCAACCCCTGGTTCACCACGTTCACCCACGTGCTGCCCTCCGACTACGGCGCGCGGCTCGTTCGCGTGTACGAGGGGCCGAAGCTCGCGGTGGACGCGCTGGGCGCCGAGGATCTCCTCGTGATGAAGTGCTTCGCGGGCCGCGACAAGGATCGCCCTCACCTCCTGCGTCTGCTCAAGCAAGCGAAGGATCTCGATCTCGTCGACCGCCACCTGAGCGCCCTGGTCGAGAAGCGCATCCCCGGCGCGGAGAAGGCGGCGGACCTCTTCGACGACATGCGCGAGCGCGTGGGTCGATGAAGGCCGCGCGCCTCGAGCTCGTTCGCGTTCCCAGCGATGCCGATCTCGCCCGCGCCTACCACGAGCTCTCGGTCCGGGGCGCGCCGCTCGTCGGCCGGGCCACACGCTGGCCCTATCACCCGGCCTCCGAGGAGGAGCTGCTCTGCCTGCTCGCCGAGATGAGCCGGCACGACGCCCGCATCCTCGGCGCGCTGGTCGAGCTCTGCATGGAGCGCTGGCCTTCCCTCTCGCCCGTCGCGCTGCGAGCCGCCATGCGCCGCATGCGCTGCCCGCAGGCCCTCTGCGTCGTCATCGAGTTCGCGCGCGAGGCGGCGCCCGACAAGGAGCTCGGCCTCTGGGCACGACACGTGACCTCGGGATGGGGGCGCCTGGACCCAGTGGAGCACTTCTTCGTCGACGACGTCCGGCCGGGCGAGCGGTCGGCGCCGCGCCGCATCGGCCGGTCCCTCGTGGCCTACTCGCGCTGGGGCTTCCTCGCCGTCGAGCGACCGACGCTCGATCCGCACAGGAAGATACGGCTCGGACGCTACGACGCGCGCAGCCGGCGGACGATCCTCGATGGGCTCGGATCGAGCCATCCGGACGGAGTCACGCTCGCCGACTATCTCGATGCGATCGATCACTCGGTCAGTCGTCAGCAGGCGATCGCCGACCTGCGCGCCGCGGGCAAGAAGCCGGATCGACGCGGGCCAGGGGCCACCTGGCGGGCAGCCGCCGCCCGACGCGCGGGCGCCGCCCGCTGAGCTTCGGGCCCGCGACAGCGAGTGGCACCATGGGCGGCGTGGACGGCTGGCCGCGAGACGCGGCGATCGCGCGCGTCGTGGACATCAGACGCCCGCTCGTTCGGCGTTGTCAACGCCCGACCGGACCGGCGCCGTTTCTCGTATGCTCGCGCCTCGCGCGTGCACCTCACCCTGCGAGGAATCGAGAAGAAGCTCGGCGGCCAGCCGATCCTGCGCGGCATCGACCTCTCGGTCGAGTCGGGCGAGCTGGTGGTGCTCGTCGGGCCGAGCGGGTGCGGCAAGAGCACGCTCTTGCGGACCATCGCCGGGCTCGAGCTGCCCGACGGGGGGACCATCACGATGGACAAGCGCGACGTGACGCGGGCGCCGCCGCGCGAGCGCGACATCGGCATGGTCTTCCAGAGCTACGCGCTCTATCCGCACCTCACGGTGCGCGACAACCTCGCTTTCGGGCTGCGCCTGCGCAAGACGCCGAAGGACGTCATCGCCGAGCGCGTGCGCGAGGTGAGCGCCATGCTCGGGCTCGACAAGCTCCTCGATCGCATGCCGCGCGACCTCTCGGGCGGGCAGCGCCAGCGCGTGGCGATGGGGCGCGCGATCGCGCGGCGGCCGAGCGTGTTCCTCTTCGACGAGCCGCTCTCGAACCTCGACGCGGCGCTGCGGGCCGAGGTGCGCGTGGAGATCAAGCGGCTGCACGCGCGGCTCGCGGCGACGATGATCTACGTGACCCACGACCAGGTCGAGGCGATGACGCTCGCCGATCGGCTCGTGGTGCTGCGCGCAGGCAAGGTCGAGCAGATCGGCGCCCCGCTCGAGGTGTACGAACGCCCCGCGTCGCGCTTCGTCGCGGGGTTCCTCGGCAGCCCGGCCATGAACTTCCTCGAGGTCGAAGTCGAGGGCGGTCGCGCGCGGAGCGAGGGGCTCGACGTGCTCGTCGGAGGCGCCGCGAAGGACGGAAGCGTCGTGCTGGGCGTGCGGCCGCAGGACGTGGCGCTCACGCACGAGGGCGACGCGGGCCTCTCGCTGCGCGTCGAGGTCGTGGAGGCGATGGGCTTCGAGGCGTACGTGCACGGCAAGGTGGGGCAGGCGCCCTTCGTCGCGCGGCTCTCGCCCGAGGAGCTCCCCGAGGCGCGCCTCGGCGGCGTGATCCGCATCGCGCCCAAGCAGGTGCACCTGTTCGATCGCGAGACGGGCGCGGCGCTCCGATGACGCGCCCCTCGCTCTCGCTCCTGCTCTCGCTCCTGCTCTCGCCCTCGCTCGCCCACGCGCAGACCGTCGTCGTCTGGCACGCGTACGGCGAGCACGAGACGGCAGGCCTCGCCGCGGCGGCGCACGCCTGGGAGGCGACGCATCCGGGCGTGCACGTCGATCTCGTGGCGAGCCCCTTCGGCGCGTACGCCAGCCGGCTGCGCACCGCGATCCCGAGCGGCCACGGTCCCGATCTCTTCATCGACGCGCACAACCGGCTCTCCACCTACGTCGCCGAGCGCCTCGTCGAGCGCTTCGGCGAGCTCGACACCGGCGACTTCCCCTCGCCGGCGATCGAGGCGCTCCGCTACCAGGGCGCGCTCTGGGGCGCGCCGCTCTCGATGAAGTGCCTCGTGCTCTACGTCTGGCGGGGCGACGCGCACGACGCGGACATCACGACGATCGAGCAGCTCGAGGCGCTCGCCGCGACCGCGCCCGCCGGCCGCTATCCGCTCGCGTGGGAGCTCGGCTCGACCTACGCGACGGCCGGGCTCTTCCACGCGTACGGCGCCCGGATGATCGACGAGACGGGGGAGTTCGCCGCCGACGACGACGCTGGCGTGCGCGCGCTCGCGCACCTCGCGCGCCTCCAGCGAGAGGGCGTCGTCCCGCCGGAGGCGACGGGCAACCTCGTCCACGACCTGTTCCGCAGCCGGCGCGTGCGCGCAGCGGTCAGCGGTCCCTGGCTCGCGCCCGATCTCGAGCATCCCGGAGACTGGTACGTCGTGCCGCTGCCCGCGGTGGGCGCCGCGGGGGGCGCGCGCATGGAGCCCTACTCCACCATCGAGGCGGCGATGGTCCCGACGCACGCGGCGCACGCCGAGCTCGCGCGGGACCTCGCTCGCTACCTGGCGGGACACGATGGATCCGTCGCGCGCGCGCGCGCGGGCGGGCACGTGGTCGCTTCCACCACCGCGTGGGAGGACCCCGCGCTCCGCTCGGACCCCGTCCTGTCCGCCTTCCACGAGGCCGCGCTCGCGGCGACGCCGACGCCGACGCACCCGCACATGGATCTCGTGTTCGGCCCGGTCGATCGCGCGATCCAGAAGGTGCTGCGCGGCGACGCCACGCCCGAGATCGCGCTGGCCGAGGCCGCGCACCGCTTCGAGGACGAGACGCGGCCACCGCCCGCGCCGCGCGACCCGACGCTCGGCATCGTCCTCTCCTCGTCGATCCTCGTGCTGATGCTCGGCCTCGCGCTGGCGCGCCTCCGCGACCCCTCGATGCGCGCCGCGCTCGTGCGCTCGATGCCCGCCTACGCCTGGGTCACGCACGCGTTCCTCGCGGTGCTCGTGCTCGTCGTGGTGCCGCTGCTCGTCGGCGCCGCGACGTCGCTCTTCGCCGGGAACCCGGACCTGCACTACGTCGGCATCGCGAACTACGTCGACATCCTGACGAACCGCGGTGGCGACCTGCTCGGGCACGGCTCGTTCTGGGCCGTGCTCGCGGTGACCGTGCTCTGGACCGTGGTGAACGTGGCGTTCCACGTGGGGCTCGGCGTGGGGCTCGCGCTCCTGCTCTCGCGCCAGACGGTGAGGCTGCGCGGCCTCGTGCGCGTGCTGCTCGTCGTGCCCTGGGCGGTGCCGAGCTACGTCACCGCGCTCGCGTGGCGCGGGATGTTCCACCGGCAGCTCGGGGCCATCAACGCGATCCTCGCGCTCCTCGGCGTCGAGCCGGTGAGCTGGTTCTCGCACTTCTCGACGGCGTTCACCGCGAACGTGGCGACGAACGTCTGGCTGGGCTTCCCGTTCATGATGGTCGTCACGCTCGGCGCGCTCACGTCGATCCCCAAGGACCTCTACGAGGCCGCCGAGCTCGACGGCGCGACCGCGCTGCAGAAGCTGACGCGCATCACGCTGCCGATGCTCGCTCCGGCGCTCCTGCCCGCCGTCGCGATGGGCGCGGTGTGGACGTTCAACATGTTCAACGTGGTCTTCCTCGTGAGCGCCGGCGAGCCCGACGGGACGACCGAGATCCTGGTGTCGGAGGCGTACCGCTGGGCGTTCACCCGCGGCCACCAGATCGGCTACGCGGCGGCGTACTCGGTGCTGATCTTCGCGATCCTCGCGGGCCTGACCCGCATGCTCCCGCGCGAGCGCACACGGGCGGCGGCCTGATGCGGCGCGCGCTCACCGAGATCGCCGTGCACGCCGTCCTCGCGGCGGCCGTGATCTTCGCGCTCTACCCCGTGCTCTGGGTGGTCGCGCTCGCGTTCTCGCCCGGGGTGACGCCGGAGGCCCGCGCGCTGCCGATCCCCGACGGCTTCTCGCTCGAGCACTTCGAGGCCGTGCTCGGCCGCACCACCGAGGACGGCCGCTGGGTCTTCGGCGCGCAGCTCTGGAGCTCGACGCTCGTCTCGATCGCCACGGCGCTCGTGGCGGTCGCGATCGCCACGCCCGCCGCCTACGGGCTCTCGCGCTTCGACTTCGTGGGCAAGCGCGCCTCGCTCGGCGCGATGCTCGCGACGCAGATGTTCCCCGGCGTGGCGGCGTCGGTCCCCTTGTACCTGCTGCTCGACGCGCTCGATCTGCTCGACACGCGCGGCGGCCTCGTCCTCGTGTACGCGACGACGGCGGTGCCCTTCGCGATCTTCCAGCTGCGCGGCGCGTTCGACGCGATCCCCAAGGAGCTCGAGGAGGCCGCGATGGTCGACGGCGCCACGCGCGCGGGCGCGTTCATGCGGGTCGTGCTGCCGGCAGCGCGGCCCGCGATCGCGGTGACCGCGCTCTTCGCGTTCATCCAGGCGTGGAACGAGTTCGTGCTCGCGGCGACGTTCCTGACGCGCGAGGAGCTCTACACGCTGCCGATCCTGCTCCAGAGCTACGCGAGCGAGCACGACGCAAACCTCGGCCACTTCGCCGCGGGCGCGATCCTCGTGTCGGTGCCCGTGATGGCGCTCTTCTACTTCCTCGAGCGCGAGCTCGTCACCGGGCTCACCGAGGGCGGCGTGAAGGGATGACAGGAGTGCTCGCCACGGCGAGCCGACCCATCCCCTCTCAGAGCCCGCAGGTCTGATCCGCGCGACAGACGAGGCCGAACGGGCACGTCGGGGCGACGACCGGGTCGCAGGCCATCCAGCAGCGGCCGCCGACGCAGCTCTGGCCGCGGTCGTCGAACCCGGTCGGTGCCGACGTGCAGTCGCGCGCGGTCGTGCAGGTGTGCAGGCAGCCGGTGCCGAAGTCGCTCGAGAGGCGGCCGCAGACCGAGAGGGGCCCGCAGTCGGCGCTCGTCGAGCATCCCGTCTCGAAGTCGGACACGGCCGGGCAGCCGTCGCAGCCGTTCGTGGCGTCGAAGCAGAGCGCGACGCCGTCGCAGCGCCGGTACGCGCAGCCGAGGCCGGCCCCGCAGGTCGCGACGTCGCACGACTGGCACATGCCGACGACGGGCGGGACCCAGGCGTCGGGCCGCCACGCGTCGGGCAGCACGTACGCGTCGCGGGGCGGGACGAACGCGTCGGGCGGCGGGCCCGCGTCGGGCGTCACGCAGTGGCCCGCCACGCAGGCGACGCCCGCGACGCACGCGAAGTTGCAGTCCCCGCAGTGGTTGCGATCGCTCTGCAGATCGAAGCACGAGCCGCCGCAGAGCGTGAAGTCGGCGCGGAGACAGCCGGTGCCGCTGGGCGAGGAACTGCACCCGAAGGCCAGCGACACGCAGGCGGCGAGCCAGGACACCAGGACGATGCGGTGCATGGTCAGAGCTCCAGGCGGACGGTCAGGCCGCCGATGTCGGCGAGGGGCGCCGAGGGGACGATCGCGAGCCGCGCGCCGCCGTCGAGCTCGAGCGCGCCGTGCGCGTCGAAGCGCAGGTGCTGTGCGTGGCCGAGCAACCCGGGCAAGAGCAGGGAGAAGCCGAGGATCTCGAAGACCTCGATGCTGATGGCCGCCGCCACGGCGCCGCCCTGCGCCTCGTAGCGGGCGTACGTCGTCGTGAACGTGCCGGATCCCTGGTTGACGTAGTAGTTCGGAATTTGGCAATCGTACGCGGCGCCGATCGTGATCAGTGGCCCCAGGATCGGCACGAACAACCAGCCGCCCGCCTGATCGCTACACGTGTGGTCCCTCGCATAGGTGTAGTGGTCGCCGGGCTCGGTTCTGGTCGTGGAGTTCTGGTCGGAGGTGGCGACGAAGATGGAGCCCATCACGATCCCTCCGGCCCAGCCGAGCGCGAAGAGCGTCGCGCCCGCGGAGACGAGCCCGTCGTCGGGGCCGTCCTCGTAGTGCGGGTTGCGCAGCCCGGCGGGGCCACCGCGAGGAGCGGGCGGCCACTCGGCGGGACCGGCGGGTACGACCGGAGCGACGGCGCCGACCGCGGGCGTCAGCGGAACGACGCTCGCCCCGCCCGGCGCGGGCACCGGCGTGGGCGCGACGGTCCCTCCGCCGGTCACCGGCGTGACTGGCCGTCCGGGAACCATCGGCGTGATGTGCGGGGCCACGGGCCCGGACGGTGGGGGCTGCGGCGGCGGCGCGCTCGGCGGCGGTGCGCTCGGCGGCGGTGCGGCCGGCTCGATCGGCCGGATGATGGGCCCGCCCGGCGTCGGCGCCGGCGCGACGCGCGCGCCCGTCGGCGCGCGGCACTCGTCGCCGTCCTCGACCAGGCCCGCCGGGCACGTGGGCGGCCCCTCGCAGCGCCCGAGATCGCGCGCCCAGCTCTGGCCCGGCCAGCAGCAGCGCCCTGCGGACGCAGTGCTGCGCACGCGGCCCTCGAGGCACGCCTCCTGCGCGAGCGCGACCGGGGTGCTCGCGAGCGCGAGCATCGCGAGCGCCGCCGATGCTGCGAGCCGGGTCATCGCGTCGCTCCTGCCGACGCGCCCGGCGCGAGCGGAGCCGTGATCCACACCGCGAATTCCTGGAACTCCGTGTAGAGCGAGCCCGACATGTGCATCCTGTCGCCCTCGCGGCGCACCGCCGTCGACTCGGCGGTGACCTGCACCCAGCCCGGCCGGTAGAACTGCACCACGAAGTTCGCGGTCTGGCCGCGGCTACCCGTCGTGTGCGCCTGCACCGCGAAGCGGCCGCTCGCGGGGCTCTCCTCGACGAGGTTGTAGCCGTGCGCGCGCGCCGTCTCGGTCGCGTGCTGGAACAGCTCCGCATCGGGCAGCGTCGAGGGCCCGCCCACGAAGGGTAGCGTCGTCGCTCCTCCGCAGCCCGCCACGAGCGCGAGCGACAAGGCCAAGACCACGCGCATGCCTCAGACTCCGTCGTCCGGGTGGATCGTGTGCGCCTCGAGGTGGCGCTCGTCGTAGTGCTCCATGCGGCGGTCGGCCTCTTCCACGAGATCCTCGTGGTCGTGCAGCTCGAGGCGCAGCGCCGGGATCTGCGACGGGTCGATCCCGACCTCCTGGCCCTGCATGTACTCGGCGAGCCGCTCCCAGCCCGGCATCGAGGGAGTGAGCTTCTCGTCGACGAAGCTCCACCCCATCGCGAGCGTCGCGTAGTAGGTGCGCCCTGCGACGACGTCGAGGTCGATCGCGTCCTGGAACACGCGGTCCCAGGTGATGTAGACGCGGTAGTGGCCCGGCGTCAGCGCCATCATGCAGTGCGACTGGTGCGGCACCTGGCAGATGGGAGTCCCGTCCGCGCTGAACAGGAGCACGTTCGTCGTGTCACGCCCGCCGTGGAACACGACGAACACCGCCTGATCCGGCGGCGCCACGATCTGCTGCTGCGGCGTCGTCGCGTGGATCGTCATGTCCGGGATCGAGTGGCCGCAGCCCCCGATCATCGCCAGCCCCAGCGCGAGCGCGGCACGCCCCGTCATCTCGATGCCCAGTCGCGACATGTTCCCTCCCCCGTTGGCCTACCTGGCGCGCATCATACACACCGCACGCCGCGCCGCACATGCGGTCACGGGCACCCGTTCATCGGCTCCCCGATTGCCCGCACCACCGGATCCAGCAAGGGGCGAGCATCGCAGATGCTGCTCACCGCGAAGCCCACCCCGCGCGAGGCCATCCGGTCGGCGAGCGTCACCAGACGTCGCGCCGGCGTCGCGCTGATCGCGCCGCCCGACGCGCTGCAGGCTTCGTGCACGATCGACGTGGCCGGGTCCACGCGGACGGTCATCGCCGGATCGGCGAGGATCTGCCCGGGCGAGAGCCCGTCCGCCGCGACCGGCACGCCCGCGACGATCCCGATCACGAGCCGGCTCGGATCGATCCGCAGCGCCGCCAGCCCCGTCACGTAGCGATCGATGTCGGTGAGCGCGTCTGGGTACGACGTACATCGCAGCGCCAGCTCGGACG
This sequence comes from Sandaracinaceae bacterium, assembly GCA_044220955.1. Lineage (GTDB taxonomy): Bacteria > Myxococcota_A > Polyangia > Polyangiales > Sandaracinaceae > JBBSAT01. The sequence continues at coordinate 8,959 of JBGAQA010000018.1, forward strand.
TATAGGTCGGCGATGCCGCATCGTAGAGCGAGAGGTCCGACGCAGAGCAGTCGTCCCGGTTCGCGACGAACACGATGGCGAGCCGCGATCCCGTGCGGACGAGCCCTTCGTTGGCATCCCCGGGGCCGCCATGGCCGGGGGTGCCGCCGGCGAACGTCGGCGGCGCGTAGCCTGGAGCGGTCCAGGGCTGTGCGCTCGCCGGAGAGAGAGCCTTCAGCGCGCTCTCGAGAGGCTGCGTGAAGCCGCACCCAGCGTGGCCGACCCTCGCGACGCACGCGAGGTCCTCGCCGAACGTGGTGGGATCATCCGCACCCGACGTGAACTCGTGAACCGCCGGGTAGGTGGCGCTGCAGCCCGCCACGGCGTCGCCCGCGGTGCGGAGCACGCCGTCGCCACTGGCGGAGCAGCCCGGGGCCGAGGATCCCACGGCGCCGAGGTCCGTCGTCACCACCCCGACGTGGATGCTTCGGAAGGGTGAGAACTCCCGGACGCCGTCGCCGTCCACGTCCCCGCTCGAGAGCTGCCGGACGAAGCGCGGGAGCTCGGCGGCGACCGTGAACTGCTCGTTCTGCGCGGACACCGAGTTGCCCACGACGAAGAGCACGTCGAGCTGGTCGACGCAGTCGGGATCGTGGCAGGTGCCCGCGACACAGCGCCCGCCCGGCCCGCAGACCGTGTCGCAGGTCCCGCAGTGGTCGGGGTCGCGTGCGAGGTCGAAGCACGCCCCGTCGCACACCGTCTGTGTCGTGTCGATGCACATCGTCGTCGACGTCGAGCCGTTGCAGGCGGGCGCGAGGCCGACGAGCCCCGACAGCAGGACCGCACACCCGAACCGGCCCCCGGCGCGCACGGTTCAGCCGTTCGTCTGCCCGCGCGAGGCGAGCAGCACGCACGACTCGGCGGCGAGCCGTGCGACGAGGTACTTGTAGAAGGGCAGCACGTCCGCGCCCGCGGCGACCGCGCCGGCGGCCTTGTCGGCGATGCTCATCACCGTCGCCGCAGCCGGCAGGTGCGCGCGCGCGGAGCTGGCGATCTGGCTCACGTAGGGCGTCACCTGCTGCACGGCGCCCTGGATCGGCGCGATGAGCGAGCCGACCATCGACTGTGCCGTGCTCGCGATCGCCCCGCCGCCCGGCAGCATGGAGATCTTGCCCGCGGCGGCGCCGCCGTGGCGCGAGAGGATCGTCGAGACGGCGTTGCCTCCGGCCGTGGCCAGGTTGTCCGCGAAGGGCAGGCCGACGTCGACGGCCGCGTAGTAGTACGCGAGCGCCTGTCCGGCGGGCGTCGTGTAGAAGGCGCTCGCCTTGTCCTGCGGCCCGCCCGGGAAGAGCTTGTAGATGATGTACGAGATCCCGAGCAGCTTGAGCGCGGCGTCGACGCCCTGCTCGCTGTCGTTGTCGAGCGCCTTGGTGCCGCCGCCGAAGAACATCCCGAGCGCCGACGTCACGCCCGAGTAGACGGCGATGCCGGTGTCGCCGGTGTCGATCATGCTCGCGGTGGACAGCGCGCTCGCGACGTTGTCGCTCCCGCCGAGCTTGAAGACCATCGTGTGGGTCTGGTCCGGCAGCTGCGGGAAGAACGCCTGCGCGCACTCGCCGAGCGAGTGGTAGCTGGGCTGCTTGGGCGCGAAGGGCACCGCTCCGAAGACCGCGTTCGAGACGCGCACGGTGACCGCGCTGTCCGGGAACTCGGCGAGCACGGGATCGATGTGGTTCTTCATCTTCATGGCGGTGGGCTCCTGGCGCGGAGGATACGCACGCCGGGGCCGGGGCGTCACCCTGGGTCGGCGCGGCCCGGTCAGGGCGTCGTGACGAAGCACGCGTCCCAGGCGATCGCGCCGGCGGCGATCGCGATGCCGGTGCACTCCGCCGACTGCGTGTGCCACGCCCGCGAGCCGGCGCTGCCGGTGACGCTCAGATCGTAGATCCCGGCACCGAAGCCGGGCGTCCGCACGGCGTCGAACACGAGGCGCGTGGCGCACGGGACGGCGCCCCGCTGCTCCACCGTGAGGCCGCTGCCGCGCTCGACGAGCGAGTACCCCATCGTGGTCACGCCCGCGCCGGCGCACGAAGCGCCCGCGCCCGTCGCCGGGCTCGCCCACTCGAGCGAGACCGCGAGCGTCGTCGGGAACGCAACGTCCACGGAGGGAACCACGAAGCGCGCGCCCGCGGTGACCGCGAAGGGTGTCGCGCTCGGGCTCGCCCCCGCGACGGGCACACCCGACGTGTCGCGGAGCTCGACCGAGGCGAGGTAGGCGCCCGCGCGCACGAGCGCCGTGGTCCCCGAGTCGAACGCGCCGAGGTGACAGGGCGCCTGCGCGACGGCGACCCCGTGCGCGCGCGCGGCGTCGTCGGCCGCGTAGAGGACCAGCGCCGCCGTCCCCGCGGAGACGGCATCGCACACGTCGATCGAGGCGGCCTGGTGATCGAGCGTCCACGCGAACGACAACGTCGCGTCGGTCCCGTGGGGATCGAACGTGCCCGAGGACTCGAAGTCGACGGGGACGTCGTCGTAGAGCGCCACGTGCGTGGGCCCGGCGGCGACGTGCAGCATCGCCATCGCGCCCGAGAAGAGCACTGCCTGGTGTACGTCGAGCGCTTGCAGCTGCAGCACCACGTCGCCGGACGCCAGCACGGCCATGGGGCGGGTATCGACCAGGCCGGCGCTGCACGTCGCCGTCAGCGGCGCGAGCTCGATCGGGCGGGTGCCGTGGAACGCCACCACGCGCACGCGCGCGATGCCCAGCGCCGCGCACGAGACCGACGAGGGAGCCACGCCGTCGATCGTCCAGCGCGCCGAGACGCTCGCGTCGGAGCCGCTCGGATCGTAGCCCGACACGAAGTCGACGACCGGCACGACCGCGTGGCCTCCGGGGGTCGCGACGAGCGAGTAGCGGTTGCCCTGCGCGACGCGGGTCTCGCCGCGAAAGCCCTCCCACGCGACGTCGTACGTGCCCGCGGCGAGGACCGGCGTGATCGTGTCGAGCCGGCCCGCCGTGCACGCCGCCTCGAGGGCCTCGATGTACTCGACGCCGCCGCTGCCCGCGTAGATCCCGAGCCGCACCGTGTCGATGCCGACCTCCGCGCAGCTCGCGGCGGTCGGCGGCGCGCCCTCGACCGTCCACGTCCCGGACACCGTCGCGTCCCCGCCCGCTGCGCCCCGGCGGCCGCACGCGCAGAGGACGAGGGCGACGACCAGGAACCACTTGCGCGTCGAGGTCATCCTCGATCGTAGCGCGCTCTCAGAGCCGAGGCAGCGTGCTCCCGAGCGGCTCGACGCGTCCCGTCTCGAGGTAGGCGTAGACGCCCCAGCTCTGCAGCACGCGGCGCGTGTAGCCGCGCGTCTCCGCGTAGGGGATCGACTCCACGAACTGGTCGAGCGGGACGTCGCCGTGCTCGCGCAGCCATCGATCGACCGCGCCCTGGCCGGCGTTGTAGGCGGCGGGGATCACCTCGGGCCCGGCCGCGTAGTGGTGGCTCAGCTCGCCGAGGTAGCGCGTGCCGAGGCGGACGTTGACGTCGGGGCGCACGAGCGCGGCGGCGTCGCTCGGCAGGCCGAGCGGGCGCGCGAGGCGCCGCGCCGTGGGCCGGATGAGCTGCATCAGGCCGTACGCGTGCGCGACCGAGACGGCGCCGGCCGAGAAGCTCGACTCCTCGCGGATGAGGCCGAACACGAGCGCGCTCGGGACGGCGGCCTCGCGCGCGCCGGCCTGCACCACCTCGGAGTAGCCTCGCGGGTACGCCAGCGCGAAGAGCGCGCGGCCCCGGTCGTCGAGCGGTGCGCCGAGCAGCCCACGGACCAGCGTCCCGCGCGTGCGCGAGATGGCGCGCTCGCTCGCGCCCGCGCGCGCGAGCAGGGCGACCACGAGCCAGCGACCCTCGTGATCGTCGCTCGTGCTCGAGAGGCCGAGCGCGTCGAGCTCGCGCTCGGCGAGCGAGACCTCGCCGGCGCGCAGGCACGCGAGCGCGCGCGCGAAGCCTGGCGTGTCGAGCTCGGGCCGGAGCGGGAACGTGAGCGGGACCTCCGCAGCCGAGGGGGAGGGCAGCGAGGTCCCCTGCTCGCGCAGCCGTCCGCGGGCGTGGCGGCCGTAGTACGAGAGCGGCCGGGCCCGGGCGATCGACTCGAACGCCGCGCGCGCATCGCTCTGCCGCCCGAGGTCGGCCAGGGTCCTCGCGCGCCAGTAGGCGATCCGCCCGCCGACGTCCTCGCGCGACTCGGCGGCGCCCTCCGCGAGAGCCGCTTCGAAGGCGACGAGCGCCGCGTCGAGCGCCCCGGCCTCGCGCTCGGTCCAGCCGAGCAAGAAGAGGGCGTCGGGCCGCATGTCGGCCTCGCTCGGTCCGTCGATCACGGCGCGGAGGTGAGCGCGGGCCGCGTCGAGGTCGCCCGACCGCAGCTCGACCGCCGCCGCCTCGTAGCGCGCGTCGTCGGCGAGCCGGTGGTCCGTCGCGCGCTCGGCGAGCGCGTCGTAGCGCGCGACGGCGAGGCCGTCCTGGCCGAGCGCGGAGTACGACTTCGCCGCGAAGTAGAGGGCCCAGGGCAGGACCTCGGCGTCGTCGGCGCACTGGGCGATCGTGCGGTCGAGCTGCTCCGCGGCGACGGCGCGCTCGCGCGCCCGGTAGGCCGAGCGCCCCTCGCCGAGCATCGCCGCGCAGCGCGCGGGGTCGGTGCGCGCCGCCGACTCGGCGATGGCGTGGTACGCGCGGCGCGCGTCGTCGTGTGCGTTCACCCGCGCGTACGCGTCTGCGCGTGCCAGCGCGTGCGTGGTCCCGATCTCCCGAAGCGCGCGACGACGGCGCGGCGCCAGGGTCAGGACGATCGCCGCGGCGCGCGCGTCCGCGTCCGCGCTGGACGCGGAGCCGGGGTGCAGGTCCGCGAGCGAGCGGAGCAGCTCGATCGCGCGCTCGCGATCCTCCTCGTCGTCCGCCGCGCCGAGCCGGGCGGCGAGCGCGAGGACGATCTGCGTGCGCTCGTCGTACGAGAGCGCCTCGACGTGCGAGAGCGCCGTCTCGAGCCGCTCGTCTTCGTCGGGCAGCCCCGCGGACGCCAGCGCGAGGACGGCGCACGCCTCGGTCTGCCCGGGCCACGACGCCGTGCACGCCGGCTCCACGGTCTGACGCGCCAGGTCGAGATCGGTCGCGTGGCGAGCGAGCTCTACGCGGGCGAGCAGCGCGTGGGGGTGGTCTGCGTCGCCGATCGCGGTCCAGAGCGGCGTCGACGCGTCGATCGAGCCGGCGGCGGCGTACGCGCGCGCCAGTCGGAACCGGAGGATCCCGGCGTCGTCGGGGGGCGCCGCGTCGATGGCGGCGCGCGCCTCGTCGAACCGGCCGTCCGCGATCGCCTCGTTCGCCGTCGCGAGCGTGGCGCCAGCCGCGGCGAGCCCAGGGTCGAAGCCGGGCGGCGTGGCCGCGGGCGCCGGAGCCGGCGGAGCGGGCGCGGGGTCGTCGGCGCGCGAGGGCGACGTCGGCTCGCAGGTCGCCGAGAGCGCGATGCAGAGCACCGCGAGCGCCCGCCGCGCTCGCCCGCCCGCCGATGTCGATTCCCGTTCGCCCACGCCTACCCCGTGCCGGTGTACGAGGCCCTGCCTCGCTCCCGCAAGTTCGTGGGACAACGAGCCAGCCCCGCGGGATAGTCCCGCCGTCGATCTCGGGCGAATACAGCGTGAGCGGTCGACCCCGAGGAGGCTCGGGCGAGGCGCCCCCGGGCGCTTCGAGCCCGCGTGCCGCCGATGAATCCTGGCGAACTACTCGTGAGTGAAGGGGCCCGACCCCATGCAGGTCCCGAAGCCCGAGGCGAGCCGGTGATCGATGACGCGCGCCATCGTCGTGGACTCGAAGTAGACGTTCATCGGATTGCCCCGGCATGCGAGTCGCAGGAGGCAGGGAGGATGTGGGTCGTACTCGCCCAGCGAGACCTCGCAGGGATCGCCGGCGGTGTCGCACTCGCAGCCCGTCACGGTCCCATCGGCCCCCACCGTGAAGGCGACGGGGTGGTACTCGAGGTCGATGCTCGACATCGCCGTGCAATCGGGGCCGGAGTACGTGAACGGACCGATGACCCACCGACCGGGGCTCCGGGCGGGGCAGGCGTATGCATCGTCGGTCGGCCCGCCATCGTCGTAGGCCGCGTCCTCAGCCAGGAACGCGTCGTTGGCGGGCGCGCTCGCGTCCTGCCCCGCTGGCGCGGACGGACAGCCTGCGAGGGTCGCCGCGAGCGCCAGCGCCAACATCCGGTGGCTCGGGGCCATCGTTCCCACGAACCTCATATCCCGCCACCCATGCCGCCGGAGGCGATGCACTGATTCGTGGCCTCGTGCTCGGTGGAGCAGGTGGTGCCGCTACACGCGGCCGTGGCCTGGCACTCGAGCTCCGCGTTGTAGGTCGCCTGGCATCCCGCGAGGGTGTTGGCGAGCTCCGCGTTGAACGCGCTGACGCAGTCCGCCGGGCGGGCAGGCTCTCCGCAGGTCTCGATGGCATGACGGCAATATCGGCCGACCGCGGTGTTCGGATAGCCGTACGGGCTCGAGCATCCGGAAGCGAGCGCGATCGCGAACGAAGCGGCGACGATCCTGCAACGCGATGGGGACATGCGCCGAGGTTTACCCGTCGTGACCGACCCGACCATGGAGCACTTGCCGACACTCGCGGCCTCTGCGCTCGCAGGAGGGACTGCCCGGGACGAGTGCGGGGCGCGCCGTGGTGCGGGCGTCAGCGCGGGCGGGCCAGCAACTCGCGGCGCGAGCGCACCCCCAGCTTGCGAAAGATGCTGTGCACCTGCTTGGTGATCGTGCTGCGGGTGACCCGGCGGCGCTCCGCGATCGCGCGGTCCACGAGCCCCTCCTCGAGCAAGAGCGCGATCTCGCGCTCCGCGGCGGTGAGGGCCCGCCGGCCGTCGTGCGGCCCCAACACGTGCTCGAACACGACGTGCCGGACGCCGCCGATCTCGATCTCGTAGGCACGCAGGCCCCGCGGCGGATCAGCCACGGTCGCCCTCGGCGTCGAGCGCCGCCCCATCGAGCGCCGCGCGCGCGCGGCGCACGAGCTCTCGCACGTCGGGAGCGCCGAGCTTCCTCATGGAGCGTTGCAGGTGCGTCGCGACCGTCGATGTCGTGACCCCCAGCCTGTAGGCGATCTCCTTGTTGGTCTGGCCCAGCGCCAGCTCGCCGAGCACCTGCCGCTCGCGCGCACTCAGCTTCTCGCACGCGACCACCGTGGCGCTCCGGTTGTCCCGCGCCACGAGGATCCTTCGCCCATCGGACTCGAAGCGCTCGACGAGCGTCCAGCGCCCGGCGTGCAGCGCTCGCCAGTACGCGAGGGGATCGCGCACCTCGCCCTGCCGCGCTCGGACCACGGAGCGGGCCGCGTCGCGCAGCGCGGCGAGCCCTGGGGCGGAGGTCGCCGCCCCCTCCGCGTGCAGCACGCGACCGTCCGGGGCGAGGATCGCCTCGGAACCGGAGGTGATCGAGCGCCGGGCGCCCAGCCTGCGGCGCATGCGTGCAGCGGCCGCGAGATGGCCCGAGAGTCGCCTCAGCTTCCTTCGGTGGACCTTGGCCATCGGGCTCGCCGCTGGGGCCCGGCGATTTCCGATGAGCGCGATCCCGTGGCCGCTCGGGTCGAGGCTCACCAGGTTCAAGGATTCCGGGTAGAACAGCCGGCTCGGCGACCGGGCGCTCCGCTCGCGTGCGAGCGCGTGCTGGTAGCCCTCGTCCTCCATGCGGCCCAGCAGCTCGGCGAAGCTCTCGATCTGCGCCGCCACGGCCGCGAAGAGCTCCGTCGTGTGAGAGACCGGCCCGAAGCGGAGCATCGCGCGCTGCGCCTCGGCCGGTGTCTGCTCGATGAGCTCGTCCCACCAGTGCGCCCGCCAGCAGGCCTGCCACGCGGGCTCACCGCCGACCAGCACCGGATCGCGGAACGGGGTGCTGGCAAGTAGATCCACGTGGAAGCCGTGCACGCCGAGCCCCGCGTCGAGCAGAGGTGCAGCGGCTTGCGTGACATTCCTGAGCCAGGTCCCGTCATCGGCGTCGGTGTCGTACGCCGCATCGAGGATCCCCAGGACGGGGCCGTCGTTGTCGTGCATCACCGCTGACTTGACGCGTGGCGGGGCGAGGCGACTGATCGATGTCACTTCGCCGGGCGCGACCTGGGCCCGGTCGTTCATGGAGCATCGGGCGAGCGCCTCGCTCTGGCCCCGGTCCGTCAGCAGCACCAGCCTGACGCCTACGTCCGCGCGTGGACGCAAAGCCCGGGGCTCAGCGGACGAGATCGTCGGCCTCGTCGTCCTCGTCGCGCTGCCGATCCGCGCGCGCGTCGGCCTCGGCCCGCTCGATACGCCCCGCGACCAGGCGACGCTCGCCGTGCGCCTCGCCGAGCGCGGCCCGTGCCGCCTCCTCTGCCTGGCCCGCGCGTGCGCGCGCCGCCGACGCTGCGTCGAGTCCGAGCCGTGCGGCTCGAACTCGCTCGCGTAGCCGTGCTCGCCGCGCCTCACCCAGCGCGCGCTCGGCCGCCGTCATGACCGGCTCGTCGACTGCCGCGGCGAGCGCCCTCTCGGCCTCCCGCACGCGCTCGCTCGCCTCGGCCAGCGCATCCTCGGCCCGCGCACGGGTGGCCTGCGCCTCGCCGAGCGCTCGCGCCCGCTGCTCCTGGCGCGCGTTGGCCACCGTGGCGAGCGCGCGCAGTCCGTCCGTCACGGGCGCGCGCTCACGGGACCGTGCGCGTGCCGGTCAGCGTGCCCGACACCGCGTCGACCGACCCGAGCAGGGAGCCGTCGAGCGTGACGAGCTGGCCGCGGATGGTGCCGTCGAGCCGATCGACGAGGGCGTCGCCGTCGTCGTCACGGGCGGCCACGTGCGCGGCCATCGCGATGTGATCGATGTCGTGGTCGACGAGAACGGCGCCGGCCGCGACGATGCTCGTGAGCTCGCCGAGGGCCGCGCTGCACGCGGAGGCGCGGCACGAGGCGTCGCACGCCGCCAGCGCTGCGGCGCCATCGGTCGTCGCCGCGAAGGACTCGAGCGAGTCGCAGGCGTTCTCGAGCACCACGGGGAGCCCCGCGACGTGCGCGCGGTCGCCCGCGACGGCGTCGGCCCACGCGAGGGCGAGCGCGCCGGCCTGCGCGTCGATCGGCCCCGTGAACGTGAACGTCGCGTCGAGCCCCACCGCCGGCATGATCGAGCGGACGATCGGCGCCGCCCGGTTGAGCGAGACGGTGCCGCTCCGGCCGTCGCTGCACCGCAGCGCCTGGGTCGCCATCGACCCCGTGCCCGAGGCGCCGAGGCTGAACGCGAGGACGACGGTCGGTGCGTCGAGCGCGGCGCCGGCCTCGTCGAGCAGCGCGGCGACGACCTCGCTCGGCGCGGTCCCGTCGGCGGAGAGCTGCGCCCCGAGCGCTCGGTCGAGCGACGCGCTGCTGCGCAGCATGTGCAACGCGGACGCGTCCGAGGTCGCGCCCGAGCGCACGAGCTCGGCCTCGATCGCGTTGAACAAGAGCGCCGGGTCTCCGCCGCTCGCTCCGACCGTCGCGCGGAGCGACTCGGCCCAGGCGTGCACGCGGCCCTCCAGCGTACCGCTCGCCGAGAGGGTGACCTCGACCGCGTAGCCGCCCTCGAGCCCGAGGGGCACCTCCACGAGCGGGACGTCGACCCGCGTCGTCGTGTCGGGCGCTGGCATGACGCCCTCGACGCAGCCATCGGCCTCGACCGCGAGGTCGCCGTTCGCGCGCACGAGCACGGCGTACGCGAGCGTGGTCGGGAGCGCCGCGATCGTCACGTCCTCGGCCCGCGTGCGGACGGTCCGCCCGCCGCTCGTGGGCGGGGTGGAGATCAGCGCCGCGCACGTCGTCGCCGGGACGACGTCGATGATCCGGTGCGTGACCGGGCGCGTGCCGACGTAGGGTGCGTGGATCAGCAGCGTGCCGAAGCTCGTCCCGACGCCCACGTCGACGTAGACGGGCGCCGCGGCCTCGCGCGCCGAGAGCCGCACGTGGAAGCTGGACGCCTCGCTCCCCGCGACGAGCGAGGCGTGCGCGAGGCCGCTCGCGTCGGTGCTGACCGTGAGCGCCCCGAGCGTCGAGTCGAGCGCGGTGCCCTCGATCGCCGCGGCGATCACCACGCCCGCGCGCGGGGAGCCGGCTGCATCGAGGAAGCGGACGTCGATCACCTCGGTCTGACCCGGTCGCAGGGTGAGCGAGGGCGCGGACAGGAGGGTGAGCGTTCCCGTGGGCGTCGCCGCGTCGGGCGTCCCGGAGTCGAGCGCCACGTAGCGCGGCCCCGAGCAAGCGATCGCGAGCGCTCCGAGGAGCGTCGCCATCGTGACCAAGCGAAGGAACATATGCCTCAGAGCATACCGTCCCCGCGCGCGCGCGGCATCCTTCCCCTGGCCTTCGGGGCGGGGGCTACTCGCACTCCCCCGTCATGAAGTTGCATGTAGGTGTCGACGGCAGGTTCTCCGCGCAGAACGAGTTTCCGCCGTAGAAATTGCAGCGCGGCGCGCAGATGCTGAAGCTCGAGACCCAGCAGACCTGATCGAGCGAGCCGACCGTCGGGCAGAAGGAGTTGTCGAAGCAGCGGCACGTGAACTCGTCGATGTTCCCGTCCCCCGTGTCGTCGACGCCGTTGCAGCACTCCCCCATCGGGCCGAAGGGACGGCAGTCGGGGTCGGCGCAGTCGGTGCGTCCGTCTCCGTCGTCGTCGCGCCCGTTGGTGCACATGGCCACGCCGAGCTCGTTCGTGGTCGGCCCGCCACCGTCGAGGAAGCCTGCGTCGATCGGCGGCGTGCCCGCGTCGGAGCATCCGGGCCGGCCCCGGCAGTCGCGGTCGGCGCAGTCGATGCGCATGTCGCAGTCGTCGTCGATGCCGTCGGAGCAGCGCCGCTCGAAGGGTGACGTCGGCACGCACACCGGGCCGCAGGACGGGTCCGTCATGACACAGAAGGGATCCATGCAGTCGGCGGGTCCGTTGCAGTCGTCGTCGATCCCGTTGTGGCAGTCCTCCGGGAACGAGCAGACGCCGCACATCGGGCCGGCGCAGTCGGGGTCCGTGCAGTCGAACAACCCGTCGCAGTCGTCGTCCATCCCGTCGAAGCAGGCGAACTCCCGGTCGGAGCGGGGGATGCAGCCGCCGCATCCCGGCGTGCTGCCGCACACCGGGTCGCGGCAGTCGACCAGGCCGTTGCAGTCGTCGTCCCGACCGTTGAAGCAGTCGAACTCGAAGGGGCCGCAGGGGCCGCACTCGGGCCGGCCGGCGCACTGCGGATCGACGCAGTCGGTCAGGCCGTTGCAGTCGTCGTCGCGGCCGTCGCTGCAGGCGAACTCGAACGGTGCGACCGGCACGCACGTGCCACAGCCGGGGCTCATCGCGCAGAACGGATCGCCGCAGTCGGTCAGGCCGTTGCAGTCGTTGTCCGCGCCGTCGCCGCAGATCTCGGACGTCGTCGTCGAGGTGCAGCCGCGTCCGGTGACGCAGAAGTCGACCGTGCACGGGTTGCCGTCCTCGCAGAAGAGCGGGGAGCCGCCGACGCAGCGACCGTCGGCCGTGCAGAACTCGCTGCCGTTGCAGGGGTCGCCGTCGTCGCAGCCGCCCGTCGAGTCGCAGGGGCGCGTCTGGCAGCCGGCCATGACGTCGCAGATCTGCCCGAGCGGGCACTCGGCGGAGTTCGCCGAGTGCGTGCAGCCGAAGCCCTCGACGCAGAAGTCGTCGGTGCACGAGACGCCGTCGCCGCAGAACATCGGCGTGCCCGAGAAGCACGTGCCGCTGCCGGGATCGCAGCGCTCGACGCCGTTGCACGCCTGCCGGTCGTCGCACTCGAAGTCGCTGCTGCAGCGCATGGTGTTCGGGACGCAGCCGCTGAACGGATCGCAGCGCAGGCCCGGCGGGCACAGCGAGTCGTCGGGGCGCGAGACGCAGCCGGCGCCCTCGACGCACTGGTCGCTGGTGCACGAGATGCCGTCCTGGCAGTCGAGCGGCGGCCCCGACTGGCACCGGCCGCCGACGCAGGCCTCGACTCCGTCGCAGAGCCGTCCGTCGTCGCACTGGAAGTCGCTCGTGCACGAGCCGGCGTCCATCGGAGGCGGGGGCCCCATGTCGCGCCCGAACGCGTCGGGGCGGGTCCCGGCGTCGCCCGCGTCGGCGTGGATCTCGAGCGCGGTGCGGACGCCGCAGCCCGCGACGGACGCCGTCAGAACGCCCAGGCAGGAGGTGAAGAGAAAGAAGTGCGTGAAGCTGCGCATGTCGGCCCCTGAGAGGCCTAGCGTACCCCGGTCGCGCTCCCGGCGCGAAGATCGGCCCGGGCGGCGCGGATTCAGCCGCCCCCGTCGCCCTTGCCCGAAGGCTCGACGTAGGTCAGCGCCGCCCGCACGTAGTCGCGGTTCATCCGAGCGATGAAGGCGACGCTGATCTTCTTGGGGCAGGCCGCCTCGCACTCGTAGTGGTTCGAGCAGCCGCCGAAGCCCAGATCCTCGTGCTTCTTGACCATCTCGAGGACGCGGCCGTCGCGCTCGGCCTGGCCCTGCGGGAGCAGGCCCAGGTGGCTGATCTTGGCCGACATGAAGAGGCTCGCGCTGGCGTTCGGGCACGCGGCGACGCACGCCCCGCACCCGATGCACGCCGCGGCGTCCATCGCCTCGTCGGCGACGCCCTTGGGGATCGGGTGGACGTTCGCGTCGACGGCCGACCCGGCGCGCGCCGTGATGAAGCCACCTGCCTGGATGATCTCGTCGAAGCCGCTGCGGTCGACGGCGAGGTCGCGGATGACGGGGAACGCCTCGGCGCGGAAGGGCTCGACCCACACCTCTTCTCCGGAGTGGAAGTGGCGCATGTGGAGCTGGCAGGCCGTCGTCGCCTTCTGGGGCCCGTGCGGGCGGCCGTTGATCATCATCCCGCACATGCCGCAGATGCCCTCGCGGCAGTCGTGGTCGAACACGATCGGTGACTTGCCCGCCTCGACGAGCCGCTCGTTGACGACGTCGAGGAATTCGAGGAACGACGCGTGCGTCGAGATGTCCTTGGCGTAGGTCGAGTAGTCCTCGAAGCGCCCGGCGTCCTTCGGACCGTCCTGGCGCCACACGTGCAGCTTGAGATCGATGGTGTCGCTCATTTGTACGACCGCTTCGCGAGGTGGACGTTCTCGAAGACCAGCGGCTCGACGTGCCGCACGTGCTCGCCCTCGCGTGCCTCGACGCTCTTGCCCTTCCACTCCCAGGCCGCGACGTGCGCGAACTTGTCGTCGTCGCGCACGCACTCGCCGTCCTGCTGGTGCTCGCTCCGGAAGTGGCACCCCGCGCTCTCGTCGCGCTCGAGCGCATCGCGGCACATCAGCTCGCCCAGCTCCATGAAGTCGGCGACGCGCGCGGCCTTCTCGAGCTCGCGGTTCAGCTCCTCGCCGCCGCCGACGAGCTTCATCTCCGCGTGGAACTCGCCCCTGAGCTTCGGGATCGCGGCGAGCGCCGTCCTCAGGCCCTCGGCGCTGCGCTGCATGCCGCACTGGTCCCAGATGATCTGCCCGAGGCGGCGGTGGAAGTGATCGACGGTGTGCTTGCCCTTCGCGCCGTCGGTGACGAGCTTGTCGAAGCGCGCCTTCGACTCGGCATGCGTGCTCTTCACCGCCGCGGAGGTGTCCGTCGTCTTGCTCTTGCCCGCGGTGGCGAGGTAGTTGCCGATGACGTAGGGCAGCACGAAGTAGCCGTCCGCGAGGCCCTGCATGAGCGCGCTCGCCCCGAGACGGTTCGCGCCGTGGTCGCTGAAGTTCGCCTCGCCGGCGACGAAGAGCCCGGGGATCGTGCTCATGAGGTCGTAGTCCACCCAGAGGCCGCCCATCGTGTAGTGCGTCGCCGGGTAGATGCGCATCGGCGTCTTGAACGGATCGTCGCCCGTGATGCGCTCGTACATCTCGAAGAGGTTGCCGTACTTGTCGGCGATGACGTCGCGGCCGTCGCGCGCGATGGCGTCCGCGAAGTCGAGGTAGACGCCGCGGCGCACGCCGAGGATCTCCGGGCCGACGCCGAGGCCCTCGTCGCAGCGGAACTTGGCCTGGCGCGAGCTGACGTCGCGCGGCGCGAGGTTGCCGAAGCTCGGGTAGACGCGCTCGAGGTAGTAGTCGCGCGCGCTCTCCGAGATGTCGCGCGGGTCCTTCGTGCAGTCGTCCGCGCTCTTCGGCACCCAGACGCGCCCGTCGTTGCGGAGCGACTCGCTCATCAGCGTGAGCTTGCTCTGGTACTCGCCCGCCTGCGGGATGCACGTCGGGTGGATCTGCGTGAAGCAGGGGTTCGCGAACGCCGCGCCGCGCTTGTGCGCGCGCCAGATCGCGGTCGCGTTGCAGCCCTTGGCGTTCGTCGAGAGGTAGAAGACGTTACCGTAGCCGCCGGTCGCGAGGATCACCGCGTCGGCGAGGTGCGACTCGATCTTGCCGCTGACGAGATCGCGCGTGACGACACCGCGCGCGCGGCCTTCGTCGACGATCACGTCGATCATCTCGCAGCGGTTGTGCATCTTCACCTTGCCGGACGCGATGGTGCGAGCCAGCGAGGAGTAGGCGCCGAGCAGGAGCTGCTGCCCCGTCTGGCCGCGCGCGTAGAAGGTGCGCGAGACCTGGGCGCCGCCGAAGCTGCGGTTGGCGAGCAGGCCGCCGTACTCGCGCGCGAAGGGCACGCCGAGCGCGACACACTGGTCGATGATGTCGGCGCTGACCTCCGCGAGCCGGTACACGTTGCTCTCGCGCGCGCGGAAGTCGCCGCCCTTCACGGTGTCGTAGAAGAGGCGGTAGACGCTGTCGCCGTCGCCCTGGTAGTTCTTCGCGGCGTTGATGCCGCCCTGCGCGGCGATCGAGTGCGCGCGGCGCGGCGAGTCCTGGTAGCAGAAGGCCTCCACCTCGTAGCCGAGGTCGGCGAGCGACGATGCACCCGCGGCGCCGGCCAGGCCCGTGCCGACCATGATGACCTTGAACTTCCGCTTGTTCGCGGGGTTCACGAGCTTGTTGTCGAACTTGCGCTGCGACCAGCGCTTCTCGATCGGGCCGGACGGAACGTTGCTGCGGAGCTCCATCGTCACTGGACCTCCGCGCCGACGACGCGCGCGAGCACGAGGAGCGGGATCGCCACGTTGCCGGTTCCCACGAACGCCGCGAAGAACGCGCTGCCGCGCTTGATGGAGGGCTGGTAGCGCGGGTGCGCGAACCCGATGCTCTGGAAGAGCGCCTGCCCGCCGTGGAAGAGGTGCAGGCAGAGCATCGCGTTGGCCGCCATGTAGATCGCGGTGATCCACCAGACTCGGAAGCCGTGCACCACGTTCGCGTACACGTGGCCGTCCTGGAACTCGTAGCCCGGGACGACCGACGCACCGCCGGTGAGGTGCGCGAGGTGGAACACGACGTACGCGGCGAGCAGCGGCCCGGTCAGCATCATCGTCGTGCGCCCGAGCGTCTGCAGCGAGCTCATCGGCGCCGCCTCTTCGAACTTGCGGTACGGCACGCGGCGGGCCGCGCGCGCCCGCCGCGCGACGTCGAAGGTGAGCACGACGTGCGTGACGAGCGAGACCAGCATGACGGCGCGCATCGCCCAGAGCAGCTCGGGGATCGCGTGGAGCAGCCGGCCGTAGTCGTCGAGGGCCTCCTGGCCGAGGAAGAGGAGGAGGTTGCCGGCGAGGTGCGCGATCACGAATCCGAACAGGATGGCGCCCGTCACTCCGACGATCGCCTTCTTCCCGACGGTCGTGTCGACCAGGGTCAGAGCCTTCTGCATGGAAGCGCGCGAGCCTTACACCCGCGAAGGCGACGGATCAAAGGCCAAGCGGCCCGATTCCACCGGGCCCGCGCCCTGCCCGCTACGCGCCGAGCTCGGTGAGGCAGGCGTCGAAGATCTCGAGCCCCCGATCGACGTCGTAGGCGGTGAGCACGAGCGGCGGCGCGACGCGGATCACCGACTTGCCGCACCCGAGCAAGAGCAGGCCCTTCGTGAACGCGAGCTGCTCGAGCTTGCCCATGAGCTCGCCGGCCGGCTCCTTGGTCTTGCGGTCGGCGACGAGCTCGACCCCGATGAAGAGGCCCTTGCCCCGGACATCGCCGATGCACGGGTGCTTGGCCTCTAGCTTCTCGAAGCCCGCCATCAGGCGGGCGCCCATCTCGACCGCGTTGGCCGTGAGGCCGCCTCGCAAGAGGCCGATGGTCGCGAGCGCGGAGGCGCACGCCACGGGGTTGCCGCCGTAGGTGGAGCCGTGCGAGCCGCGTGGCCACGTCATCACCGACTCCTTGGCGACGATCGCGCCGATCGGCAGCCCCGCGCCGATGCCCTTGGCGGACACGAAGATGTCGGGAACGACGCCGAAGTGCTCCGACGCCCACATCTTGCCCGTGCGCCCGGCCCCCGTCTGGACCTCGTCGAACACGAGCATGATGCCGTGCTGATCGCAGAACGTCCGCCAGAACTGGACGAACTCCTTCGCCGGGACGACGTAGCCGCCCTCGCCCTGGAAGGGCTCCATCACGATGGCCGCGATCTCCTCGGGCGCGACGAGCGTCTCGAAGAGGTTCTTCGCGGCGGCGAGGCACTCCTCGACGGTGTTGCGATACGGGTTGTGGAAGGGCAGGTGGTACACGCCCGGCATGAGGGGGCCGAAGCCGGCGCGGTACTTCACCTTCGAGGTCGAGAGGCTGATGCCCGCGTAGGAGCGCCCGTGGAACGCGCTCTGGAACGAGATGATGCCGTGGCGGTGCGTGTGGTAGCGCGCGAGCTTCACCGCGCCCTCGATCGCCTCGGTGCCCGAGTTCGAGAGGAACGTGCGCCACTTCCCCCCACCGGGCGCGGACTTCGCGAGCGCCTCGCAGAGGTCGGAGAACCCCTCGTAGTAGAAGTCCGTCCCGCAGATGTGGAGGAACTTCGCGGCGGCGTCCTGCACGGCCTTCGTGACGACGGGGTGCTGGTAGCCGGTCGACGAGACGGCGATGCCCGCCATCCAGTCGATGTAGCGATTGCCGTCGACGTCCTCGACCATCGCGCCCTGGCCGCCCGCGATCGCGAGCGGGTACTCCTTGATGTAGGAGGGAGAGGCGTACTCCTTGTCCTTGGCGATGATCGCCTGGGCCTTCGGGCCGGGGGGCGCGGTGAGGATGCGCGGATACTCTGCCTTCGTGTCGGGCACGGTCACTCCATGATGGTGCGGGACTGCTCGCGCAGGAACTGCTGGACGTAGTAGGGCCCGCAGCCGCCCTTGCCGGTCGAGCCCGAGCCCTTCCAGCCGCAGAACGACTGCACGCCGGGCCACGCGCCGGTCGTGGCGCCCGAGGGACGGTTCGCGTAGCAGACGCCGGACTCGACCTCGTCGAAGAAGCGCTCGATCTCGTCCTTCTTGGCGGTGAAGATGCCCGCCGTCAGGCCGTACTCGGCCTTGTTCGACTCGGCGATGGCCTGATCCATCGAGCGGACCTTGCCGACCGAGAGGAAGGGGACGAAGAGCTCGCGGAAGAAGAGCTCGTGATCGAGCGGGAGCGCGGCGATGGTCGGGGCGACGAAGTGTCCGCGATCGAACACGCCGCCCGCGAGGCGCGCGCCGCCGAGGACGATCTCGCCGCCCTTCTTGGCCGACTCGACCGCGCCCTCGAACGTCTTGACCGCGCGCGCGTTGACGACGGGGCCGAAGTACACGTCCTTCTCCGAAGGGTCCCCGCACTTGATGGCGCGCGTCTTGTCGACGAGCTTGGTGAGGAACGCGTCGTACACGGCCTCGTGCACGTACACGCGCGAGCACGCCGAGCACTTCTGGCCCTGCAGGCCGAAGGCCGACTTCATCACGCCGCTCGCCGCGTCCTCGAGGTTCGCGGTCTCCGAGACGTAGGTCGGGTTCTTCCCGCCGAGCTCCATCAGCGCCGGCTTCGGGTAGGCCGAGGAGAACTCCTTGACCATCCGCATGCCGACCTCCTTCGAGCCGGTGAACACGATCCCGTCGACGGCGGGGTTCTTCCAGAGCGCGTCGCCGATCGCGGCGCCGGTGCCCGTGACGAAGTGGAACGCGCCCGCGGGCACGCCCGCGTCGCGGTAGCACTCGTAGAGCATGAGCCCCGTCCAGGGCGCGTCCTGAGCCGGCTTGTAGACGACCGCGTTGCCGGCGAGCAGCGCCGCGGCGGACATGCCCGTCGAGAGCGCCATCGGGAAGTTGAAGGGCGCGATGCAGACGAACACGCCGTAGGGGCGGAGCACCGAGCGCGTGTTCTCGTTCGGGAGGAGCTTGCCGAGCGGCTTCACGAAGCCGTTCGCGTCGACGACCTGCTGCGCGTAGTAGTCGATGAGGTCCGCCGACTCCTCGGCGTCGCCCATCGCCTCCATGCGGCTCTTGCCGACCTCGAGGCTCATCACGGCACCGATCTCGTACTTGCGCTCACGGATGATCGTGGCCGCCTTGCGCAGCGTCTCGACGCGCGACTGCCACGAGCGAGCGGCCCACTCCTTCTGGGCCAGCCTCGCGGCGCGGCAGGCCTGATCCACGTGATCGGCCGTGGCGGAGGCGAAGCGACCGAGCAGCGCGCCGTCGATCGGCGAGAAGTCCGAGAGCGGCTCCGACCTCGACTCGACGGCCTGGCCCGAGATCCACAGCGGGTGCGTGCGACCTGCCTTGCCTCGCACCGACGCGAGCGCCGCGTCGAAGTCCGCGTGGAACTGCGTGAGATCCATGTTCACGGACGTGTACGTGATCTTGAACGGAGCGCTGGACATGGGGTCTCTCCGGTGTCGGCGAAGGGGGCGCGAAGATAGCGGACGGCCCCCACCCACGCACGGGCCACGCCGCGCGGTCGCGAGGGGCCGGCTCCTAGGGTCGGCCCGCGAGGATCGCGCGCGCCGTGCGGAGGCCGAACGTGTAGATGGGTAGCTGCGGCGGCGTGCCTGTGCTCGTCGGGAAGACCGAGCCGTCGGCGATCCAGAGGCCGGCGAGGTGGTGGTGAGCGCCGCGCTCGTCGGTCACCGACGTCCGCGGGTCGGTGCCCATCGGCATCGAGCCCATCGGGTGCACCGCGGTGAGCGGGACGTCGTGGGGCAGCATGCGCTCGCTCGTGAAGGCCTCGAGCTCGTGCTCGGTCCGCGCCGTGAACGGCGGAATGCCCGGGATGCGCACCTCGCGCGCGCCCGCGGCGAGCAGGATGCGGCCGGCGGCACGCGCCCCCAGCGCGAGCGTCTCTCGGTCCGCCGGGACGGGCCGATACGCGATCCGCGAGCGCTCGCCGTCCCAGTAGACGCGCCCCTCGGTCTCGTCGTGCGCCATCGCCGCGATGACCGCCATGCGCGGGTAGTCGCGCATCGCGCGCATGAGGCGCGGACCGAACCCGGGCATCATCGCCGCCGTGCCCGCGGGGTGCGCGAAGCTCGGTACGAGCCAGACGCGGCTGCGCGAGCCGCGCGAGAGATCGAGGTGCTCGGTGCACTCGTAGCTCTGCGGGATCCCGCGCCACGCCTCGATCCGCTCGTCGAAGAGGCCCGCGACCGCGACTCCGGGGTGCAGGTGCAGGCCGACGCCCGCGCGACCGAAGGGATCCGGCACGTCGCTGCGGAGCGCGAGGGCGGGCGATCCGATCGCGCTGCCGGCCAGCACCACGACCGGCGCGCGGGCCGAGAGCGTCCCACGTGCCACGCCGGCGGCGTCCAAGAGCGTCGCCTCCACGCCGAGGGCGCGCGCGCCGTCGTGCACGACGCGGGTCACCCGCGCGTCGGAGACGATCGTCGCTCCCGCCTCGCTCGCCCGCGGGAGCACGACGCGCCGCGCGTTGAGCTTGGCGTCGTACGCGCAGCCGAGCTCGCAGAACCCGCTCCCGACGCAGCGCTCGTCGCGGTTGTGCGAGAGCATCCCGCCCCGCCACCCGAGCGCCTCCACTCCGCGGCGCATCACCGCGTTGTGGGCGCTCAGGCGCTCGGGGCCGATCGGGCGCACGCCGATCAGCCTCTCGACCTCCGCGAAGAGCGCGTCGAGCGCCGCGTCGGTCAGCGACGAGAGCCCGAGATCCTCCCGCCAGTGGTGGACGATCTCGGGCGCCAGGCGCTTGACGAGGTTCGTGTTGTGCACCGTGGAGCCGCCGAGCCCCTTGCCCGAGAGGACGAGCAGCGCGAGGTCGTCGGTGCGCTGCCCGCCCATCTCGCGGAAGAGCGCGGGGATCATGTGCTCCTCGCGCTGGTCGAAGTCGGCGGGCCGGTGGTCTCGACCTTCCTCGAGCACGAGTACCGAGCGACCGGCCGACGCGAGCGCGAGCGCGCAGGTCGATCCGCCGGCGCCGCTGCCGACGACGATGGCGTCGACGTCGAATTCGGCAGGGCTCGCCAGATCGGCCCCGGCGAGGAACGTCACGACCCACCTCCGGCGCGCGGGCGCCGCGCGGCAGGGCCCCATCCCTCGCCTGGGCGTGCGACGAGCGGACCGTCGTAGCCGATCGCGTCCCACGTGCGAGGATCACTGAAGTACGAGAGGGCGCAGAGGGACTTGAGCGCGACGAACGCACCGCGCAAGAGCGGGGTCGCGCTGCTCTCCATCGACTCCAGCACGAGATCCTGCTCCTCGCCGCTGGCCCGGCTGAAGCGGGAGAGCACTCCGGCCGAGAGCGGCAGCACGTGCTCGAGCGCGTGCACCAGCCGCAGCAGGTCTCGCCGGTTCGCGGCGTCCATCCCCGCCACGAAGTGATCGATCGCGCAGCCGATCTCGAGCTGCTCGGGCGCCGGTAGATCGTCCGCGTCGCGCCGCAAGATCCGGGACGCCGCCGCCGAGACGACGAGGTACTCCTTGGCGCTCAGGGCCTCGAGGCGCGCGAGCACCGCGTCGGGGAGCGCGTAGCCGCTCGTCTGGTAGGCGAGCGTCCCGCCCACGCCGAGCAGGAGCGCGCCTCCGAGCCCGAGCCGCACGAAGCGCCGCCGCGTGATCGTCGGACGCTCGCCGGACCGCGGCCGCATGGAGCATCGTTCCCGGAGCGGGCTCACGGCTGATTGTGCCAGATCAATCGGCGCCATCGTATGTGATGGAAGGACCAGCCCCGTGCGTAGGGGTACCCCATGATCGGACCGGAGGCTCCACGGGTTTCGGGCGCGGGCGCCCGCGAGGTCTCGATCCGACCGCTCCTGGAGTCGGACCTCGACGCGCTGGTCGCCCTCGATGCCCGCACGACGGGTGTCCGGCGCCTGGCCTACTTCGAGCGCCGTCGCGCGGCCGCGATTCGCGCGCCGCGCGAGCACATGCAGCTCGCGGCGACCTCCGAGGGCAGGGTGGTGGGCTGGGTGCTGGCCCGCCTGGCCGGTGGCCAGTATGGCCGCACGGAGGTGCGACTCGTGCTGGAGTCCCTCGGGGTGGACCCTGGGATCCAGCGCGCCGGGATCGGCGCTCGGCTCCTCGCCCGCCTGGACGAGCTCGCGAGCGCGCGCGGAATCGGGTCGATCGTCACGCAGGTCGACTGGCGCAACCACTCGATGCTGCACTTCCTCGACCGGGCGGGGTTCCGGATCGCATGCACCCACGTGCTCGCCCGGGGCGTGGACCGCGTGGGCCCGGAGGACGCCGAGCCGCCGCCGAACGTCTGCCGCGCGCTGCGCCACGACGATCTCGAGAGCCTGGTGCGAATCGACGCGGCCCTCACCGGCACGCCGCGGCCGGAGTACTTCCGACGACAGGTCGAGGAGGCGCTGCACGAGTCGGCCATCGCGGTGTCGCTCGTCGCAGAGGCCGATGGCCTGCCGGTCGCGTTCGCCATGGCGCGCGTGGATCTCGGGGACTACGGGCGCATCGCCAGCGTCGCCTCGCTCGACACGCTCGGCGTCGTCCCCGGCTTCGCGCGCCGGGGCTACGGCCGGGCGCTGCTCACGCAGATGATCGACAACCTCTCCGCGCTCCGCATCGACCGCCTCGAGACCGAGGCGGCGCGCGACGACTTCGACCTGCTGCGATTCTTCTACCGCGCGGGCTTCCAGCCCTCGTCGCGGATTCCCTTCGAGCGGAGCACTGCGCCCGGCAAGAGATGATCGAGCGCATGTCGGCGAGAGGGCCCGCACGGTGAGCGTGGGGGAGACCGAGGGCGTGCGTAGGGACGAACGGGACGTGTAGCCCCGAGAGGTCGGAGATGACTGCGGACGTGGAGCTCACCTGCTGGCAGGCCGTGAAGGCGAGAGAGCCGATGGCGATCGCGCGGCGCACGGTCTCGCCCGCGGCGCTGGCCCCGCACGACGTCCTGGTCCGGGTGGCCGGCTGCGGCGTCTGCCACACCGACCTCGGCTTCCTCTACGACGGCGTGCGGACCGGGAAGCCGTTTCCGCTCACGCTCGGTCACGAGATCGCCGGGCGGGTCGTGGCCGCCGGCAGCGACAACACCCACCTCGTCGGCCGCGCCGTCGTCGTCCCTGCCGTCATCCCTTGCGGGGAGTGCAGGCTGTGTCTCAAGGGACGCGGGTCGATCTGCCGCGCGCAGCTCTTCCCCGGCTCGGACATCGACGGCGGCTTCGCGTCGCACGTCGTCGTGCCGGCGCGCGGCCTCTGTCCGGTCGACGAGGCGCAGCTCGCGAGCGCGGGCCTCGATCTGTCCGAGCTCTCCGTCCTCGCCGACGCCATCTCCACGCCCTACCAGGCCATCGTGCGGGCGGGCGTGACCCAGGGCGACGTCGCCATCTTCGTCGGCGCGGGCGGCGTCGGGGGCTTCGGCGTCCAGATCGCGCGCGCCCTCGGTGCGCACGTCGTCGCGATCGACGTCGACGAGCAGCGGCTCGCGCGGGCGGCGCAGCACGGCGCGGCGTTCACCCTCGTGTCGAAGGACAAGGACGCGGCCGAGATCCGGAAGCTCGTCCAGGCACACGTGAAGGACGTCGGCGGCAACCCCTACGAGTGGAAGATCTTCGAGACCTCGGGGCATCCTGCCGGACAGCTGCTGGCGTACACGCTGCTGACCTTCGGCGCGACCCTCTCGGTCGTCGGCTACTCGCTCGAGAAGGTCCAGCTGCGCCTGGCCAACCTGATGGCGTTCGACGCGACGGCGCAGGGCAACTGGGGCTGTCTCCCCGAGCACTACCCCGCTGCGCTCGCCCTCGTGCTCGCCGGCAAGGTCGCGCTGCGGCCCTTCGTCGAGCGACGCCCCATGAGCCGGATCAACGAGACGTTCCGCGAGCTCCACGAGGGCGCGCTCCGTCGGCGCCCCGTGCTCGAGCCCGACTTCGAGAGGTGAACACGATGCTCCACGACCACGATCTGACGCCGCCCCGCAGCCCCGCCGACCGTCCTCGGGTGCTCTACGAGCTCAAGCCCGTGCGAACGCCCGCGGGAGCCGTCGCCGAGGGCCTCTTCGCGGCGTGGATCACGCTGGACAACCCGGCCCAGTACAACTCGTACACGACCGAGATGGTCAAGGACGTGATCCTCGGCATGCGTCGCGCGAGCAACGCTCGGGACGTGGTCGCCGTCGTCTTCACGGGGGCGGGCGATCGCGCCTTCTGCACCGGCGGCAACACCAAGGAGTACGCCGAGTACTACGCGGGCCGGCCGGGCGAGTACGCGCAGTACATGCGCCTCTTCAACGACATGGTGTCGAGCATCCTCAGCTGCGACAAGCCGGTGATCTGCCGCGTGAACGGCATGCGCATCGGGGGCGGGCAGGAGATCGGGATGGCCTGCGACTTCAGCGTCGCGAGCGACCTGGCCTCGTTCGGGCAGGCCGGTCCGAAGCACGGCTCGGCGCCGATCGGTGGCGCGACCGACTTCCTGCCGGTGCTCGTCGGGGCCGAGCGCGCGATGGCGAGCTGCACGCTCTGCGTCCCGTGGTCCGCGTACAAGGCCGTCCACGCCGGGATGATCACCGACGCCGTCGCGGTGCTCGAGCTCGAGGGGCGCTTCGTCCCCAACCCGCTGGTGATCACCGACCGCTTCCTCGAGGGCGGCCGGATCGTCTACGGAGAGCCCAAGACGGGCGACGAGCTGAAGGCGGGCAAGGCGATGCTCTCGCGCGGGAAGATCGATCTCGCCCCGCTCGACGCGGCCGTCGATCGGATGGTCACCCAGATCCTGATGACGTTCCCGAATTGCATGCAGCAGACGGTGGAGTCGATCCGGCGTCACAAGCTCGCGCACTGGGACCGCAACAAGGAGGCGAGCCGGGCGTGGCTCGCGCTCAACATGCTCTCGGAGGCCCACGCCGGGTTCCGCGCCTTCAACGAGGGAACCAAGGACGACCGCGAGGCGGACTTCGTGCTCCTGCGCCAGAGGCTCGCGCGCGCCGAGCCCTGGACGGCCGAGCTGATCGACGCGCTCCAGCCGAAATCGAGCAAGGCCGCCCGATGAGCGTGGAGGCGCCGCCGCTCCGCGCGACCCTGACGACGGAAGGACGCGTCCTTCATCTCCTGCTCGACGCGCCGAAGGGCAACGTGCTCGACGCGCGCATGATCGCCGCCCTCTCGGCCGCGCTCGAGGCACACGGGTCCTCCCCCGCGCTCCGCGCCCTCGTGTTCGAGGGCGCCGGCCCGAACTTCTGCTTCGGCGCGAGCGTGGCGGAGCACACCCGGGCCAAGGCCAAGGACATGCTCGCACAGCTGCACGGGCTCTTCCGGCAGCTCGCGCGCCTCGCCGTGCCCACGGTCGCGGTCGTGCGGGGCGCATGCCTCGGCGGCGGTCTCGAGCTCGCCGCCTGGTGCACGTGGGTGTTCGCATCGCCGGAGGCGACCTTCGGTCAGCCCGAGATCAAGCTCGCGGTCTTTCCGCCGATGGCCTCGCTCGTCCTGCCGTGGAGGCTGGGCGGAGGACGCGCCCTGGATCTCTGCGTCTCGGGGCGCAGCGTGTCCGCGCTGGAGGCCCGGGCGCTGGGTCTGGTCCACGACGTCTACGGGGCGCCGGACGACGCCGCGCGCGCCTTCGTCAGCGAGCACCTGCTGCCGCGCAGCGGGCCCTCGCTGCGCTTCGCCGAGCGGGCCGCCCGCGCGGGGCTCGTCGAGCTGCTCGATGCGCGCCTGCCGCAGCTCGAGAGGCTCTACCTGGAGGAGCTGATGGCTACGCCGGACGCCAACGAAGGCATCGCAGCCTTCCTCGAGCGGCGCGCACCGCGCTGGGAGTCGTGATGGAAACCGGAGGCTCGAACGACCCCGCCTCGAGCGAGCTGAGCGCGCTCGTCGAGCGCGCCGAGGCTCTCTATCGTGATCTCGATCTCGCGTCGGTGAAGGCCTGGCGGGAGCGGAACGGCGGGGCGAAGGCCATCGGCTTCATGCCGATCTACGTGCCGCGCGAGCTGATCGACGCGGCCGGGATGCTCCCGGTGGGGATCATGGGCGGGCGCGGTCAGGTGGAGATCATCCGCGGCGACGCGTGGTTCCAGTCCTACATCTGCCAGCTGCCGCGGAGCACGATCGAGCTCGCGCTGACGGGCCGCCTCGACGTGCTCGACGGCATGCTCTTCCCGTCCATCTGCGACGTCATCCGGAACCTGTCCGGGATGTGGAAGGTGAAGTTCCCGGACAAGTACGTCCGCTATTTCGACGTCCCGCAGAACTACGATCCCCGGGTCGGCGGCCGCTTCTACGAGCAGGAGCTGAAGCACCTCTACGCCGATCTGCGCCGCCTCTCGGGGACGACGCTCGATCCGGACGAGGCGCTCGAGCGATCGATCCTGCGCTACGACGAGAACCGTCGCGCGATCACCGAGCTGCTCGCGCTCCGCTCGGCCGAGCCGTGGAAGGTGCCGACCTGGGAGGTCTACCTGATCCTCTTCGCGGGCAACGTCCTGCCCGTCGAGGAGCACACCGCGCTCGTTCGCGCCTATCACGCGGCCGCGCGCGCGAGCGAGCGGCCTCGCCGCGACAACGCTCGCGTCGTCGTCTCCGGCGCGTTCTGCGAGCAGCCGCCGCTCGAGCTGATCCGGACGCTCGAGCTCGCCGGCTGCTACGTCGTCGCGGACGACATGGCGCTCGGGCGGCGCTGGCCGACCGAGGACGTCGGGGTCGGCGGGGCGCCGATCGCGAGGCTGGCCAAGGCCTTCCTCGAGCACAGCCCCTCGACCGCCGCGCGCTACGAGCCGGTGGGCGATCGAGGGCAGCCGCTCGTTCAGCTGGTGAAGCGCAACCGCGCCGAGGGCGTCGTGCTCGCCGCGCCCAGCTTCTGCGATCCAGCGCTGCTCGAGCAGCCCATCCTGCAGGACACGCTCGATCACGCGCGCGTGCCCTGGACCGCGTTCAAGTACGCCGAGAGCCTCGGCCAGTTCCAGGTCATCCGCGAGCAGGCGGGGACGTTCGCCGATTCGATCAAGCTGTGGAGCGAGCCATGAGCGACACCGAGGTCAAGGACGCCTCCATGCTCCAGCAGAAGGAGATGATCGCGGGGCACTTCCGCGCGCTCTCCCGCGCGAAGGAGGATGGGCGCAAGGTCGTCTACACGTTCGTCCCCGGCAACCTCACCGAGCTCATGCACGCGTTCGACGTGCTGCCGCTCTACCCCGAGATCAACGCGCTGCAGTCCGGGATGAGGAAGAAGTCGGGCGCCTACATCGCGGAGGCCGAGCGCCTCGGGCACTCCGAGGACGTCTGCGCGTACGTGAAGAGCGACATCGGGATGCTGCGCGCCGGCAACGTCGGCCCGACCGGCGAGAAGCTCCCTCCACCCGACCTGCTCCTGCTCTCTTACACGGGCTGCTTCACTTTCATGAAGTGGTTCGAGCTGCTCAAGCGCGAGTACGACTGCCCCGTCGCGATGCTCCACGTCCCCTACCAGGGCGACGGCGAATTCACGCCCGAGATGCGCGCGTACGTCGTCGACCAGCTCCGCACCGAGGTGATCCCGAAGCTCGAGCAGATCACGGGCAAGAAGCTGGACGAGGCCAAGCTCGAGGAGGCGCTCGCCAAGTCCCGGGTCGCCGAGGACGACCTCGTCTGGGTGCTCGAGTCGGCCAAGAACCGGCCCTCTCCGATCGACGCCTACTTCGGCGGTGTCTACTACATCGGGCCGATCTTCACGGCCTTCCGCGGGACGGACCTCGCCGTCGACTACTACCGCACGCTCCGCTCCGAGGTGCAGGCGCGCCTCGACCTCGGCCTCGGGCCGATCACGCCGGACGGCCCGCTGAAGCAGGAGCGCTACCGGCTCGTGGTCGAAGGACCGCCGAGCTGGCCGGCCTTCCAGGAGTTCTGGAAGATGTTCTCCGGCGATGGAGCGGTGGTCGTCGCGAGCTCGTACACGAAGGTCGGCGGCTTCTACGATCAGGGCTTCCGCCACGATCCGCGGAGGCCTCTCGAGACGCTCGCCGACTACTGCGCGGGCTGTTACACGAACCTGAACCTCCCCTCGCGCATCGAGATCCTGTCGAAGTACGTGCGCGACTACCAGGCCGACGGTCTGCTCATCAACTCGGTCAAGAGCTGCAACAGCTTCTCGGCCGGGCAGCTCATGATCCTGCGCGAGGTCGAGGAGCGGACCGGCGTCCCGGGCGGGTTCATCGAGACGGACCTCGTCGACCCCCGCTACTTCTCGGCGGCGAACGTGAAGAACCGGCTCGAGAGCTACTTCCAGATGATCGAGCAGAAGCGACGCAACCCCACGGCAGCACGCTCGGCGCCCGCCGTGATCGGGAGCGACGCATCGCGCCGGCGCCTCGAGGTGCTCACGTGAGGGCGTTCGTCGGCATCGATCTCGGATCCACCACGACCAAGGCCGTGATGCTCGACGACGCGGGCGGCGTCCTCGGCCGCGGCATCACCAACAGCCGGAGCGACTACCACCTCGCCGCCGACCTCGCGCGCGAGGAGGCGCACATCGACGCGCGCTTCACGCTGCTCGACCGCGCGCTCGAGGCGGCGGGCGAGACGGGCGAGGAGGCCGTCGTGTTCCGCAAGCGGCTGCTCCACCGCTTCCGCAAGGTGCAACGCCTCGCGCAGCTCGCCTCGCTGCGCGAGAAGTCCATGGCCGAGGCGCGCGGCGAGCGGCTGCGCCACCACGGCGAGGATCTGGCGCGCCGCGTCGGCGAGATCTTCGAGGAGATCGACCGATCGTGGCGCAAGCCCCGCCTCACGGTCGGTCCGAGCTCCGACTTCTTCCGGGATCAGGCCGCGGCCGACTACGGCAAGCTCGCCGAGCGCGTCGCCGACAAGAAGATCCCCTTCGACGTGCTGATGAGCGTCTTCGACAAGGTCATCATCGTCGTCGAGAACGAGCGCCTCGACCTGACGTTCGAGGGGAACATCCGCGCGGCGCTCGCGGAGTGCATCGCCGCGGAGGCGCCCGAGCGCCGCGCGCGCTACGAGGCGGCCGTGCTCGGCGCGGCCGAGATGCCGCTGGCCATCGCGCGGACGATCGGCACCGGCTACGGGCGCCAGACGCTGCCCTTCGCCAAGGAGGACATCCGCTCGGAGATCCTCTGTCACGGGCTCGGCGCCCACATCGCGTTCCCGAAGACGACGACCGTGCTCGACATCGGCGGCCAGGACACCAAGGCCATCCAGGTCGACGAGGCCGGCATCGTCACCAGCTTCCAGATGAACGATCGTTGCGCCGCGGGCTGCGGGCGCTACCTCGGCTACATCGCCGACGAGATGAACATGGGCGTACACGAGCTCGGCCCGCTCGCGCTGCAGTCGACGCGCCACGTGAAGATCAACAGCACGTGCACGGTCTTCGCGGGCGCCGAGCTGCGCGACCGCCTCATGATGGGGCAGAAGCGAGAGGACATCCTGGCCGGTCTGCACCGCGCGATCATCCTCAGGGCCATGGCCCTGCTCGCGCGCTCGGGCGGGATCTTCGACGAGTTCACGTTCACCGGAGGCGTCGCGAACAACGCGGCGGCCGTGCTGGCGCTGCGGCAGCTGGTCGAAGAGAACTACGGCGCCCGCACGCTCAACATCTCGCCGAGCTCGATCTACACGGGCGCTCATGGTGCGGCGCTCTTCGCGGTGCGTGCAGGAGGCGAGGCATGACGGGGACGGTCGTCACGGTGGGGATCGACGTCGGCTCGAGCACCGTCAAGGTCGCGGTGGTCGAGAGCCCGGCCGGGAGCGGCCGGGAGCGCGCGGGCGCGCGGGTCCTGGCCAAGGCGCTCGAGCGGACGCGACGGCGCGATCAGCAGCAGATCGTGGCGGCGACGCGCGCGGCGGCGATGGAGGAGGCGGGCGTGGACCGGCGCGCGCTCGCGTACGTGGCGACGACGGGGGACGGCGAGACCGTCGACGATACGACGGGGCACTTCTACGGGATGACGGCGCACGCCCGTGGGGCGCTCTTCCTCGATCCCACGGCGCGCGCGGCCATCGACGTGGGCTCGCTCCACGCGCGCGCGATCCGCTTCGACGAGCGCGCGAAGGTGCTCGACTACCGGATGACGAGCCAGTGCGCCTCGGGCACCGGGCAGTTCCTGGAGAACATCGCTCGCTACCTCGGCGTGACGCTCGACGAGGTCGGGCCGCTCTCGCTGAAGGGCACGACGCCCGAGAAGGTGTCGGGGATCTGCGCGGTGCTCGCCGAGACCGACGTCATCAACATGGTCTCGCGCGGCATCTCCACGGCCAACATCCTGCGAGGCATCCACGACTCCATGGCGGCGGGCTTCTCGAAGCTCCTGCGGAACGCACGGGCGGAGGGGATCGTGGTGGTGACGGGCGGGCTCTCGGCCGACATCGGCCTGCTGAGCGCGCTGCGCGCGTCGATGGACAAGCCCGCGACCAAGAAGGACGTGGCGCCACTCAAGGACGTGGAGATCCGCCCGCACGTCGACGGGGTCTACGCGGGCGCGATCGGAGCGGCGCTCTGGGGCGCCTACCGAGCGGAGCGGCTGGCCGAGGCTCCGCTCACGGCGTCACCTCCATGAAGCCGAGCGCGCCGCGACGGAAGTAGGGCGTCTCGTGGTCGACCAGCATGTCGAGCTCGGGCAGGAGGACGTAATCGCCCGGCACGTTGACGACGAGGTTCGTCCGATCGATCCGGACGACCGCGCTCCCGGCGGACGGGATCAAGACCGTCTGTAGCGAGTGCGCGGGAGGCGAGAGCAGATCTCCGTCGACCCACACGTCGTCGAAGACCGCCCCGATGATGTGGAACGTCGGGACGTGGACGCCACCCGCCCCGTGGTAGATGACGTAGCTGCGAGCGGCGCTGCCGAGCAGCGGATGATCGACGAGCGCGCTGACGCGGCCGTTGTAGGTCACGACGTCGGGGAACGCGCGCGAGTACTGGCCGAGCTGGTCGAAGCCACCCTGGGCGTCGAGGTACACGTCCTGCTCGAACACGTAGTGCTCCGAGACGCCGTCAGCGAGCATCTGGTTGAAGGGAGCGCCTTCGTCGAGGTTGCCGTCGGCGTCGCCCGGCAGCACCAGGATCAGCCCCGACATGCCGCCGTTCATGTGCTCGGCGATGCCGCCGGGCGTGCCGTCCTCGGCGCAGTGGTAGACGAACAGGCCCGGGTGCGTCGGCCGGATGGTCATGCGGACCGTCTGCCCGGGCTCGGCCATGAGCATCGCGGCGCCGCCGCGCGCGCCGACCACGGCGTGGAAGTCGATGGAGTGCGGCTCCGCGCTCTCGGCCGGGTTCTCGAGGACGATCTCGAGCGACCGGTTCTGGACGACCTTCAGGAAGGGCCCGGGGACCCGCGCCGTCCAGTAGCCAGCCGGGATCGAGGGGTCGTCGGTCGTCGCGGCGTAGGCCATGAATTCCATCGGCACGTCCGCCGCGCCCGACCACCTCGGTGGATCCAGCGAGGGATCGCGCGGGGCGACGAACGATCGGATCTCGCGCGTCGTGAAGGTCACCGTCGCGCCGTCCGCGAGGGGAAGGGCGGGGACCTCGTTCGGGTCTCGGGCGATGTCGTAGTCGGCCGAGTGCGTGGTGCTCCACTCGTCGCCGCCGACGAGCGGCGACACGATGGGATAGAGGTAGCTCGGGGGCCGCGCCTCGGAGGCCGGCGCGGGCGCGGCCGTGCACGCCGCCAGAGCGACGCCGACGGCGATCCGCGGAACGAGGTTGATTCTCATACGCATCATGCTGCCTGGCCCGACGTGGCGACGGCTTGATCGCGAGCAATCGCGCCTCGACGGGGTCGCTCCCACGGCTCTCGGCCGGATGGGATGGGCTCTGCGCCATGGTCTCGCGCTGGGCGCTCGGCGCGCTCTTGCTCCAGCTGGCGCTGGCCGCCTGGGCCGGTGAGCGCTTCCCGATCTCGCTGGGTGTCGGTCGCGGCGCTGATCTCGGGGGCCGGCACGCTCGGAGAGGTCCAGCGCGGCCCGCACGCGCTCGGTGCCGCGTGGGTCGCGCTCGGGTCGATCGCGTACGTCGTGTCGATCGTGCTCTGGGCTGCTGGGCGGGCTCTCGGCGTTCGCGCTGCTGGCCCGGCTCGTTCGGAGGACGCTCCTCTTCCCTACGGCAATGCCCGCCCTTGGCAGGGGGGCTGGACGCCCAGCGGCGGCGCCCGCATCCTCCCGCCCCGAGGCAGCACCCGTGCAGGATCGATCTCCCCCGAGCCCCGAAGCCGATGCCGCGCGCGCCCGCGCGGAGCGGCGCATGCAGTCCGACGAGGAGCTCGGCCTCGAGTTCTTCGACGACTACTACGCCTACGCCCCCGCCGCCCTGGCGCTGCGCGAGTGCGTGCGCCTCGCCGCGATGCGCGGTGTCGAGCTGCCCGAGCCGATCCTCGACGTCGGCTGCGGCGACGGGATCTTCGCGCGCCTCTGCTACCCGCACCGGCAGGTCTGGGGCATCGACATCAACCCGAACGAGATCCGCCGCGCGCAGAGCACGTCGACGTACTCGACGCTCATCTGCGGGAGCATCACGAGCTCCGACCTGCCGGCCGGCTACTTCAAGAGCGCGATCGCCAACTGCAGCCTCGAGCACGTGCCGGACATCGCGGCCGCATTTCGCACCATCTCGAACGCGCTGGCGCCGGGCGCGCCGTTCGTCCTCATCGTCCCGACCCCCGACTGGACGCACGAGCTCGTCGTGCCGCGGATGCTCGAGCGCGCTGGCCTCGCGGGTGCCGCACGCTCGTACCGGGACGGACTCGATCGCCTGTTCCACCACGTGCACCTGTACGACGAGCAGCGCTGGACCGAGCTGCTCGACGCCGCGGGCATGAGCGTC
This sequence comes from Sandaracinaceae bacterium, assembly GCA_044220955.1. Taxonomy (GTDB): domain Bacteria; phylum Myxococcota_A; class Polyangia; order Polyangiales; family Sandaracinaceae; genus JBBSAT01. The sequence goes on from JBGAQA010000018.1 coordinate 40,976, forward strand.
GATCGCGTCGAGCCGATCGTGTCGAGCGGCGTCACGAGCGCGTTCGATCTCCTGCTCTACCCGAGCGTGGCGGGCTGGATCACCAAGCAGCTCACGGGGCACTGGACGCTGCTGCCTCCCGTCCGGCGAGCGCTCTCCGCGCCTGCCAAGCAAGCCACCCGCGCGATCTCGGCGATGTTCCGCCGCAGCCCGGACGCCATGCGAGCGGGCGAGATCGTCGTCCACGCGCGCAAGCGCTGAGTGCGCCGTGACCGAGGCCGTCTACTTCTCGAACCACGCCCGCAAGGACCGCTTTCCGTGGTCGATCTACCACCGGCCGCTCCTCACGGGCTTTCGCCAGGTGCTCGCCACGGCGCCTGCCGGGGCGCGGGTGCTGATCGTCGGGTGCGGGCTCGAGCCCGTCGTGCCCGGCGTCTCGGGCGTCACCTTCTTCGGCTGCGACCTCGATTCCAACGCCGTCGCCGAGTCGCGGCGCCTCTTCCCCGAGATGGCGGATCGCCTCGCGACGTGCCCGTCGCAGGTGGCGCTGCCGAGCGAGGGCGCGTTCGCGGGTGACTTCGACGTCGTGCTCGCCAAGGAGGTCATCGAGCATCTCCCGGAGCCGGAGCCCTGGGCTCGGATGCTGGCGCGGCGCGTCCGCGTGGGCGGCTCGCTGGTCCTGTCGACGCCGAACTACGGGCTCGACTCGTCGCTCGGCGTGCTCGAGCGCACGGTGCTCGAGTGGGTCGCGCGTCGCGACGGCTACTCGCGGGCGCACATCCATCCCTCGAAGTTCGATCGCGCGCGCCTTCGCGCCCTCGACGTCGGACCGGGGATGCAGCTCGAGCGCATCGAGGTGCCCTGGACGCGCTGGACGCTGCTCGGGCACTGGCGGCGGACGGCGCCGGTGACGAGAGAGCAGGGCACCCGCTGACGCGGATGCAGTAGAGTCCCGCGCGATGCTGCCGCGCCTCGTGAGGGCTCGCGCCTGGATCGTCGCGCTGGGCGTCATCGTCGCGCTGACGTACCTCGCGCAGTCTCGCCCCGCGTCCGAGGCGCCGCTGCTCTTGGCGATGGCGGCGCTCGCGACGGTCCTGCCGCGGCGGACGCGTCTGCGCCTGCCGCTCGTCGGGGAGATCGGCCGTCACCGCGAGGCGTTCACGGCCGGGATCATCGCGCTGCTCGGCCTCCTGACGTTCGGTCCCATCGTGCGGGCGGGGGAGGCTGGCTACCACTGCGACTGGAGCCAGAACATCGCGGTGGTCGAGGAGATCGTGCAGGAGTGGTCCCACGGCCGCCCCACTCCCGCGGTGTTCCTGGGCATCGCCGCGGGCGATCCCACGCCCGACCTCTACCCGACGCTCCCGCACCAGCTCGCGGCGGTGATCGCGTACCTGATGGGCGGCGCTTCCCACGCGCACATGGTCACGATGGTGATCGTGCTCGTCGCGTGGATCGCGGCGGCCGTCGGCGTGACGCGCCTCGCGCTCTGCTTCTCGGCATGGCCGGTCGCGCTGCTCGCGGGCCTCGCGTGCCTCTTCGACAGCACCGAGATGTTCCAGTGGAGCCTCTCCGGGACCTGGTACTGGGGTCTCTTCCCTTCGACGTGCGCGATCGGCGTGCTGGTGAACGGCCTCCCCTCGCTCGCGCGCATGCTCGAGGCCCCGCCGACCCGCGGGCAGATGGTGACGGCCTGGGCTCTGATCGGGCTCGGGGCGATGACGCACCCGATCGCGCTGCTCATGTCGATCGTGATCTTCGGCTCCGCCGTGCTCGGGACCGCGTTCGCCCGCCGTGAGCGGCGCCTGCGCTGGGCGAGCGTGGCGCTCCACGTCGGGATCGCGCTCGGCCTCGCCGCGTTCGCTTGGCTTCCGGCGACGACGCGCCTGATGCTCTACGCCGTCCACTACGGCAACCCGCAGATCCCCGTGTGGCTCGCCCTCGAGCGCTGCGTCACGGGGCTCTTTCCCCAGACCTCGTTCGCGACGCTGATGGGCTTCAGCGTCTTCACGCTCCTGTCGGGGCGCCGCGGCGCGGCCTGGGCCTGGCTCGCGGCCTGGATCGCGCTCTCGCTCTACATGGAGCCGCTCTTCCTCGACCTGGGCCTCGCTCCGACCCCCTCGTCGGCACGCATCCAGTGCTTCCGCACGACGAGCGTGGCGATGCCTCTTCTCTACGCGGCGTCCGGCGCACTGTTCTCGGCGCCCGCGGCCGTCCCGCACGGACGCTACGGCAAGGTCACCCGCTTCGTGCCCGCGCTCGCGTTCCTCGCCGCGATCGGCTGGCTCGGTAGTGCGCCCTTCGAGACGGGAGCGAGCTGGGCGCGCTCGCACGCGGAGACCGGCCTGCGGCTCGTGTCCGAGGTGCGCATCACGAACCGTCCGGCCTTCGAGGAGATGCTCTCGTGGTTCCGGGAGCAAGCGGCGGCCCTGCCGCCCGGCCAGTACGCGCGCGTCGCCTACGAGTGCGGGGGCGATCCGATCAACGAGGTGCTCCGGATCCACCCGGAGAGCGGTCTGCCCGTCACGACCCACGGCCGCTTCGTGCCGATCTTCCTCGCTCGGGAGCAGTTCCATGCGACGACGCCGGACAACCTCCAGCGATGGGCGGTGCGCTGGTCGATCGGCGCCGATCAGGTGGAGCCGCGCGGCGACCCGGCGACGGAGCGACGCTTCGGGATCCTGCGCGTCCGCGAGGTGCCGTCCTGGGACGGCCAGCTCGTCCACGTCGTGCGCGGCGAGGGCACGGCGCGCCTGGCGGAGATCGACGACGCGCACCTGGCGATCGACGTCGAAGCGGCGGCGCCGGTGCTGGTCGAGATGGGCATTCCTTACTATCCGCGCTGGCGCGGCGAGCACGAGGGCTCTGCCATCACGCCCTGCGGGGAGCCCGTCGACGCTGCGGCGCCCACCGAGGAGCGCGTGCTCGCGGCGTGGCTGCCGCCGGGCCGCACGGTGCTCACGCCGGACGGTCCGCTTCCCTCCGACCGGGCGGGCTGGCCCCTCACGCTGCTCGGTCTGGTCCTCGCGGCCGTGATCTGGCCCAGGCGCTCACCCCTCGCCCTCGACGCGCGTCTCGCTCCGGTGCGCGCCGCGGCTCGGGCCTTCGTCGTACGTCACTCGGGCGCGGCCGTGCTCGCGACGGCGTGCGTCGTGGCCGTGGTCCTGCCGGCGCGGCAGGGCGCGTTCGGCGGAACGGCCCGCTCGCTCCGCTTCGGCGGCATGTTCGCCCCGGCGCAGATCGACGTGGTCACGCCCGAGGGGCGGGTGCCGTGCGAGGCGCGCGATCTGCTCGGCCACGACGTGCGCTGCCCGGGGGGAGTCCGCGCGCTCCTCGTGGTCACGCACAACGTGTACGACGCCGCGGTGGGCTGGCCGGTCCCGCTGCCCGGCGTGCTCATCAACTCGGGCGGCACCTTCGAGCTCGTGTTCCACGCCTCAGGCACCTGGTCTCCGGGGGAGCACCGCCTGTTCTGCGGCGGCGGGTGCCGGCGCGTCGGCATCGTCATCGACGGCGTCGAGCGCTCGTTCGACGCCCAGCAGACGCGCGTCTTCGAGCTCGATCACACCGAGGAGGGTCTGGACGTGCACGTGTACGGCGTGTCGGGCGAGACGCCGATCTCGATCGTGCGCTCCGACGCCGTCGACGTCGATCGCCACCACGACGTCCCGGTCTGCGGCGAGTCGCCCTGACGTCGAGCGCGTCGTGCTGCGGCGGCGTGTGCGAGACTGCGCGCTCCATGTCCTCCGATCCGGCCATCCCGCTCGATCCCCCGCTCGATGGGCACCTCTTCGGTCCCGGCCAGCCCTGCTTCGGCTGCGGGCCGGACCACCCTTACGGCTTCCGCTTGAGGTTCGTCCGGGAGGGCGACGAGATCGTCACGCGCTTCACGCCGGGCGAGCGCTACCAGGGGCCGCCGGGGATCATGCACGGGGGGCTCGTCTCCACGCTCGCGGACGAGGTCGCCGCGTGGGCCGTCATCGGGATCTCGGGCAAGTTCGGCTTCACGGCGACCTTCGACGCGAAGCTGCACCACCCGGTCCGCATCGGCGTGCCCGTCGAGGGCCGCAGCGTCGTGATCAAGGACATGCGGCGCATCGTCGACGTCGGCGTGCGCATCGTTCAGGACGGAAAGGACGCCATGAGTGGCACGTTCCGCTTCGTCGTGCTCGACAAGGGCGGCGCGCAGCGGATGCTCGGCGGGCCCATTCCGAAGAGCTGGGAGCGCTACTGCCGCTGACGAGCCGTTGACACGGCGTGCGTCTGGCCCCATCCAATCCAGCTGACATGGTCGAGCCCAGCATCCTCGAGCAGCTCATCCGCACCAAGATCGACGGCGTCACCCACGTGGCGATCGAGGATCTGACCGGCACCAAGGACCACTTCCAGGCGGTCGTGGTGAGCCCCGCGTTCGCCACGCTCAGCCGCGTGGAGCAGCACCAGGCCGTGTACCGCGCGCTCGGCGAGCTCATGGCGGGCCCCGTGCACGCGCTCACGCTCCAGACCTACACGCCCGAGAAGTGGGCGACCCAAGGCAAGAAGTAGCACCGAGACGCAGAGGAGACTCTCATGGACGATCAGCTCAGGCAGCGCCTCCAGGGATTGGTCGAGGGCCACAAGATCGTGCTCTTCATGAAGGGCACGAAGTCCTTCCCGCAGTGCGGCTTCTCGGCGACGGTCGTCGAGGTGCTCAAGCGGCTCGATGCGCAGTTCGAGACGGTGAACATCCTCGCGGACGCCGACGTCCGGCAGGGGATGAAGGAGTACTCGAACTGGCCGACGTTCCCGCAGCTCTACGTCGAGGGCCGCTTCGTCGGCGGCTGCGACATCGTGCGCGACATGTTCACGGCCGGCGAGCTCAAGCCGATCGTCGACAGGGCCCTGGGCCGGCCGAGCGCCTGAGGGCGGGCGGCGCGCGCGCTGGAAGCCCGATCCCCGACGGCGTAGCGAGCGAGCGCCCGTTCGTGGCATCCTCGCAGCGCGTGGCGCGGGGAAGACCGGCACGCGTGGGAGAAGGGCCAACATGCGCATCTCGTCGTTCGGGTTCCTGTTCGCCGTCGTGGTGATGCTCGCGTCCGTTTCGGGCTGCAAGCCGCTCTCGCGGGACACCTACGAGAACTGCTACGCGTCTGCCGACTGCAACGCGGTCTCGGACAGCTGCGTTCTCGTGATGAGCAGCGGGTCGGACCGCTTCTGCAGCCGCCCCTGCGTCACCGGCAGCGACTGCCCGCGCTCGCGCGACGGGGACGCCTTCGGCGTGTGCCTGCCCGTCGCGTCGGGCGACACGTTCTGCTACTCGCACTGCTCGTTCGACTCGGACTGCCCGGTGGGCTGGATCTGCAACCCCGGCACCGTCCGGGGCGCCGCCTGCACGCCGCGGTGAGCGATCCGGCGGCTGCGTGAGACGCGTCCGGCTCCGCCGGCGCGTCGAGGGGGCCACCCGGGGGCCCTCGAGCGTTCAGCGCTTCGAGGCGCGCGGCTCGTCCACGTGGACGACGCCGCTGCGATCGACGGCCTGCTCGACCGCCTCGAAGCCGACGAGGTGCTGCGTCTGCTTGATCCCCTTGAGGTGTGCGTCGAAGGTCCGCTCCGGCAGGCCCTCGAACACCGGTCGGAGCAGCGGCGAGCGGGCGTTCTCCTCGGTGAGCACCACCTCGCTCGCGGCGGCCTGGGCCTGGAGGCGCGCGGTGACGTTGACGGTCGTGCCGAAGTAGTCGAGCCGCTCGTTCGCGCGGACCATCAAGGAGGGCCCCGCGTGGATGCCGATCTTCACGCCCAGGCCCATCGGCTGGTACTTCGCGTCGTGCCCGCGGATCATCCCGAGCGCCGCGCGCGCTGCGTCGTCGAGCGTCGCGAAGCTCGCCATCACGGCGTCGCCCATCGTCTTGACGATGGCGCCGCCGTGGCGCGCGATCTCCGCCTCGCAGATCCGGAAGTGGTCCTCGACGATCGCGAACGCCCTCGCGTCGCCGACCTTCTCGTAGAGCGCCGTCGAGCCCGTGAGGTCGCTGAAGAGCAGGGCGACGTGCCCGACCTTGAGCTCCACGCCGGCCGCGGGCGCCTCGGTCGAGAACAGGTTGGCGAACTCCGGCATCGACGCGATGGCCGTGCCGAGGACGGCGTCGGCAGACCAGGCGCCGCGCTCGAAGAGCAGCGCGATCTCCTCCTTCGACTCGTTGGCGACGACCACCTCCGTCCTTCCGCTCGTCGTCCCGGCGTGCGTGACGGCGATGTGCTCGTCGCCGACGGTGATCGTGAGCGTGGCGGGGCGATCGTCGAGCTGGGCGTCGGCGGTCCGGCGCGTCCAGAGGGTGCGCAGGTGAAGCGCGCCCGCGGGGATCTCCATCGCGTGCGTCGCCTTCGCTCCGGCGTCGAGCCGCAGCTGCGCGAGCACGTGCGGTAGGAACGCGGGGCTCGACGCGCAATAGAGCGACGCCGACACGCGGCGCACGGCCTCGCTCACAGGGAAGACCGCCTCGACGTGCTGGGCGAAGTCGACCTCGTAGTCGATCTCGCACGCGCCGCAGTGCGACTTCTGCCCGAGGTCGCCGAGGGTGTCGATCACGCTCGCGCCCACGCGGCACACGGGGCAGTTGATCTGCCAGGAGAGGTCGGTGAGCCCGACCTCCGTCGCGTACAGGAACGCGCGCAAGACATCCCGGCGATCCACGCCCCACGTGCGCGCGAGCTCGAAGGGCCGGATGGAGGCGACCTCTTCGTCGGGCCGATCGCGCAGGAACGTGACGACGCGCTCGACCAGCGCTGGCGTGACGGGCCTCTCGCGCATCCGCCCGGCGCGTGCCTCGAGCTGCTCGAGATCGGAGGGCGTGCGGGGGCCGGACGCGGCCTCCTCGTAGCCGCCCGCGAGCAGCCGCCGCGCCTGCACCACGGCCGGCTCGTCGAGCGAAGCGCTCGCGCCCTTCACGCCCCCCTCGAGCACGGCCGCGATGCCGCCGAGGTAGCGCCCGAGCGCGCTGCCGAATTTCGCCTTCTGCATCTGACCGACGAGCCAGCCGGACTCCACGTACGCGTACGCCTTCACGCGCGTGGCGCCGCCCGGCTCGTCCCCGAGGGTCACGCGGAAGCCGCCCGCCTCGAGCGGCCCCTTCCGGAAGCGGCGCAGGCCCTCGACCATCTCGCCCTCGACCCACTGGTAGGGCGGCTCGATCCACTCGAGCTCGAGGCCGAGCTCCTTGGCCTTCGCGAGGCGGAGGTTGCGCTTTCCGTCCTTGAGCCACGAGTACTTCGCGGGCGCGAGCCCGGCCGCGCGATCCCAGCGGTTGGTGTCGGAGACCACGGCCCACACGAGCGAGCGCGGCGCCTGGATGACTCGCTCGAGCTGGGCCGCGTAGGTCGCCATGAAGCGAGTCAGAGCGTGCCACAGTTGGAGGGCGCGTCGCGATCTCAGACCGGCGCGCCGCAGCTCGGGCACCTCCCGAGCTCCGTCGGGAACGCCGCGTGGCAGTACCGGCACTCGCGGGCGCCGACTCCCTCGGCGATGCGCTGCAGCTCGGGGTAGAGCTTCTCGAGCTCGTAGCTGCTCATCCGGTCGTCGTCCGCGGCGGGCGACCAGATGACCTCCAGCGCGACGATCGGGTCGGTGGCGCCGGGCGCGATGCGCGCGATGGCCGACTCGAGCGCCGCCGCGTCGAAGCGCGCGGGCGGCGGGACGATCGGCGCCTTGCCCGCGACGACCACGGTGACGACGACGAGGCCGGCGCCCTCGTCCTCGCGTGCCCGGTACTCGGGCGTGGCCCGAACGGCGTCGTTTCGCACGAGCTCCGCGCGGTAGCGGGCGCGGGCATCGTTCGCGCGGGCCTGGAACCAGGCGCGCGGATCTCCGGTCGAGAGCTCCCAGCTCGCGTAGCGCGCGGCGTGCGCGCTCGCGGCCAAGAGCGACGCCGTCGCGCGCGCACCCGACGCGAGGCCCGGCCGCGTGCGCAGGTCGAAGCGGGTCGCCAGCGCCGCGAGCTCGGCCTGCAGCTGCGCACGCACGGTCCAGTCGAACGCGATCGAGAGCCGCATCGCGGGCCCGGCCGGACCGCGTTCGGACGCGCGCGGCGGCGCCCCGGCGGAGGTCGCTGGCGGGCCCGGGACCGGGACGAAGGCGGAGGTCCGCGACGAAGGGCGCAAGAGGCGCGTGATCACGAGCGCGAGCGCGAGCAGCACCATCGCCGTGGGCGCGCCGCAGACGAAGCCGTCGAGCACGCTCGGTGGCCCCACGACCGGCAGCGACGCCGGCGCGATCGTCGCGGGCTCGCGCGGGGCCCAGCCGTCGTCGACGGGAGCGGGCGGTGCGAGCGGCGCCTCCAGAGGCAGCACGCGCGGCGATGCGACGCGCGGGAACGCGGGCGTGGCGGGCCACGGTAGGTCGGCGACCCGGAGCGAGGGCGGGAGCGCGAGGCGACGCGCGCGCTCGGCGGCGCGGCGCGCCTCTTCCGCCAGGCGTGCCCGCTCCGCGGCCTGACGTGCCTCCTCCTCGGCGCGACGCGCCTCCTCCTCGGCGCGACGCGCTTCCTCGGCCCGGCGTTCGGCCTCTTGCCTGTCGCGCTCCGCCTGCGCCTGGCGCTCCGCCCAGTCGTCCTGTGGCGCGGCTCCGCCACCGGTGAAGCCGCCGCCGCCGCCGTAGTCGATGCTCCCGCCACCCCCGCCCGAGGGCTCGTCGTCCCAGGCCGAGCCTCCGAAGCTGCCGCCCGACTCCTGCGCTCCGCAGGGCGTCGTGACGATTGCGAGCGCGAGCGCGAGCACGAGGCCGAGCGGGGAGCGGAGCACGTCTGCGAAGATACCGCGTCGCATCGGCTCGGTGATACGGTCCGCGCGTGGCCCGTGGGCTCGTGCTCCTCGTCGCGATCGCCGCCAGCGCCGCCGTGGCGGTGGGCTTCGCGTACCTCGCGCGCGATCGCGCGTACACGCAACCGCAGGACGTGCTCGAGGGCGCGCTCGCGGCCGAGATCGCGCTCGCGACCGATCAGGGGCTCGTCGCCGCGCCGGAGCGGGTCGTTCGCGAGAGCAGCGTGAGCCTGTCGCTCACCGTCGAGGCCGGCGAGTGCATCGCGCTGGTGGCCGCGAGCGAGGGCGTCACCCCCCTCCAGGTGTCGCTCCACGTCGGCACGCTCGGCCCCGTCGAGGACGGCGACCTCGTGCACGTCGCCGCCTGCGCGAGCGAGGCGGGGCCCGCGTCGCTGCAGATCGTGCGCTTCGGACCGGCCCCCTTCGAGATCGAGCAGACGATCCGCTACACCGTGCTGCGCGGCCACGTCCGCGATCCGCGCTCGTATGCCCGCCTGTCGATCGGCGAGGCGCAACGCGCCGCCTTCGACGCGCTCGCCGTTCGCGCGCGCATGTCGCTCCACACCTCGGGGGGCCGCACCATCGGCGGCGAGTGGAGCGCAGACGGGGAGCACGCGGTTCTGCTTCCTGCATCGCGCGCCACGTGGGCGGGACTGCGTGCGCTCGCGGGTCGCCTCGGCGCCGTCCCGGCCGTGTCGCCGGAGCAGGCGGCGTCCGATCCTTTCGCCGCTGCCAGCGACACGCCCGTGCCCGCGCGCGTGTTCACGCCGGACGGACAGCGGCGCGTGATCGCGGTGATCGACGCGGGCGCGCTCGGGGCTGGCTGCGTGGAGATCCTGCTCGCGCGCCTCGAGGCGCCGACGCGGGCGGCGACGGTGACGCGCGTCAGCGTGCCCGACCTCGCGACGGTCACGCTCCCGGTGAGCGACCCGGCGCTCACGATCGACGCGATCTGCCCTGCCCGTGGCCTGTTCGCGTACACGGTGCCGGAGGGCGAGGTCGGCAGCGTCGTCGTGGTCGCAGCGCGCTCGGACGCCGAGAGCGCCGTGGCGCCCGAGCCCTCGCACTTCGGCGACGCCGTGGGCGGGCGCCATCCCTCGACGGGCCTCGTGGTGCTGCCCGTCGCGCTGGTCGCGTGGTCGCGCGCCGCGTGTGCGACCGGAGAGGTCGAGGCGTGCCTCGCGCTCGCCGCCCTCGCGCACGACCGGATCGAGGGTGCGGGGACGGTCCGCGATGCGCTCGAGCCGCTCTGCGACCGGAGCGGCGGCGCCGCGTGCGACGTGCTCGCGGGCGCGATCACGGACGACGCGCCGCGCGAGGCGGATTCCTTCGAGCGGCGGGCGTGCGCGACGGGCGCCGCCGACGCGTGCATGCGCCGCGGGGCGCGCTACCTGGAGGCCGCGCGCGACCTCGCCCAGGCGCTACGGACGTTCCGCTTCGGCTGCGCGCACGGCTGCGCCGACTGCTGCACGGCCGCGAGCACCATGCGCGAGTGGCAGCTCGCGCCGCCCGACGCGCCCGCCGAGGAGCCCGCCGAGCCCGGCTGACGCTCCACGCGTCTTCACGCTATCGTCGCGCCAACGGTGGCGGAGCCGACGCTCGATCGTATCCGGCCGACGGCGCTCGGCGAGCTCGCGAAGTGGCAGCTGCACTTCGAGCGGGCGCTCGTCGCCTCGGGGCTCGACGCGGCCGCGACCGCCGCCGTCATCGAGGGCGTCCGCGCGCGGCTTCCTGTCCTCCTCTCGTCGGCGCCCGATCCCGGGCTCGCTGCACCCCACATGCGCGCGTTCTCGGTGTCGGGCGTGATCTACGTCGCGATGTACCTCGAGCTCGCGTCCCGCGGGCAGAGCGCAGCGGCCGCCTGGGCGATCTGCGAGGCTGCGACGCGGGCACGCTTCGCGGCGATGAAGGGGCTCGAGAAGCGCCTGGCCACCGACGGTATGTTCGGCTGGCCCATGCGCGCGCTCTCGCGCTGGCTCTCGAAGCGCTCGCACGCGGCGCCGGTTGGAGGCTGGGTGTTCTCGTTCGTCGAGGGCGAGCCGGGCGTGTTCGACTACGGCGTGGACTACGAGCGCTGCGCGATCCGCGAGATGGCCATCGCGAACGGCGCGGGCGACTTCGCGCCCTACATCTGCCTGGCGGACGTCCCCGGGAGCGAAGAGTTCGGCTGGGGCCTCGCGCGGACCGAGACGCTCGCGCAGGGCGGCAGGCGCTGCGACTTCCGGTTCAAGAAGGGCGCCGAGACGAGTGTGAAGGTGCGCCTCCCGGTCGCGTATCCTGGGCCGCAGCCACATCCCGGGGTCACTCCACACCCCCCTAACATCCCGGAACGAAAGCGTTCGGGCGGGTGAGTGCGCGTTTCGTCGGATCGCTCGCAGAAACCGGAACGTCCCGCGAATCGCGCACCTAGCCGCAGGTCCGCAATGATCTCGGCCACTTGCGACCCCGTGGAGTGACCCCGTGGAGATCAGAGCACCCGTGGAGATCAGAGCACGCGATGCTTCAGGCTGGGTAGGCTCGCGCGCACGCGCGCGACCACGCTCGGGTCGATCCACGCAGAGGCGAAGCCCTCGCCCTCGCCGCACTCCGCGAGCACGACGCCCCAGGGGTCGGAGATCAGGGCGTGCCCGTAGCTGCGGCGCTCGCCGTGGTGGTGCCCGGTCTGCGCGGCGGCGAGCACGTACGACTGCGACTCGATCGCGCGGGCGCGCAGCAGCACGTGCCAGTGATCCTTGCCCGTCGTGAGCGTGAACGCGGCGGGGATGGCCATCGCGATGGCGCCGCGATCGACGAGCGCCCGGTAGAGCTCGGGGAAGCGCACGTCGTAGCAGACGCTCAAGCCCAGCACGCCGAACGCCGTGTCGGTCGCGACCACCTCGCGGCCGGGCTCGACCGTCGCGGACTCCTCGAGCTTCGTTCCGTCCGGGAGGTCGACGTCGAAGAGGTGGATCTTCCGGTACACGGCGCGCACGCCTCCGCCCGCATCGAGGTGCACGCACGCGTTCTTCGACCTCTCGGGGCTCGCGCCGCGCTCGTAGAAGCCGCCGAGCACGAGCTCCGCGCCGGTCCTCTTCGCGAGCGCCTGCATGCGCGCGAGGATCGGGCCGCCCTCGGGGAGCGGCTCGGCGATCGCCAGCTTGCCCTTCTCGGGACCGAGATACGCGAAGCACTCGGGCACGACGATCACCTTCGCTCCGTCGGCGGCAGCCTCGACGACGATGCGCTCGACGCTCGCGAGGTTCTTCTCCACGTCGGGGCCCGACGTCATCTGCAGGACCGCGACCTTCGTCTTCGTCATCGTCCGCTTCCCTCGCTCCGGCGCCCGCTCACGACGAGCCGTGCCCCGAGACCCACCCGAGCTGCATCGTCTGCACGATCGTGTCGCCGCCGTCGCGATAGATCGACACCGAGACGCCGTTCCCGTCGGGCGCCGTGGCGGTGAAGCGGTGCGCCTCGCCGTCGCCCGCGGGCGCGTCCGCGAGCGTCCAGTGCTCCGCCGTGAGCGCGTCGCGATAGGCCCGGACGGTCGTGTCGACGTCGCGCTGTGGGTACGCGACCAGCGCGACGCGCACGGGGCCCATCGCCGGTGGCGCGCGCCGCACCCCCCCCGGGGCGGGCCGGGAGCCCCCCCCCCCC
>JBGAQA010000018.1:53390-92078 GCA_044220955.1 Sandaracinaceae bacterium
GTTTCGGCCCGTCGGGGCGGGCCGCGGTGGGGGGGGGGTCCCCCCCCCCCCCCGCGCGGCCCGGGCCCCCGCGCGGGGGCCGCGCGCCCCACGCCGCCGGGGACGAGAGGGAAGCCCGCCGGCCAGTCGGGCGGCGCGGCGGTCGGCGCCGCGCTCGCGATCGAGCCGAGCAGCGCCATCGCGAGCCCGGGCCCTGCGCACTGGCGGACGGCGCTGCAGCTCGGCTGTCCCGCGCACGCGAGCTCGGTCCGATCGAGCGTCGCGTAGACGCCGCCGGGCGCGCAGCTCGCGGCGCAGTCGGGCGCGCTCGGCGGGCGTCCCTCGTCGCGATCGCAGCCGGCGATGCGCTCGCAGAGACCCAGGCACGCCGGATCCACCAGAGGCGCCGTGCTCGCCGGGACCTCGCGGCTGGGCGGCTCGGGCGCTCCCGCACCCAGGCTGCAGCACCCGCCCGAGAGCGCCATCGCGATGAGCCCGCTCGCCCGCACGCGCGGAGGATAGCGCAGCCCGCGCGCGGCTCTTCCACGGCGCGCGAAAAACCGCTATGGGACGCGGATGCTGGAGAAGAAAGACCTCGTCGTCGGTCAGGGTGCGGAGGCCGTCGCCAGGAAGCGCGTCGTCGTGCACTACACCGGCACGCTCACCAACGGCTCGAAGTTCGACTCGTCGCGCGACCGCGACGATCCCTTCGAGTTCGTCCTCGGCGCCGGCCAGGTCATCCAGGGCTGGGACCAGGGCATCGTCGGGATGAAGGTCGGTGGCCGTCGGATCCTGACGATCCCGCCCGAGATGGCCTACGGCGCGCGCGGCTACGCGCCGGTCATCCCGCCGAACTCGACGCTCGTGTTCGACGTCGAGCTGCTCGACGTCCGGTAGACGCGATGAGCTGGTGGACGATCGCGACGATCGCGGAGGTCGCGTGGATCGTCGTCATGGCGCTCGGGATCATCCTCGAGCGCCGCTCGCCCGTCGCGACGGTCGCGTGGATCTTCCTGCTCGCGTGGCTGCCGCTGCTCGGCGTCGCGGTGTACTTCTTCCTCGGCCCCCGCCGCCTCAAGCGCCGCAAGCTGCGGCGGGCGGCGGGATCGAAGCTCCTCGAGCACGCGGTGAGCGCGATGCAAGAGGACTCCGAGCATCCGATCGCGCGCGCGCAGCTGGCCCGGCTCGTGGTCGGCGCCGGCGAGGCGCCGCCGCTGCGGGCGGCGGCCGTCGATCTCTACCTCGACGGCAAGGACGCTTACGCCGCCCTCTTCGACGCGATCGAGCGCGCGCAGCACCACGTGCACGTCGAGTACTACATCTTCGAGCCCGGCAAGGTCGGCGACGCGCTCCGGGATCGGCTCACGTCGGCCGCGCAGCGCGGCGTGGAGGTGCGCCTCCTGATCGACTGGCTCGGCTCGCATGGCCTGCGCGCGCGCTACTTCGCGGCGCTCGTCGCGGCCGGCGGCGAGCTCGCGTGGTTCAACCCCGTCGCAGGTCGTCGCTTCGGGCCGCGGCTGACGAACTTCCGGAGTCACCGCAAGATCGTGGTCGTCGACTCCCAGGTGGGCTTCACGGGCGGCATGAACGTCGCCGACTGTCACAGCAGCGCGACCGACGAGAAGCACTGGCGCGACACGCACGTCCGCGTCGAGGGCGGCGCCGTGCGCGCGCTCGCACGGATCTTCCTCGAGGACTGGTTCTTCGCCACCGAGGCACTGCCCTCGAACAGCGAGCGCTACCTCGCGCCGATGACCCGCGAGGGCGACCACTTCGTCCAGTTCGTCGCCTCGGGCCCCGACCAGGTGTCGTTCGCGATCCAGAAGCTCTACTTCGGCGCGATCACGTCGGCGCGCGAGCGCGTCTGGCTCGAGACGCCCTACTTCGTGCCGGACGAGGCCATCAGCCTGGCGCTCGTGTCCGCGGCGCTCCGGGGCGTGGACGTACGCCTGATCGTCCCGGAGCGCGGCGACAACCGGATCGTGGATCTGGCCGCGCGCTCCTACTTCCCCGAGCTCTTGCGCGTGGGCGTGCAGATCCTCGAGTACACGCCGCGCTTCCTGCATGCCAAGACGTGCGTGATCGACGACGACCTCTCGATCATCGGCAGCGCGAACCTCGACAACCGCAGCTTCCAGCTGAACTTCGAGGTCGTCGCGGCGGTCTACGGTGAGAAGACCAACCGGGAGCTCGCCGCCGCCTTCACCGACGACCTCGCGGGCGCGCGGCCCGTGAGGAACAAGGAGCTGCGGCGCGAGCCGTTCGGGCGGCGCGCGGCCGAGGCCGTGGCCCGCCTGCTCTCGCCCATGCTCTGAGCGAGCGGGGGCTCGGTCGATCTCAGGCCGCGCGCACGAGCTCGGACACGAGCCCGAAGTAGATCGCGCGCGAGACGTCGTCCTTCGGAACGCGCGCGGTGCGCTGCGCGGCGTCGCGCCAGCGCTCGATCGATCGCGGCCCGCGCACCGCCGAGAACGTTCGCTCCCAGGACTCGGGGACGGCGTAGGCGCCGAGGGGGAGGATCGGGCGCTCGGCCGGCAAGAGCACCGACTGGCCGAGGCTCCCGAGCGCGCCTTCGATGGTCGGCAGGCCCGTCGCGATGACGCCGTCGCGCACGAGCTCGAGGCCGCCGAGCTCGATCGGGTACGACTCTTCCTCGCTGCGCGCGTTGGGGACGAACGCCCAGCGTCCACGCTCCCAGCGGAGCGCCTCGAGGTAGCGCTCGCGGACCTGGCCGCGTACCGCCACGAAGAGCTGCGCGGGCCGGAGCACGCCGAGGCTCACGAGCGCGTCGCCGAGGCGGCCGCCGTGGCGCGGCAGCACGGCGAGCGCCATGTCGACCTCCATGCGCATGCAGGTCCCGTTGCGCACGAGGTACTCGCCGAGCAGCTCCTCGCGCATCGTCGACGACGCGAACTCGGGCTTGCCGTCCACGAAGTAGATCTTCTTCCTCTTCGCGCTCCCGTCCGGGCGCTCCTCGTCGAGCCGCAGCATGCCCGTGCGGCGCTTGGCGACGATCCGGTTCACGAGCGCGAGCACGGTGCCCGGCTCGACCGTCCCCATGGTCGCGTGCGCGAGCTCGGACTCTTCCCAGCGGCGCGCGGGCGAGCGCAGGTAGCGATCGAGCTCGGGCGCCGCGAGCGCGTCCTCTCCCTCGCGGCGCACCTCGAGCCCCGGCTTGATCTCGCCGCCCATGATCTTGCGGACGATGTCGGCGAACGTGTAAGGGCCCGCGAGCACGCCGTCCGGGCCGGCGATCTCGTACTTCGTCGGATCGTCGCCGGAGAGCTTCGCGAGGAGCTCGTCGCTGCCCGCCTGGCGTGGGGCACGGTTGTTCGTGTCCACGATCCCCGTCGGGCGGGCGACCGCGTCGCGCGCGGGCACGTCGGGATCGACCGGCGCGAGCTCGAGGCGCTCGAGGAGCCGCGCGAGCTCCGCGCGGCCGCGGCCGAAGAGGCGGCGCCTCTGCGCCAGCGCCGCGAGCGCGAACGCGAACGTGCGCGCGTCGGGGCGATCGGCAGGCTTGCGCCCCAGCGCGTGCACGAGCACCTCGCGCAGGTCGGCCGGCACGCGCACCGGATCGGCGCCCATCAGGAGCGAGAGATCGGCGTTGCGGATCCGGACGAGGATCTCGAGGTCGGTGCCGGATCCGAAGAGCGGCTCGCCGAGGCGCATCTCCGCGAGCACGGTCGCGAGCGTGAACACGTCGCTGCGCCCGTCGACCGGCTGACCGGTGACCTGCTCCGGCGACATGTAGCCGAGCTTGCCGCGCACGTGTCCCTCGTCCGTGCGGTGCGCGGCCTCGGAGAAGCGGGCGATCCCGAAGTCGGCGACCTTCACCTCGCCGCGTCGCGTGAGCAGTAGATTCGCAGGAGAGACGTCGCGGTGCACGACGCCCAGGCGCTTGTCGTCCTCGTCGCGCAGGTCGTGGGCGTACGCGAGCGCGCTCGCAGCCTCGGCACCGATCTCGAGCAGGGCGCCGAGCGGAACGCGCTCGCCGGCGGCCGTGGCCGCGCGGATCAGCCGCCCGACGTTCGTGCCATCGACGTACTCCATCGCGATGTAGAGCGTGCCGCCGATCTCGCCGAAGTCGTGCACGCTGACGATCGAGGGGTGCTCGAGCCGCGCGGCGAGGCGCGCCTCGTCGACGAACATCTCGATGAAGTCGTCGTCGCTCGCGTGCTGCGGCAGGATGCACTTGACCGCCACGCGACGCGACCAGCCCGAGGGTCCGATGCGCCGCGCTTCGTACACCTCGGCCATGCCGCCGGTGGCGACACGACGCAGGAGTCGATAGGGGCCCAGCGTGCGTTCTCGCATGACGTACGTTGCACCTCGCAGCGAGCGACCAGCGCGAAGCAGCAGACGAAGACTCGAACCAGTATGCGAGAGCGACGACGGCGGGGAAGGGAGAAACACCTCTCGCAGGATCAATTCCCGGAGCGAGCTTCAAGTTTTCACCTCGCGTGTGTGCCCCTGGATCACCTGCGCCGAAGGTCTCCGCGCGTCGCGCACAAGGTCAGAAGGTTCCGTCCAGCACCACCCCGGTCGGGCCGAGCCGCAGCGTGGCGTGCGCCGCCGCGTCGATGGCATCGGAGGAGGGCGCGCTGATCCAGAGTGCGAGCCCCGTCCCGCCGACGGCCGCGCCGAGCACGGTCAAGCCGAGCGAGAGCCCACGGAGGGTGTTCTGCGTGTCGGCCGAGGCACGGAGCGCCGCGCCCTGAGCGGCGAGCGCATCGCACCTCGGCCCGATCGGCATGCACATCGCAGCGATCTCGGCGTTCAGCCGGACGACCGCGGCGTCGGTCGACGCGATCTCCGACTCGTTCCAGATCAAGAGCGGGACACCGACCGCGAGCAGCACGAGCCCGCTCACCGTGAGGGCGACGCCCGCGGTGCGCTGGGTCTCGGCGCTCCCCACGCGTGACGCCCGCTCCGCCGGCGTCCACGTCAGCGGCGGCGCGAGGTGCAGCGGGCGGTCCTGCTCGAGCGTGATGTCGCTCGCCCACGGCTCGCGCTCGGTGACCTCCACCGTGAGCCGGTGCGGCCCGATGCGGACACGGACGCTCGTACCGACCACCGGCTCGCCGTCGACGCGGACGAGCGCGGGAGCGTCGGGCAGCGAGAGTTCGAGCGGGCTCAGCGTCTCGGCGGGCGCGTCGGGATCCGGCGCGACCGCGAGCGTGACCTCGACCTCCGCGCCCTCGTCGACGTGGACGCGTCGCGCATCGGCGAGGTATCCGGCGCGCGTGCCCGTCACGTCGTGATCGCCCGCGGGCACGGGGAACGTGGCGCCGAGCGGCGTCGTGCCGACCTCGCGCCCGTCGAGGCGCACGGTGACGCCGGGGAGGGTGGACGCGATGCGCAGCGTGCCGCGCGGCTCTACCTCGCGCCGCAGCTCGACCGCGAGGCTCGCGTCGACCGTGCCCGCGATCGACACGTCGCGCGTGACGCCGAGGTAGCCGGGCGCGCGTACCCCGATCGCGTGGCTGCCGCTGCCGAGCTCGAGCGGCTCGGAGAGCGGGGTCGTCGCGACGTCGATCCCGTCGACGCTGACGACCGCGCCCGCCACGTTGCTCTCGACGCGCAGGTGGCCGATGCGCTCGCGCTGCGTCTCGAGCGCGCGCTCGACCTCCGCGCGCCGCGCCGCGGGAAGCGTGCCCCCGCCCTCGCTCAGGTAGCGCGCGTACGCGTGGGCCGCTTCCACCGGGTGACCGAGCTCCGCGTGGACGCGCGCGAGGTTGTAGAGGACTGGCGGCGCTGGCGCGATGTCGTACGCGCGCTGGAACTCCGCGAGCGCGGCGTCGTAGCGCCCCTCGTTGAAGAGATCCGTGCCGCGCTGGAAGTGCGCGCTCGCGTCGGTGCGCGGATCCGTCTGCGCGGCCGCGAGCGAGGTCACGCGGAGGAGCGACACGAACACCACCATGGCGAGCATCCGCATCACGGGCCGTAGGGGTTGGCCTCGAGGCCGGCGGCCTCGGCGGGCGTCTGCCGGACGCGCGTCCGCGGCGGTGCGTGCGTGTCCGACTCCGGCTCCGGCGCGGGAGCGACGACGGACGCGGGCGCCGTGCCGGCGTCGAGCGCCGCGCTCGCGGTGAGGGGCGCGCCGGCCGGGCCCTCGGGGGCGGCGACCGTCGCGGCGGGTGCGGGTGCCGTCGCCGACGCCGACGGCGGCCGAGCTTCCGGCGCCGTTCCCGCGCCTCGCGACGCCGAGATGGCGACCGTGAGCGCCACCGTCAGCACGATCGCGACGCCGAGCACGATCGCGCCGTTCGGCCGCGCCCGCGCCCCGCTCTCCACCGAGCGCGAGGCCGCGGCGTCCGGCGGCGGCCCGGAAAGACCGCTCGCCGGCGGCACCGAGGGGTCGCTCGAGCGCCGCTCCTCCACCTTCGGCACGCGTGGCGGCAGGGGCAGCGGGTGATCGCTGGTGAGCTCCGCGCGCGCGCCGTCGGAGATCGTCTTGGCGCGCGCGGCGGGCTCGTTCGTCGCGAAGGGCAGGAGCTCGCGCCGGAGCTGCTCGGCGCTCTCGAAGCGGTCCCGCGGATCGGGCCGCAGCGCTCGATCGATCACCGCCGCGAACGCCGGGTCCACGTCGGGGCGCCGCGTGCCGATCGGCGGGTACATGCCCGCGCCGATCAGCATCATCACCTCGCCGACCGTGCTCCCGGCGAAGGGCAGCTTCCCGGTGAGCGCCTCGTAGGCCATCACGCCGATCGCCCAGACGTCGGCGCGCGCGTCGATCTCCTTCCCGGCGGCCTGCTCGGGAGCCATGTAGAACGGCGTGCCGAGCACCGTGCCTTCGCGCGTGAGGCGCGTGGCGGTCTCCGTGAGGCCGTCGGCGAAGCGCGAGATCCCGAAGTCGAGGATCTTGACCCGGTCGATTCCGTCGTCGCCGACGAGGAACACGTTCTCCGGCTTGAGGTCGCGATGGACGATGCCCGCCGCGTGCGCGACCGTCATGCCCTCGGCGACCTGGGCCATGATGTTGGCGACGCGGCGCTGCGGCAGGCGCGGATCGAGCTCGAGCACGTCGTGGAGCGAGCGACCGGCGAGCAGCTCCATCAGCACGTACGCCGAGCCGTCCTCCAGCCTGCCCGCGTCGAGCGTCTCGGCGACGAAGGGGGTCTTCAGCCGGCCGGCGATGCTCGCCTCGCGCAGCAGCCGTTCCACGTAGCGCGGCTGTCGCGCCAGCTCCGGGCGGACGATCTTCAGGGCGCGCCGGTGGTGGGTGAGCAAGTGCTCGACCTCGTAGACGTCGCCCATGCCGCCGCCGCCCAGGTGGCGCAGCACGCGCAGCTTCCCGAGGAGCACCTGCCCGACGCGATCGGGGAGCTCTGCCGAGGGCACGGCCGATTTTATCACGCCGGCCGTCGCGTGGACCCGGTCGTGGGGCTCTCGAACGCGCGCGCCGCCCCGAGCTCGACGAGCACGAGCACGTCGGCGAACTCGGCGTCCGTCTGCGCGACCTCGGCGATCGCGCGCGGCGCTCGGACGGCGTCGAGCAGGGACTCGAGCCGATCGGGCAGCGCGAGGTCGCCCGGGGTCCACTCGGGCACGCGCATGATCACGTCGCTTTCGCGGACCGCTCCACGGCCGGTCCCGAGGGCTCGCGTGAGGCCCGTCGCGAGCAGCTCCCAAGCGTCGAGCTGGAGCGGGAAGCCGCGCGACGGCCGCTCCGCCTGGCGATAGAGGGCGGCGCGCCCGCGGGTCCACTCGAAGACCTCGAGGAGCTTGTCGCGCTCGAGAGAGGCCATGTGCCCGAACAGATCGATCGGGTCGAGCAGTCCGAGGGCGACGAGCGTGTCGCCGAGACGGCCCTCGAAGCGCGGCATGGCCGCGAGCGCGACGTCGAGCTCGCCGCGCTCGATCACGCGCGACTCGACGAGGTGCTCGCCGAGCATCTCGCCCAGCCGGTTGGACGTGACGAACGTCGGCGCGCCCCGCTCGACGAACACCTCTTTTCGCGTGGCGTCGCGCTCGCAGACGAGCAGGCCCGTCTCCCGGTCCAGCAAGAGGCCGGCGAGCACGCTCGCGACGCCCACCTCCGCGAGGTCCCAGCTCTCGCCCGTCCGGCCGAGCTTGGAGCTGCGCGGCGGCGGCGGGGGCTGCGTCGAGATGCGAGACGAGGGTGGGAAGTGCGACGCGAGCTCCGGGAACGCAGCGATCGGCCGCTCGCTACCGCCACCGACCGACACCACGCTCGTGCGCTCCACCTCGCCCGTGTGTAGCGCCTGGACCAGGCGCGCATAGGGCCACGGACCGAGCGTGATCGACCCGCGTCGCACGGTGTAGAGGGTGCCGACGCCGGGACGTAGCGTCTCGCGCTCCCGGCGCTCTGCGCGCGGCTCGGGCTCCGTGGTGAGGGCTCCGGGTCTCGTGTCGGCCTCGACCGTGCGCGCGAGGCTGACGCGATCCGTGTCGGGCGCCGCGTCGAGCGCCCCGACGACCAGCGTGCCGAGAACGGCATGGTGTACGGCCGCGCTCCCCGGGACGAAGCGAGCGAGCGCCGCCTGGAGCACGGACGCGCTCGCCGTTCGCTGCTCCGGCACGCGCGCGAGCGCAGCCGTCAGCGTCGCGGCCAGCCCCTCGGGCCACGTGCCCGCCGCCGCGCGGATGGTGTCCACGCGCGCGTCGCGGATCGCCAGGAGCACGTCGAGCTCGCTCCCCGCTGCGAAGAGCGCCTTGCCGGTGAGCAGCTCGGCGCCGATCGTGGCCGCGGCGAACACGTCCGAGCGCGCGTCGGCCACGCCGCCACCGACCTGCTCCGGCGCCAGGTAGCCGAGCTTGCCCTTGGCGGCCGTCGAGCGCGGGCCGACCGGCCTTCCGAGATCGCCCAGGGCGCGCGCGATCCCGAGATCCCCGAGCTTCACGTCGCCGTGCACGGAGATGAACACGTTCGACGGGCTCACGTCACGGTGCACGATGCCCAGGGGCGCACCGCGCTCGTCCACGGCCGCATGCACGGCCGCCAGCCCCGCGCAGATCTGCGAGGCGACCCACGTCGCGAGCGGGACCGGAAGGCCGCGCTCCTCGCGCGCGAGCCAGCGCATCAGTCGGCGCAGGTCGACGCCGAAGACGTACTCGAGCACGAGGTAGGGGCACTCGCCGTCCGTGTCGTAGTCGAGCACCTCGACCACGTTCGGGTGCCGGACGCGCAGCCCGAGCTTGGCCTCGTGCTCGAACATCGCGCGCGCCTCCGCGTTCGCAGCGAGCGAAGGGAGCATCCGCTTGATGACCACCGCGCGGTCGGCGCCGGCCGCTTGCCGGCGCAGCGCGCGGAACACCTCGGAGGTCGCCCCCGCGGCGATGCGCGTCGCGAGGCGATAGGGCCCGATGTCGCGGCTCTCGACGTCGACGAAGGGCCCGCTCACGGTCCTCCGTCGCCCGCGCCGGCGTCGGGCAGCTCGCAGAGGTTCGCGACGCAGCTGCGCGGCGCGACGCAGTCGCGATCCGCGATGCACTCGAGCCTGCAGCTCTGCTCGTGATCGCAGATCATCGGCGCGGGGCAGTCGCTGTCGTAGATGCAGGGCTCGACCGCGGTGTCGTAGCAGCCGAGCGTCCCGGCCACGTCCGTGGTGCACCGCGCGCTCGCGCTGCAGTCGCGGTCCTCGCGGCAGGGCGTCGTGCAGGTCCCGTTCTGGCAGACGAGCGACGCGTTCCGACACTCGCTCGTCAGGGTGCAGGTCGCTTCTTCCGCGAGCTGACAGCCACCGCCGAGGGAGGAGGCGCCGCTGACGATGCAGCGCAGCCCGGCGCCGCAGTCGCGCGAGGCGACGCACTGGCGCCGACACGCGCCGATCACGCAGACGAGAGGGTCGGCGCAGTCGCTGTTGATCTGGCACGCCTCGCCCAGGTTGACCGCCGGGCGCGCGCAGGCCAGCGGTGCCAGGAGGATCACGGTCGCCAGTCCGAGGAGCCCTCGCGTGCTCAGAGCCATCGGACCGCTCCGGGTGCGAAGTGCGGGCTGGTCGTCATGTCCCCGAGCTGTCCGGACGGGTTGTCGCCCCAGCACACGAACCCGGCCGAGACGCGCGCGCACGTGAACGCGTCGCCGGCCGCGAGCTCCGTCGCCCCGCTGACCCCGACGACGCGCGCGGGTCGCAGCACCGTGGGCGCGGCGAAGCCGTCCTGGCCGCACTCGCCGCCGAAGTTGAAGCCCCAGCAGTAGACCTCGCCCGCGAGGGTCCGGGCGCAGGTGTGATCCCCACCGGCGGCCAGCTCGACCGCCGGCGGCATCGCCGCGGTGGGCGCCGGTGTGAGGTGCACGACCGTGGCCCCGCTCGAGCCGTCGCCGAGCTGGCCGCTCGTCCCGCGGCCCCAGCAGAGCACGCTCCCGTCCGTGCGGCGGTAGCAGCCGTGCGAGCTGCCGAGCGCGAGCTCGACGGCGCCGCTCACCCCGCCGACGATCAGCGGCGTCGCTGAGAGCATCGCGCCGGGGATGTCGACGCCGAGCTGGCCCGAGCGATCGTCGCCCCAGCACTGCGCCCGGCCGTCCACCAGACGCGCGCAGGTCCAGTTCGCGCGCGCCTCGACCTCCGCGGCCGTCGCCGCGAGCGCGAGCGTCGGGGTCGGCATCGGGCGCTGCATCTGCGTGCCATCGCCGAGCTGTCCCGACGAGTTGTCGCCCCAGCACCGGACCGCGCCCGCGATCACCGCGCACGTGTGGGCGTGGCCGGCGGTGATCCAGCTCGGGCTGAGCGAGCCTGGCACCGGGCCCGGCACCGCCCGCGCGACGTGGACGCCGTCGCCGAGCTGGCCGGAGGTCGCATCGCCCCAGCACGAGAGCCCGCTCGCGCCGAACGCGCACGAGTGCCCGACGCCGCCGGCCAGCATCGTGACGCCCGTCGGCGGGGACGTCACGAGCGTCGCCACGTTGCGGTTCATCCCCGAGCCGTCGCCGAGCTGTCCGGTGCCGTTCGCGCCCCAGCAGCGCAGCTGCCCGTCGCTCGCTCGCGTCGCGCAAGCGTGATCGCTCCCGAGGGCGAGCAGCGGGATGGGCGCCGGGCCCGTCGTCACGCCGGAGTCGCCGCCGCCCGCGTCGCTCGGACCGGTGTCGAGCCCCGTGTCGAGCCCCGTGTCGAGCCCCGTGTCGAGCATCGCCATGCCGCCGTCGACGCCCGTGTCGTCGGGCGCGCCGCCGTCCATCCCGGAGGCGTCGACGCCGCCCGCGTCAGCCGATGGGCGCACGCAGACGGTCGGCGATGCCGCGCGATCGCAGACGAGCCCGTCGCGGCAGTCGCGGTCGGTGTGGCACTGCTCGCGGCAGACGCCGTCGGTCGCGCAGATGAGCACGTCGCCACAGTCGCTGTTGTAGGTGCAGCGCATCATGAAAGCGTCGCGGCAGCCCGTGCCGCTCGCGTCGGTCACGCAGCGCGCGCCCGCCGGGCAGTCGACGTCGCTCGCGCACGCCTCCGAGCAGTGCCCCATCAGGCAGACGAGCGGGGGGACGCAGTCGGTGCTGAGCGCACAGCGATCCTGTTCCGGCAGCTCGCACGCGCCGAGGCCGCGCTCGTCGCGCAGGCACACCAAGCCCGCCCGGCAGTCGCGGTTCAGCCGGCACTCGTCGCGACAGTGCCCGAGCCGGCACACGAGCGGCGCGGCGCACTGCGTCGACAGCTCGCACTCGTTCCCCAGCGTCAGCTGAGGACGTGCGGAGCAGGCGCACCAGAGGAGCGCGAGTAGGGTGACGTGGGACGGGCGTGGCGCCACTCTTCGAGCAGGATAGCGCGCTTCTCGTTGACTCGATGCGACTACGTCGGCATCGTTCTGTTGGATCGCCTCTCCCGCGCATCACCCGGAGGTAGCGTGGTCGTCGAGCCGCCGTTCTCTGCTCACCGCGTCCGCTGCGATCGCAGCATGCCCCTCTTGCTGTGCGTCGTCGCGCTCGCCGGATGCGGACGCGTCGACGACGGAGCCAGCGACGCCGACGGGGCGCTGATCGTGACCGGCCACTGCTCCGTGAGCGCGATGGGTGTGATGCCTGGTGGCGAAGGCGTGACTGGATCGATCACGGGCGCGGGCGCCGTGCCCACCGGCACGTGGCAGAGCGCGACCCCGAGCGACGGCTTCATCGGCGCGCCGGACTGGCTCGAGTGCCGCGTCAACGGCGCGACCGTCGCCGACTTCACGGGCACCGGCAGCTGGAACGGCGCGCCCGGCTACACGTTCCGCGTCCACGTGCAGGATCGCGGCGCGCCCGGAGCGCCCGTGCGCATCGAGGGCGCGCCCACGACCGTCACCCTGGACGCGACGCGCACGTACTCGCCGAGCCGCTGGACCGACGGCACGGCGAGGTTCGACGCCGGTGCGTACGCGACGATCCCGGCCTCGCTGCCGGTCACCGTCGGAAACGCCGGCAACCAGTGGGCGTGGGTCACGTTCGCGCCCGACGCGGGCGGCGCCGCCTCGCTCGCCTATCCCGTGCGCTGCCGCTACCGCGGCGGCGCGCACGGCCCGAACCCGACGTCGCCGAGCGACGTGGCGGCGGGTCTCTCGTACGCGTTCGTCGACTGCCAGCGGCCGTGCACCGACGCGCACGACGGCGACGACGACGACGACGAGGACGACGAACGCGAGCATGGCGGGCGGCTCTATGCGCGCGGGGACGACGACCACGCGTGCCATGGCGACGACGACGACGGAGAGCACGACGAGTGGTGCACGGATCCGGCGATCCTCGCGGGCGCGCAGCTCGAGGTCTCCTCGACGACCGTCCACGTGCAGAGCGGCTCGAGCCGCTACCCCTCGCGCCGGGCGGCGCGAACTACGGTGTCGGTCGGCATCGCTGCGACGCCCTTCGTGCTCGTCCCGCCCGAGAACGATTTCTATCGCTTCGCCGTCTGGGACGCCTCGGGCGCGCTCGTACACAGCGCCGATGGAGACCTCGGCAGCGGCGACATCCAGGTCACGCTCCTGCCGTAGACCACGCGTCCGGCGGCCGAGGCTCGAGGCCGGGAGCTGGCGGGTCGGCCGCGGGCTGGAGCGATTGTGCTCGGCCACCCGCGCATCACGCTCGATGACCGCGGCGCGCGCCTCCTGCGCGGGCTCGCTCGATCGGGCTGCCCGCGAGCGCGATCCTGGCTGCGTCGGCCTCGGAGGTCTTCGTCGTGGTCTCGATCGGTCGCATGGCGGGGGTCCCGTGCGTTGGCGAGATTGACAATCGGCTACCGGCCGGCGCGGCTACGGGCTGACGCGGAAGAGTCTCTCGAAGCTCTCGGCGAGCTGCGCGTGCGCCGCCTCCTCGCTGCACTTCCAGAGCTCGGCCGCGTAGCGCGCCGTGTCGGCCACGCACGCTGGCTCGCTGTCCTCGCCCGGCACGGGGCCGAGGTAGGGGCAATCGGTCTCGAGCAAGATCCGATCGCGCGGGAGGGTCTCCAGCATGCGGGTGAAGCCCTCGTGCCGCCGCGCGTTGCTCGGGATCGAGAGGCAGTGCCCGCGCTCGGCGATCTGCCGCGCGAGGCCGATCTTTCCGCCGAAGCAGTGCCAGTCGACGCGCCTCGCGCCCATCTCGTCGAGGATCTCGAGCGCGCGCTTCTCGCGACGGCGCGTGTGGATGATGATCGCCTTGTCGTGCTCGAGCGCGATCGCGACCAGCGCGCGGAACGCCCGCTCCTGCTCGTCCCAGAGCTCCTTGGGGACCCAGTAGCCGTCGAGGCCGATCTCGCCGACGGCGAACGCGTCGGCGGCGTTCTCGCGCACCCACGCGATGCCCTCCTCCATCGAGCAAGCGGGCACGTCGCGCGGGTACTTCTTGAGCTTTCCCTCCTGCGCGAGGGCGTCCATCTGCGGCAGCACCGTGTCGACCGGGTAGAAGCCGAAGCACGCTTTGACGATCGGCGAGCGCGACGCGAGCGCGCGCACCTCCTCGTTGTCGGTCGGGTTCAGCCCGTTGACGAGGATGGAGGTGACGCCCGCGCGGACCGCGCTCGCGAGCACCTCGGTCTCGCGCGGCGCGAGCCTCGGGCTCGTCAGATGCGCGTGGACGTCGAAGAGCCCCACGGAAGGGTCACGCCTTCGCGACGGCCTTCGGTGCGTCCTTCTTGCCGCCCTCGGGCTCGTCCCCGTCCTTGTCGCCGCGGCGTCCCATCACGTACGTCGCGACGCCGAGCAAGAGGATCACGAACGTCCCGACCGCGACCGTCCACAGGCCGTAGCCGGTGAACTGCACGAACATCGACCCCAGCACGTAGAGCCCGTACGCGAGCATCCCGACCGCGACGGCGATGGCCGTCTGCCCGGCGTAGCGGAAGCCCATGAACGACGCGGCGCTCAGCAGCGCGCCGAGGATCGGCACGATCAGGATCGCGACCGGCGGCGTGCCCTCCACGCTCTCCCAGGTCGTCAGCAGATCGAGGCCGTTCTGGAAGTGCTCCGGCACCGCCGCCGTGTCGCCCACCGCCTCCGTCGCCGGGTAGCGCACCCAGGGCAGGAAGAAACCGACGAGCAGCGAGAGCCCCGAGAACCCCAGGAGCGCGCGCATCACGATGTGCGGCGGCTTCTGCGCGGGCTTCTCGGGCTCGGCGGACGCGTCCGCGCCGTCCTTGGCGGGCTCGGCGGGCTTGGCGGACGGCTTGGCTTTGTCGATCGTGTCGGCCATGGGGCGCGAGCCTATCGCGTGCGTCCGCCGTACGCGAGGACTGGCTCGTGCGCGCGCGGCCGCTATCCTCGCGCGCCGATGCCGTCCCTCGCCGAACTGCCGCCGCTCCCCTGCGATGTCCCGGCCGACTTCGTCGCCGACTGTCCCTACGGGCCCGGAGGGTTCCTCATCGATCGGATCCTCGCGATCGATCCCGACCAGCACGTCGTCCGCGTGCGCATGCCGACGCACGAGGAGCTGCCCATCACGCGCGAGCAGCGCGCGCACCCGCTCAGGCACCCCCGCCACGTCTCGGGCGGCCTGATGGTGCACATGACGGGCATGGTCGCCTTCGTGCACAGCTACTACGTGCTCGGCCTCGCGCACCGTGACGGCTGGATCGGCTACGGCGGGCGGATCCACTCGGCGAAATTCAAGAACCTGGCGCTGCCGGGCGAGCCGCTGGAGCTCGAGTGCACCGTCACGCAGATCCGCAGGCGCCAGACCCGTGTCGTGGCGCGCTACGCCTTCCGGTTCTTCCAGAACGGGACGATCATCTACGAGGGCGACCAGACGGCCATGTGGATGAAGATCGACGAGAACGGCGGCCCGCCGCCGCTGATGGGCGGGGGAGACGACGGATGAGGGACGAGGCCGGGTCGGACGTCTCGGCGCACCTCGCGCGCAACCTCGTGTCGCTGCGCGGCGCGCGCGGTCTCTCGCAGGTCGACCTCGGCCGGAAGGCGGAGGTGCCGCGCTCGACGATCGCGAACCTCGAGTCGGGCGACGGGAATCCCTCGCTGGCGGTGCTCGTGAAGGTCGCGCGCGCGCTCGACGCGCCGATCGACGAGCTGCTCGCGGCGCCGAGGGAGAAGGTACGCAAGTACGCGCCCGGCGAGATGCCCGAGCTGCGCCGCGCCGGCCGCGGCGTCTCGATGCGACCGGTCGTCGTCGGCCCCTCGCCGCACGAGGTGATGGCGATCGTCACGTTCGAGCGCGGAGGCGTGATGCCCGGCCTGCCGCACCTGCCGGGCACGCGCGAGTTCTTCACGCTGATGGAGGGGCACCTCGCGATCATCGTCGCGGGCGAGAAGCACGAGCTCCTGCCCGGCGAGCTGCTCGCGTTCCCCGGCAACGTGTCGCACGGCTACCAGAACCTGCACAAGGGCGTCTCGCGTGGAGTCAGCGTGGTGTTGCTCTCGAGCGCGGGCGTGTGAGCCAGACACGGGCAGTTCGGGCCACGCGAGCATGTGGAGGACGGAGCCTCACACGCACTGGCCGTGCGCGTCGCAGGTCAGGCCGCCCGTGCAGTCCGTGTCGACCAGGCACTCGATCGGCAGCCGGCAGAAGCCGTCCACGCACACGCGCCCCGGCTCGGAGCAGTCGTGCGTGATGCGGCACGCGGTCGTCGGCGTGCAGAAGCCGATGTCACAGTGCTCGTCGACGAGGCAGTCGGTGTCCCGCACACACGAGGGCGGCGGAAGCACGTAGCAGAGGCCCGCGAAGCAGCTCTGCCCGGGCGGGCAGCCGGCGTCGCTCGTGCAGCCGCCGGGGTTCGTGCACTCGTTGTTGACGCAGCGTCGCCCGTCCGAGCAGTCCGTGTCCGAGCCGCAGAGCAGCCAGGGGACGCAGCGGTGCGCCGCGCAAGTCCAGCCGCGGTTGCACTCGATGTCGGTCGCGCAGCTCGTCGGCTGACACCAGCCGCCCTCGCAGCGCTGCCCGGTCGTGCACTCCGCGTCCACGTTGCAGTCGGGTGCGAGGAAGCAGGTGCCGCCGGCCGTGCACGCCGTCCCCGGCGGGCAGCCGCCGGTCGAGCCGCCGTCGGGCGTGCCGACGTCCACTCCGCCGCCGTCGATCGTGGGCGGGGCCATGCAGAACGGGAACGCGAAGCACTGATCGCCGACGCACTGCCAGCTCGTCGGGCAGTCGGCGCTCGTCGCGCAGTGCACGTCCGCGATGCACGAGCTCGTGCCGAGGTTGCAGATCGTGCCCGCCATGCAGTCGGCGTTCGCGCGGCAGGGCATCGTCTGGCACGCGCCCGCGATGCAGTGCTCGCCCATCGTGCAGTCGCCATCGCCGCGGCAAGAGGTGCTCGCCGTGCACGAGCCCAGCACGCAGCGGCCGCCGCCGGGGCAGTCCGCGTCGCGTCCGCACCCGCCGACGAACACGCAGCCCGAGCCGATGCAGACCTCGCGCGCGGGGCAGTCGGCGTCGCTCGCGCACGCGCCCGTGAAGACGCAGCGGCCGCCCTGGCAAGCGTAGCCGCTCGCCGCGCAGTCGGCGCTCGTCGCGCACTCGGGCGGCGGCACGCACACCGCGTCCTCGCAGACCTGGCCCGTGGGGCAGGGCACGTCGGTCGAGCAGTCGTGCCGGTCGCCGCAGAAGCCGAAGTCGCAGACTTGGCCGGGGCCGCACTCGCGATCGTAGTGGCAGTTCGCCGTCGGGATGGGGATGCACGCGCCGTCGATGCAGACCGGCCCACCGCAGTCGAGATCGCTCGTGCAGCCGCCGGGGACCCGGCAGCTGTGGTCCAGGCAGCGCATCGCCGGGTCGAAGCCCATGCAGTCCGCGTCGCTGCCGCAGATGAGCGGCGGGAAGCAGCGGCTCGCGATGCACTCGAACGCCGCCGGGCACTCGGCCGTCGAGGTACACGACACCGGCACGCAGCGGTTCCAGTCGCAGCGCTCGGTCGCCCCGCAGTCCGCGTCCGCCACGCACTGAGGCGGCGGCACGCAGCGGAAGCCGTCGCAGCGCTCCGGCGGCGGGCAGTCCGCGCTCACGCTGCAGCGCCGGAACGGCGTGCAGTGCGAGAGGATGCAGAGGTCGCCCGGCGCGCACTCGGCGTCGTGCGTGCACGGCACGTCGGCGATGCAGCGGTTGTTCAGGAACTCGCAGATCTCACCGGGCCCGCAGTCGAGGTCACGCGCGCAGCTCGACGGGACGCAGCGCCCCTCGCGGCATCGATCGCTCGTCGCGCAGTCGGCGTCGGCCATGCAGTCGCAGCTCGCCGCACCGCAAGGACCGACGCACGAGCCGCCGTTGCACGTGGTGCCGGCGGGGCAGTCGGCGTTCGTCGTGCATGCGGCGTGGGACACGCACGCCCCGCGCTCGCAGACCTGGCCGGGATCACAGTCGAGATCGCCGACGCACTCCGGGCGTCCTCCGTCGAGCCGTGGGCCGGAGTCGAGACGCAAAGACGTGTCGCGGCCGGAGCCCATGTCGACCGCCGGGGAGCCCGAGTCGTCGGTCGCCGTGTGCGACTCGCTACAGCCCGCCGACGCGGCGAGGCCCACCAGCACCGCGATGCCCAGGAACCGGCCGCACCACGTCATCCTTCCATCGTACTCTCGGGCCGAGCCTGGGGTCGAGCAGGGCCCTCAGCGTGCTCGTCCGCGAGCCGTCGCGCCGACGCGAGGGCGCGCGGTCCGAACCGCCGCCCGAGCTCCGCCTCGGCGCGCATGCGTGCGCCGTCTTCGCCGAGCACGCCGTTCGCGACGACGCGCGTGATCAGTCGGAGCTTGCCGTACCAGTCTGCGGAGAACCTCCACGCGTCGAGGCGCGCCAGCGCGGCCGGCGCGTGCCCCTCGCAGGCGAGCGCCAGCGCGTCGAGCACCTCTGCGTGCGCTTCGAGCAGGGACAGCGAGATCGGTCTCTGGATCGACTCCAGCGCCGAGCGCGCGGCCGGCATGTCGTTCGCGAAGATCTCGACGTGCGCCCAGAGCAACGCATGGTTCGCGAACGACGCCCCTTTGAACGTCAGACCGCTCATCCGCTCGAGCACGGGACGCGCCGCCTCGGGCTCGTCGGCGTCGATGAGGTATGCCGCGCCGATGAGGCCGGCCTGCGCCCACACGCCGAGCGCGGCCGCGTTGCTGCTCGGGGGGCGTGCTCGATCCAGCGTGGGCGCCATCGCCGCCATCGCTCGCGGCCGTTCCGCGTCGCGGGCGAGCGACGGCGTCAGCCGCTTCACCGCACGGATCGGCGCGTAGCGGATCACGAGCCGCGTGATCGCGAGCGCGCCTCCGCCCGCGGCGATGGCGAGCGCCCACGGGGGCGGAGCGCGGAAGACGACGCTCAGGGCTCCGGGCGTCAGCGCGCTCAGGGCGCTCTGCGAGAAGATCGGACCGAGCGCCGACGTCGCCCAGCGCTCCCGTGGGATGGCGGTGATCTGCGGCAGGATCGCGATGGTGGCGACGCCGGCCGCGGCGCTCGCGATCAAGACGACGAGGAGCGAGGTCGCGTGCACCTTCACTCCACGTAGATCGGGTTCGCGTACACCCAGGGCACCTCGTGGATCAGCTCGTCCGCGTACGCGCCGAGGTAGGGGCGCGCGTGCTCGGGCGTGATGCGCACCTCCGCGCGATAGACGCCGGGCTGCGTGGTCGGGAAGGTCAGCTCGGCGCCCGTGCCGCGAGCGACCTCGACGCCGCCGCCGGCGGCCGCGCGCACGATCCGCATCGTCAGCGAGGGCGCTGGATCGCGCGGGAAGTCCGCGGGCAGGGCGGGTCGCACGAGGTGCAGCGTCGCGCCGACGGCGATGGTGTCGCCCATCTCGGCGACGCTGCCGTCGCTCGCCTCCGCACGGAAGTCGAAGCCGACGGGCGTGCCGAACACCTCGAACGTCAGGTAGCCGCGGCCGGCGTCGAGCGCGTCCACGACGCCGTCGCGGTCGGTCGCGTCCACGAGCAGGTGCATCGTGTGCCAGTGCATCATCCGGCGGTAGCCGTCGCCGCGCTCGCCGTCGGGCATCAACCCCGGAAACGAGTTCTGATGCGCGTCGCAGCCGCCCGTGCCGGTCAGGTGCATGCCCTCCGCGAGCAGGGTGTCCCAGGTCACGAGGTCGGGCGTGGCCTCGGAGAGGAACGAGAGCAGCGAGAGGTCGGGTGCCATCCGGCTGCGCGCGTCGGCGAAGCGCCCGAGCATCGGCGCGAAGGCGAAGGGGTCCAAGCCCAGCCAGTCCGGCCGGATGTGAGGATCGATGTTCGCGTGCGTGTTGTAGATCTCGATGCCGTCCGGCTGCGTCGCGCGGATCTGGTCGAGCGTCTTGCTCTCGGTGTGCGCGTAGAAGACGAGGGCCCCTGCCGCGCGGAACGCCTCCACCGCCGTCGCGCTCTCCTCGTGGTAGAGGTCCGCGAGCGCCGCCGGGTCGCTCGAGCCGCCGGGGTGACGCAGCAGGCCGACGGGCATCAGCGCGTTCTCGCTGCCGACGGTCACGAGCACGTGGCGCCCGTCCGGACAGCCCATGCGCGAGGCGACCACGGCGCCGCTCGCGTCCGTCACCGGCTCGTCGCCCATGGACGGATCGATCCAGAGGGCGTCCTCGAAGGAGACCTCGGAGAGGTGCGTCGCGTGGTCGGTCAGCATCAGCGCGTCCATGCGCAGCGTGCACGCGGCCGCGCGGAAGTCGGCGAGGCAGCTCGGTACACGCAGCATCCCGCCCTCGAAGCCCATCCCGTCGCAGGCGTCGTGCGAGAGGGGCGAGTGCAGGTGGACGATCGTGCGCGCGAGGTGGCGCCCCCGCCGCTCGCCCAGGGTCGTCGTGTCCGGCAGATCGCGAGGCCAGGCGGGCGCGGGCCCGGCGTCCGCGCGCCCCACGAACGCGTCGTTCCCGGCGTCTGGCGCGCCGCCGTCTCGCAGGGCGCCGGCGCCGCCATCGCCGCACGCGCTCGCGACGGCGACGAAGAGGGCTGCGCGGGTCGTGAGCCTCACGTGCGCGAGCTTAGCCGAGCGGGCGGAGGGGAGAAACTGAGCTAGACCCCGCGCCGTGCTCCGCCTCGCCCCCGCCCTCGTGCTGCTGCTCGTCGCCTCCGCGTGCTCGTGCGACGACGAGCAGACCCGCAACGAGGCGATGCTCTTCATCGACCGCATCGAGGACTTCGACGTGGACGACGACATCGAGGACCGTCGTCGCGTCGTCGACTCGATCCGGGAGCTCGCGCTGACCGATCCGGACGTCATCGCTGCGCGCGACACCTGCGTCGCGGCATACGGCGCGCTGATCGAGGCCGAGGACCAGCACGCGCTCGCCCGGCACCTGCTGGTCGGCACCTTCCTGCCGGACGGTGGGGAGCAGGCGATCGCGCCCGAGATGCAGGCCCAGATCGAGGGCGCGCTCGACCACTCGACCGAGGCGCTCGCGCGCTCGCAGGAGGCCGTGCCGCGCTGCACGCGCGCCGTCGGCGCGCTCGAGCGCCGGTTCCCCCGCCGCCACGCTGCTTCTTCGCGCTGAAAGCCCGTCCATCGATCGACGACGGCCTCGGGCACGACCAGGCCGGTGCGTCGGGGGGCCGGCTCACGCCCCCCGAAGACTGAGACGAGGATCTCCGCTCCGCCTTGGCATCATCGCTGCACGTCGCGATGCGGAGGCCAAGATGAGCGCCACGCACGCCGAACGAACGCGCCCCGACGTCCACGTTCCAGAGCTCGCGGCCCGGCGGCCGTCGCGCTCGGGCCCGACCGCTGGGGACGAGGGCGCCCTGCGGCGGGGCCTCGGGTCCCCGGAACCGGCCGGGGTCGGCAGTCCGCGGCGCTCGTTTCTGCCCCCGCCGAAGGCTCGCGGTGCGCGGCCGCTCCAGACGGGGGGCCAGCCTCCCACCGTCATCCGTAACCTCGACGCGCTCTTCGCGGCCGACCACCGACGCCGGTCCGCGCCGCCGCCCGCGCCGGAGCGCGCCGACGCGTCGGGCGTGCAGCCGCTCGATCCCGCGCGCTTCGCCCAGGCGTTGCTCGACAAGGTACAGAGCGACTTCGCGCTCCCGACCCCCTCCGCTGCGCTCGCGTCGCCCGCGGCCCACGCCGTCCGCGTCGTCCCCTCGGCCGCAGCGTCGATGCGCGACGAGGTCACCGCGCAGCTCGCGCTCGATCCCGACGATCCGGATCTGGTGGGCCTCGTGCCCTGGTATCGCCGTCTCTTCGGGCGCCTCTTCGGCGGTTGAGGGCGACGGGGTGGGACGCCCGCGTCGCCGACGCGGTACAACACGCCGATGGAGGCGCTCGGCACGCTCCTCGAGATCGTCGGGGTGCTGGTGGACGTCGCGGGCGGGATCGCCCTCGCGGTGACCGGGCTCGCCGTGGTCCGCCGCCTCTCGAGCCGCGGTGGCGTGCTCGTCGCGATCGCGGGCCTCACGACGATCCTCAACGACCTCTGCCTCGAGGGCTTCGCGCGCTTCCGCTCGGCGATGCCGGACGCGCTCACGCCGGACACGGCGCGCCTCACGAGCCTCGTGCTCTCGCTCGCGCTCACGCTCCCGTACTACCTGCTGCTGCTCGCGGCGGCCGTCGCGATCGGGGCCGATCTCGCGCGCCAGTCCGGGCCGGTGCCCCGTGTCTGATCTCGTGGTCTACGCGCAGCTCGGGGGCACCGGGCTCAAGGTCGTCGCGCTGATCGCCGTGACGATCGCCGGCTTCGTGTCGTGGGGTCGTACGCGGCCCGCCGCTGCATACCTGCTGGGCGCGGCGTGCGGGCTCGAGGCGAGCACTCTCTGCTGCTGGCGCGCATACGGGTTCTGGCTGCGCAGCGCGACGCTGGAGGGCGATGCGTTCCAGGTCGTCGACGTGGCGATGAGCTTGCTGAACATCGGCGAGGTGATCGTGTACTTCGGGCTGCTCTGCGGCGCCTTCTGGCTCGTCGCACAGCGGCCCTCGTCGGCCGTCGATCCGGGCTCCGGCCGAGGGTCGACGACGTAGGGGTGGATCTTCAGAATTCGTCGGCCGAGATGTGCGGGTGGTGGTGGTGACGAGGCGTCGCGGTGTCGGGCGGGGGCGCGGGCGCGGTGTCGGGCGGGGGCACGGGCGGGGGGGCGGGCCGGGGCGGCGGCTCCAGGCCCATCGGCAGCGTTCCGGCGTCCGGGGCGAGCCTGGCCGCGTCCGGCGGCGCCGCGATCGGGACAGCGCCCGTCGAGACCGGGGGCGCGCTCGGCGGCGGCGCGAGCGCGTGCAGCGCCGCGAGCGTCGCGGTGGCCGCGACGCCCGCGAGGACCACGCCGCCGAGGACGATCGGCGCGAGCCGCGTCGGGGCGGGCTCGAGCCCCGGCTCGGGCTCGGGCTCGACGCGCGTGGGCGGCGACCCGCGCGCCGGGGCGGCCACCGCCGCACGCGCCTCCTGCTCGCTGACCGCCGGCATCGCGCGCTCGGTCCCCGCGGACTCGGCGAGCGCCCGCTCGAGCACCTCGTCGAAGCGCGCCCCCGGGATCGGCTCGAGCAGCTTCGCGAGCGCGAGCGCATCGTGCGGGCGGCGCGCCGGATCTCGCGACATCGCCAGCTCGATGGCGCGCGTGAGCGCGGGCGGCAGCTCGGAGCGCAGCGCCCCGAGCGGCACGTGCTCGGTCGTCATCAGCGCGACGAGCACCGCCGCGTAGCTCTCGCCCTCGTAGGGCAGGCGGCCCGTCAGCAGCTCGTAGCCCAGGACCCCGAGCTGATACACGTCGATCCGCGTGCTCGAGCCGTCGATGCCGGCTGCCTGCTCGGGCGCGAGGTAGTGCGCGGTGCCGAAGCGCTGCCCCGTGAGCGTGAGCGACTCGGCCTCGCTCAGCTTGCTGATCCCGAAGTCGAGCACCTTCACGCCCCGGGGGCGGCCACGCTCGTCGAGGCGGACGAACACGTTCTCGGGCTTGATGTCGCGATGGACGACGCCGGCGCGATGGGCGGCGTGCAGCGCTCCCGTCACCGCGCAGAGGATCGAGACGACCTCGGCGACCGGGAGCAGACCGACGCGCGCGATCCGCTCGCGCAGGTTCTCGCCGGTGAGCATCTCCATCACGAGGTAGAAGCCCTCGCCCGATCGACCGACGTCGAGCACGGACACCACGCTCGGGTGCTCGATGCGCGCCGCGGCCTGCGCCTCGCGGAGGAAGCGCGCGACCACGTGCTCCGAGCGCGCCACCACGGGCAGCAGCCACTTGATGGCGACCTCGCGCCGGGCGAGCAGCTGGGTGGCGGCGAGCACCACGGCCATGCCGCCGCGGCCGATCTCGCGCTCGATGCGGTACTTGCCGTCGACGATGTCGCCCGGGGCTGGGATTCCGGTCGTGCTCAAGCGCCCGCGATTGTACGCGTCAGAAGCAGGTTCCGCGTGGGTCACCTGCGGCGATGGCGATGCACTGGTGCATCGCGTCGCAGCCGGACGCGTCCACGCAGGGAGGCTCGCAGAAGTAGCTCGAGACGCCGGGGTGCGAGCTGCACATGAGCCCGAGCGCGCACTCCGCGACGTAGGTGCAGCGCGCGTCGGCGCCCAGCACTCCGATCGGCACGCAGAGCCCCGCGTCCGCGGGCGTCCAGATGCAGTTGCGGTCCGCCGGGCAGCCGCCGCCGAACACGTCGCAGGGGACGTGGCAGAGCTCGCTGGTGAGGCCGCGCGAGCACACGAGGCCTCCCTCGCACGTGTGATCGGCGCAGCAGAAGTCGAACTCGGTGTCGCAGCGCTCGCAGACGCCGGCGTGACAGCTCAGCGTCGGAGCGCACGCGTCGGCGGCGCTCGCGCAGCAGGGCTCTCCGCGCGCGCCGCAGTAGGGATTGGCGCATCCCGCGCCGCAGAGCGACGCGACGAAGAGCGCCTGCCACGCGCGCGCCCTCACAGCGGCGCTCCACCGGCGACGAGGCCGAGCTCGATGGCCGGATAGCCGGTGGCGACCGCGTGGACCTCGGCGCCCACGAACAAGCGATCGTCGGCGAAGGCCAGGCGCGCGCTCGCGGTCACGCTCACGCCGAAGGCGTTGGTGCTGGTGTTCACGCGCTGGAGCGTCGCGACGTCGATCGTGGTCTCGTCGCGGAACACGAGCGCGGGACCGAGGGAGGCGGCGACGACGAGCGGCGTCCCGCTCGGCACGTAGTGGAGCACGGCGT
This sequence comes from Sandaracinaceae bacterium, assembly GCA_044220955.1. Classification (GTDB taxonomy): domain Bacteria; phylum Myxococcota_A; class Polyangia; order Polyangiales; family Sandaracinaceae; genus JBBSAT01. The sequence goes on from JBGAQA010000018.1 coordinate 77,782, forward strand.
GCAGGTCGCCCTCGAACCACCCTCGCGTGTGCGAGCTGTGCGCGAGCATGCTCGTGAAGCTCGACGTGTCGGCCTCGGTGAGGAACGCGTACTCGAGCGTGACGCCGCCGCCGAGCCAGAGGCCCGGCTCGAGGCGTGTGATCAGGGTGCCCGTGAGCGCCGTCCCGAGGCAGCCCGACATCGGGAGGAAAGCCGACCCCGCGCCGCTGTTGCGCGAGCCTCCCCGGACCGAGAGCGCGAGCTCGAGCGCGAGCGTCCGCTCGGGCGGCGCCGGGGCCTCGGTCGCGTGATCGTCCTCCACGACGTCGAGGTGCGAGGTGCTCGCGCTCCCGACCGTGGCGTCCGTGACGATGGGCGTCCCGAGCTCGCGGGCATCCGTCGTGGTCGTCGTGCCCGTCGTCGTCGTGACCGCCGCCGTCCCGAGGTCCGGGAGCGACTCCGTGGCGCCCCCGGTGACCTGCAGCGTGAGCGACTCCTCGCGCCCGTCCGCGAAGCGGATCGTCACCACGCGCTCCCCGTCCGCGAGCGCGAGCGCGCCGTCGGGCTCCGGCTCGATCGTCCCGTCGCCGATCTGCATCGTCGCGCCCGCGGGAAGTCCCGTGTAGAGCCCGACGTGCAGCCGCGCGCGCTCGCGCATCTGCTCGACCTGCGTCCGCAGCGCGGGTGTCAGCGGGTTCGTGCCGCCCTGCATCGCGAGAGCCGCCGAGAGCTCGTGGTACGCGGCGGCGAAGTCGCCGATCTCGAGCGCACAGAGGCCGATGCCCCGCAGCGTCCGCGGGCTCGGCAGGAGGGCGTGCGCCTCGGTGAAGAGGCGGCGAGCCTCGACGTATCGCTCGTGCTCGAACGCGTCGACGGCCTGCGCGATGACGGCGTCGTACGCCTCCGACTGCGCCGCGCCGCGCGTCGCGCCCAGCGTGATCGCCAGCGCGAGCCCAGCTGCGATCGCCACGGATCCCCGCACGCGCCCGAGCCTAGCACCGGACGTGGCACCATCGCCCCAGACGAGCGCGGGGGCGTCGCGAACACCGACTCAGCCGTCTTCCTCGGCCAGCACGACGAGTCGGTCGCCCGGCTTGGGCACGATCGGAGCGCTGCGCGTCGTCGGGTTCAGTACGAGGCCGTAGTTCTTCTTCGGATCCTCGACGTAGATCTGCATCCCCATCGCGAGCTCTCCGCGCGCCTTCGCCGCGAGCGTCAGGTACTCGAACGTCGTCGCCTGACCCTCGGGCACGTAGAACGACATCGGCTTGACGTAGATCTCCGACCCTTCGCTCCGGAGCAGATCCTCGAGCACCGCCTGCACGCGCGGCTCGTACGTGACCTGCGCGAGCACCATCGACACCATCTCGTTCGAGATCACGATGTCGTTGATCTGGGTCGTCGCGGCCAGCTCGCGGTTCTTGGGGTCGAGGATCTCGCTGCACACACGCTGCACGGTGGTCGACTGCGCGCGGCGCCGCGCGTCGCGGAGCAAGAGCAGCGCGATGATCGCCCGCGTGTCGGCGTCCTCCGCACTCTTGCCGTCGATCGCGTCACCGAGCACCATCACGAGCGGGTAGCGCTCCGGCTGCAGGTTCTCCATGAGCGCGCGGCTGGTGAACTGGCCCTCGATGTGGCGGATCTCCAGCGTGCCGAGCTCGCCGCAGGCCTCCTTGATGCGTGCGTCGCGCTCGCTGCCCGGCATGCTGTTGACGAGCGTGAGCGTGGAGCCGGGCGCGACGTAGTCGTCGAACTCCTTCACGATCGGGAAGATCTTCGGGTTCCAGCCGAGCACCAGCATGTGCTCGACCTTCTTGGTCGCGTTGGACTCGATCGGCGCGATCTGGCTCGCGGCGAGCGGACCGCGGTAGGGCGCGAACGCCACGTTCGAGTCCTCCGCGAGGATCAGGAGCTCCTCGTCGGCCCCGATCACGTGATCCCCCGGCGGGTTCAGCACGTGCCCGGAGCCGTCGCGCTTGGCGACGCCGACCACCAGGCCGTTCGGGAAGTCGAGCAGCACGTCGCCGAAGCGCCGTCCGACCTGCTGCGGAAAGGTCTTGAAGTGGATCTCGTTGCCCTCGAAGCGCAGGAGCTCGTCGTAGACGAGCGAGAGGCCGCTGATGCGCGCGGTCTGCAGGATGACCTTCGAGATCATCTCGTTGGTCTTCACGACCTTCGCGTGCCCGCTCGACGCGATGACGGCGAGCTCCTGGTTGTGCGACTGCATGACCTCGGCCGTCACGCGGAGCGAGTGCTCCTTACCGCGCGCCAGCTCGTGGTTGAAGATCGCCATCAGCGTCTTCATGACGCGCGCGTCGGCGCGATCGGGATCCTCGACGTCGCCCTCGTCGACCAGGACCACGATCGCGCGCGCGAACGAGAAGCTCACCTTCTCGAGGTCGTGCAGCGAGACGCTGGACCCCGAGCGCACGACGACCTTGACGCGGTCGAGGCGCTGGACGCCGTCGGCGAGCTTCTCCTCCATCGCGACCTTGTCGCGCTCGGACATCACGACGACGGTGATGTGTCCGAGCGCGGTGTAGGCCTCGGCCAGCTGGTCGATGACCGAGTAGATCTTCTCGCTCCAGCCGAGGACGAGAAAGTGGCCCTCCTCCATCACGGGCGCGCCGCCGCGGCGGATCGACTCGAGGCGCTCCTGGAAGTTGCCGGCGAGCGCCGAGATCAAGAGGCCCGCCACGACGACGCCGAGGATCGACACGAGGGTCGAGACGCTGCGGTTCACGATCCCCTCGTCTCCGACGAAGGTGCCCGCGTCGATCACGCGGCCGAAGTAGAACCACGCGGTCTCGTAGAGCCGGTTCAGGAGGTTGCCGGGCTCGCCGGCGCCGAGCCCGAGGACCACGCCGACGAGGGTGAAGAGCCCGATGATCCCGAAGGTCAGGAAGGCGAGGAAGGCCAGCTGCTTGCCGGCGCCGCCACCGATGAACTCGTCGATCCGGTAGCGGAGCTTCGCGCGGAGTCCTCGCTCGATGGCCATCGTCTGTTCCGTCCCCTCGTCGAAAGAGAGCGGATCGAAACCGAAAAGCCTCCGTTTGTCGACCATGGTCTTCGCCGCGAGGCTCGGGCGTCCACGGCGGGCTGCCGGCGCTCCGAGTGAACCGATCGCTCGTTCGACGTAGAGTGCGGCGTGCTCAGGCCGACGCTCTTGCTGCTCCGTGCTCGGGAGCTACGTCCGCAGTCGGGCGATCCTGCGGCCGCGGAGATCCCGGGCGCGCCCGCGCTCGCCGACCTCGCCGCGCGCGCGTGGTACTGGCCGGAGGCTGGCGAGGCGATCGCGCGGGTCCGCTCGGCCGTGCGCGTCGTCGGCGTGCCCGCGCCGTCGTCGCTCGACGCTGCGCTCGTCGCCACGAAGGAGGCCGCCGCACGCATCGACGACGACGTGGTCGCCGTCGTCTGGGAGCCGACCGGGCTGCTGCACGACCCGAGGATCTTCGTCGACCAGGCCGCCGACGCGAGCAAGGATGACCCGCCGCTCTACCTCTGGGTGCGCTTCGAAGGGACGAAGGGCGCGGACGGAACGCTCGGCATGCGCACGACGGGCCTGGCGGCTCTGGGCGCGATGGAGATCGAGGTGGAGGGCAGCGCGCGGGACGGAGAGCACGTGCTCGAGTGCGTCACCGACGTGGCGCTCTTCGTCCTCACGAGCGCGGTCCTCCCCGAGGATGGCGAGACGATCGAGGTCACGCGTGGGTCGCTGCGCGTGCGGCGCATGCCGTCCCTTCGCGGTGACGGCTCGACCGCGCTGCGCGTCCGGGTGTGATCCGTCGGAGCGACCGGCGCCTCGATCAGGGGCACATCATCGTGGTCGCGCTGCAGCTGCCGGTCGCGCAGCGGTAGTTCGACATCGCCGGATCGCACGCGGTCCCGCTGGCGAGCACGGGGACGAGCGTCGCCTGCAGGTGGTACGCGGTGCTGGCGCCGCCCGCGCCGTAGCCCTCGACGAACACGTAGTAGTCGCCCGGCGCGATGTCGCGGACGGTGAACGCGCTGCGCGTGTTCGACGGGTAGTTGATGTCGTCGCTGCACGCCATCGGGACCTCGGTCGAGCCGTCGGCGCACACCGTCCGCAGGTAGAGCACGGTGTCGGCCGTCGCGCCGCCGACGTCCGTCGTGAGCGCGAGATCGTAGGTGCCGGCCGGGACGACGAGGTGGACGATCGCCTCCTTGCCGGTCGTCTGAGCGCAGCTGCCCTCGAAGACGCCCGTGCCCGAGCCGATGCTGCCCCCCGTCATCGCGCTCGTCGAGCCGGTGGTGGGCGTCGCGATCGCGAGGTCCATCGCCGCGCCGCACGCGGCGGTCGCCGCCGCCGACGCGGCGCAGTGACCGGCGCTGCAGCTCAGGCCCGGCGCGCAGATGTGGGTCAGGTCGCAGACGCCGCCCAGCCCGACGGGCGGCGCGTCCGTCACGGGGAGCCGCATCTCCGCCGAGGACAGGAACCCGCCGTCGAGCACGGTGATGCCGAACTGGGTGCAGCCTGCTCTGCGGCAGTAGGCGGCGAAGGTGTACTCGTTCATCCCGTCGATGAACGAGTGCCCCACGTACGTCGGCGGCGTGCGGTCCACCGACTCGAAGCCGAGGAAGATGCTGTCGTTGGCGTCGCCCGCCCCGTCCCCGTTGAGGTCCACCACCTGCGCCCCGATGAACACGCGCAGGGCGTACCCGAGCGGCGCGCTCTCCGCGTCGGTGATGTCGACGGTCACGATCGTGTTGACGTCCGCGAGCACCACGGCGCCTCCGGTGACCACGGGCGCGGTGTTCGGCGCCACGGCGAAGTCGACGTGCACCGTCCCGCGATCGACCGCCATCTGCGTCGCCGGCGGATCGCTGTAGCCCGTCACCACGAAGTAGACGGTGGAGCCGCCCATCACCGTGACGCCGCCGCTGCTCGCGAGGTTGGTCGCGCTGACGTCGTCGAAGCACGTGAAGTCCGCGGTCGGGATCTCGCGACAGCTCCCGGTCCGGACCTGGATCAGGGTGTTGAAGTTCAGCGCCGTCATCGAGTTCGCCGTCGAGAACGAGATCGCCTGCATGCCCGTGCCGGGGACGTGGAACGCCACGACCTCCTGGGGCGCCCAGCGGATGTCCGCCGACGGGTTGCCGCAGCCGAGCCCGAGATCGCGCGGGCGCGTCTCGGTCAACGCTGTGTCGAAGTCGATGCCGACCGTCCCGTTCGGGACTCCATCGAGCACGTGGAGGTGGTCCATGTCGCACGAGTCGGGGCCGGGCGGCGCGTCGGGCCGGGCCCACGCGTCCGCGCCGCCATCGACGGGAGCGGCCGTGGGAGCTCCGCAGCCAGCGACGGACAGGATCGTGAGGACGAGCGTGATGCGGAGCGCCATGGACAGCCTCGGGGAGGGCAAGGGAAGGGGCTCGCTTAGCAGACCGCTCCCCGGAAATCACCCGCTCCTCGCACGAAAACGCCGGGCGCGTTGACACCCGCCGATTGCGCATCAATGTTCGGCCCTTCATGCCCGGCCGCGCGCTCGCCACCTCTCTTCTCCTCTTCTCTTGCACGTGCGCGCTCGCGAGCGCCTGCGACGCCGGTCCGATCTCGACCGTCGACGCGGCCATGGTCGACGCGCCGCCGCTCCCGCTGAGCCGTCTGCTCGGCCGCTGCGAGTCCGACGCGCAGTGCCCCGGCAACGGATCGTTCTGCCGGACCGCAGCCGAAGACGGCTATCCCGGGGGGCAGTGCACGGCGCCCTGCACGGACCGCACCGAGTGCGACACGGGGATGTTCTACGGCTTCTGCGCGACGCTCACGGGGGACACTCAGAGCACGTGCATCACGTACTGCCGCAACGGCAGCGACTGCCGTCCCGGCTACTCCTGCCAGGTGGTGACGACGCTCTCGACCGGGGCCTCGGCCGGGTACTGCTTCCCCGTCTGCGGGACGGACGCGGAGTGCGGCGGCGGAGCGCAGTGCGACCCCTACACCGGCCGCTGCGTTCCGCAGGGCATGGTCCCGACGACGGGCGGCGACACGGGGGACCCGTGCACGACCGACGCGGCGTGCCGCGGCAACAACTGCGTCAACGACAGCGGCACCAACGGCTATCTCGACGGCTACTGCATCTCGCTCTGCCGGATCCCGAGCGGCTACAACTCGTCCGACTTCTACAGCGGCGACACGCTTCCGTCGGGCACGTGCGGCGGGTCGAACTCGGTGTGCATCCCGTACGGCTCGCAGTACGGCGAGAACGACCTCGGCATCTGCCTCGAGGCTTGCTCGAGCGCCGCGGACTGCCGGCCGGGGTTCGAGTGCACGCAGACGGTCAGTGGGCGCACGTTCACCAACGGCTGGTGCGACCCGATCGACTGTGTGGCGTCGGGAGCGGGCAGCTGCCCGGCCGGGACCACGTGCCACACGGGCACCGACTCGCAGGGAAATCGCATCGGCCGCTGCGGCTGACCTTGCGGTCCTGCGGTGCGACATTCAGAGTAGTTCCCTCTCGCGATGGAGAAGCAGATGAGCGCACGTAGCTTGAGCTGGTTGGCAAGTCTGGGTCTGCTCGCGGCGTGCAACGGCGGCGGTACCGCGATGATGGGCAACGACGCGGGGATCGTGATCCCACCGGACACGGGCGCCGCGTGCGCGAACCACATCCCGAATCCGCCGACCGATCCCGACTTCGGCACCCTCCGGGGCAGCTCGTTCCAGGGCTTCACGCTCAACCGCTGCGACGGAACGCCGTTCGACTTCTACGGGGAGAGCTACTGCTCGCCGGAGCACACGTTCACCGTGATCAGCATCGCCGCCGGCTGGTGCCACCCCTGCCAGGTCGAGAGCGACCTGCTGACGTCGAACGTGGTCAACGTGTACGGGCCGCTCGGCGTGCGCGTGGTGCAGATCCTCGTGCAGGACGAGAACGGCAACCCGCCGGACGCCGCCTTCTGCGACTTCTGGACGACCGCGCACGGCCTGACCGTCGCTCCGAACGCCGCGGGCGTCGGCAACTACGAGCTGCTCGACCCGGCCCAGATCACCAACCGCTTCTTCCCCGACAACGCGCTTCCGTCCACGATCATCATCGACTCGGACGGAGTGATCCGGTTCTGGGAGGACGGCGCCTCGGAGAGCCTCGCGTCGATGACCGCCGAGCTGGATCGCCTGCTCGGGCGCTGACCTGCCCGCCCGCTCGAGCGGCTCGCGGGACCGCGCAGCCTGGCGACGTCGTTGCCGGTGCTGCGCGGTCGAGTGAAGGCGTGGGTCGGGGGATCCGCCGGTCTCAGCGGCGCGCGCGCCGCTGGCGCCGCGCGATGAGCGCGAGCACCCCGAGACCCACGAGCAGCCGCCACGCCGTGCCCGCCGCGCGCTCGTGCATCGAGCACGCGCACGCGCCGCCCGACGCTCCGCCCGTGATGGGCCCACCATCGAGCGTGCTCGACGCGTCGGAGCCCGCGTCACGGCCCGCGTCGGAGCCGGCGTCCACGGCGACGTTGCCGCCGTCGCTTCCCGCATCGCTCCCCGCGTCGCGGCCGGCGTCGGGCGTCGTGGAGGCGTCGACCCCGGCGTCGGGCCGGACGCCCGGATTGCAGGCGTGCGCGAGGGGGTTGCACACGTCGGTCGCGGAGCAGTCCTCGTCCACCACGCAGCCCACGCAGAGCGGGAAGGGGGCGCTCGTGTCGCAGATGGGCCCGCCCGACGTGCAGTTGAAGTCCGTCATTCCCGGCCCGGCGGTGTCGTAGCAGCCCGTGCAGTGAAAGCCCGCGGGGTGGCACATGCCGAGGTTGCACTCACCGTCGGACCCGCAGGGCTCGCCGGGCCCGAGCAGGCACGTGTTCGAGCACGCGTCGTGGTCGATCGCGTTGTTGTCGTCGCAGACCTCGTTGCCTTCGAGCGTGCCGTTTCCGCAGTTCTGGCAGACGCTCCGAGCGAGCGTTCCGACGTACCTGCAGAGCCACCCGGGCTCCATCGTGCAGGTCGCGCTGCAGCCATCGCCGGCGATGACGTTCCGGTCGTCGCAGATCTCGGGGCTCGCGACGATTCCGTCGCCGCACGAGGCCGCCACGCAGGTCGTTCCCGACGCGCCGCAGTCGTAGCCGGGCTCGACGACGCAGAACGCGCTGCAGCCGTCGCCCGAGTCGTTGTTTCCGTCGTCGCACGCCTCCGAGCCCGCGCGCGTGCCGTTGCCGCACGTGTCGAGCGTGCAGATGCTCGCGGGGATCGCGATGCGATCGATCATCGGACCGTTGAAGCTGGCCGCGCTGCCCTCGAAGACGAGGGTCGTCGTCGTGGAGAGCGCGTCGAACTCGTACGTGTAGAGCCGCCAGTCGGAGACGACGGCGGCGCGCACGAGCGTGAGGACGCGCGCCTGCACGGCCGTCCGGTGGTCGCTCCCGTCGGCGACCCGGATCGTCAGGTTCTTCATGGTGGCGTCCGTGCACGTCCCTGCCGCGCCATCGGCCGGGTTCGCGCTGCCGAGGAAGGTCATCACGTAGTGCTGACCCGCCACCGTCGTCAGCGTCTGGTACATCGTTCCCTGACGGTCCGAGCCGTTCATGTCGATCGAGTGCGATCCGTCGCCGGCGGGCCAGCAGACGCCCGTCACCCAGTCGACGTCGGCGACGCTCAGGCGCGTCCATCCGCCGCCGGTCAGCCCTCCGCCGCTCGGGAACGGATCCATCTCGAACGAGGGGTTGACGACGTCGACCCGTGGCTGCGTGGCGCAGCTGAACCCGGTCTCGATCGTGCACGTGGCCGAGCAGCCGTCCCCGTCCACGGTGTTGCCGTCGTCGCAGCCTTCGGTCGCCGTCTCGAGGATTCCGTCGCCGCACGCCGCCGCTGCGGGCAGCGGCACGGCGAGCAGAGCCAGAGCGAGCGTGAGTGATCCGAGCTTTCGCATGTGTGTCCTCGCAAGCATGAGTAAGTCGCTCAACGATCGATCGTGTCGGCGGTCGGGCCGCTCGTCGTGGTCTGGACCGCTTCGGTGCTCGGGGCGGCGCTGGGTGCCGTGTCGGACACGATGCTGAACACGACGCGGCGGTTCTGGGCGTGCTCGGCGGGTGTGCGCGCATGCTCGACGACCGGCCGATCCGGGCCGTAGCCGATCGCGTCGAGGCGCGCGGCGTCGATGTGACCGTGCTCGACCAGGTAGCGGACGACCGACTGCGCGCGGCGCTGCGAGAGGTCGATGTTGTGCTCGTGTCTTCCGCGGCTGTCCGTGTGGCCTTCCACGCGGATGTGCTGGATCTCCGGGTGCTGCGAGAGCACGGAGGCGACGTTGTCGAGCAGCGGGAAGCTGCGCGGCAGGATCACGTCGCTGTCGGTGCGGAAGTAGACCGCCTCGAGGATCGCGATCTGCGAGTCCTCGATGTGCACCGTCTGGTGCTGCTCCTCGGGGCAGCCGAAGTTCGCGGGCAGGCCCGGCACGTCGGGGCAGTTGTCGCGGCGGTCGATCACGGTGTCGATGTCGCGGTCGTGGTCGGGGCAGCCGCGGTTCTCGACGGGCCCGACCTCCATCGGGCAGCCGTCCGCCACGTCGAGCACCCCGTCACCGTCGTTGTCCGGATCGGGGCAGCCGTTCGTGTCCTCGAACTGATCGACGTCCTCGGGCTGCGTCGGACACTCGTCGACGTCGTCGCGGAGGCCGTCGCCGTCGGTGTCGGGGATCTCGTCGGGGCAGCCGTCCGAGTCCTGGTAGTCGTTCATGTTCTCGGGGACGTTCGGGCACTGGTCGTTCACGTCCAGGATGCCGTCCCCGTCGTTGTCGGGGTCACCGCAGCCGTCGTCGTCCTGCCACCCATCGACGTCCTCCGGGTTGTCCGCGCACGGGTCGGGCGGAGGTGGCGCCGGCAGTGTCTCGGGCGTCGCCCAGCCGATCGTCAGGATCGCGCGCACGTCGGGGCTCCCGAAGCCGCGGGTGATGCCGGGCCCGGCCACGGCGCCGATCACGAGCCCGCTCGCGTGCACGAGGCGCAGGCCGCCGGTCGCCTCGCTCGTGGAGCTGGCGCGGCCGAAGAAGTCGCGGAACGCGGTGCCCGCCTGGAGCTGCGCCACCAGATCGAGGTGGGTGCGCGGATCGGAGTCGGTCCAGAGCGGCGCCGAGAGGCCGGCCGCGAGCCGGAGCTCGTGGCTGAAGAAGACGTTGTTCGTGCTCTGGAAGTCCTCTTGCCGGACGACCGCGCCGGCGTTGAGCGTGATGTGCACACCCGCTCCCGGACGGATCTCGCCGGTCAGCGTCGGGCGGAACGCGACGGTGCTCTCCCCGCGGTAGTTGCCGTCGATGCTCGTGGGCAACGTCAACGTCGCCTGCAGGCCGAGCGCGAACGCGTCGCTCGCCTCGCCGAACAGGCGCACCCTCGCGCCGAGATAGGCGTCGCTCAGCCCGGTTCCGTCGGACGGCACACCGCCGACGCCGCGCACGACGCCGCCGTCCGTCCCGCTCATCAGGAACGTGACGGGCAGCCCGGCGTACACGATCAGCCGGTCGAAGAGGCCGAGCGAGAGGCCCAGCGTCCCGACGAGCTGGTGCTCCACGATCGAGAAGCGCTCCGAGCGCCCGTCCCCGAGCCGGTTCTCCCAGACCAGCGGGTTCAGCGCGTAGTCGAGCTGCAGCTGCGCGCCGAAGCGGAGGTGGCCCATGTCGTTCGGCCGGCTGAGCGCGAAGTCGTCGATGGGGGTGGGCGACGGCTGGTACTGGTCGAGCGTCGCGCGCTGGGCCGCCACGGCAGCCGGAAACGCGAGCACCAGGGCACAAGCGAACACGAAGCGATGCGACATGTCGACACCCTCTCGGAGTGGGTGAGCGAAGGGCGATCCCGCGCAGCCCCTCGGACGGCGGCCCCTCCTCATGACTGTATGGGGTACTACGACATGGGTCTCGATCGCCAGCGCATACGACTCCGATCGGCGCAAGCAGCGAGGTGCGTGGGCGAGCTGTACTCGAGCCGGTGCGCCGCCGCGCTTGACCCGCGGAGCGCGCGCGCGCAGCGTCGGTGCGCGGCTGTACGCATCGCGATCGTACTGGCCGTGGTCGCGGTGGGCTGCGACGCCGCGCACGAGACCGACGCGGCGCTCGACGCGAGCGGGGTCGATGCGGCCGGGACCGACGCCGCACCGGGCGCGCCGCACCGAGCGACGCCGCACCGAGCGACGCCGCACCGAGGGATGCCGCACCGCGCGACGCTCCAACACCGCGCCGAGCCTCGACGCAGCGCGCTCCGACACGGGGCCTCGCCGCGACGCGGGTCTCGCGGGCTGCGCCGGCCCTACGGGCACGCGCGCGATCTGCGTGACGCTCGGCGGCGCGTTGCCGCATCGACGAGAGCGGCCAGCTCTGGTGCTGGGGCGACGACGCGTGGGGCCACGTTCGACCCGATGCTCCCACGTGGGTCGAGCCACACGAGGTGGCGTACGAGGGTCTCTCGGACGCCGTGGCTCTCGCCGACAGCGGGACGCACCGCTGCGTGGTGCACCGCGACGGCGGCGTGTCGTGCTGGGGCGACAACCACCACGGGCAGTCCAGCACGTCGAGCGAGTTGGTGCTCACACATCCCACGCGGGTGGCCGGGATCCACGGCGCCGATCGGATCGCGGTCGCGTCGGGCTTCAGCCGCGCGGGCACGGTCGCCGCGGGCTGGACCTGCTGGGGCGAGAACACGTACTTCACGCTGGCGTTCGGTCCGGGCGCTACGGCGCCGCGCACGCCGTTCGACGTGCCGGGGCTCGCGGGCGCCGACATGGTGGCGATCGGGCAGGCCAACGCCGCCGCGCTCTTCGGTGACGGCCACGTCGAGGCAATCAGCATCCCCGACTCGCGCGTCGCGCACCCGTACACGCTCGCCGGCATCGACGACGCGATCGACGTGACCGCGTTCTCCACATACGTGTGCGTGGTGCGCGCGAGCGGCCACGTGTGGTGCGCGGGCGAGCCGATGGTCGCCGTCGATCCACCTCCGTACGAGGTGCCCGGCATCGCCGACGCGCGCGCCTTCGCCGACGGCGACCCCACGTTCTACGAGGCGTGCGCGGTGACGTCGGGCGGCGCCATCCAGTGCTGGACCCTCGCACGGTCGCCCGCGCCCTGGCTCGTGCCGACCACCGTCGGCGTCGGCATCGCCTCGTTCAGCGGACACATGTGCGCCGCCACGTGCGCGGGCGGGGTCGTGTGCAACGGGCCTGGCTGGCGCGGCGAGAACGGTGACGACACGAATCGCGTCCCGCCGACCGAGATCTCGCTCCAGCGGCGCCCGCCGACAAGATGCCGCTCAGGAACGCGGGAAGCGAGGAACGGATCCTGCGCTTCGTCGCGGCTTCCGGCGCCTCTGCCCGCGAGGCGAGCAGCGTCAGGGGTCGGCGTGATGCGGCGTCGGCACCTCGAGCGCTCGACGACATCGCCGCGCACCGGGGCGCGCGCGCTATCGTCGGCCGCGGAGGTCACGATGGAACAGTGGAAGCTCGGCGCGGTGGTCGGTGTGATGACGCTCGGCGGCGTCGTGGTGGGCGCGCAGTGCTTCGGCTCGCGGCCGGTGAGCGCACAGGCCAGCGGCTACCGCGAGTGCTTCTTCGGACGCCAGGAGTCGGTGGACATCAACAACGAGGCCGTGGTCGAGCACCCGAATCGTGACCGTATGATCATCGTGCCCGCGGGCTTCGAGGTGGTCGGCGGCGGCGGCGCCTCGACGATGTCGAACGGCAACGCGAACGACGCGACGATCCTCTTCTGTCGTCGATGAGGGTCTCGCGCTCGCTCACCCACGCGCCGGAATCGCCGCTCGCAGCGCGAGGTCGCGCGGGTCGCCTTCGAGGTGCAGGCCCATGCGGCTCGTGACGTAGGCGTAGCCGATGCCGGTGTCGGGATCGGCGTAGCCCACGGAGCCACCCGTGCCGGGGGCGCCGTACGCGCGAGAAGAGCTGCCGAAGCGGACGCTCGCGTTCGGCTTCATGAAGCCGAGCGAGAAGCGCGCCTCCGCGCCGAAGCACTCGTCGTGGAAGCCGCCGACGCTCGAGGGTCTCGCCTCGGCCTCGAGCGCGGCGATCGTCTCGGGGCGCAGGTCGAGGGCGCCGCCGCCCGTGGCGAAGACCCCGTAGGCGTGCGCGAGCCCGCGCGCGCTGCACACGCCGTTGCCGGAGGGGACCTCGATGTCGCGCAGGGGACGGTGCCGTGCATCGACGTAGAAGCTGGTGCCGGGGTTCTCCATGAGCGCGCGGTGCAGCACGGAGCGCTTGCGCATCGCGGCGAGCGTGAAGCCGAACAAGAGCTTCAGGTTGCGCACCTGCTCTCGGCCGGTCGGCGGCTCCAGCGCGGCGATGCGTGCCTCCGGGATCGACGCGGGCAGGCCGATGTGGACGTCGAGGCCGAGCGGCCCGGCGATGTCCTCCGCGAGCACGCGCCCGAGCGTCCGATGCTTCGGGTCGACGCGGCGGATGATCTCGCTCTCGTAGAAGCCGAGCGTGATCGCGTGATAGGCCTGTCGCTCTCCCGGCGGCCACTCGGGGCGCTGGCGTGCCATCACGCCCGCGAGGCGGTCGAGATCGGCGACGACCGCCGCGTCGACGGGCTCGTCGAACGCGAACAGGCCAGCCTGATGCCCGAGCAGCTGGCGGATCGTGATCGCGCCCTTGCCGCCACCTGCGAACTCGGGCCAGTAGGTGCTGACGCGCTCGTCGTGATCGATCCAGCCGCGCGAGTGCGCGAGCGCCATCACCATCCCGGCTAGGCCCTTGGTGGTCGAGTGGACGAGCACGATCGTGTCCTCTTCCCAGGGTGCGCCGCGGGTCGCGTCGCGCATGCCGCCCCACAGGTCGACCACCTTCTCTCCGTGGCGGTACACGCAGCAGGCGCCGCCGAGCTCGCCGCGGCGGGTGAAGTTCTCCGCGAACGCGTCGCGCACGGCCTCGTAGCCTGGCGCGACGACGCCTTCGATGCGCGGGGTGGGGCGGGGCGACATGCGGTGTCCTCCAAGGGTCCGGCTACGCACCGCCCTCGCCCCCGCCACGGCGGCGAGAGCGCCTCGCCCGGGCCCGAGGTCGGCGCGCCAGCGGGGGATGGCGACGCGTTCGAGCCGTGCAGCGCTGCGGCGCGGCCGTCAGCCGCGTGCGGCCTGCTGGGCCCCCCGGCGTAGATTCCTGGGTTCGATCGGCGAGCGCCTGAGCTAGCCTCGGCGCTCGTCGTCGTCTGGGATGCCCGAGCGCCTCGCCATCGCCGTGATCGTGTTCGCCGCCGCGATGGGCGGAGGGGCGGCCTATGCCCAGAGCGAGGGCGAGAGCGAGAGCGAGAGCGAGAGCGAGAGCGAGGGCGAGGGCGAGGGCGAGAGCGAGAGCGAGAGCGAGAGCGAGGGCGAGAGCGAGAGCG
>JBGAQA010000190.1:0-5562 GCA_044220955.1 Sandaracinaceae bacterium
GGCGTCCTCGCGGGGCGCGCCGGCATCCAGGCCCGAGTCGGGGACGATCTCGCCCGCGTCGACGAGGCCTGCGTCCACGTCCTGCGCGAGCGCGAGAGACGAGAGCGAGAGCGAGAGCGAGAGCGAGAGCGAGAGCGAGAGCGAGAGCGAGAGCGAGAGCGAGAGCGAGAGCGAGCGGCGGCGCCCGTTCCCGATCCCTCTGCCGCTCGTGGCTCCGCTCGCGGCCATCAGCCGTACCCCTTCATTCGCTTCTCGCGCCGCCGGAACAGGTCGCCCAGAGGCCGCACGTAGTCCTGGTCGGTCCGCACGTACACGGAGTCCACGCCCAGCCGCCCGAAGAACTGCTCGCGGTTCGCGCGATCCTTCGCCACGCGCGTCGCATACGCCTTGCGGATCACCGGGTCGCTGGTGTCGATCTCGATCAGCTCGCCGCTCTCGAGGTCTTCCATCAGCGCGAGCCCCACGTCCGGCAGCTCCTCCTCGCGCGGGTCCACCACCTGCACCGGGATGAGGTCGTGCCGCGCCGCGGCGATGCGCAGACTCCGCTCGTAGTCGGGAGCGACCATGTCGCTCACGAGGAACGCGACGCTCCGCCGCCGCTGCAGGCTCCCGAGCATGTCGAGCGCGCCGCGCACGTCGGTCCCCGTACCCTTCGGGCGCGCCGACAGGATCTCGGTGATCACGCGCATCACGTGCCCCTTGCCCTTCTTGGGCGGGACGTACTTCTCGATGCGATCGGTGAAGAGGATCAGCCCCACGCGGTCGTTGTTCTTCACCGCCGAGAACGCCAGGAGCGCGGCGAGCTCGGCGACCGTCTCCACCTTCGGCCGCGCCACGGCGCCGAAGCGCTCGCTCGCCGACAGATCGACGAGGAGCATCACGGTCATCTCGCGCTCCTCCGTGAAGACCTTCACGTAGGTGTCGTTCATGCGCGCCGACACGTTCCAGTCGATGAAGCGCACGTCGTCGCCCGGCTGGTACTGGCGCACCTCGCTGAACGCCATGCCGCGACCCTTGAAGACGGAGTGGTACCCCCCGGCCAGCTGCTCGTTGGCGAGCTTGGCCGTCCGGATCTCGATCTTCTTGAGCTTCTTGACGAGCTCGCGCGGGATCACGGCGCCATCACCCCGTTCAGGGAACCTCGACGGTCTCGAAGATGCGCTTCACGACGTCCGCGCTGGTGATCTCCTCGGCCTCGGCCTCGTAGGTGAGGATGATGCGGTGGCGCAGCACGTCGGGGCCGACGGCCTTCACGTCCTCGGGCGTCACGTAGCCGCGGTGCTTCACGAACGCGTGCGCGCGCGCCGCGAGGTTGAGCGCGATGCTCGCGCGGGGCGAGCCGCCGTGGGCGACCATGCCGCCCATGTCCTTCATGCCGGCCTTTTTCGGATCGCGCGTCGCGATCACGACGTCGACGATGTAGTCGTTGATCTTCTCGTCGACGATGATGTGGCCGATGGTCTCGCGCGCCTTGAGGATCGCCTCGGGGCTCGTGATGTGGCTGATCTTGAGCGCCTCGTCGCCGCCGCGGTTCTGGTTGCCGGAGAGCGCGGCCTTGGCCATGCGCTCCATGATCTTCCGCTCCTCGTCGCGCGTCGGGTAGCCGACCTTCACGTGGAGCATGAAGCGATCGACCTGGGCCTCGGGGAGCGGGTAGGTGCCCTCCTGCTCGACGGGGTTCTGGGTCGCCATGACCATGAACGGCGCCTCCAGCGGGAACGTCGTGTCGCCGATGGTGACCTGGCGCTCCTGCATCGCCTCGAGCAGCGCGCTCTGCACCTTGGCGGGGGCGCGGTTGATCTCGTCGGCGAGCACGAGGTTGGCGAAGATGGGCCCGCGCTTGGCGGTGAACTCGCCCTTCTGCTGGTTGTAGATGACGGTGCCGATGACGTCGGCGGGCAGCATGTCGGGCGTGAACTGGATGCGCGAGAAGCGCGCGGAGATGGTCTCGCAGACCGTCTTCACGGTGAGCGTCTTGGCCAGGCCCGGGACGCCCTCGAGCAGCACGTGACCGCCGGTCAACAGGCCGATCAGGATGCGCTCGATCATCGCGTCCTGACCGACGATGACCTTCTGCACCTCGTGCTGGACGGCGTCGATGAAAGCGCTCTCGCGCTGGACCAGATCGTTGATGGCGCGGACGTCGTTGTACATGCGTTGGCCTTCGGCCCTCGTCGTCGGGAGGGGCGCGGGGTTTACACCGGGGGGTGCCGGGGGGCCAACCACGCGGGACGCTTGGATGTTCCGTGTGGGCGGGGCCTCGCCCGGCGCGCCGGCCCATCGGGAAATGCGTCGCCCCGGCATCGCCGGGCGCTCCGATCAGATGCAGACGCGGTTGCGGCCGCCGCGCTTGGCCTCGTAGAGCTTCTCGTCGGCGGCCTTGAGGAACCCGGTCGAGTCCATGTCGGGCTTCAGCTCGGCGCAGCCCATCGAGATGGTCACCGGGATCGTCTCGCCCTCGAACACGAACTGCTTGTCCTGCACGCGGCGGCGCAGGTCCTCGGCGATCGCCCCGGCGCCGTCGAGCGGCGTCTCGGGGAGCAGCGCCGCGAACTCCTCGCCGCCGTAGCGCGCGAACACGTCGTCGGGACGCAGGCGCTTCTTGATGAGCGTCGAGAGCTCCTTGAGCACGTAGTCGCCGGCGAGGTGGCCGTACGTGTCGTTGATCTTCTTGAAGAAGTCGATGTCGAACATGACGACCGAGAGCGGCCGCCCGTGCCTCCGGCCGCGCGGGATCTCGCGCTCGAGGGTCTCGAGCAGGTAGCGCTTGTTGTGCGCCTGCGTGAGACCGTCGATGATCGTCATGTTGTAGATGGTCTCGTGGTACTGGGCCTCGAGATCGCTACCCGACAGGAACTTGAAGATGGTGTCGCCCACCTTCATCTGGTCGCCCCGGCGGAGCTGGTACTCCTTCACCTGGTCGTCGTTGACGTAGGTGCCGTTGGTCGAGTCGAGGTCGACGACGTACCACGCGGAATTTCGCTTCTCGATCCGACAGTGGCGGCGGGAGACGCTGTCGTTGTCGAGCACGACGACGTTCTCCTGGCCGCGGCCGAGCGTCAGCAGATCGCGCTCGAGCACGAAGCGCTTGCCCAGCGAGCGGGAGTCGCTCGAGTAGATGACGACGATGCAGTCGTTGCCGCCGCGCAGAGGCTTGAGATCCTCGAGCGGCGTGACGCGCGTCTTGATGTCGGGATCGTCGCCCACGAATACTCGGCCAGAGAAATCCTAGTCACCGTCCGTTGACGGCGTCAACGGAAGAAGTGGCCGCGTCCCGTCGCATGGTAACGTTGCCGCGCGATGAGCGTCCTGTTGGCGATCGCCGGCAACATCGGTTCCGGCAAGACGACGCTGACGCGAAGGCTCGTCGAGCGCCTCGGATACCAGGGGCTCTTCGAGAGCACCGACGACAACCCCTACCTGGCCGACTTCTACGCCGACATGCCGCGCTGGGCGCTCCCTGCCCAGCTGCGCTTCCTGGTCGGCCGCGTCGCCATGACCAAGGCGGCCGTCGACGCGGGTCGCAGCGCGATCTGCGACCGCACCTGCTACGAGGACGCGGAGATCTTCGCCGCGAACCTGCACGGGCGAGGGGCGATGGACGCCCGCGACTGGGAGACGTATCGCCTCGTCGCGCGCGAGGTGCTGGCGGGTCTGCCTCGCCCCGACCTCCTCGTGTACCTCCGCCGCGCGCCGGAGAGCTGCCGGGCGCAGATCGCGCGGCGCGGGCGCGAGTACGAGGAGAGCATCCCCGACGACTACCTGCGCGACCTGCACGCGCGCTACGACGCGTGGTTCGAGGGCTACCGCGGCACGAAGATCCTGGTCACGGCGGAGCAGCACGACTTCCTCGGCTCCGACGCCGATCTCGAGGCGCTGGTGACGCGCATCGCCGCGTCGATGCCCCAGCCGCTCCTTCCGTTCGCGCTCGGGGGCGCATGAGAAGGGCGCTGATCGCGGCAGCCCTTCTGCTCACCGCATCGTGTGGCGGCGCGACGCCCGCTCCCGAGGAGCCGCCGCGCCCGGCGTCCGTGCACGTGAGCGGCCACGTCGTGTTCGGCGCGCGGACGCCGACCGCGACCGGCCTGACGGCCAGCGAGACCCCGCGCCCCGCGCGCTACGTGGAGCTGAGGCTCGTGGACGACGCGGGCTCGACGGTCACGACCTCCCGGACGGATGGACAGGGAGCGTTCGAGATCGAGGGCGCGGGCACGTCCATCGACGTCGTCGCGCACGCCGAGCACGCGGGCCTCTCGATCGAGACGACGCACGACCAGGGCGGACGCGACGTGCACACGCTGCGCGTGCCGGTGACCGGCGCCGCGATGGAGATCGGCATCCGCGACGCGGACACCGAGATGGCCGGCGCGCTCCACATCGTCGACACGCTGCTCGGCGGGCTGGAGTCGGTGCAGCGCTGGACGGGCGTGACGCTGCCGAGCGTCTACGTGTACTGGGGTCGCGGGACGACGACCGACTGGAGCTACTACCGGGGCGAGATGCCGGCCGGCTCGGGCCGCTTCTGCCTCGAGCTGCTCGGCGGCCAGCCGGGCCAGCAGGCGAGCACCGACACCGACGAGCACGACGAGGCGATCATCCTCCACGAGCTCGGGCACTTCGTCATGGATCGCATCAGCGGCGACTCGTCGATCGGCGGGATGCACCCGCGCGGCTCGCTCGTGGATCCGGGCCTGGCGTGGGAGGAGGGCAGGGCGACCTGGTTCGCGACGGCGGTCCTCGGGCTGCCGTTCTACCGCGACACGATCGGGATCCAGGGCAGCGGCACGACACGCGTCGACGAGAACCTCGAGACGCCGCAGCCGCCCCGTGGGCTCGGCTCGGAGACGAGCGTCGCCGGTGTCCTGTGGGATCTGAGCGACGGGGACGGCACGGGCCTGCTCGACGGGGACGCGGACGGGGTCGCGATCGGGCCGGCCGCGGTGCTGAGCGCGATGCGCGATCAGGCGGCCGAGCCGGGCGCGTTCGCGTCGATCGGCTCGTTCCTCCGGTTCCTGGTGCGCGCGGGCGCGGCTGACGCGGGGAGCGTGGGCGCGATGCTGGCGCGAACGGGGGAGCCCGCGGATCTGCTGCCTCCGGACGACGTGTCGACGTGGCCGATCGACGTGGCCATCGGCGCGAGCGCGCACGGGCTCGTGGATGGCTGGACGGATCCGGCGCCGAGCGGCGGCGCGGCGCGTCCCGAGAACGGGTTCGACGCGGTCCGCGCTTTCCGCGTGCACGTGCCGGAGCGCGGCATGCTCGACGTGCAGATGGTGATCGACGGGACGGGCACCGCGTCGGATCGATCGGACCTCGATCTCGAGCTGCGCGATCTGCGCGCGCACGTGCTGGACCGCACCGTCGGCGCGGCGCAGCGCCAGGCGGTCGTCGACCTGGTCGAGCCGGGCGACTACCTCGCGTATGTGCGGGACGCGGGGAGCGGGAATCGTGCGCGCTTCGAGATCCACGTGGGGCTCACGCCGGTGGCGCCGCCCTGAGCGAGGGCGAGGGCGAGGGCGAGGGTGAGGGCGAGGGTGAGGGCGAGGGTGAGGGCGAGGGTGA
>JBGAQA010000191.1:0-5557 GCA_044220955.1 Sandaracinaceae bacterium
GCGAGCACCACGAGCGCCGCCGGATCGGCGGACAGGGTGCGGGTCAGGAGCGAGACGGGATCGCGGTAGACGATCACCAGGTTCGCGCGCGCCTCCGGCAATCCTTCGGCGGTGCCGCGCCGGGCGGCGCGCGCGAGGGCCAGTTCGGCAGCGTGTTCTGGCCCTCGCTCACGGCCATGGTCGGCTTCTGGGCCACGCTCGCGCTCAACATCCCCGACTTCACCCGCTTCGGCCGCGGCCAGCGCGAGCAGCGCCGTGGTCTTCCCCGACCGCGGAGGCCCGTGCACCACGAAGTAGCTCTGCCGCTCGACGAGCCTCCGCACCTCCGGGAGGCGCCGCATGGGCGGCAGGAGGAAGTGGAGATCCGCCTTGCAAGGACCGGCTGTGTGAAAGGAGCGCATCGTTGTCTCGACGGTCGACTATGGCATGTCGTTCGCCAATAGCGCGGCCGTCTCCCGATCTTCGTCGCGCAGGAGGTCGATCCCCCGCGCGTGGAGCCGGATCGCCGCCGCCCTCGGCCGGGGATCCCCGTCCTGATCGAGCGCCCCCTGCGCGTGCTTCGCGAGCAGCGCCGCCTCCGTCGCCCGCCCGAGCGTGAGCGCCAGCCCCCGCGCCGAGGCCTCCACGCCGATCGGATCCGCCGCGTACGATCGCATGAGCCACTCCGCGGCCCGATCGATCGTCGCGACCGCGGCTCGGCCGATCTCCGCCAGCCGACCGTCCGTGCACCGCTCCGCGCACCGCGAAGCCTCCGCTCGCAGATCGCCGAGCGCCTTCTCTTTCCCCAGCGCGCGCAGCGCGTCCAGCGAGAGGACGTTCGTCGTGCCCTCCCAGATCGGCAGCACCTGCCCGTCTCGCAGGAGCACCGGCAGGCCCGTGTCCTCGACGTATCCCGCGCCGCCGAAGCACTCGAGCACCTCGCTCAGCACCGCGACCACCTGCTTGCCCGTCGTGAGCTTGGCGATCGGCGTGAGCAAGCGGAGCAGGGTCTCGTCGTGCGGGCGCGCCTCGCCCGCCTCGACGCGGCCGAGCACCTCGATCGCGAGGAAGGCCAGGTGCACCGCGCCCTCGGTCTCCGCGGCGAGGTCCGCGAGCGTGTCGAGGTGCAGCGGCTTCTCGGAGAGCCGCGCCCCGAAGGCGACGCGCTTCTTGGCATACGAGCGCGCGAGCGCGATCCCGCGGCGCATCGCCGACACCGCGCAGATGGTGTTCCACGTGCGCGTCACGTTGAGCATCGGCGTGATGTTCTTGACCCCGTGGTCCAGGCCCATCACGGGGATCGCCTTGGCACCCTCCAGCATCAGCTCGGCCGTCGGGACCTTGCGCGTGCCGAGCTTGTCCTTGAGGCGGTTCACCTCGATGTTCCTGAGGCGCCCGTTCTCGTCGCGCGTCTCGAGGTAGAAGAGCGCGAGCCCACGGCCGCCAGGAGCGCCGCCGGGCGGGCGGGCGAGCGTCAGCGTCATCTCGCTCGAGGTCGCCGACGTGAACCACTTGCGCCCCCAGAGGCGGTAGGTCCCGTCGCTCTCGGGCAGCGCGACCGTCTCGCTGGTGCCGACGTCGGAGCCGCCGGTCGACTCGGTCATCCACTGTCCGCTCGTCCAGAACCGCCGCGGGTCGCGCGACGTCAGGCGCGGCACGGCGCGGTCGATCAACGCGGCGTTCTTGCTCGCGATCAGCGTGCGCGCGGCGCCGTCGGTCATCGCGAGCGGACAGGTGTAGACGTCGCTCGAGGGGTTGAAGACGTACGCGAGCGCGAACTGGTGCACGCGCGAGAGCCCCCCGAGCTTCCGCTCGTACGCCGTCGCGATGACGCCGTGCTCCGGCACGATCTGCGCGCACCGCTGCCAGAGCCTGGTGACCTCGATCTGGTCGATGCGCTCCCCCCAGGGCGACCAGTTCGTGAGCGTCGGCTCGTTCAGCCGATCCTCGAGCGCGAGCCGGTAGAGCTCGCCGCCCGCGAGCTCGCCCATCGCACGGAGCGACTCCTCGACGGCGGGCCGCGCGTCGGCGGGAAGGAGGCGCGCGAGGATCGAGCGCAGCGGCCGATCGTCGTCGTACTGGTTGCCGAGCTCGGGCGGAGACTGGTTGAACGGCGAGAAGTCCATCGGCCGGGAGCTTAGCGTGCCCCCCGGGCGCCGATCAGATCACGATCACGCCGCAGGGGAAGGTCGCCGTGAGCGGGGTCACGCCGCTCTGAAGCATCTCGCACGCGGTCCCGTCGAGCTGGATGTGCGTTCCGTCCACCGCGTGCCAGCCGTCCGGATCGCCGCACACCAGCGGAGTGCCGGCGAGCGTGACCGTGCCCGAGCAGGCGAGCCCAGGATCGATCGTGCCCATCAGGCGGAGGTTGCACGAGACGACGCCGCCGACGATCGCCGAGAGCGCCTCGCTCAGGGTCGTCGTGTCGGTCGCGACCCAGAACGTCGCCGGTGGCGAGCCCGACGAGCCGACGCCGGCGTTCGCCAGATCCTGCAGGTGCGAGGCCGCCGTGTCGCTGCCGACGCTGATGACGTAGGTCTCGATGCCGAGGTCGAAGGCGTTCTGGACGGCGCCGACGGAGTAGGCCCTCCCCGCGGGCGAGTCGGAGGGCGCAGCGCAGGTGAACGGCTCCCCGTCGGTCGCGAGGATGAAGATCGTCGGCTGCGTCGCGTCGCTGATCAGCGTGTCCCGCGTCGCGAGGACCTGGTTGATCGCCTCGCCCGTCGGCGTGCCGCCGCTCGGGCTCAGTCCGGCGTACGTCGACCGGATGGCGGCGAAATTGTTCAGCGCGCACGGCACGGAGGTCACGCCGGGGCAGCTCCCGAAGGACGGGTCGTGGTACCAGGCCATCCCCCAGCGCACCGAGCCCTGCAGGGACTCGATCAGGCCGCTCGGGCTCGCCATGAGCGCGCCCTCGAGCGCGTCCCACCGATACGTCCCGGAGCCCGTCGGAAACTCCTCCATCCCCATCGAGCCGGACTGGTCGACGATGACGATCACGTTCGGCGTCGACAGCGTCGTGCCGACCTCGACCGAGGCGCACGTGTTGTCGGCGGGCGGCGCGTCGCGCGGCACGAGCGCCGCGTCGTGGCCCTCGCCCCCGTCGACGCCTTCGTCCACGACGCAGCTGCCCTCGGCCGAGCACACGGCGCTGCTCGGGCAGGGGTGCGCCGCGCTGCACTCGGCCGTGCAGCGCCCCGCCGCGCAGTGGGTCCCGCTCGCGCAGGGGACGGTCCCGCTGCAGCTGGCCCCGCATCCGGCGGGTCGATTCGGCAGCGAGCAGACGTCGGCGTGTGCTCGTGGCGTGCTGCACTGACAGCCGGCGGCGGCCGTCACGAGCATGGCGAGCAGGCCGAGGAGGCCGAGGCGCAGCGTCGTGCTCATCCCGGGACTCTATCGTGGATCGACGCGCTGGCGCGATCAGCGGCCGCGGGCGCGGAGCGACGTCACCCCGCGCGCGGTCGCGACGGAGACGGAGAGACCGGAGAACCTCGGGAGGTACGCGAGCGGCGGCGGGTCCTTTCGGCTGCCGCGGGTCATGTGCAGCACCACCTCGTCGCGATCGAGGTCGTACTCGGCGCGGTAGGTCGCGTCGCCGACGCTCACCTCGGGCGGGAACTCGCGATCGAGCGCGGCGAGACGCTCGTACGGAAGGTCGGGGGCGAGGAAGTCCTCCGCGGAAAGCATCGCGAGATCCTCTCCGCTGTTCACGCCGAGCGCGGCGACCCTCTCGTCGAGCCAGGCCTCGAGCGCGAGCACCGGCCCGGAGGGCGCGACGCCGGCCTCGTGTCCCCGCGCGTGGAGCTTCGCGGCGAGCGCGGTGCGGGCGAGGCGCGCGCGCGTGGTCGCGATGGTCTGCCGGAACAGGCTGCCCCGCGCCAGCAGGGTGACGAACGCCTCGCGCGCCAGCGCTCCTTCGGGCGTCTCTTCGCGCGTGCCGACGACGCGCTTGGCGTACACGCGCTCGATCACGCTCACGACGCGCTTTCCCTCCACGGTGACCGCCGCCAGACGGTCGGCGCCGAGGCCCGCGTGCGACACCAGGGAGAGCGGGATCGCCATGCCGCAGGTCACGAGCACGCGCTGGTCGCGCCCCGCGCCGAACGCGCGCGTGTCGAGCACCACGATCGCCTCGAGATTCTTCAGCCGCCCCAGCGCGCTCTCGCGGGCGAGCTCGATCTCCGTGCCGCCGTTGCTGAAGAACGTGAGCGCGCCACGTGGCCGCGCGACGTGGACGGAGCGCGGATCGGCGGCGAGCGCTGCCCTCGCGACGGCGTCGCGATCGAAGGGAGCCGGCGCTCCCGCCTCGGTCAGACCCTCCAACCGCCGCAGGCGCGCGCGCGTGGCCCGCGCCTCGCCGAGTGCGAGCCGGGAGATCCCGTGGTCGTCGGGTCGCTCGGCGCGCATCGCCATGACGAGCGCCGTCGCGTCGCAGCCGGACGCGAGGAGGTCGTCGTGTCCTCCCGCGTCCCGTCGGCGGACGGCGTCGAAGAGCGGCCGTCCGCTGGACAGCGCGGCGACGAGGTCGATCACGTCGCCCACGCAGCCCTGCGCGCGCGCCGCGACGAGGAGGCGGGCGTGCGGCGGCGAGAGCGGCAGCGCGAAGAGATCGCGGCCCCCCTCGCTCAGCGCGTGGTCCCCTTCGAGCGCGCCCCACGCGGCGAGGTCGGCGCGGGCCGCGTCGAGCGCGTAGGGCCGGGGCGGATCGAGCAGCGGCAGATCCTCGACGCGCTCGTTCCACGCGGCGGCGGCCATCACGAGCGGCACCAGCGACTCGCGATGGATCTCGGGCGGCGTCGTCTTCTCGAGGCGCGCTCGCTCGCTCCAGAGCCGGTAGCAGACGCCGGGCCCGGTTCGCCCGGCCCGTCCCGCTCGCTGGGCGGCGCTGTCCTCGGCGATCGGGCAGAGCGCGAGGAACCCGCGACCCTCGTGATAGCGGGTCTGTCGCACCAGGCCCGAGTCGACGACGACGCCGACGCCCGGGATCGTGAGCGAGGTCTCGGCCACGTTGGTCGCGAGGATGACCTTTCGGCGCGGCGAGCCCTCGAAGGCTCTGCGCTGCTCGTCGAGGGCGAGGCCGCCGGTGCGGGCGACCACGGCGGAGAGGTCCTCGCCTTCGAGGTACTCCATCGCGAGCCAGGGCTTGCCCGTGGCGTCGTCGATGCCCGAGGCGACCACGTCGACGATGTGCGCGCTGCCGATGAGGGCGCCGATGCGGGCCTCCTGCGCGAACTGCTCTCGCACGCGAAGATCCGAGACGATCTCGGCGTGGAGCACCTTGAGCGCGCGGTGCTTGCCCGTGCTGAGCTGCTCGGCGACGTAGACGGTGCCCATGCCGCCCTCGGCCAGGAGCCGCAGGACCCGAAAATCGTGGGCGAACACCGTCCCCACTTCGAGCCTTCCGCCGATCGCCATCGGACGGAATGTACCCAACGAAGGCGCCCCCGTGCGGCCCGAAAGAGCGCGCAAACGACGCAGCGGCGGGGTGCTACCCTCGCGCGTCGTGAAGCGCACGCAGCAATGCCCCAAGTGCCAGGGCCGCAAGCTCTGGATCATCGAGCGATATCGCATCCCCGGC
>JBGAQA010000192.1:0-5426 GCA_044220955.1 Sandaracinaceae bacterium
GCCGCCTCGAGGCGTACGGCGGGGTCGGCATCGCGCAGGAGCTTCGCCAGCCGATCGGCCGTCTGCTCGTCGGGTGAGAGCGTCGCGAGCGCCGCCGCCGCGTTCGCGCGGACGAGCGCGTCGTCGTCGGCGAGCGCCGGGAAGATCGCCGCGCGCGCGTCCTCGCCCTCGAGCTCGACGAGCGAGACCACCGCCTGGAAGCGCACCTCGGGCCGCGCATCGCCCAGCGCCTTCCGGATCCGGGGCAGCGCGCGCGCGTCGCGCAGCTGCGCCGCCGCGATCACGGCGACCTCTCTCACCATGGGCACCTCGTCGTCGAAGCGCGGCAGCACGGCGTCGAGCGCGGCCGCGTCCCCGATCCTCCCGATCCCGGCGATCGCGGCGAAGCGCACCTGGGCGTCGGCGTCACCCGCGAGCTTCGCGAGCGCGTCCCGCGCCCGATCCCGGTCGGCGTCCTTCGCGTCCCCGAGCGCCTCCGCGGCCGCCCCGCGCGCACGTGCGCTCCCGGAGCTCGCGTCGCGGAGCGCCGCCTCGAGGCTCGGACGCAGCGGCGGCAGGAAGAGCGACACGGACGAGCCGCGCTAGCGCGCGCAGAACCCTTCGTAGTCGACGTACGAGGCGATCGTGGGGTGATCGCCGCAGACGGGGCAGTGCTTGTCGCGCCGGAGCTTGAGGGTGCGGAACTGCATCTTCAGCGAGTCGTACGTCAAGAGCCTCCCGACGAGCGGATCGCCGATGCCGAGCACCACCTTGAGCGCCTCGGTCGCCTGGATGGTCCCGACGACGCCGGGGAGGATCCCGAGCACGCCCGCCTCCGCGCAGCTCGGCGCCAGGTGCGCAGGCGGCGGCTCGGGATAGAGGCAGCGGTAGCAGGGCCCACGGTGCGGCCAGAAGGTCGTCACCTGGCCGTCGAAGCGGAAGATCGACCCGTGCACGACGGGGATGTTCTTCCAGACGCTGGCGTCGTTCACGAGGTAGCGGGTCGGGAAGTTGTCGAGCCCGTCGACGATGACGTCCCAGCCGTGATCGAAGACGCGATCGACGTTGGTGCTGTTCAGCCGCTCGTCGAAGACGTGCACCTTCACGTCGGGGTTGAGGTTCTCGATCGTCTTCTTCGCGCTCTCGACCTTGGGCATGCCGACCCGGTCGGTGCCGTGCATGACCTGGCGCTGGAGGTTCGACGCATCGACGGCGTCGTTGTCGATGATGCCGAGCTTGCCGACGCCGGCCGCCGCCAGGTAGAGCGCGGCAGGCGATCCGAGCCCGCCCGCGCCGAGCAGGAGCACGCGCGCCTTCAGCAGCTTCTCCTGCCCGCGCTCACCGACCTCGGGCAGGAGGATGTGGCGCGAGTAGCGGTCGAGCTGGGCAGGGGTCAGGTCCGCCGGCTTGTCCCACGCGTAGCCGCTGTCCTTCCAGCGGTTGAAGCCCGGGTTCGCCGAGCGGACGTTCCGGTAGCCCATCTCCTGCAGCGACTTCGCGGCGAAGGCGCTCCGCACGCCGGCGGCGCAGTACACCACGATCGGAGCGCCCTTCTCCGGGAGCTTCTGCTCCGCCTGCATCTCGAGAAAGCCGCGCGGCAGGTGAAGGGCGCCGGGCAGGTAGCCCTGCCGCCACTCGTCCTTCTCGCGGACGTCGACGATGGTGAGCGGCTCGCCGCGCTCCATCTCCGCCTTCAGCTCTTCGAGCGTCACCTGCCGGATCGCGCCCTTCACGTCCTGTAGCAGATCACCGTAGGTCTTGGTCATCGCGCCCGGATCATGGTGAGCGCGAGCGCGAGGTCAAGTCGGGTTATCCTCCCGGGATGCGCGCACTTTCTTCCGCCCTCCTCGGGGCCTGCCTGACGCTCGCCGCCTGCGCCACGCCCATCGAGCCGATGGACGCCGCCGTGATGATGCACGAGGACGTCGGCAACGACGCCTACGTGCCGGACCGCTGGGCGCCCGACGTCTTCGTGCCCGACGACCCGGGACCCGCGCGCGCGATCTTCGTGCTCGCGCCTGCCGACGGCGACTACTTCGATCTCCCCTGGCCGACGGATGCGCGCCTCGACGCCGCCGGGCACCCGGACCTGACGGGCTTCTCCAACCCGCACAGCGTGCTCGTCGATCGCTACATCGCGGCCATCGAGCGCAGCCAGATCGGCTGGTCCGCCAACGGCGCCGTCTACTTTCGGTTCTCGCGCCACGTCGACGAGTCCACGCTGCCCGCCGATCCCCACGCCAGCCTCGACGACGCGGCGAGCGTGTTCTTGATCGACGTCGACCCCGACAGCCCCGACCTCGGGACGCACATCCCGATCATCACGCAGTACCGCCAGCTTCCAACGGTGTACTGGCCCGAGCGCACGCTCGCGATCCGCACCCCCGACGGGATGCCCCTCGCGTCGCGCCGCACCTACGCGATGGTCGTCACGTCCCGCGTCCACGCGCGGGACGGAACCGCCTTCGGCCGTGACGCGGACTTCCAGACCATCGTCGACGGAACGGCCCCTGCGGCGACGCTCGCCACCTACCAGCCCGCGCTCACCGCGCTCGCACCGATGATCGACGACGTCATCTCGCTCGCCGTGTTCACGACGGAGGACACGACCGGCCTCGCGATGCAGCTGCGCGACTACGTCGATGCGCTGCCCGCTCCGACGGGCATGATGATGGACCGGGGCGCGCACACCGACGACTACGTCGTGCTCGAGGGCCACTTCGGTCCCGTGCCGATCTTCCAGAGCGGGACGATCCCCTACCTGATGACCGGCGGAGCGATCGACCTCGACGACGGCACGATCGTCGAGGGCACGTTCAACGCGCGCTTCGCGCTCAGCATCCCGACGACCGCGATGCCCCCGAGCGGCTACCCGGTGGTGCTCTACTCGCACGGGACGGGCGGCGACTACCACAGCTTCCTCGCCGACGGCACGGCCGCGCGGCTCGCGCGCCTGGGCATCGCGGCGATGGGCATCGACCAGATCCACCACGGCGAGCGAAACCCCACGATGGAGTCGCCGGACCTGCTCTTCTTCAACCTCGAGAACCCCGACGCCGTCCGCTTCAACTTCATCGAGAGCGCCGTCGACGTCGTGAGCCAGGCGCGCTTCGCCGCCACGATCGACATCCCGACCTCGCTCTACGAGCGCGGCGGCGCGCAGATCCACCTCGACCCGAGCCGGATGTACTTCTTCGGCCACTCGCAGGGCGGGCTCGTCGCGCCGCTCTACCTCGCGATCGACGACGCCACCCGAGGCGGCGTCATCAGCGAGGGCGGCGGGCTCATCGGCTACACGCTGACGCTCAAGGTCGAGCCCCTCTCCATCCCGGCGATCGTGGCCACGGCGCTCAACGTGCGCAGCCTCGAGGTCGAGGGCTTCACGCTCTTCCACCCGGTGGTCACGCTGCTCCAGGGCTGGATCGACACGGACGACCCGACGAACTACGCGCCCTTCCTCTTCGATCACCCGCGGCCGGGCTTCGCGCCGAAGAGCATCTTCATGACCGAAGGCATGCTGGATCCCTACACGCCGCCGCCCTCGATCGAGGCGCTCGCCGTGGCCATGCGCATCCCGCAGATGGACCCCATCGCGCGCCGGATCACCACCGAGGACTTCCTCGGCATCGGGCCGGCCGGCCCGACCGCCACCGGCAACGTCGCGGGGGGCGCGGCGACGGCGGGCCTGCTCCAGTTCCCCACCGAGGGACACTTCGCGGTGTTCGACAACATGGTCTGCCAGACCCGCTACGAGGGGTTCTTCTCGAGCCTCATCGGCGGCGCGGGCCCGGGGACGATCCCGGCCGCGCCGTGAGCCGCTCCTGCCCGCCGCTCAGGCCGCCTGCGGGACGTACCCCTCGGTGACCGCGTAGCCGCCGAGCTCGCGCTTCATCGCGCTGCGCGCCCGGTGCAGGCGCGACATCACCGTGCCGATCGGGCAGCCCAGCGCGAGGGCGGCGTCGCGGTAGCTCTGCTCCTCGAGATCGACGAGCACGAGCACGCGGCGGAATTCCTCGGGCAGGCGCGCGAGCGCGGCCGAGACCTCGTCGCCGAGCGACTCGCCCGGCGTCATCGACACGCGCGCGTCCCAGCCGAGCGCGCGGAGCTCCTCGACCTGGACGGCCGCGAGCACGTCGCGCTCGCGGCGGCGCTTGCGGTAGCCGTTGATGAACGTGTTGAGCAGGATGCGGTGCATCCACGCTCGGCCGTTCGTGCCCGGCTCGAACCGGTGCCAGAACACCCAAGCGCGCATCACGGCCTCCTGCACGAGATCCTCGGCCTCGGCGCGCGAGCCGGCGAGACGGATGCCGGCCGCGAGCAGCTCGCTGCGATGACGGAGCACGTGCTGATCGAACGCCCGGCGATCGAGGGGTGCCGCCGACCGAGCCTCGATCGGGATCTCGTGCTCGCCGGACTCGAGGAGCGCCCCCGCCGAATCGGTCTCGCTGATGGCCGCCGCGTGTCGCATCGGAACCTCCGACCCGGAGCCGCAGCAACGGGCGGGCCAACGCCTGCGAGGCCATGAACGCAGGCGAATTCCCGAAGATCCGAGGCGCACGGCCCCGGGGGGCTGCCACAGTGTCGAACGGCGCCCACGGCGTCGTGTCAGGGTGTCAGCAGCGCGCGCGGCAGCGCGTCGGCGACCTCGCGGGCGAGCAGTCCCCGGTCGGCGACGGCGGCGAGCTCACCGGCGCGCCCGTGGGCCAGCGCGGCCGCACACGCCGCGTCGAACGTGCCTGTGAGGGTCGCCAGCATCGCGGCGGTCGCGCCCGCGAGCACGTCGCCCGTCCCGCCCGACGCGAGCGCAGGCGTCCCCGTCGAGACGACGGCCATGCGGCCCCCCGGAGCCGCGATGATCGTGCGAGCCCCCTTCAGCGCGACGACGTGACCCGCGCGGTCGGCGAGCGCGCTCGCCGCCCCGTAGCGGTCCACCTGCACCGCCGAGCCCGTGCTCCCGAGCAGTCGCGCGGCCTCGCCCGGGTGCGGCGTGAGCACGCGCGGGCCGCGCGCTGCGCGCAACACCGTGAGATCCGCGGCGAGCGCCGTCAGCGCGTCGGCGTCGACGACGGCCGGCAGCGCGAGATCGATCGCGAGGCGCAGCGCGAACGACTGTGCCGTCGCGTCGAGCCCGAGCCCGGGGCCGAGCACCGCGGCGCGCTTCCCCTCGGCCTCCCGCAGCACGGCGGCGATCCCCGCCTCCAGCGCCTCGGGCACCTCGAGCGTCATCGCCTCGACGACCTTGGCGTCGAGCGCCGCCCGCGCCGCGCCGCGCGCCGCGATCGTCACGAGGCCCGCGCCCATCCGCTGCGCCCCGTGCGCCGCGAGCAGCGCCGCCCCGGTACGGCCGGGCGAGCCAGCCACGACGAGGACGTGGCCCGCGCTCCCCTTGTGTGCATCCGCCGCGCGCGGCGGCACGAGCGCGCCGAGATCCGCCGCCGAGAGCAGGC
>JBGAQA010000193.1:0-5340 GCA_044220955.1 Sandaracinaceae bacterium
CCGACAATGCGCGGCCGCACCCCCTGCACCCGGCTCCGGAGCCCCCGCTTGAAACCCTACGACATCGAAGTGCAGCGCCTGAAGTCGCTGCGGCACGACAAGGGCGCGCTCGAGATCCGCCTCGACGCGCTGGTGGTGGCGCGCGCGGCGCGGGCTGGCCCGCGAACGGACGGCTCGTCTTCAGCGGCGGCGCCGACCAGCTGCACCCCGCGATCGCCACCGACGGCGCCGGCGGCGCGTCGTCGCTGGCGCCGGCCAGCTTCGCGATCGCGCACGCGACCCGCGCCCCGGCCGGCGCGATCCGGTGGAACTGGTAGGTGTTGGCGGCGTCGCCCCCGCCGAACAGCGGCATCGATCCGGCGCGATCGCGCAGCTCGCGGCCCTCGAGCTCTCGGACGGGCTCGTGGGGCCGGCGCGCACGACCTTCGCCGCGTTCCGCGCGCGGCATCCCCGCCTCCACTCCCCGGCGATCGACGCGCTGGCGCTCGGGCTCGCAGAGTGATCGCGCAGCGCGTATCGTGCGCCCGCCGATGAGCGACGCTGCATCTTCCGAGGGCTCGGGCCGGACCCGCAGGCGCGTGCTGCTCGTGGTCCGCGTCGCCGTCACGCTCGCGGCGTTCGCCTGGATCTTCACGCACGTCGACGTCGCGTCGACCTGGGCCGCGGCGCGTCGCGTGCCGCCGCTGGCGTTCGCCTTCGCGTGCGCGCTCGTCGCGCTCAACCTCGTGGTCTCGGGCACCCGCTGGCGCGCGATGCTCGACGCGTACGGGGCCGTGAAGATCCCGCCCTTCTCGACGCTCGTGCGCCTGAACTTCGTCGGCTTCTTCTACAACACGTGGCTGCCGGGCGGCCTCGGTGGCGACGCCGTGCGGGGCGTGGCGAGCCGCGAGGCGTTCGGTCCGAGCGGCGCGACGGGCGCGCTCGCCGTCGTGTTCGTCGAGCGCGTGCTCGGGCTGGTCGGGATGCTCGTCGTGGTGGCGCTGACGAGCGCGGTCGCGCCGCTGCCCGCCGGCGATCCGCGCGCGATCGCCGTCGCGAGCGTCGGCGGCGTGCTCGTCGGCGCCGTCGTGGTCGGCGCGCTCGCGTCGGGCGCGCGCATCGCGCGATTCCTCCCGTCGCCGCTCGCCGCGATCGCCGGGC
The DNA here is from genome assembly GCA_044220955.1 of Sandaracinaceae bacterium. GTDB lineage: Bacteria > Myxococcota_A > Polyangia > Polyangiales > Sandaracinaceae > JBBSAT01. The sequence continues at coordinate 1,141 of JBGAQA010000193.1, forward strand.
GCCTGCCGCCGATCCGCCGCGCGGGGCCCTTCACGATCGCCGTGCTGCTCTCGCTCGCGACGCAGACCCTCGGCGCGATCACCGGGCACGTCATCGTCGGCGCGCTCGCGCCCGAGATCACGCTCACCTCGTCGCTCGTGGCGATCCCGCTGGCGATGGCGACCGCGTTCCTGCCCTTCCTCGTCGGCGGGACCGGCGCGCGCGAGATGGTCTTCGTGGCGCTCTACGGCCCGCTCGGGATGCCCGCGGCAGACGCGACGGCGGCGGGGCTCGTCTGCTACGCGACGCAGCTCGTGGTCGGTCTCTTCGGGGCGTTCCTCCGCGTCGAGAAGTAGCGGGCCCCGGGCCGGGACAGGCCGCGGCGCGAGGCGAGTGCCCCTCTGCCTCGCGCGTCGGACACGAACGGCGGTGTCCTCCGATGCTCGACAGAGGAGCACCCGCCTCACGCCGCTACCGTTGGTCCGCTCGGCGGCCTTCGTTGGTCCAAGGCGTCTTCGACACGTCCACACACGAACGCGCTCCGCGCATTCGTGAGGAGGCGGGGGCTCCGCCCCCGCGGCCCCCGCCAGCGCCGCGAGAGCTGGGGAGCGTGACCGAGTCGGGATCCGGGAGCGCGAGGGCTTGCCCCTCGCCTCGAGCTCGTCGGGCGTCGGCGCGGGATCGTCGACCTCGGACGCTGGACGGGTCTCGCTCGAAGTGACACATTGGGTCACATGAAGACCGTCAACCTCCGGACCCTGCACGAGCGCACCGGCGAGATCGTCGACCGTGCGGGCCGGGGGGAGGTCATCCTGGTGCTGCGTCGGGGGGTGGCGATCGCCGAGCTCTCGCCCGTGAGCGCTCGGACGCAGAGCGTGATGCCCGACCGCGATCGGATCCTCGCCAAGTTTCCGAAGCTTGGCGGCGACAGCACGCGCTTCCTCGAGGAGGACCGCGAGCCTTGAGCCTGTACCTGGACACGGCGTACGTCGCGAAGTGCTACTTGAACGAGCCGGACGCCTCTCGGGTTCGCGCGCTGGTGCGTGGCAAGACGGGGCTCACCTCGTCGGCCTTGTGTACGGGCGAGCTCGCGTGCGTGCTTCATCGCCACGTACACGCGGGTGAGCTCACGCGCGCGCAGGCGGCGCGCCTCCGACGCATGTACGAAGCGGACGTCGAGCAGGGCGTGTGGACCCTGCTACCCGTCAGCGCGGCCGTGCTCGACGAGGTCGCCCGACGCGTCGCGGCGCTCCACGTGTCCGTCTACCTCCGGTCCGCGGACGCGATCCATCTGACCACGGCGGCGGAGGCCGGCTTCGACGAGGTGTGGACGAGCGATCGACACATGCTCGCCGCGGCCAAGGCGTTCGGCCTCGCCGGCCGGTCGGCCGCCTGACCCGGGGTCGTCTCTTCGTGCTGCGTATCCAGAAGCTCCGACCCTCCGCCAAGCTCTCCGAGCGCGCCTCCGACGGGGCCGCGTGTCTCGATCTCTTCGCGGACGTCGGCGCTCGCGTGCACCACCACGCGACGCACATGAACAGCGGCTGGAACGGCTGGCGTGCCCAGACGAGCCAGCGATCCGGCACGACGCCGTTCATGGTGATCGGCTCGATCGCCATGTAGAGGCTGGCCGGGTACACGGCGAGGTAGAGCAGCACGAGCCCCGGGCGTCGTCCCGATGAACGTCGACTCGCGTTGCGCCTCACGCGGCGATCGTCGCGCGAGCGACCACGATCTGGATCCGCGCGAGCCAGTCGGCGGCCTGCTCGTGGGGAGGACGAGGGCGTCCCGGGCCGTCCGCGTCGACCTCGCCCATCTGCACGGCGGGTGATCTTCGGCCTCTATCACGGCTCCTGGCGCGAGAAGGTGACGCGCTTCCTCGCCTGAGCGACGCTCATCCTCGACGCCAGCCGGCAGGGCGCCCGTGCTCGGTCCAGGGCACTCCGTTCGGCAGTCGCTCGGCGTCCTCGCCGCCGATCACCTCGCCCTGAGTGGCCGCCGCGTCGAGCTCCCGCGCGTCGCGACGACGCAACCACAGCGACACGATCGCGGCGACGCCGATGAAGCTGACGACGAGGATGCGAACGCCGGGAAACATCGCGACCTCCGCACGTGGGAACCCGTGCGCGGCCCATCGTCCGAGCGCGAACAGCGCCATACTGCCCCACACGATCCCGACGCCGTGCTCGAGCCCGATGCGACGTCGTCGCGCGGCGTACGCGCGTAGCTCTTCGCGCTCGGCAGTCGACAGTGCGCGCGTCGCACCCGGGGGCGCGATGGACCGAGGCAGCGCCACGCGGAACGGACGTGCCCGATAGGGCGAGAATTGCTCGCCGTCCGCGGGCAGAGGCAGGGACGACGCGAGCAGCTCCACGCGGTAGAGCGTCGACGACGGGTCTGCCGTCGCGAAGCGCGGTTGCTCCGCGAGATGCGCGAGCGCGCGGTCTTCCGCCGTGCTCAGCGACTCTCCCTCGAACAACCGCACGCGGTCGCTGGCGAGATCGCCCCGTAGCCAACGCATCTGGCGCGCTGCGGAGTGCCCGTAGCCCACTGCGGCGATCGTCGGGACGAGCCCGACGCAGACGACCGTGCCGAGCGTCCCGAGCTCACGGATGTGCGTGACGAAGAGCGCGCCGAGGACGACGTAAAGCGCGGTCCACACGGTGCTGGCGAGCACGACGCGACGCGACGCTGCGATGCTGCGCTCGATCCGCACGCGCTCCGCCGACGTCAGTGCGCGCGTGCCCACGCACACGAGGCCGCCCACGGCCTCCTCCCAGTCCGAGGTCTCGTCCGGCCGGATCACGGTGCCGTCGACCCCGCCGCGCCCGGCGCCGCCTGCGCTGGCGGAGCGTGAGCAGCATCCCGAGCGCCGCGGCCCCGAGGAGCGCGCTCGCGCGTGAGCCATCGTTTCCCGCGGCCGCGCACGCGCTCGTCCCGCATGCACCGTCGGCGCACGCGCCCATGAGGCACTCGGCGTTCTCGGTGCACTCCTCGCCCAGACCGTGGAGCGCCTCGCAGAGATGCGCGGCATTGCAGCGCTGGATGGGGCCGCAGCTCGAGGGCGTGCACCGCTCGGCGCAGCTCGTCATATCGGCGCACGTCTCCAGTCTCGCCGACCTCGACGCGGGGCGCCACGCACGCGCCCGTTCCGTCGCACATCCCGCCCTGGTGGAGGGCGTAGTTCCCATGAACGCCGTCTTCTCCCACGGGCCGAGGATACGCGAGCGGAACGTTCCGGTGTCGGTGTGGGCCGGGAGGGCGTCGGAGGGTCGGAGGCGGCTCGCGGGCGGCGCGGGGCGGGTGATCGCTGCGCGCTCCGCGCTCGCGGCGTGCGCGGGCCGCGGACGGAGCAATGCGTCCCGGCTCGCGCTCGGCTGCCATGTTCATTCCCTCGTGAACCTTGGGTGCGAGCTCGGAAGGAACCGCGATCACATGCACGTCGGGTCGTCGACCCACTGGCAGTCGCGGTTGCAGAGGAAGTGGTAGTCGGGCGGGACGCAGTCCCGGTAGGGCGGCGTGCATGCACCGGCGGGGACGATGATCGTTCCAGCGTCCCAGGTGCAGTCGAGCTGGCAGACGAACTGCGTCTGCTGGCACTGCGGCGTTCGCTCGATGCGCATCGCGCCGGGCGTGCAGGCTCCCTCTCCGCCGCACGCGCCAGTGCCCGTCCAGATTCCGCTCGAGCACGTTTGCAGCTGCGTGCCACACATTCCGCAGGGACCCATGCGCAACGCGCCCTCCATCGTGCACATGCAGTCCGTGGGCGCGGTGCACGCCGCCCAAACGCCATCGGTGCACTGCGTCGAGCCCGGGCCGCACGCGTTCGTGCAGTCTTGGGCGTCGAGCGCGCCGACGTCGGGGTTGGCCGGGTCGCAGTCGACGGCGTCGAGCACGCCATCGCCGTCGGTGTCGATGGGCCCTGCGTCGGGAGCGGCTGCCGCGTCGTCCGCGGCGTCGTCGTCCACGACAGCAGCGTCCACGCCGGTCGACGCGTCGTCGTCCGGCGGCAACGACGGCGACTGCACCTGGACGATGGAGAACACCTCGATCGGCATACCGAACCTCGGGACTGCGACCTGGCCGGTGGAGATCGACGGCGTCATCCACAACCTGTGGCGGAAGGCGTGTCCCAACAGCGTCACGTGGTACTCGATCCCCGAGCGCCAGCCCGAGGACTTGCTGCCCGAACTCCTCACGCAACTCCGCCAGCAGGCGCTG
>JBGAQA010000194.1:0-5304 GCA_044220955.1 Sandaracinaceae bacterium
GGCCTGACGGATCCGCTCGCGGCGGAGCGAACGCGCTTTGCCGCGCGCCGAAGGCTCTTCGGGGGCCAGGAGGGGTCGTTCCGCGTGGGGCGCTTCGAGGTCCGCGAGCGCGGCGTCCGCAGCATGCGCGTCGTACACACCGCGGAACACGCCGAGAAGAATCGAATTGGTGAGCTCGGCGCGTCCGTGCCGCGTGATCACCAGCGGCCTCCGGCGGCGCGAGCGCCAGCCACAGAAGCGCTTCGAACGGTCGTCGTGGACGTACGCGCTGCGCAGAGCGCTCACATCGACGTAGAAAGACTCAGCGCTCGCCACGATCGTCGTCGTCCAGTGCGGCCCGCTGGGCCGCGCTGAGCGCCCGGGGCATGCGCGCCCGGAGGCGGGCGAAGTAGTCGGTCGTGGGCGTCCGGCCGGACCGCGCGGCGACGAACGGCCGCAGAACGAACGCCGGCCTTCCGTGCTCGGTCACGACGACCTCGCCCTCGGCCTGCACGGCGGCTCGGACGCGGGGAAAGCGCGTCCGCAGATCACGGATGGTCACCTTCGTCACGCGTGAACCATAGAGGCTGCACACCGGTCGCGCCAAAGCGCTCAGGCGAGCCCCAGCACCGCGCGCATGTCGTAGCGACCCGCCGGTCCGGGCTGCGCCACCCACCGCGCCGCCCGCAGGGCTCCGCGGGCGAAGAGCGCCCGGTCGTGCGCGCGGTGCACGAGCTCGATGCGCTCCGCCGGGCCGGCGAGCATCAGCGTGTGCTCGCCGACGACGTCGCCCGCGCGCACGGCGTGGATGCCGATCTCCTTCGGCGGTCGCGCGCCGACGATTCCGCTGCGCCCGTGGACGAACGCGCTCGTGTCCAGGCGCTTGCCCTCGGCCACGGCCTCCGCGAGCCGCAGCGCCGTGCCGCTCGGGGCGTCCACCTTCTTCCCGTGGTGCACCTCGACGATCTCCGCGTCGAACTCGTCGCCGAGCAGGCGCGCGGCCTCGCGCGCGAGGTGGAAGAGCACGGTCACGCCGACGCTCGTGTTCGGCGCGAGCACCACGCGCCGGGTCTTGCCGAGCGCGTCGAGCGCGTCGAGCGCGGCCGGGCCGAGGCCCGTCGTGCCGACGACGAGGGGCTTGCCGAGGCGCGCGCACGCCTCGGCGACGCCCTGGGTCGCGTCGCGGTGGCTGAAGTCGATGACCACGTCCGCGCCGGCGAGCGCCGCGAGGTCGTCGCCCTTGTCGACGCCGACGCTCAGCACGAGGTCGCTCGACTCGCCGATCGCCTTCGCGATGGCGGCCCCCATGCGCCCCGCCGCGCCGTGCATCGCGACGCGGAGCCTCTCGGCGCTCACGCGAAGCCCGCGGCCGTCAGCGCGGCCTGCACCTTCGCGACGCTCGCGTCCGCCGGCCAGACGAGCGGCAGGCGGATCTCCTTCGCGATGAAGCCGCGCGCCGCGATCGCGGCCTTCACGGGGCCGGGGTTGGCCTCGACGAACATCGACTCGTGCACGGGCAAGAGGCGCAGGTGGAGCTTCTGCGCCTCGAGGACGCTCCCCGCGTTCCACAGGCGCACGACGTCGCTCGTCTCCTTGGGCAGCAGGTTCGCCGTGACGCTGATGACGCCCGTCCCGCCGACCGAGAGCACCGGCAGGGTCAGCGCGTCGTCTCCCGAGAGCACCGAGTAGCGGTCGCCGAGCTTCGCGAGCAGCTGTGCGCTCCGCAGCACGTTGCCGGTCGCCTCCTTGATCGCGACGATGTCCTTCACGTCGCTCAGGCGCTCGAAGGTCTCGACGGCCATGTCGACGCCGGTGCGGCCGGGGATGTTGTACAGGATGCTCGGCATCGCGACGTGCCGGTGCACCTCGCGGAAGTGCGCCTCGAGCCCGGCCTGGGTCGGCCGGTTGTAATAAGGACAGACCAGGAGGAGGCCGTCGGCGCCCGCCTTCTTGCAGAGCTGCGCCAGCTCGATCGTGTGCTTCGTCGAGACGGTCCCCGCGCCCGCGTAGACCGGCACGCGCTTGTTCGTCTCCTCGACCACGATGCGCACCACGCGCGCGTGCTCGTGCTCGTCGAGCGTCACGCTCTCGCCCGTCGTGCCGCAGGGGACCACGCCCTCGCAGCCGCCCGCGATGACGCGCTCCACCAGTGCGCGCAGCGCCTCTTCGTCGATCGCCCCGTTCCGGAACGGCGTGATCAGCGCCGGCATCGTCCCCGAGATTCGCATCGTCATCTCCCTCGCTCCGATGGCCCTCGCCCGAGCGCCGCGACGGAGCGGCGAGACGATAGCGTTGCATCCCGGCCCGCGAAAGCCGGAACATCCCGGCGCGTGTCGATCCTTCCCGCACCCGAAGAACGTTCGGCGGTACGCCTCGCCGTGGTGGGCGACGTGCACCTCGCGTTCGGCCCGGCCGACGTCGCGCACCTCGACGCCCAAGACTACGACGCCGTCCTCTTCGTCGGCGATCTCTCGGGCTACGCGCAGCGAGGCGCGCTCCGGGTCGCGCGCTACGTCCGCACGCTCGAGACGCCCGCGTTCGTCATCCCCGGCAACCACGACACGATCGGCGCGCCCCAGCTGCTCGCCGAGATGATGCAGAACGAGACGGCGATCCAGGTGCTCGCCAGCGGCCAGCGCGAGCGCATCGAGGCGCTGCGCCGCGAGATCCGACCGGCCGAGCTCGTGGGCTACTCCATCCACCGGATCGCCGGCCTGACGATGATCGCGGCGCGGCCCCACAGCTTCGGCGGGCCGCGCCTCGCGTTCCGTCCGTACCTCACCGAGGCCTTCCGGGTCGCCACGCTCGAGGCGTCCGCCGCGCGCCTGCGCTGGCTGATCGACGACGTCCGGGACGAGCGCATCGTCTTCCTCGCGCACAACGGCCCGAGCGGCCTCGGCGATCGGCGTGACGCGATCTGGGGCTGCGACTTCCGGCGCAGCGAGGGCGACTTCGGCGATCCGGACCTCGAGGCGGCGGTCCAGCACGCGCGCGTGAAGGGCAAGCGCGTGCTCGCGGTGATCGCCGGGCACATGCACCACGCGCTGCGCGGCCGCGGCACGCGCCGCTGGCGGGAGGAGAAGGACGGCACGCTCTACGTGAACGCCGCGCGCGTGCCGCGCGTCTTCAAGGAGCACGGGCGCGAGAAGCGGCACTACGTCGAGGTCGTCGTCGAGGCCGATCGGGCGAGCGCCCGGGAGGTGCTCTTCGAGGCTCCCTGACTCGACTGGAATTGCGTCCCGAGAGGGCCAATGCTCCCCGCATGCGTCGGGGGGATCCGGACGCGAGGTGGTCATGACGACGTACACGAAGCGCTCCGGATTTCTCGTTCTCTCCGTCCTGCTCGTCGCCGCGTCGGGCTGCGGTCAGGCCACGGTGGTCACCGACGACACCGGGCTCGTCGACATCGACGGCGGCCACGACGCGAGCGCCCCGCCGGACGACGCGGGACCCCCTCCGGTGGACGCGGGCCACGACGCCGCGCCGCCCCAGACGTGCGCGACGCCGGGCGCGAGCGAGGATCTGCCCTGCGGGATGTGCGGCACGATCACGCGCTTCTGCTCGGCCGATCACACGTGGGCGTATGGCGTGTGCACCGGAGAGCACGGGGAGTGCATACCCGGCACGACCGACACGATCGCGTGCGGCAACTGCGGCACGCAGACGGCGCGCTGCGACACGACGTGCACCTGGGATCGCAGCGCGGCGTGCACGGGCGAGGGCGCGTGCGCGCCGGGGAGCCGCACGCGGGTGGGCAGCGGCTGCCCGAGCGGACAGACGCAGGAGGTGCTCTGCGACGCCACGTGCATGCTCCAGCCGACCGGGACGTGCATGGCCGACGGCTGCGCGACGCCCGGCGCGACCGACGACGCTCCGTGCGGGATGTGCGGGCGCGTCACGCGCTTCTGCGGGTCCGACCACGTCTGGCAGTACGGGATCTGCGGGGGCGAGGGTACGTGCATGCCCGGCACGACGGGCACGCGGGCCTGCGGCAACTGCGGCACGCAGACGACGCTGTGCGACGCGAGCTGCCAGCCGGTGCCGGGCGGCGCGTGCACCGGCGAGGGGGTCTGCGCGCCCGGCGCGATGATGAGCACGGCGGTCGGCTGTCCGGCGGGGCAGACGCGCGTCGTCGCCTGCGGGAGCACGTGCGACTACACCGTCGACGTCTCGCCCTGCGCGGCGTCGCACCCCGTCGACGTCACCGTCGTCCTCGACATCACCGGCTCGAACATGGCGGCGCTGAGCGACGCCATCGCTCCGATCCGCAACGACTGCATCGCGCCTCTGCTCGCGATCCCCGACGTGAACGTCGGGATCTCGTTCACCGGCGAGTATCCGATCACGGTCGGCGCGTTCGGGGAGGCCGACAACCACCCGTTCATCGGCGGTGTCGAGCCGACGACCGACGCGACGCGCATCGCCGGGGCGATCACGGGGCGCGGCATGATGACGGGCGGCGACTACTACGACGGGACGCTCGCGCCCCTCTGGATGCTGAGCGGCGGGGCGATGGAGCTCGGCGCGATCCCGCTGACCTGCTCGACCGGCCGGACGCCCGGGGGCTGCTGGCGGCCGGGCGCGGCGCGCGTGGTGGTGATCCACACCGACAGCCCCATCCACGGCGGTCCCGTCCCGATGCCGACCGGCGCCGGCGTTGCGATGCCCTACACGGGGGTGACGCCGCAGCCCGTCGAGTGGCCCGCCGTGCGGGCGCAGCTCCAAGCGCAGGGCGTGACGATCGTGTGGTTCGACTCCTCGGCGTTCGCTGGGGACACGACGCCTCAGCTCGCGCGCATCCTCTCCGATCTCGGGCAGCCGGCGAGCGACCTGCACGCGACGCCGAATGCGGGCGCGGTGACCACCGCGTGTGGCCAGCTCGTGGCGCGCGTCCGCACGCTCGCGGGCCTGTGACGGCCCCTCACTTTCCGAGCGCGGTTCCCTCTCCCACGTCGTGGGAGTCGTGGGAGAGGGCCAGGGTGAGGGGACCGACCTCGCTGCTCACCGAAGGCCGCGGTCGAGCTCGCTCCAGAGCGTGCCGGCGTCCTTCGGGCGCTCGGTCGACTTCGCGGCCATCGCGCGGCTGACGGTCGCGATCGCGTCGGGCGAGAGGTCGGGGCGCAGGTCCGCGAGCGGCACGCCCTTGCCCATCACGATGTCCATCATCAGCGCGCCCGGGTGCTTGCGCGTCGCGAACGGCAGACGGCCGGCGAGCGCCTCGTAGAGGACGACGCCGAGCGCCCAAATGTCGGTGCGCTGGTCGACGCTCTTCGTCGAGCGCATCTGCTCCGGCGACATGTAGAGCGGCGAGCCCATGATCGACGA
>JBGAQA010000195.1:0-5220 GCA_044220955.1 Sandaracinaceae bacterium
GGCGCGCCGTTCTCGCACTCCTCGCCAGAGCTCAGGAGCACGGAGAAGCACGTCTGGCTGTGGCTCCGGGGTGCTGCGAGCGGTCGCTTCGCGAGGGTGGACCGCCGCTCCGCGCGACGGAGGTGGGGCGGTGCCCCGAGCGGGCAGAACGGAGAACGGAACATGGCCTTGAGCATCTACAGAGACGCACTCCTGTTGGTTCGCGAGATGCGCGAGACGGTCACGAAGATCGCGCAGCAGGACGCAGACCTGGGGAAGCAACTGCGCCGCGCGCTGACGAGCGTCCCGCTCAACATCGCGGAAGGGGAATGGCGCCGGAACGGGAACGCCCGGGCGCGCTTCGGCACGGCGATGGGGAGCGCGAACGAGGTCCGCGCCATCCTCGAGACAGCGGACGCGATGGGGTACGTCATCGCGGACGCGAAGCAGGTCGACGCGCTCGATCGGATCGCGCGGACGCTGCACAAGCTGGTCTAGGAAGGTCCGAGACCCGCGGCTGTCGCCGCGGGCCTCGGTGTTCTCTCAGCGCGTCAACTTCACGAGGACGCCGATGACGTGATCGAAGCGCGTGTCGATGCCCTCCGGCTCCGAAACTCGCCCTTTCACGGCCGCCACCCGGAGCGCAGCGACCGACTCCCGCGCCTCGCGGAGCGCAACCTCGTAGCAGTGTCGTCGCGACGCTCCGCGCGCCGCGGTGCCCTCGGCCAGGTTGAGCACGACGCTCGTGCTGGCCCGGTCGAGCTGGTCAGCGAGGTTCCGGTCGCGCCGGTGGAGCTGTTCGATCGTGGGCCGGAGCATCTGGATGATCTCGAGAGCGACAGGTTCGATTCGCAGCATGGTGTTTCTCCGTGTTCGCGCCGAGCTGGAGCTGCTCGGGGCGCACTCCCCCACCCGCTCGCCGCTGCGTCGCAGTCAAAGCTCGTGACTCCGCATCGCGGAGACACGACCCGAGCGGAGCTGCACGGAGGACCGCGAATGCGGTCCGGAGGAAGCGAGCACGGGCGCGCCGTAGGCGCGGCTTTTACGGCGGCGCGGCGGCGAGCCACGATTCCCTTGCCCCGAGCAGAGCCACCAACGTCCCCGGCGATCCCGGAGCTCGTTCTCTCGCTCTCGCTCTCGCTCTCGCTCTCGCTCTCGCTCTCTCGCTCTCTCGCTCTCGCTCTCGCTCTCGCTTTGCTCTCGCTCTCGCTCACTCCCCCGGCCTGCACACCCGCGCGACATCCTCGACCGCGCCCGGCACCGTGGACCACGCCGACGCCGGATCGCAGCTCCACCCCTCGGGGCACTCGCTCGCGCTCTCGCACGCATACGAGCAGAACGTGTCCTCGGGGCGCGGGCCAGTGCGGACGCACGCGTTCACCGTGAACATCCCGCGCGTCGCGCGGCACGACAGGACGAAGTCGCTGCACGGAGCGCCGACCTCGGCGCCGAAGCGAGTGCGCCCGAACGCGACGAGCGCCGAGACGACGACGAGCGTGGCGAGGAAGGTCATCGTCGAGCGGGCCATCGAGCGCAGAGTAGCCCACGCCGCCCGCTCGGCTCCCCCGTCTCCGAGGCCCGGGGTACGATGGACGGGCATGCCCACACGACACGCCGCCCGGGTCCTCGCGCTCTGCGGCTGGGCGCTCGCCAGCTGCAGCGCTGCCGTCGGAGGCGCGGACGCGGGTGCGTCGATCGACGGCAGCGCCGCCGACAGCCGCCCGCCGACGGCGGACGCCGAAGCGGGGGATGCTTCGGACGACACCGGGACCCCGGCGCGCGGCGTCGTGCACGTGGTGCTCTTCACCCACATCGAGGACAACACGCCCGGCGGCACGCTCGGCTCGGACCCGAGCCGAGCGAGCTACCTGCGCTTGCGCGGCCGCCTGATCGAGATGGCGCAGCTCGCCCGGCGCTACTCGCTCGAGTGGGTGCTCCAGCCCGACTGGAAGTTCCTCGAGGCCGCGCTCCTCTACGAGGACGCCGTGACGACGGCCGACACGGGCGGCGAGAACGTCCTGGTCTACCTGCGGGACACGCTCGGGGTCGCCATCGACCCGCACTCGCACGAGAACGGCGGCTACGACTACACGGACGTCGCGCACCTCCTCGAGCTGCTCGGCGTGGGCGGGAGCACCGTGATCGGCGGCCACATCTGGGACCCGAGCCTCACCCAGTTCCAGGCGTGGGATCGGTTCCGCGTCGCCGTCCCCGGCCAGCACTACCCGACGGCATCGTGGCGGGGAGACATCCTCATCGGCGCCGGGACGCCCATGCACGTCAACGATCCCCTGGTGAGCGGCGTGTGGCGCCCGCAGGATCGCGACCACTTCTTCGTCGACGACCCGGCCGCCAACATCGTCGCGGTCGGCGCCTGGGCGCGCGACGCGGCGGGCGTGCAGGAGCTCGTCACGCTCTACGAGGACGGCACGATCCCGCCCGACCAGATGCTCACCGCGTCGTGGAACATCCAGCCGAGCGTGCTCACGTCGGCCACCGGCATCGCCGACGTGGAGGCGAGCGTCATGGTCCCCATCGGCGCGCTGCGCGACGCGGGCTCGGTCGTCGTCACCGACTTCACGACGCTCGTCACGACCTGGCGTACCCAGTACGGCGGTCGCAGCTCGATCTACCAGCCTTGATCACGACGGGAGAGCTCGCCACGGAGGGCCCGGACCGGAGCGGGCGCCGCCCGCGGACGGGAGGGGCTGGAGCGGCGAGCCGACACGATTGCCGATCGCGCCTCGTGTTCTCGGCCGGTGACGACGCCGGCGCGCCGGGTGACGACGCGCGCCGGAGCCGTCAGAGCGCCGCGGGCAGGAGCGTCGGGGGCGCGTAGCTTCCGTCGAGCGTGGCGCCCTGCGGAGCGTAGGCGCGCAGCACCACGTTGAACGGGCCCGATGGAACGGGGAGCCAGTTCGACGCAGGCACGCCGCTCGGCAGCGCCGTGGACATCGTGATCGTCACCGAGCCATCGGCGTCCGTGACGAGCCCCGGTGTGTAGCTCGCGACGGCGTACGTGCCGGCGCTGTTCGGGACGAGCTCGATCGCATCGGGCGTGTAGGCCGTGAGCGACCAGAATCGGCCGACGTCGGGGAGCCCGCCGGGCGCGAAGCGCACCTGGTAGGCGCTCGCGCTCGCGTCGAGCGGCTGGCCGCGCCCGTCGCGGAACGCGTGGTAATACACCGCGCTCTCTCGGGCGTTGCCGTACTGCAGGTACTCGGTGATCGACGCGCGATCGAGACGGTCGTGAAGCGTGTCATCCCACGTCGCGATGTCGTCGAAGCGGATCCAGCTCGAGCCGGCGACCGTGTGCCCCTCGTAGTTGTGCAGAAGCGCCGCGTAGCCCGCCACGGCGCCCTCCACGACGTCGGCGGGATCGGCGAAGGCTGCGTCGAACGCCGCCGCGAGCGACTGCTGCTCCGGCGTGAGCGGCTGCGTCGTGCTCGCCCGCACCGCCGACTGCAGCTGCGTGAGGAAGTCCATCGGAGCGGTGGTGAGCAGCTGATCGGCTCGGACCTTGAACGACGGTGAGAAGAGCGAGTCGGCCACGATCGTGGCCGCGCCGCTCGTGGGGTCGGTCTCGTAGCGCGAGAGCGTGGCGATGTGCAGCCCGCTCCGGAACTGCGCCGCCGCGTCGCGCATGTCCCCGCCCGTGACCGAGTAGCGGTCGGCGCGAACGATCATGATCGCGCGCTCGAGCGGCAGCGCGACGGCCGTGGCTCCTGCGGGCAGCGTGCCGCTCCAGCCGGGCGGAGTGAGGGCGTAGACCCCGGGCGCGCCGCCGGGGATGCCCGGCAGGGACTGACCGAACTGGTCCATCGTCAGGACCGAGAACACCGTCGTGGTCGTCGGCACCGTCACGATCACGGGCCCGCGCGTCAGGTCGACCGAGGCCGTCGCGTAAAGGGTGTCGACGTTGACCGCGACGACCCCCTGGAACGCAGGCCCGACGGTGTCGGGGCCGAGGAAGGCGTTCGGCGGTACCATCCGGAGCTGCTGGTAGCTGAACCAGCGCGGGTAGAACGTCACGAGGTACTCGCAGCCGACGCGATGGCCGGTGCTCCCCGAAGCGCAGACGCCGTCCGGATCGCTCCCGTCCGCGACTCGCGCCGCGTCTGCCGCGTTGCCCTCCGGGGAGGAGCACGCCGCAGCGACGAGCGAGAGGCTCGCGAGCAGCAACCGGAGCCCAGCCACGCGAGCGGTGGCGGCGTGGCGTCGACGATCGCGGGGCGCCGTCGGCCCCGAGCGCGTGAGATCCACGGTCATGTTCCTCCGTTCACGACCCACGCGACGCCGCCGCCGGCGAGGCCGCCGACTACGAGCAGGATACACAGGATCCTTCCTCGCTTCCTGCATTCCCGAGCAGCGTCTCCTCGGCGGGCGCCGCTCTGTTGCCGCGCCGTCGCCGTGCTCGCGACCCGATTCGTCGATTGCCCTTCAGCGCACGCCGATCCACCCGAGCGCGGCCGGGCACGCCCCGGCGGGCGTCTCGACCGTGCCGTCCGCGTCGACGGTCGCGTGCGCGAGCGTCTGCCAGCGGCCCTCGACGCTCTCGACGCCGCGGAGCGGCGCGTAGAGGCCGCCGAGCACCGCGACCTCGGCCTGGGCGCCCGGCGCGAGGGAGGTCGGGATCCCGAGGACGCACTCGCCCTCGAGCGGCCCCTCCGGTCCGATCGCGAGCAGCGTGTCGAAGCGCGTCCCGTCGCCGACCGATCGCGCGCGCGGATCGTCGCCGCGGAGCAGACGCGAGGCGAGCGGCTCGTAGCGGCCCTCGGCGAGCTGCGAGGGGGCGAGCGTGATCGTCGCGCCCTCGTCCAGCGCGACGGTGCGCGTCGCGCTCGGGTCTCCGATCGGCAGCGCCCCCGCGGGCGCGAGCGCGACGAGCACGACGTCCGCCGCGACGATGACGCCGTCCACCGGGGCGTCGGGCGTGAAGGCGTAGGTCGTCGCCGCGCCGTGCGTCGGATCGACCACGCGTAGCGCCACCTCGGAGACGCAGCGCAGCGTCGGCGCGACCACGATGGTGTAGACGCCGTCGTCTCCCGTCCGCTCGGGCGTCAGGCACACGCGCCGCCCGTCCGCGACCGCGAGGCAGACTTGCCCGAGGCTGCTCGCCGACGACGCCGGGGCCGCGGACCTCTTCGATCTTCCCGAGCGCATCGGTGATGAGCAGGCGCGCCGCGCGGGTGCCCTCGTTCGTGATCCGGATCGTGTACGACTCCTCCGCGCGAGCCGCAG
>JBGAQA010000196.1:0-5202 GCA_044220955.1 Sandaracinaceae bacterium
CATGCGCCCGAAGGCCTCGCTGCCCGGCCCGACACCGCCGCCGCTGCCGCCCTCGAGCGGGATCAGATCGTCGGCGCCGCTCACGAGTCCGCCGAGCCCCCCCGCCGTGGTGCTCCCGCGCCCGCCGTCACCGCCGGCGCCGCCGAACCCGCCTCCGCCGCCACCGCTGTCGGCGTAGCCGGCCTGGGCCCCGTTGAGGCCCGGCCCGCGGCCCGTCGCCGCGCTCATCGGCGTCGCGCCGCGGCCGCCCCCCGGCCCCGGCACGAGCCGCACGGCGGACACGTCGATGTCTCCGTCGATCCGCACGACGCCGCTGGCGAGGATGACGAGGGGCCGCACGCCGACGACGCGCAACGAGCCGCCCGCGCCGATCCGGAGGTCGTGGACGATCTCGACGCAGACCTCGCCGCCGCTCGCCTGCGTCACGACGCGGGCGTGGAGCGTGTCGGGGCACAGGGTGGTGTCGAACGTCGCGGCCGCGTCGAGCGCGACGTCGGGTGCCGCCGCGTCGAAGAGGCCGGGGTCCACGTTGGATGGCCGGAACTGCGCGCACCGAGGCTCCGCGGGCGCGCACCCGAGCGGGCAGGGCTGGGTCACTCGCATCGAGCCGCTGCAGAACGAGGCCACGCCCGCCACGCACGTCGGGTCGCCCGTGCAGACGACCGCGGCGTCGTTGCCCGCGTCGTTGCCCGCGTCGTTGCCCGCGTCGCTCCCCGCATCGGGACCGATCGTGCCCGCGTCGGTGCCGCCGTCGACGCCGGTGTCCGGCCCGGGCACCACCGCTGCGTCGATGCCCATGTCGGGGCCGGGCACGATCGCGCCGTCGACGCCGCCGTCGGAGGGCCGACCCGCGTCGCGCCCGCCACCGTCGCCAGCGCCACCGCCCGCGTCCGGGCCCCCGCCGAGTCGCGTCGTGTCGGGCTGCACGATCGCGGAGCAGCCGGGGCTCGCCCCCGCGAAGACGAGCGCGAGAGCCACCAGGATTCTCGGGTGCATGGAGCGAGGATCGCACGCCCCGCCGGCGGCAACAATCGCCGGATGCCGCACGGGACTCGCCCCTCGGTCAGTCGGGGGTCATCCGGAACGCAAGGCGCGGCGCGGTCGAGCCGGTCGGGAACGTCGCCCCGATCATGGAGACCACCCGCATGAACGCCGTGCCCTCGTCGGCCTCGACGAGCGTCGGGCACACTGCGGCCCCGCAGACCGGTCGCGCCGTGGTGCTCAGCGCCGAGTCGGCCTGCGTCGCCTCGTCGGCCCGGAACGAGAAGGCGCCGGTCGTGAAGGGGCGCGGCGGCGGCTCCTCGTCCGAGCTCGGCTGCGGCACGCCGGGCAGCATCGCCACGCCGGTGCTCGGTGGGACGCCCGCGTCGGCGACGTCGACCTGGTTGAAGCGGAGGATCATCCCTTGGCCGCGCGCCCAGAGGACGAGCTGGAGGTGCCCGCCGGGCGCGGCGAGCGCCGGCGTGCCGTCGCAGTCGATGTAGTGGCCGTCCCGGCAGGCGTCGTAGACCTCCGCCCAGTGCGTGGTGAAGTCCTCCCAGGGGCGCTCGGTGCCCGGGAAGGCGACCGGGCCGTGCTCCGGCGCGATCTCGGGCGACGAGAACGTCATCCAGTGCATCTGAGGCGTGCCGTCCATCGCCCGCACGGCGATCGCGAACTCGTGATAGCCGGCGTTGAGCAGCGTCTGCAGCGTGCGCACGAACGTGCCGTACGGGACGATGCCGTGGATCGTGAGGGCCGCGACGCCGCGGGCGGGCAGCGACGCGACCCGCGTCCGAAGCTGCGTGTAGCCCTCGGGCGTCTGCTCGGCGTCGGGCGGCTCGCCGCGCGTCATCTCGTAGAGCGCGTGCCCGTCGACGTGCATCGCCGACGGGCTCATCTCGATGCGGAGCGCGTTGCTCGGCGTGCTGCTGTCGTAGCGCAGCGAGATCGGAACCTCGAGCGCGCCGACGAGCGCGGGCAGCTCGGGGTCTTCGGGCGGCGCTGCCTCGCCGCCGCAGGCGAGCAGGAGCGTAGCGAGGACGATCAGCGGGTTGCGCATGGGCGCGGAGAGTACGCGCTCCCGGCACCCCGGCTCAACACCACCGCGCCTCGATGCCGTCGAGGGCCCGCTCGGAGCCCCGCGCGAGCTCAGGGGTAGAAGTCGAACATGTACCCGACCGAGAGGCCGCCGAAGAGCCGGGCCGGGTGGTCGACGCCGAGGCCGCAGACCGTCTCGGGGGTGGTGGTCGTCGCCGTGCAGGTGTCGGCCGAGGGATTGAGGGCGGTCTCGACGCCGGCGTACAGGCGAATCAGCACGCCCTCGTCGAAGCGGTACTCGAGCCCCAGCGACCAGTCGAGGAATGCGGCGAACCCCCACGTGCGGCGGATCTGCGTCTCCCGACCGTTGTCCCAGGTCAGCGGACCGCCAGCGAACCCGAGGCGGATCAGCAGGCCGAAGTGGTCCTGCGGCAGCACCAGCGTCGCGCCGCCCGCGACGCGGCCGCCGTCCCGGCTCACGCCGCCGCCCACGTCGAGGCGCAGGTTGCGGACCGGCTGCACGAGCAACGCGCCGCCCACGACGCCGTAGGGCGTGTCCATGCCGCCCGTGATCTCCACACCCAGCAGCCGATCCCAGACCAGGTGCATCGGGTCGGTCGTGGCCGGCGCCTCCACCTGATCCGACACCTCGGGCTCGGGATCGTCGGCGAGCGCCATGGACGGCATCGCGAACGTGACGAGGAGCAAGGCGAGGAGGCGAAGGCGCGTCATGTCGAGACCTTTTCCAGACGGGGCCGGATTTCGGGCCCCCTGCTTACGCAAAGGCGGGGCCGAGGGCAAGCGGTTCCGTGCCCTCACGGCGCACCCGGCCCCCGGGGTCGCGCAAGACCCGCCATTCAGCGGGCTCCGGCGCCCGCTCGCCACCGCCGGGCACCCTCCCGGCCGGGCGATCTGGACGCGCGCGCCCGAGCGCGATAGCCCAGGGACGTGCATCTCGTAACGCCTCGCGTGCGCGACCCGGAGCCCAGGGTGACGGGCTGGGGCCGCATCGGCGTCCCCGGCCACGAGGTCCGCTCGCCCGACCTCGAGCGCCTCTCCGAGACGGCCGTGCTCTCGCGCGGGCTCGGGCGGAGCTACGGGGACAGCTCCCTGCCGCCCCCCGGGGTCCACGAGGTCGCGTCCACGACGCTGGCCGACCGGCTGCTCGCGTTCGACCCGGCCACGCGGATCCTGCGCGCCGAGGCGGGCACGTCCCTGCTCGCGCTCAACCGCCTCTTCCTCGAGCGGGGCGTCTTCGTGCCCGTCACCCCGGGGACCCAGTTCGTGACGCTCGGCGGGATGGTCGCCTCCGACGTGCACGGCAAGGAGCACCACGTGCGCGGGTGCTTCGGCGAGCACGTGACCGAGCTGCGGATGCGGGTCGCGGACGGGCGCGTCGTGACGTGCTCGGACACGGAGAACGCCGATCTCTTCCGCGCGACGATCGGCGGGATGGGGCTGACCGGCCACATCCTCGAGGTCTCGGTGCGCATGCTCCCGATCGCCTCGCCGTGGATCCGGCAGCGCAGCGTCCGCGTCGACGATCTCGACGCGTTCCTCTCCGCGCTCCGGGAGCACGCCGGGCGCTTCCCCTACACCGTCGGCTGGATCGACTGCCTCACGCGCGGCCGCCACATGGGCCGCGGGATCCTGATGGCGGGCGACTGGGCGCCGGCGGGCGACGGGCCCTCGCGATTCCCCGTGCCCCATCCGCGCCTGACGTTGCCGTTCGAGCTGCCGAGCGCGCTGCTCGGGGGGCGTCGCCTGGGGCGGCTCTCGGTGTCGGCGTTCAACGAGGTCTTCTTCCGCCGGCACGTCCCGCGCGAGCGCGAGGCGCTCGTCCACTGGGAGACGTTCTTCTATCCGCTCGACGTGGTGCGCGAGTGGAACCGCATGTACGGCCCGCGCGGCTTCACGCAGTACCAGTGCGTGATCCCGGAGCACGCGCGGCCTGGCGCGGCCAAGCGAGTGCTCGAGATCCTCACGCGCTCGGGCAGCGCGTCGTTCCTCTGCGTCATCAAGGACTGCGGTCCCGAGGGCAAGGGCATGCTCTCGTTCCCGATGAAGGGGATCTCGATCGCGCTCGACATCCCGGTCCGCGACGACACGCAGAGCGTGGTGGACGCGCTGAACGAGCAGGTCATCCGAGAGGGGGGTCGCATCTATCTGACGAAGGACGGCTTCACGCGGGCCGATCACTTCCGTGTCATGGAGCCGCGCCTGCCGGCGTTCCTCGAGGTGCGGCGGAGGTGGGATCCCGCGGCGAGAATTCGCAGCGCCCAGTCGGTGCGCCTCTTCGGAGACAGGACGTGAGCAAGGCCAGGCGGCCCCTCTCCGTGGCGGTGCTCGGGGCGACCAGCGGGATGGGGCGCGCGCTGGCCCGCCGCCTCGCCAAGCGGGGCGACCGCGTGTTCGTGCTGGGCGTCGATCGGAACGAGCTCGCGCGCTCGGCGGCCGACCTGAGCGTCCACGCCGGGAGCGAGGTCGCGTGGGCCGAGTGCGACCTGTTGAAGCCGGAGACCTTCGGGCCCGCGCTCGCCGCGGCGGACCGCGCGCTCGGCGGGGTGGACACGATCGTCGTGACCGCGGCGCTCTTCGCGACGCAGGAGGCCCTCGAGAACGATCCGGCGCTCACGGCGCGCCTCTTGACCGCAGACTTCACGAACACGGTCCTCTTCTGCGAGGAGGCCAAGCGCCTCTTGCTCGCGGGCGGCGGCGGCACGCTCTGCGTGTTCTCGAGCGTCGCGGGCGAGCGCGGCCGCAAGCCGGTGATCCTCTACGGCGCCAGCAAGGCCGGCCTCACGAGGTACCTCGAAGGACTCGACCACAAGCACCACGCCGACGGTCTGCGCGTCGTCACGGTCAAGCCCGGCTTCGTGAAGACCGGCATGACCGCGGGGCTGAAGCCGCCGCCCTTCGCCGGCGAGCCCGACGACGTCGCAGCGCGCGTGGTGAAGGCGATCGATCGCGGCGAGGCCGAGGTCTACACGCCCGCGCCGTGGCGCGCGGTGATGGGTGTGATCAAGGGCATGCCGCGCTTCGTGATGCGCCGCGTCGGGTTCTGAGCTCCTCGGGGCGGATGCCCGCCCCGCCCCGTGCCGAGTGAATCGGTCACGGGGCCCCACCCCTACTCCGACTCGGCTCGCTACCGCTCGCCTCGCGAGGCACACGGCTCAGCTCGCG
>JBGAQA010000197.1:0-384 GCA_044220955.1 Sandaracinaceae bacterium
ACCCGAGCTGGGAGCTGCACGAGCTCAAGATGCGCCGCATGGACTACGGCAAGACCACCGCCGAGTGGCTGCGCCGGATGCGGCTGCACGAGAAGCTCATCCGCGAGCGTTGGGGCGACCAGCTCTTCGACGACTACGAGCGCTACCTCGACACGTGCGTGCGCGGGTTCGCGAACCACTGGTCGGGCGACGTGCAGATGAAGCTGCGCTGCTGCGAGCTCTAGGCCTCTGGAGAGGGGCTGCGCGCCCCTCTCCCCGCGTCGAGTGAATCGGACGCGGGGCCCCGCTCCCCTCCGTCGCGTCGCCTCGCGGCACGCGCGGGGCGCCCGGGGCCCCCCCCCCGCGGGCGCGGGAGCGGCCCCGACGTGGGTGGCGGCGGCGCCG
>JBGAQA010000197.1:394-5172 GCA_044220955.1 Sandaracinaceae bacterium
TCGCGTCGCTCCTCGCGCTGCGCGCCGGGGCCCCAGCCCCGGCTTGCGCGTCAGCGACCGAGAAGGGCGTCGAGCAGCGGCATCCCGGCGGCCACCGCGCCGTCGTGGTCGTCGGCGTTGGCGACGCGCGCGCTCGCGCCCGTGAAGATCACGAACGTCGCGCCCGCGTCGGCGCCGCCGGTGCTCGGATCGGGATCGATGCCGAGCGCGCTCGCCATCGCGTAGCTGGCCTCGCCGATGATGCCGGACGGGCCCTCGTCGGCGAAGACGCCGAACGCCCAGCGGTCGCCGTACGTGACGAGCGCGAGTTGGCCGAGGTCGATGTCGTGGTCCGGATAGCGGAAGCGTGCGCTCGGCAGCGGGATCACGACGAAGGGGACGGTCTCGGCGTCGATCGGCAGCCCGTCCGAGCCGGTGGTGCTCGTGTCCGGCAAGTACGAGGGGTCGGCCATGCATACGGCCGTGCGGCCGCCGTCGCAGTCCACGTCGAGGTCCGACTGCCAGTAGAGGATCGCCCCGGGCCCCTGGCAGATCGGGATCGTGTCCGCCTCGCCGGAGTCGGTCGCGTAGAGACCCGTGCCAGCGACCGGCGTGCAGCTCGCGCCCAGCGCCGCGCGGATCTCCGCGGCGGTGATGGGCGCCCCGCCGGAGTCGGGCTGGACGAAGGCATCGCCTGGAGCGGTGGTCGCGTCGGCCGGTCCGCCGTCGGTCGGCGGTGGGGTCCCGGTGTCGGTCGCGCGTCCGGCGTCGGTCGTCGGCGGCGTGCCGCCGCCGCAGCCGGCAACGATCGCGATCACGAGCGCGAGGAGCGTCGGGAGGCATGCGCGCATCGGCCGAGCATACGGCGTAACATCGCCCTGGTGCGCGGAACGCTCGCTGCGATCGTGGGGATGGCGCTCGCCGCCATCGGCTGCGGCACGCCGGCGGCGCTCTCCTCGCTCGACGGTGGCCCCGAGCCGCTCGTGTGCGCGACACCGATGACCCAGCCGCTCGTGGTGGCGACCACGGGCACGCTCGCCGGAGCGCCCATGGCGGGCGTCACGTGGCTCGGCGGGCGCTGCGCGATGACGACGGACGATCACGCGCCCGGGCTCGTGCTCCTGATCGGCGACTTCACCGGGACGTGGCTCCAGTACCTGACCGCGCTCGCGGGGAGCAGCGGCTGGCAGATCGACTCGTCCACGACGGGGACGGGCGGGTCGAGCTACATCCCGGACCTCCCGCGCGACACGGACATCACGCTCGAGATGTCGAGCGGCGCGGACCACGTGTCGATCACGTTCCGCGTGTCGACGACGAACGTGCTCACGCTCCTCGACATGCACCGGACGTGAAGGCGCCATGCGGTCGGTCGTGAGACACATCGCTGTCGTGCTCGGGCTGCTGGCCGTCCCTGGCGGGGCTGCGGGCTGCGGCACGCCGACCGCGCTCGCCTCGCTCGATGGGGGAGCCCAGGCCCTGGTCTGCGCGACGCCCACTTCCGAGGCGCTGGTCGCGCCGACGAGCGGCCCGAACGCCGGCATCCCCATGGCGGGTGTGGTCTGGAACGCGGGGCGCTGCTCGCTCTCGACGGACGAGCACGCGCCGGGGCTCGTGCTCCTGATCGCGGACTTCGCCGGCACGCCCTTCGGCCTGCTCACGGCCAGCGCTGCCAGCCGCTGGCGCATCGACTCGTCGAGCACCGGGTCGGGGCCGACGACCTACCTCGCGAACATCCCGCGCGACACCGACATCACGGTGCAGATGGCCTCCTCGGTCGCCCAGAGCGTCTCGATCACGTTCCGCGTGTCGGCGACGAACGTGCTGACGCTCCTCGACATGCATCGGATCTGAGCGGCTCTTCAGATCGCGAGGGGGCGCTTGTCGCCGGGGCGCGGTCCACGAGACGCGAGCGCGACCGGCGGGCCGAGGGCGTCGGCCACGAAGCGGAGGAAGGCGTCGGCGTCCCGCGGTGTCTCGCCGCCCGGCGGCAGCACGGCGAGCCGGTCGAGGTGCGTGACGACGAGCGCGTCGATCGGGCTGACGCCGATCGCGTAGCGCAGGCGCTCGAGGTCGAGGTGGCCGACGCGGAACGCGCCCTGCCAGCCGTGGTGCTGCGCGGGCTCGGGCAAGAGCGGCGCGAGCTCGGGCGCCTCGGTGGGGAAGGGGCCGGCGCCGTGGCGCGTCGCGTACGTGCGCATCACGCCCAGGCGCGTGCGTCTCCCCGCGTGGCCGTGGGCGTCGAGCCACTCGCCCGCGGCGTGTGTCGTGCAGCGCGACCACGTGACGTGCGGCGGGAGGTAGCCTGCGTCTTGATCGAGCAGGACTCCCTGCGCGCCCTCGAGGATCACCGCGCCCTCGCGGAGCGCAGGGTCGATCGCGTCGTCGGGGACGACGCGCGCGGCGCCGACGGTGCGGAGGCGCTCGAGGAGCTCGTCCGTGAACGGCGGGCGGATCGCCCCGAGGATGGCTCGACTGTTCCGCAGCTTCGGATCGCCGCGCGTCGCCGCGAGCTCGGTCTCGATCGACGCCATCAGCCGCTCGTGCACGCGCTCGAGCACGCGGCCGAGCGCCGCCCTCTCGCCCACGAGGTGCCGCGCGCGCACCACGTCGTCCGGGTGAACGAGCGAGTCGCGGACGGTCTCGCCGACGCCGCAGCCGCAAGTGCCGTGGCGCCCCTCGCCGCGCGCGGCCTCGCGCACGTGGTTCGCGGCGACGTGGAAGGGCGTGATGACGCGCGCGCTCTCGGCGATGGTGAGGCGCTCGAGCGCGTCCTCGATCGCCAGGTGCCGCGCCTCGACGGCGAGCGCGAGCGGATCCACGAGCACCGTCTCGGCGAGGTGGGTCCGCGCGCCGGGCACGAACGTCCCCGCACCGAGCTGCGAGAACACGTGCTCGCGTCCGTCGTCGGTCACGACGCGGTGCCCGGCCTGGCTGCCGCCGTTCCAGCGCACGACCAGCCGCGCGCCGGTGTGCCGGACGAGGAAGTCCACGGTGGTCCCCTTGCCGGAGTCGCCCCAGCCGAGGTCCGAGACGACGAAGGCGTCCTCCGTGATCACGGGCGGGCGTAGCCGCCGTCGTCGTCCGCGAGGTCCGGCAGCGTCGCGAACGTGTCGAGCGCCGGCCGCGGGCTGGCGTCGCGGTCCATCGACGCCGCGAAGGGCTTGAGCGCGCGCACCACCGCGCCGATGCGCTCGCGCTCGGTGCCGCGCTCCGTCAGCATCTTCGCCACCGCATCGAGGTCGGAGAGCGCGCCCTCGCTCATCGCGACGATCGCGCCGATGACGTCGGTCGTGTCCCCCGCGCTCTCCATCGCGATGACGCGGTCGCCGAGCACGTCGCGCCACGTGGCCTCGATCGGCCCGCGGCGCGCGAGATCCGGGATGAGGAAGAAGGGCTCGATGCCGCGCCGCACGTCGTCGACGAGATCGCGCAGGAGCACGTCGTCGTCGATCTCGTCGCCGAGGACGCTGCGCACCGCCTGGCGCGAGAGCGTGGGGTAGGGCTTCTCGTCGCCCGTCATGAAGAGGTAGCCCTTCTTCCGGCGCAGGCGCAGCGCGTCGGTCTCGAGGTGCCGCGCGACGAAGTAGAGCGCGAGCTCGTACGACTCGTGCCCCGTCGGGCCGCCCTGGCCCTCGAGCCAGCTCCACGTGAGCCACTGGTCCATGAGCTCGGCCGTGGCCTCGAACTGCCCGACCTGCAGCGGCGCCTTGTCGTGGAACGCGTCGCCGACGGCCATGAAGAGCACCTGCGGATCGCGGACGCCGTGGTCCATCAGCGCCTTCATCAGGTGCGGCAGCTCGCGCCGGGCGAGCTGCGCGGGGATCTCGCCCATCGACCCCGTGACGTCGAGCGCCAGGACGATCGGGAGCGTCTGCGGGTGCTCGGGGCTGTCCCTGCACTCTCGCACCTTGATCCCGTGCGGCCGCATGAGCGGGTGGCACGCGCGCTGCGCGAACACGCTCTGCGTCGGGAGCGCGGCGCGCCGCCCCGTGATCGCCTGGTGAGCCTCGAAGCTGTAGCCGCCGAAGCCCATCAGCCCTGGCCGATCGAGCGCGCCCACGCCTGCATCGCGCCGGTGATGCGCGCGACGCGCTCGCTCGCCATGCCGTGCCGGGCCAGCGAGGCGCCGAGCCCGCCGAGCCCCGGGACGAAGCCCTCCGAGATCGCGATCGCGCCGGCCGCCACCGCGCAGACGTCCGCCGGATCGGCGAGCACGATGGCCGCCTCGCCGAAGTGCTTCTTCCAGAACGGCGCGACGCCGCCGCGTCCCGGGTCGGGGATGAGGAAGAACGGGTGGTACGTCTTCTTCAGATCGGCGACGACGTCGGCGAGCGGCACGTCGCTCGGGAGCGAGTCGCCGATGACCTCCGAGACGAACGAGGCGAACATGCTCGGGTAGCAGGGCTCGTCCCCGCTCATGAAGAAGTAGCCCTTCTTTCCGCGCTTCTCGAGCGAGTCGAGCTTGGTGTGGCGCGCGGCGAAGTACATCGCGAGGTCGTACGACTCGAACTCGCTGTAGCCGCCGCCGACGAGCCAGGTCCACGTCAGCCACTGGTCCATGAGCTCGGCCGTGGACTCGAACTGCCCGACCTGGAGCGGCGCCTCGGGGCCCGCCGCGTCCTGGAACGCCATGAAGAGGATCTGCGGGTCGGCCACGCCCGCGTCGAGCAGCGTCTTCATGAACGTCGGCAGCTCGCGCCGCGCGATCTGCTCCGGCACGGCGCCCATGGAGCCCGACACGTCGAGCGCGAAGACGATGGAGACGGTGTTCGGGTGCTGCTCGCTGTCGCGCGACT
>JBGAQA010000198.1:0-5112 GCA_044220955.1 Sandaracinaceae bacterium
ACCCTCCTCGGACGCGGGGAAGAGCGTCGTGATGACGAGCTCGGAGGCGATCAACCTCGCTCTCCGGGAGGAGATGGAGCGTGACTCGCGGGTGCTCCTCCTGGGGGAGGACGTGTCTCTGGGCGGCTACCTCGCCGTGACCAAGGGCCTGGTCGAGGTCTTCGGCGCCGACCGAGTGCGTGACACTCCGATCAGCGAGAACGCCATCGTCGGGGGCGCGGTCGGGGCCGCCATGATGGGGCTGCGCCCGGTGGCGGAGCTGCTCTTCGCGGACTTCCTCACCGTGTGCGCGGACCCGCTCGTCAACCAGGCCGCGAAGCTGCGCTACATGTCCGGCGGTCAGTACCGCGTCCCCATGGTCGTGCGAACGCCAGGCGGGACGGGCCTCGGGATGGCGGCCCAGCACTCGCAGTCGCTCGAGGCGCTCCTCATGGGGATCCCGGGGCTGATCGTCGTCGCACCGGGGACTCCGCGCGACTGCCGCGCCCTGCTCAAGGCGGCCATCCGCTCCGACAACCCCGTGCTGTTCTTCGAGCACAAGCTGCTCTACCTCGCGGAGGGCCCGGTGCCGTGTGCGGACGACGTGGCGCCGCTCGGCGTGGCCCGCGTCGTGCGCGAGGGCCGGGACGTCACCGTCGTCGCCCTCTCCTACATGGTGCAGGTCGCGCTCGAGGCCGCCGCCCAGCTCGCGAAGGAGGGCATCGAGGTGGAGGTGATCGATCCGCGGACGCTCGCGCCTTTCGATCACGAGACGGTGCTCCGCTCCGTCGAGAAGACGCGACGACTCGTGACCGTGGAGGAGGGGCCCCTGCGAGGTGGCTTCGGCGCGGAGGTCGTGGCGCGCGTCGCCGCGGCCGCGCACGGAATGCTGTCCGCGCCGCCCGTGCGGATCGGCGGGACCGACAACCCGATTCCGTACAACAAGACGCTCGAGTGCCTGAGCGTTCCCGATGTCGCGCGCGTGCTCGCCGCCATCCGGCGCGCTCTCTGATCCCGACGCGATCGAGGCCGCGGTGTGCGCCGCGCTGCTGGCGCCGGCGGCGGATCGATCAGAGGACCGCGGGAGCGACTGCGCCTTCGTCGCCCAGTTGCCCGCGATCGTGGCCTCGTGCCTCCGAGGGAGCCCGCCCGGCTCAGCGCGTGAGCCCGACGCGCCTGCGCGCGACGAGGCACGCGTCGCCGCCGATCGCGAAGTCGCGGCAGCTCGTCGGTCGATCGTCGTAGACGGTGCACGCGTGGCCGCGCGTGTCGCTGGTGAGCGCGGGGCAGCGGCCCTCGGGGCGGGGCATCTCGGGGCGTCCGTCGATCATCGTGACGAGGTCCGGGCGGAGCTTGCGGAGCACGTCGCGGCGCGTGAGGACGACCGTGTGGAACGCCTCGCGGCAGCACGCGCCGCAGGCGAAGCAGTCGAGCGCGCGCGGCTCCCAGCGCTCGCACGCGGGCTCGGCCTCGCCGGTGATCACGCGGCTCGCGCGGCAGCGCCAGGTCTTGCCGCGGCGGAAGCTCCAGGCGCACGAGCCGCAGGTCTGGCCCGCGGCGCGTGAGCCGGCGGCCGGCAGCGGCAGGCGCGCGCGGTTCCACGGCGTGGGCGCGTCCACGAGCGACCAGAGCGAGCCGGGGTCGGCGGCGCCGTAGCGACCGGCCTCGATCGCCACGCGCATCGTCCCGAGCAGCGCCTCCTCGAGGTGCGGGGCCCAGGGCGCCTGGCTCACGCGGCTCGCGGCGGCGACGGCGAGCGGGATCGCGGGATCGTCGCCGGCGAGGGGGTCCTCGGGCAGCGCGTCGTAGTACGCGCGGAAATCCGTCGTGGGCCCGAGCGCGCGCCGCAGCCCGAGCGGGCGCAGCAGAAGCGCCTGCAGGCGCAGGCATGCGTGCTCGGGCACGACGTCGCGCTCGCTCTCGTTGTCCAGGCCCCAGTCGCGCTGCACGAGCGAGCGCGGCCCCTGCACGAGCGAGTGGCAGAGCTCGTGGAAGATCATCTGCGCGAGGCAGTCGTCGGCGTCGAGGCCCTCGGGCGTCGCGATGGCGAGCGTGCCGTTTCCGTCGGTGGTCGCGAACGCGCTCGGGTCGCGCACCACGCGCAGGCCGATGCGCTCGGCCGTGGTGATCCAGATCCGGTCGAGGGGATCCTCGTAGCGGTGGGTGATCGGACGGGCCACGCGGCAGGGATAGCGCGAACGCGCCGCGTCGAGAACCGCGCCGAGCGCGCTCGCCCCCCGCGGCGGGTATCATGGCGCCGAGCGCGCCCGTGGCGTCATCCGGCCTCCGGTCCGGACGAGCAAGCGGCCCGCCGCGAAGGGAGCCGAGCCTTGATCGAGCGCGAGGTGTTGATCCTGCTCCGCAAGGAGTGGCGCCAGCTGGTCGCGAGCCGCTCGGCGCTCGCGACCGGCGCGTTCCTCCCCTTCCTGCTCCTCGGCGTCCTGCCGACGGTCTTCTCGTTCTCGGCCAGGGCCCCCTCGCGCGGGCACCACGATCCGCTGCCGCCCGCGATGCAGTTCGGCCTCTTCGGCGAGATCCAGCACGACCTCCGGCACTTTCCTGGCGCCATGCTCCCGCTCTTCGTCGCGATGGTCGGGATGATCCTGCCGACCATCATGGCCACGCACCTGCTGATCACCGAGCGGGAGCGTCGGACCCTGGAGCTGCTCGTCGCGCTGCCCGTGCGGATGGAGCAGGTGCTGCTCGCCAAGCTCCTGGCGACGCTCGGCGCCTCGCTGGCGATGTCGGTGCCGCTGCTGATCCTCGACATGATCTTGCTCCCGCTCAGCGGCGGGGCGACGCTGGAACAGGTGGTCGCGCTCCCACCGCTGCTCGCCGCCGCGCTCGCGCTCTCGACGAGCATCGCGCTCCTGATGTCGCTGCTCGCGACCGACTTCCGTACGGCGAACAACCTCGCGAGCTCGATGCTCGCCCCGACCATCCTCGCGACGATGATTGGCGGGTTCCTGGTGCCCGGCGGCGTCGTGCGCCCGCTGGTGATCGCCCTGGTCTACTCGGTCGTCGCGACGCTCGTCGCCAGGCACGCGCTCAGGACGGTGACGTTCGAGCGCCTGCTCTCGTGACACATCGGGCGAGGGCGAGAGCGAGAGCGAGAGCGCTATGCTCGCGCCATGAGGCGAGCGCTCTCGGGTTGGGTCGGCGTCCTGGTCATCGCGTGCAGCGACCCCGCGCCGGTGCCCGCCACGGCCCCGTCTCCTGCGCCGGCGCCGCCCTCGTCGGTCGCCCCACCCCCCACGACGGCGGTCGACGCGCCCGAGCGCACCCCGCGCCTCACGATCGGGACCGGCCACTTCTTCTCGCCGGGCGCAGTCCGCGCCATCGTCCCCTACGAGGGCCGCATCTACGTCGCGCGCGACGGGGAGCGCATCGAGGTCTGGACGCGCGACGGCGCGCTCGAGGCGACCTTCACCGTCACCGAGCCGCCGCCGCCGGGCGGCCTCGGCACGGGTATCGGCGCGATCGGCGGCATCACCGGGCTCGACGTCCGCGGCGACCGCATCGCGATCGCGCTCGGCGGCCACGGCGCGCGCGTGCTCGCGCGGAGCGACGGGCACGAGATCTTCGCCGTCCGGGACCTCGACGTCGTGCACGGTGTCGCGCTGCTCGAGGGCGGCGCGCTCGCGTCGGCGCACGGCGGCGAGGCGTACGCGAACGGCGACATGGTGATCGAGGCGCACGGAGCGTGCGGCCTCTGCCTCTGGTCGCCCACCGGAGAGCGCACCGCCACGATCGCTCCCACCGACGCGGGCGGCTGGGTGACGTCGCTGACGGCCGCGAGCGAGGGCGCGACGATCGTCACCGGCGCCAGCGACGGACGGCTGCGCGTGTACGACGCGCGCGCGACGCTCGTCCGCGAGATCCGGACCGGCGACAGGCGCATCGAGCACGTCGCGCTGGGGGAGGGCGGCGACACGCTCCTCTACGCGGACGACGTGGGGGGCGTCGCGCGCGTGGGGCTCGACGGGACCGGGCGCCGGGGCCTCTTCGCGGGCGACGAGATCGTGCAGGCCGCCGCGCTCGGCGACGCACGCATCGCCTGGGCGAGCCGGCTCGGGGCGCTGCGCTTCCTCGACGGCGCCGGTGCGCGCGTCGCGGCCGTCCATCTCGACGGTGTGTCGGCGCTCGCGCTCGACGGTGACGACGTGCTCGTCGGGGACACGACCGGCCACGTGCGGCGCTGGCACGACGGGGCGTTCGCGTCGCCCGAGGACCCGGGGCGCGCCGTCGAGCAGGTGCTCTACGACGACACCGGCGAGCGGCTGATCGTGCGCGCGGGGACGGAGCTGCGGGTGTTCCGTGGGGGCGACGGTGGTCTCGCCAGCGGCCCCCGGACGCTGCCGGACTTCACGTGCGCGATCGCCCTCCGGGCCGGCGGGCGCCTGCTCGTGCAGCGGAACGCGATCTCGCTCTCCGAGGAGGACCTCGATGGCGGCGGCCACGCGCGGAGCGCCGGCAGCGGTGGAGGCAGCAGCATCAACCACCTCGACGTCTCGCCCCGCGGCGACGTGCTCGCCTACGCCACCTACGATCGCATCCACGTCGGGAGCACGAGCGCGCGCGAGCCCGACGGCGTGCGCGCGCTCGCGCTCTCGGACGACGGCGCCTCGCTCGCGTTCACGACGCAGGGGGCGACGCCGCGGCTCGTCGTGATCGACGCAGCCACGGGCACGTCGCGCTGGACGGTCCCGCTCGCGACGATCGGGGCCACGCTCGCCTGGCGCCGGGATCGCATCGCGGTGGTGCTCGCGGAGGGTGGAGGCATCCAGATCCGCGGCGCGGCGGACGGTGCCGTCCAGCACGAGATCGCGCGGGACCCCGACGCGGCGACGGTCGGCGCGCTCGAGCTCTCGCCGGACGCCGGGGTGCTCGCGATCGCGTCCGATGATGGCGTCGTGCGCGTCGTCGACGCGAGCAGCGGCGAGGCGCGCTGGCAGGTGAGCGCGCATCGAGGAGCGGTTCGGTCGCTCGCGTTCCGGCCCGACGGGAGCGAGTTCGCGAGCGCCGGCGCGGACGGGACCGTGCGCGTGTGGCGAGTCGCGGACTGAGACACGGTCGCGGTCGAGGTCGAGGTCGAGGTCGAGAGCGAGGGCGAGGGCGAGGGCGAGGGCGAGG
>JBGAQA010000199.1:0-4502 GCA_044220955.1 Sandaracinaceae bacterium
CGCCTCTCCGGACCCTCCCGTCCGCGCGCTGCGCGCGCTCCCGTCCGGGACCTCCGAGTCGAGCACTCCTGCCGGCGTCAGCCGCCTTCGTTGTCGTCGTTCGTCCGCTCGCGCTCACGTCGCGGGCGCGGCGGGCCCTCTTCCTCGGCGCGCTGGACGTCGCGCGCCTCGTACGCGCGCACGATCCGCGCGACGAGCGGGTGACGCACGACGTCGGCGTCGGAGAAGAACGTCACCGAGATCCCCTCGACGTTGCCGAGCAGGCGCACCGCGTCGCTGAGGCCGCTGCGCGCGCCGTTGGGGAGATCGACCTGCGTCACGTCCCCCGTGACGACGGCCTTGCTGCCGAAGCCGAGGCGCGTGAGGAACATCCGCATCTGCTCGATCGTGGAGTTCTGGGCCTCGTCGAGGATGACGAAGCTGTCGTTGAGCGTGCGGCCGCGCATGAACGCGAGCGGGGCGACCTCGACGACCTGCCGCTCGACGAGCCCCTGCGCGCGCTCGACGTCCATCATGTCGTGCAGCGCGTCGTAGAGCGGGCGCAGGTAGGGGTTCACCTTCTCGGCGAGGTCGCCCGGGAGGAAGCCGAGCTTCTCGCCCGCCTCGACCGCGGGACGCGTGAGCACGATGCGCTTCACGCGCTTCTCGGTCAGCGCGCGCACGGCCATCGCCATCGCGAGGTAGGTCTTGCCGGTACCGGCGGGGCCGATGCCGAACACCACGTCGTGGTTGCGCATCGCGTTGACGTACTTCTGCTGCATCACGCCCTTGGCCGTGATCGTCTTGCGCGGCGTCGCGAGCACGACGTCGTTCACGAGCTCGCTGAGCTTGAGGTCGGGGTGCTGCCGCAGCGTGCGCAGGCTGCGCGGGACCTCGCCGCCGCGCAGCTTGCCGTCACCGAGGACGCTCAGCACCTCGAGCAGCGCCCGCTCGGCGGCGGCGACCAGCTCCCGCGGTCCGCGCAAGAGGATCACGTTGCCGCGCGTGCCGGCCTCGACGCCGAACTCCTTGCTGAGCACCGAGAGGTTCTCCGCACCCGTGCCGCTCAGCGAGAGGAGCAGCGCCGGGTCCTCGACCTCCACCTCCCCACGCACGATGTCGGTTCCGTCCGTCGCCTTGCCCGCTTCGGTGGCTCTCATTCGCTGCGATCGACGCTAACACGAGCCCGCGATCGACGCTTGCCCGCGCGACGGCGTATCGTTTGCTATCGGGGGCTCATGGGCCGAACTGCGCCGCGGAACTTCCTCGTCTTCTTCTCCTTGCTCTTCTCGCTCTCCGCTTGCGGCGGCCCCGCCCCTGGGCCTTCGCTCTCGTGGGAGCTCGTCGCGCACGACCTGCCCGAGGCGGTGCTCTCCATCGGCGGGACCAGCGCGGCCAACGTGTGGGCGGTGGGCGCCGATCTGGGCAGCGGCCCGGTCGTGCTGCACTGGGACGGCACGCGTTGGATGCGCGTCCCGACCGGGACGCGGGGCACGCTCTGGTGGGTGCACGCGTTCGCCGACGGCACGCTCTACCTCGGCGGTGCGGGCGGCACGATCCTGCGCTCCACGGACGGCGCGACGTTCGCGCGCATGGCCGTTCCCGGGCTCGCCTCGAGCACGGTGTTCGGCGTCTGGGGCGCTTCGCCCGACGACGCGTACGCCGTCGGCAGCGTCTCGGGTCGCGACGGGTTCGTGTGGCACTACGACGGGGCGGCGTGGACGAGCGTGGTCCTGCCGGACTCCATCCCCGCCGACGCGCTCGGCGACACGCCGGGGCTCTTCAAGGTCTGGGGCGACGGCGCCGGCCACGTCTACGTCGTGGGCGGCCGCGGCGTGCTGCTGCGCTCGACGGCGGGCGGCGCGCTCGAGCTCCTGCCGACGGGCACGAGCGCGACGCTGTTCACGGTCGCCGGAGACGGCACGCGCGCGATCGCCGTCGGAGGGCTCTCGGCCGGGGCGATCGTGGAGACGGCGCACGACGGAGCGCCCACCGACGCCACGCCCGCGGGTGTCCCGCTCGTGCAGGGAATCTCGGTGCGCGATGGGCACGCGTACGCGTCGGGCGCGATGGGGACGATCCTCACGCGCGGCGCGAGCGGCTGGTCCGTCGTCGACACGGGACTGACGCTCGACGTCGCGTCGCTCCACGCCGCGTGGATCGATCCCGACGGCGGCGTCTGGGCGGTCGGCGGCAACGTGCTCACGAGCGCGCTCGACCACGGTGCGATCGTGCACGGCGGCGCGCACGTCGCGGCCTACGCGTCGGTCGTCCCGATGGACGCCGGCCCGGGCGACGGATCGATGCCCCCGATGGTCGTCTGCCCCGACGCGCAGATCGATCCCGCGCCCACCGGCTCCATCGCCCGCCGCTGGAACGAGCAGATCCTCGGCGCGATCCGCCGTGACATCCCGCGACCGGGCGTGCACGCGCGGAACCTCTACCACCTCTCGGCCGCGATCTGGGACGCGTGGGCCAGCTACGACGCGACGGCCGACGGCGTGTTCGTCAGCGAGCGCAACACGGCGACCGACGTCGCCGCGGCGCGACAGGAGGCGATCAGCTACGCCGCGTACGGCGTCCTCATCCACCGCTACGAGCACCAGACGGGCGGCGCGGTGTCGGCGGCGTGCTTCCGCAGCTTCATGGGCGTGCTCGGCTACGACCCCGCGAACACCGACGCGACGGGCACCAGCCCGAGCGCGGTCGGCAACCGCATCGGGCAGGCGGTGATCGCCGCGACGATGGGCGATGGCGCCAACGAGGCGATGAACTACGCCGACACGACGGGCTGGATGCCGACGAACCCGCCCTGCGTCGTCGAGGAGCCGGGCACGATGCTGCCCGACCCGAGCCACTGGCAGCAGCTGAACCTCGCCATCGCCGAGACGCAGAACGGCATCGTGACGATGGCCGGCGTCCAGAGCTACATCGGCGCGCAGTGGGGCTCGGTCACGCCCTTCGCGATGACGCGATCCTCGGCGGGCGCGCTCTTTCACGACCCGGGCCCCGCTCCGGCGTTCGGCACGCCCGAGCTGCGCGACGCCATCGCCGACGTGCTGCACCGCGCGTCGCTGCTCGACCACACCGACGGCGCGACGATCGACATCTCGCCCGGGGCGTACGGCAACAACACGCTCGGCACGGACGACGGGCACGGGCACCCCACCAACCCGGCGACGGGGAGCCCGTACACGCCGAACGTCGTGCCGCGCGGCGACTTCGCGCGCGTGCTCGCCGAGTTCTGGGCCGACGGTCCACGCTCCGAGACGCCACCGGGTCACTGGTTCGTGCTCGGCAACGCGGTGAGCGACTCGCCGAGCAGCGACCACCGCTTCGAGGGCGCGGGCGCGCCGCTCGACCGCCTCGAGTGGGACGCGCGCCTCTACCTCGCGCTCGGCGGCGCCGTGCACGACGCCGCGATCACCGCGTGGGAGATCAAGCGGCGCGACACGACCGTGCGGCCGATCTCGCTCGTGCGCGCGATGGGCGCGCTCGGGCAGTCGTCGGATCCGGCGGGCGCACACTACGACCCGAACGGCCTGCCGCTCGTGCCGGGTGAGATCGAGCTCGTCACCACGGCGAGCTGCGCGGCGGGGCAGCGCCACCAGGGCCTGTGCCGGTACGAGGGCCAGGTCGTCGTGCACAGCTGGCGCGGCGAGCCGGGGGATCGCGCGCACGAGGTGGGCGGCGTCGGCTGGATACGCGCGATCGACTGGATCCCCTACCAGCGACGCACCTTCGTCACGCCGGCCTTCCCGGGCTTCGTGTCGGGCCACAGCACGTTCAGCCGCGCGGCCGCGGAGGTCCTCGCCGCGTTCACCGGCTCGGCGTACTTCCCGGGCGGGCTCGCGACGTTCCGCGCGAGCGCGGACCACTACCTCGTGTTCGAGCGCGGCCCGAGCGTGGACGTCGAGCTGCAGTGGGCGACGTACTACGACGCGGCCGACCAGGCCGGTCAGTCGCGCATCTACGGCGGCATCCACGTGGTGCAGGACGATCACGTCGGCCGGCGGCTCGGGAGCCAGATCGGCCAGGATGCGTACGCCCATGCCACGACCTTCTTCGACGGCAGCGCGCGCCCGTAGCTCTTCGAGCTCGGTTCCCTGTCCCACTTCGTGGGAGAGGGCCAGGGTGAGGGAGACGATGCGCCCGCGCGCCCTCGGCCTCGTGCTCGCGCTCCTGGTCGCAAGCTGCAGCGCGTCGGGGCAGGGGCCGGACGCGGGTCCGTCGGACGCGGGGCCGCTCGCGCTCGTGCTCGGCACGGGCGAGCGCGCGTTCACGCCGATCACGGAAGGACAGACCGTGCAGCTCGCGCGCGGGTGTCAGGGCCTGCAGCACGTGTGGATCGCGCTGCGCGCGACGGGGATCGCCCCGCGCGGCGTCCACGTGCGGCTCGCGCTGACGCGGGTGAGCGACGCGGTGGCGGTATCCGCGCCGTTCGACACGGCGATCACGTTCGCGCCGGATCCGGGTGGAGTGTACTTCGATCTGACCGGGCTGATGCTCGTCGTGCCGACGCC
>JBGAQA010000019.1:0-90617 GCA_044220955.1 Sandaracinaceae bacterium
GCCCTCGCCCTCGCCCTCGCCGTCGCTCTCGCTCTCGCTCTCGCCCTCGCCCTCGCTCTCGCCTTCACCCTCGACCTCGCCCTCGCCCTCGCCCTCCCCCGCGCGCTACACCCTCCCCCGATGCACACCATCACCCTCTCCGGCCGCGGCCCGAACACCATGTCGCTCGCGATGCTCGAGTCGGTCGATCGCGCGCTCGACGACGCGAAGGACGAGCCGCTGCTGCTCACCGGCGCCGGCAGTGCGTTCTCGGCGGGCCTCGACCTCGACGCGCTCGCGACGCTCGACGCGCGCGGCGTGCGCGACCTCCTCGTGGCGATGGAGCGCGTGACGCACCGCCTGTTCCTGCACCCGGCGCCGACCGTCGCGCTCGTGAACGGGCACGCGGTCGCGGGCGGCTGCCTCGTCGCGCAGTGCTGCGACGTGCGGATCGCGCCGCGCGATCCGAAGCTGCGCATCGGCATGACCGGCGTCGCGATCGGCCTGACCTACCCGCCCTTCGTGCTCGACGTGTTCGGCGCGCGCCTCTCGCCGCCCCACGTCGAGAGGATCCTGCTCTCGGCCGCGCGCTTCGCCGTGGACGAGGCGCTGGCGCTCGGTCTGCTCGACGAGATCGCGGACGACGCGAAGGGACGCGCCGAGGCGGTGCTCGCCGAGCGCGCCGCGCTCCCGGCCGCGAGCTACGCCGCGACCAAGCTGTCGATCCGCAAGCCGCGGATCGACGCGAGCGCGGACGCGCGTGCCCGCTTCGTCGACGAGGTGATCCCGCGCTGGACCTCGGCGCTGATCGGTCGCTGACGACCCGCTATCGCTCTCGCTCTCGCCCTCGCCCTCGCCCTCGCCCTCGCCCTCGACCTCGCCCTCGCCCTCGACCTCGCCCTCGCCCTCGACCTCGCTCTCGCTCTCGGTCTCGACCTCGCCCTCGCCCTCGACCTCGCTCTCGCTCTCGCTCTCGCCCTCGACCTCGCCCTTGCTCACTGAATTCGCAGGTCGCTGGTGTCTCACGGACGTTGGCACGAAGGGCTCTCGCTCTCGCTCTCGCTCTCGCCCTCGCCCTCGCCCTCGCTCTCGACCTCGCCCTCCTCGTCGGCGCCGAGACTTGCGTGTGGCGCTCGCCGATGCGCGCGCTCTCGTCGAGCACCCGATCGCGGCTCGTCGCGCCGACGACGCGCGCCTCGATCGCGCGCGTGCGCTCTCCGTCGCCGCGCTACTGGACGCCGCCGAGCACCATGTCCGCGAACGGGCTCGGCGGCGGCGCGACGCCCAGGCGCTGGTCGAGCGCGGAGAGGCCGACCACCGACCCCGACGCATCCGCGCAGGGGTCGGCGCTGCCGCTGCCGAGCAGCATCAGGTGGCCCTCCGCCGGCACGTCGCCGCGCAGCGCGCACGCGGAAGTCTCCCGCTGCACGATCGCGTCGATGCGCGCCCGTGCGGCGCTCGTGTCGCGCCCCGACGCATCCAGACAGCGCAGCTCGGCGCGCGCGGCGGACCGCGCGCCCAGCGCAGGCGGGACGCCCACGGCCCGCGCAGTATGCGACGCTCCCGGAGGCACGCTGTCCGGCGGGGCGACACACGCCGCCGCGTCGCTCGCGTGCTCCTCGTGGTCGAGCCAGATCTCCACCAGCGCCAGCCGCGCCGTCGCGCGCAAGTCGGCGTCGAGCGCGGCGTCGTTCACGAGCGCGCGCAGAGCGACCGCAGCGTCGGCCTCACGGCCTGCGCGAGCGTCCGCTCGCGCGCCGGCGATGCGCGCGTCCTCGGGAGGCGTCACGACCGCGGCGGTCGCCGGGCTCGTCGCGGTGGCAACGGGGACGCTCGGCTCGGGCGACACGGCGGGTGTGCCACATGCCCCGATCGCTCCGCCGACGAGCAGAACACTCCACACGTTCGTCCGCATGGAGGTCAGATAGCGCGGCGTGCGTGAGCACACCAGAGTCGACCGATGGCGAGCGTTCGCACGGCTCCGCGCGTCCGCGTCCGCGTCCGCGTCCGCGTCCGCGTTCCTCGTTCGACGTCGACGCATCACGACCGTCGAACGGCTCATCCTGGTGCGCTCGCGAGCTCTGCGGGCGTCGGTGATCTCGGTGGCCGCGGGCCCCTACGAGACCGGTGACGTCATCCCTCGCGCCGCTGGCCGCGATCATCGCTTCGAGGCGGCGCGGGTGCTGGAGCAGCTCCGCGTACGTCCCCAGATCGAGCAGGTCGAGACGGAGCGCGCGTGGAAGCACGCTCGTGACCCACGTCGACTTGCCGACCCCGCGGGGACCGAAGATGAAGAAGCTCTCGCGCGGCGGGAGCGGCAGCGTGCGTGCGAACGCAGTTGCCATATCCACATGAAGAAGGGCAACTCGCTCACCCGCGCGCCGACGGGGCCGGAAACACGGGCGATGGACGCGCGCCGCGCACCTCGGCTCCGGGCCCTCGTCGCCCTGACGCCCTGCCGGTCCCGCGCGTACGCTCGTGAACGAGACCCGCGCCGCGCGAAGAGGCTGACTCCTACGAGCCGCGCGCGCGCAGCCATGCGGCCACCTCGCGCGCGAACGCCTCGAGTTCCGCGATCTCGCGGCCGAGCGAGAGAGAGAGATCACGTGCGCGGGTGAGACGAACGACGGAGCCGCCTCCGCCCGCCAGCTCCGCGACGTGCCCGCGGATCTGCGCGAGCGGCCGCCTCGCGTGCGTCGGCGTTCGAGGCCATGATCGTGGCGTGAGGAGGGTGTGGCTGACGCTGGCAATCGTGCTCGTCGCGACGGCGGCGAGCGCGCAGCGCGTGGGCTTCCGGCACCTCGATCTCGGCGACGGCGTGTCCGTCGACGACGTGTGCCAGCCGAGCCGCCCGCGGCCGTGTGCCGGATGGCAGCCGGTCGGCTTCGTCTTCGGTGACGCCACGCCCTGGCTGCTGCAGGCCGACACGTTCGGCCGCGTGCGCGCGACGGGCGCCATCCTCGCGACGGCGTCGATCCGACCGGCCATCACGTACCCGAGCGCCGCGCCGATGCGCGCGCACCGCGTGCTCCGCACCACCGACGGCGGCCTCCACTGGCGCGAGGTGCCGTGGCCGTGGACGCAGACCCCGCGCCTCTTCGCGTTCGATCGGCTGCGGCTCGACGGCGTGGCGACGGGCGAGAGCGGCTACGTGTGGACGACCGACGACGGCGGGGCGCACTGGGTCGATCACGGTGGCGATGCGGTCACGTGGGCCGCGGCCGCGATCGCCGACCGCGAGATCGTGCTCGCGGACGCGTCGGGACACGTCGTGCGCTCGCGCGACGGACTCGCGCGCGAGACCGTCGTCGACGATCGGTCGGCGACGATCGAGCAGCGCGACACCGAGATCGTCGTGCACGCGAGCGATGCCGACTACGTGGTGCGCCACGGCAGCCCGACGCGCAGGACGGCGCGATGAGCCGGGCGCCCATCGCGCTCGCGCTCGTCCTCGTCGCTGCGGCCGCGAGCGCCCAGCCCACGACGACCCGGACGATGCGGATCGACCTCGGCGGTGGGCTCGCCGTCGAGCGCACCTGCGCGCCGACCTGCTTCCGATGGTCGCCCTCGGGCTTCTCGTTCGGCGACGCGGAGCCCTGGCTCTTCTACGCGCGCTCGTTCGTGCGCGTGCCGGCCACCGGGACGGTGCTCGCGTCGCTGGCGGGACGCACCGGCTTGCGCGAGATGCGCCCGCGACGCGTCATCCTCACCGACGACGGCGGCATGCACTGGACGGACGTGCCCTGGAGCTGGCGCACGGCGCCGACGTCGTGGGCCTTCGACGCGCACGACCGACACGGCGTCGCGACCGACGGCGGCGCCCTGTGGACGACGAGCGATGCCGGCCACCGATGGAGCGAGCACGGAGGCACCGCTGCGGCGGGGATCGCCGCGATCGCCATCGCCGATCGCGAGATCGTGCTCATCGACGCGATCGGGACCGTGCAGCGCACGCGCGACGGCTTCACGCGCGAGACCGTGACCACCGACCCGACGGCGACGCTCGAGCAGCGCGAGACCGACATCGTCGTCCACGGCGCCACCACCGACTGGGTGATCCGCCGCGGCGACGCGAGCCGCCGCGTCTCGCACTGACGCCTCGTCAGCCCGCGCGGAACTGCTTCCCGAGGTCCTTCGTGAGGTTCTTCTGGTGCGCTCCCGGCGTGCCGCCGCCGATCGCGAGCAGCTACGGCGGACGCAAGATGTGGCGACAGAGCATTTCGAGCCGAGCGCGACGCCTGGGAGAGACGGCCACGGTGGCGTCGAGGTCGAAGCCGCCGAGTCGCGCCTAGCGGCGCTCGCGCTCGGGGAGACTCGACCTCGACCGCGACCCTCGACCTCGACCCTCGACCTCGACCCTCGACCTCGACCCTCGACCTCGACCCTCGACCTCGACCCTCGACCTCGCTCTCGCCCTCGCCCTCGCTCTCGACCTCTCGCTCCTCGCGACCTGCACGCGCCTGCCCCTCACCCCGACCCTCTCCCCGCTTCGCGGGGCGAGGGAGCCGAGCTCAGTCGATCCGGAACGTCGCGAGCGCGGTCTCGATCTCCCCCGTCGCCGGCTCGAACCGGTCGCGCCGTCCGCCGGCCTCCACGACGAAGATGCGGTCGTGCGTCACGAACACGCTGACCCAGTACGTGTACGGACGGCCGCCGTCGTCGTGGCCGAAGCGCATCTGGTGGCCGGTCTCGCCGCTCGCGGCCGTGATGTCGGCCTCGCTCAGGAGCGCGTAGCCCTGGTCGCGGCGCAGGCGGTTCCGGATCGCCTCCACCCAGAAGTCGGCGCTGCCGTGCCGGTCGTTGTCGAGCGTGCGCACGCCCATCACCACGCCGTCGGCGCTCGTCGCGCGCAGCGCGTACCCGCGCGCGTGCGTGGAGGCGTCGTCGAGCGAGACGAAGTCGCCCGGCTGCTGCACGGTGAAGCCGGCGCCGCAGCCGGTGAGGCACGAGACGAGCACGGCGATCGAGAGAGTGCGCATCAGCGGAGCTCCATCAGGTTCGGAAGGCCCAGCGACTCGAGCCACGCGAAGGGCAGCTGGAAGACCTCCGGCTGATCGACCGTGTCGTGGGGCTGCGGGCGGAACATCACGGTGATCGTCGAGAGCGAGATGCGGTCGGCGAGGAAGCGCTGCCGCCCGCGCAGGCTCTCGAGCTCACCGGTGATCCGCTCGAGCTGCTGCTCGACGGCGAGCGCCTCGTCCACGTTCGCGGCGCTCGCGAGCAGCGCCGCGACGCGATCGCGCATCGCCTCGAGGTTCCGGATCCGGATCTCCACGTCGCGGAACTCCTCGCCGACGTCCTGCGCGTCGATCTGCCGGTGGAGCACGTCGTAGCCGCCGTCGATCTGGCCGACGAACGACATGAAGCGCGCCGCCGGCACGCGGACGACGATCGTGTCGTCGGTCTGGGAGAACACGATGCCGCCCATCGAGCGCGCGCTCTGTGCGATCGCCGCCTGGCTCGCCTCGACGTCGTAGACGCCGACGTGGAAGAGCGCCGTGTAGATCAAGAGCTCGCCCGACGTGTCGACGGCGTCGGTCGCCGTCGCCTCGGGCGGCGTCGTCGACGTCTGCGCCTGCGCGTAGAGCTCGCGGTGGCGGGCGAAGTCCGCATCGGCCTCCTCGGCGTCGCGCACGACCTCGAGCCGTCGCGCGTCGAACGAGGTGCTCGGCGCCGCGCTCCCGGTGCCGGTGGAGATCGTCGTCGCCCCACCGGAGTCGTCCTCGAACCAGAACGAGGGCGCGCCACCGCCGGTGCTCACGCGCTGCGCCGACTCCTCGGTGACGACGGTGTCGCCCGCGGAAGTGGAGACCGACGCGACGCGGTATGCAGGCGTGAGCCCGTACGCGCAGCCCGGCACGAGCAGCGCGGAGAGGACGAGCGCGCGGAGCATCACGATCCCTCCGCGAAGCGGCGCGCCTCGTCGGCCGAGACCTCGGGCGCGTCGGCCGCGACCTCGATCGAGCGGTCGCCCTCGAGCGTCACCACGACCGCGTCACCGAGCGCGAACGCCGCGCGCAGCTCCGGCCGCGCCGCGAGGATCGCGAAGTACGCCGCGCTCATCGAGCGCACGCGCAAGACGCGCCCGCCCTCGTGGAAGCGCTCGTCGACCCAGCGCCCGGCCGTGCGCGTGAACGTCCGGCCCATCACGACGCGCACGCTGCTCGCCTCCGCCTCGTCCGCGCGATCGGCGGAGCGCATCTCGCGCAGGCGCGCCGAGAGGCGACGGCCCGCCTCGCCCGTCGCGTCCGGAGGCGGAACCCGGACCACCGGCGGCGGCGGCGGCGCAGCGCTCGGCGTCCTCGCGCTCGCGCCCGAGCCGGTGGGGTACGAGGGCGACGAGGGTGCGTACCCGCCGCTGCTCCCGCTCGACGTGCTCGGCGGCGCCTCCTGCGCCTCCATGTCGAGGCCGAAGTCCGCGCCCGGGAAGCTCGCAAAGTCGCCCGCGGCGATCGTCTCCTCGGTCGCCGGCGCGTACGCCGGGGCCGTCGGCGAGGGAGCGTCCGCCGCCGTCGTGGTGCGCAGGGTGCCGTCGAACGCGACGACCGGCGGCTGCGCCGGCACGGCCATCGGCTCGTCCGGCGTGACGAGGTAGCTCGTGTACGGGGTCACGATGCCGAAGTGGCGCGCGAGCGTCACGACCTCCTCGCGCAGCTCGGCGCGCTCGCCGTGCAGGCGGATGTCGTCGAGGAGCGTGCCGACCTTCCGCACCGCCCAGACGCGCGGGAGGAACTCGTTGCGCGGCTCGCTCGTCGCGTACGCCACGTCGTAGCTCATCTCGCGCGTCGTCGTCTCGCCGCCGAAGCGCCCCTCGAGCACGACGCGGCCCGGCCCGTCGCCGCGGTAGCGCCCGACGACGAGCAGCTGCTCGCCGCGGTAGAGGTGGCCGAGGTCGCGCGGGTAGACGTCGTACGCGTCGGCGCCCGGCATCGTGAGGCGCAGGTCCGTGAACACGGGGTAGCTGACGCGATCGAAGAACGCCGTCATGCGCCGCTGCAGCTCGGTGCCGTCGCGGAAGTAGTCCCCGACGCCGCCGTTCGCGTCCGCGAGGCCGTCGAGAAACGTGGTGTTCACGTCGTCGCCGACGCCGAAGACGAAGAGGCGCGCGCCCGCGCCGAGCGCGCTGACGTTGCGAGTGATGGTGGCCGGATCGGTCTGCCCGACCGTCGGCATGCCGTCGGTGAGGAACACCACCATGCGCGGCAGCGCGCCCGCGGGCGGGTGGGTCCGCAGCGCCTCGGTGAGCGCGGGCGCGATCGCCGTGCCGCCCGCCGCGACGAAGTGCGAGGCGAAGCGCTGCGCGCGCGCCACGTGCTCGGGCGTCGCGGCGACCGAGCGGCCCGTGTCGAAGAGCGTCTCGACGTCCGTCGAGAAGCGCACGACCTGGAAGTAGTCGGTCGGCCGGAGACGCCCCAGCATGTACGCGAGCGCGGCCTGCGCGCGCTGCAGCTTGTCGCCGGCCATCGAGCCGGAGGTGTCCATCACGAAGATGACCTCCTCCGCGGCGACCTGCGCCTCGCCGAGCTCCGTGCGCGGCGAGATCATCGCGAGGAAGTAGCCGTCGTCGCCCGCGTCGCGATGCGTCAGCAGCGAGAGGCCGACCTCCTCGTCGGCCACCGTGTAGTAGAGATCGAAGTCCTGATCGAGCGAGGCGCGCATGCCGCCGAGCGACGCGATCGCGTGGTGGTCCCCGTCGCGCGTCACCGTGATCGGGTGGCTCGGCGAGTACACCGCCTGGATCGCCGTGCGCGACGCGAGGTCGGCCTGGATCGTCAGCGCCTCGAGCGTCGCGCCGTACGCGGCTCCGGCGCGGAGCGGATAGTGATAGCGGACGACGCTGCCCTGGTACTCGAGCGTCTGCGTGAAGCGGATCTCGATGCGCTGCTCGGCCCCCGGTGCGATGGGGTAGACGCGCGCGCGGAAGAGGTCGTCGCCGATGTACTCGACCAGTCCGGGGTCGCGCATGCGCGCCACGATCTGCTCGTACACCGAGCGCGCCGTGCTCGAGTCGAGCATCTCGCCCTCGACGCGCTGGCCGTTCACCCACATCGCGAAGCCGCTCACCGTCGCGCCCTCGGGCACCGGGAAGACGTACGTCGCTTCCAGCGTGGACGACGTGGAGTTGAGGAACGTCTGGGTGACGCTCGTCTCGGCGATCCGCTCACGCACGCTCACCGAGACGTGGTGACTGCGGATCGCCAGCGGCGGGATGTCCGTGGTCGTCGGGACCAGCCAGCCGAGCGCGTGGGCCGGGGCTGGCGCGGCGAGCGGTGCGAGGCAGGCGGCGAGCGCGGCAAGCGCGGTGAAGAGGGAGCGCGAGCGGAGTGAGCGCATGCGTCGGTCGGACGCGCGAACCTCGCCGCCGGTCTAGGGAGCCCGTGCGCCGGAGATCTGAAAACTTGACGCGTGTACGGATGTCACGTAACGCTCCCACTCACCTGTTCATACGTACAGGCGCC
Organism: Sandaracinaceae bacterium; assembly: GCA_044220955.1. Taxonomy (GTDB): domain Bacteria; phylum Myxococcota_A; class Polyangia; order Polyangiales; family Sandaracinaceae; genus JBBSAT01. Next base: position 8,439 of record JBGAQA010000019.1, read on the forward strand.
CACATCGGCAAACCCGCAGATCGCACGCACAGGGGAACTCATGAACGGCCTCACGGATCGGCAGCGCATGGTGCTCGAGTACATCTGCGGCTCGATCGACGAGCGCGGCTACCCGCCGACGCTGCGAGAGATCGGCAACAAGCTCGGCATCCGCAGCACGAACGGGGTGAACGATCACCTGCGGGCGCTCGAGCGGAAGGGCTACCTCACGCGCGAGGACATGAAGTCGCGCACGCTGCGGCCGACGGAAGCGACCCTGAACCTCGTCGGGCACGGCTCGGCGAGCCGCGCCGTCGGGCTGAGGGGCATCAACGGCGGCAAGGCGAACGGGAGCGGCCACGCGCTCTCGCTCGGTGGGGCGGCGAACGACGCGGAGATGGTGGAGATCCCGATCCTCGGCCGCGTCGCGGCCGGCCCACTCGGCCTCACGAACGCGTTCGAGGCGCCCTCCGACACCGTGCGCATCGACCGCATGCTGCTCGGCCAGCGCGGCGGCGACGTGTTCGGGCTGCGGATCAAGGGCGACTCGATGATCGAGGCCGGCATCCACGACGGCGACTACGTCTTCGTGCGCAAGGCGCCGACCGCGAACCGCGGCGCGATCGTGATCGCGATGGTCGGCGAGGAAGCCACTTGCAAGTACTTCTTCCCCGAGGCGAGCCACGTGCGGCTCGAGCCGGCGAACACGGCGATGGCGCCGATCCTCGTGCCGCGCAGCGAGTGGCGCGAGACGAACATCCTCGGGATCGTCGTCGGGATCTATCGCAGGCTCTGAGCTACCTTCGATCCATGCGACGCCTCGCGTGGATCGTCGTGCTCGCCGGGTGCACCGCGCCCGTGCAGCACGCCCCCGCGCACGATGCCGACGTCGCGGACGCCCCGCCGCCGGACGGCTGGGCGGTGATCGGACACCCCGGGATCCTCCTCGGTGGCAGCGACGCCGGCGCCGGTGGCTGCGCGGCCCGCATCCTCGTCGTCTTCGACCGCTCGCTCAGCATGGAGTCGCCCTGGATCAGCGGCGGGACGAGCGCGCCCCGCTGGCAGCTCGCCGAGACCGCGCTCGCGAGCGCCGTCTCGCCACGCGCCTCGCAGCTGAGCGTCGGGGCGCTGCTGTTTCCGTCGAGCGATCCGGCGGCGAGCGCGTGCGCACCGGTCGACCCGATCTCTCGGCAGATCCCGTTCGCGCCGGGCTCCGCGTTCCTCGCGGCGTGGGCCGCGACGTGGAGTCATCCGACGCTCTACGGCTCGACGCCGATCGACACCGCGTTCGACGCGGCCGACGCCGCGCTCGCCGGAGCCGGCGCCGAGACGGCGGTCGTCCTGCTCACGGACGGCGAGCCCACGTGCAGCGGCGCCGTCGCCGCCGAGGCGCGCGCGGCCGCATGGCGCGCCCGGGGCATCCGTACGTTCGTGGTCGGTCTGCCTGGCTCGTCGGCCGGGGCTGCGTACCTCGCCGGCATCGCGAGCGCCGGCGGGACCGGCAGCGCCCTCGCGGTCGACGACCCCCGCGCGCTCGACGGCGCCCTGGCGACGATCGCGAGCGATCAGGTGCAGGGCCAGTGCGGCCCGTGAGCGCGGCCACCGGTGATCACGGGAACTGGACCTCGACCGGGAGCGACGCGGGCCCGCTCACGTCGTTCAGCTCTCCGTAGTAGTTGCCGCCCCAGCACCGCAGGGTGCCGTCGTCGAGGAGCGCGCACACGTGCGTCTGGGTGGCCACGACCTGCCGCGCGCCGCGGATGCCGGGGACGGGCGCGGCGCTCGCGCGGTCGGCGGTGGACCCGTCTCCGAGGATGTTGGTGCGACCCCAGCAGAGGACCCGCCCGTCGAGGGGATCGATGCCGCAGCCGCCGTCGAAGCAGATCGAGAGGCCGACGAGCCCGTCTGCGCCCGCGACCCGACTCGGAGGCTGGCACAGGATGTCGTCGTGGGCCCAGTAGACCTCTCCGCTCACGAGCCGCGCGCAGGCGTCGGGGCCGTCCACCGCCAGCTCGGCGACCGGCCCGGGCATCACGGTCCACGGCACCGCGGTGGTCGTCGACGTCGCACCGCAGGGCCCGTCGGACGGTGGAAGCCCCCAGCTCACGATGTCGCCCGTCGCACGCAGCGCGAGCGCACCACCGCTCGCGACGCCGATCGAGACCGCGTCGTCGATCCCGACCACTGGCACCGGCACCGACCGCGCGGTCGTCGTTCCGTCTCCCACCTCGCCGCGCTCGTTCGCGCCCCAGCAAGCGACCGCGCCGCCCGCGCGCAGGACGCACACGTGCCTGTACCCGACGGCGACCGCCGTCGCGTCCGCGATGCCCACGACCTCGACGGGGCCGCCCTCGAGCGTCGTGCCGTCGCCCAGCGTCGGCGTCCGGATGGGCGGCGCGCTCGACGTGGACCGCCCGTCACCCCAGCAGCTCACGCGTCCGCCGGTGCGGACGCCGCAGGTCCAGAGCCAGTCGGGATCCGCCGCGACGAGATCGGCGAGCGGCACGTACTTCGGCGCTACTGGCCCATCGTAGTAGAGCGTTCCGTCCACCGCTCCGAAGTAGCCGTGGCCCGCGCACACCGCGCGACCCGACGCGCGCACCACGCACGAGATCCCGTAGCCCATCCCGATCGAGACCGCCGGATCGTCACAGACCCCGGCGTCACAGCCGCCCGCCCCGCACGAGACGTCGCAGGCGCCGCAGCGGCGGGGGTCGTTCGCCAGGTTCGTCTCGCAGCCAGCGATCGCTGCGACGCAGTCGGTGTACCCGGCCGAGCACGCCCCGATCACGCAGGAGCCGGCGGTGCAGCTCACCGAGTCGGTGTGCACCGAGACCGCCTCGCACCAGGCCGTCGCGAGCGCACCGTCGGTCACGCCGTCGCAGTCGTCGTCGAGGCCGTCGCAGATCTCGTCTGCGCCCGGGTGCGCGGCGGCGTGGGCGTCGTCGCAGTCGTCGCCACCGCACACCGGCAGGGCGTGGCCGTCCCCGTCCGCATCCTCGATGGCACCGAGGCGTCCGTCGCAGTCGTCGTCGATCGCGTTGCACGTCTCGGTCATCCCCGGGTGTCGGTCGGCGTCCGCGTCGTCGCAGTCGTGCGGCCCGCGCCGGACCCATGCTCCGCTCGCGCAGGAGACCGGCGGAGGCGGCGTGGTGCCGCAGGCCGAGCTCGTGCGCGCGCTCGACGGCGCGTAGCCATCGCGATCGCAGTCGGCGTAGACGGTGGAGTCGCCCCGGACGTCCGCGCGCGTGTCGTCGCAGTCGCCGGTGAGCCGCGCCCAGGAGCCTCCGCTGCAAGCGAGGGCCGGGAGCCGGGTCGGGCAGGCGTGGGTCGCGGGCGTGCCGCGCGGGCCGAGGCCGTCGCCGTCGCAGTCGGGGAAGAAGTCGAGCTCGTCGACGGCGGCGTGCGAGTCGTCGTCGCAGTCCGTGCCGCCGCAGCTCGCCGCGGTGTGGCCGTCGTGATCGTGGTCTGCGCAGCGGCACGTCCCCGTGGCGCGCTCGCACGTGGAGTCCGGAGGGCAGAGCGGCGCGCCGTCCGGGCGGCACCGATCGAGCGCGTCGACGGTGGGCGCGTCGAGGCGGAGCGCGTCCGCGGCCGGAGCGAGAGCGTCCCCGGGCGGAGCGTCGCGCACGCTTGCGTCGATCCTGCCTGCGTCGGTCCCGGCGTCGCCCGGCCCGACTTCGTCCGCGCACCCGCACGCGATCCACGCGAGGGCGACGCACGCACGGACCGAGGTACGCACCACGTCACGATCGACCGACGCCCGGAGCACGTCAAGCGCGGGCGCGACCGGCCGCCGGCGCTACCTCGGCTTGCGCAGCGCGAGCGCGTGGTCCTTCTCGTCCGGATGCTCGTCGAGGAAGGCCTGGAACGACTCCTCGGTGATCTCGACCGCGACGTCGCCGTGGATCTTCGCCTGGCAGCCGAGCCGCGAGGTCGAGCGGACGTCGAACGCCTTGTCGAGGATGTCGAACTCCTCGTCCTCGATCTCGCTGGTGTTCGCGAAGCCCTCCACCACGTAGACGTGGCAGGTCGAGCACGCGCACACGGCGCCGCAGCGGTCGCCCTCGGGCGCGTGGATCTTCTTCGCGGCGGCGAGGATCGTGGTGCCGCTCTCGACGTCGACCTCCACGCCCTCCTTCAGGAAGCGAACGCGCGGCATCAGCCATCCTCGTGGGCGCGCTCGATGCCGCGCGCGTGCTCGGTGTCCTTCTCGATCTCGCCGACGCCCCTGCCCGCGAGCGCCCTCCGGATGCTCCGGTCCATCCTCAGGCCGGCGAAGTCGTGCGTCGCGGTGTCGAGCGCCTCGATGGCCGCGAGCAGGCGCCGCGGGTCCGTGCCGGCGTGGGCGCTGCGAACGGCGGCGATCGCGGCGTCCACGCGCGCTCGGTCGGGCGCGGCGAGCAGATCGCCGTCCTCGCGCAGCGCCTTCTCGGTGGCCATCAGCACGCGCTCGGCCTCGACGCGACGCTCCGCGAGCAGGCGCGCCTCCATGTCGGACTCGCCGTGGTCGTACGCGGAGAGCAGCATCTTCTCGATGTCCTCGTCCGAGAGGCCGTAGCTCGGCTTCACCTCGACTTCTTGCTCGATGCCCGTCGTGCGCTCGCGCGCCGTCACCTTGAGAAGTCCATCGGCGTCGACCGCGAAGCGGACCTCGAGGCGCGGCAAGCCGGCGGCCATCTTGGGGATGCCGCGCAGCGTGAAGCGCGCGAGCGAGCGACAGTCGGCGGCCAGCTCGCGCTCGCCCTGCACGACGTGCAGGTCGAAACCGGTCTGCCCGTCGGCGTAGGTCGTGAAGACCTGCGCGGCCTCGCACGGGATCGCGGTGTTGCGCGGGAGGATCCGCTCGACGACACCGCCCATCGACTCGACGCCGAGCGAGAGGGGGAGCACGTCGAGCAGGAGCACGTCGTCGTTGCGGCCCTCCCCGCTCAGCAGATCCGCCTGGATGGCCGCGCCGAGGGCGACGACGAGGTCGGGGTCGACGGAGGCGAGCGGGGGGCGGCCGAACGTCCGCTCGACGAAGGCCCGGACGGCGGGGACGCGCGTCGCGCCGCCGACGAGGATGACGCCGTCGAGCGGCAGCGACGCGGGTGCGCTGGGATCCATCCCGGCGTCTCGCAGCGCGCGGCGGCACGCCACGCCGGTGCGCTCGAGGAGCGGGGCGATCATCGCGTCGAGCTCCTCGCGGGTGAGCGTGAGCCGCGCCTCGCGGCCCGCGTGCCCGAGCTCCGTCTCGACCCGCGCGGCTTCGGTGAGCGCATGCTTGATCTGGCGCGCGGCGCCGAGCGCGTAGCGGATGGTCCCCGGATCCGGATCCGCGGCGCCGAGCGCGTCGAGCACCCGCAGGGCGATGGCGCGATCCATGTCGTCGCCGCCGAGCTGGCTGTCGCCGCCCGTCGAGCGCACCTGGAAGACCCCGTCGTCGAGGTCGAGGACCGTGACGTCGAAGGTGCCCCCGCCGAGGTCGTACACCACGAAGCGACCGTTCTTCTTCGCGCCGAGCCCGTACGCGAGCGCCGCGGCGGTCGGCTCGTTCAGCAGGCGCAGCACGGTGAGCCCGGCGAGCTTCGCCGCGTCCTTGGTCGCCTGTCGCTGCGCGTCGTCGAAGTACGCCGGGACGGTGATCACGGCGCCGCCGATCGGACCGAGCTCGTCCTGCGCGTTGTCGGCGAGCTCGCGCAGGATGGTCGCGCTCACCTCGACCGGGGTGACGACGCGGCCGCCTGCGACCTCGAGCCTCACGACCGGTCCTTCCGTGGTGGCGAAGCGGTACGAGCCGAGCCGCCGCGTCTCCGGGTCGTCCGCGCCGCGCCCCATCAAGCGCTTCACGCTCAGGATGGTGTCGTGAGGGTGCTCGACCGCCCGCTCGAGGGCGTGGCGCCCGACGGTGGTCGCGCCTTCCTTCGTGTAGTGCACGACCGAGGGCACCAGCGCGAGGTCGTCGCAGTCGCGGATCACCACGGGCTCGCCGGTCGGCGCGACGTAGGCGACGACGCTGTTGGTCGTGCCGAGGTCGATCCCGATGGCCTTCGGCTTCGCGGCCGGATCATGTATCTGCAACAGGCCCATGGACGTCTTCCTCGGCCAGCGCGACCTCGTCGAGGAAGCGGCGGTAGTAGCGCATCTTGCCGAGCTCGCCCTCGGCGCGATCGAGGTCGCCGTCGCGATCGAGCGCCTCGCCGAGGACGGCGCGCGAGCGCGCCTGCGCAGCGGCCACGCCGGACGCGAGGGCGCGAACGCGCTCGAGCGCGCCCTCGGCCCGCGCCTCCGCGAGCGCCTCGCGCAGCTCCATGACCTCCGTCAGGAACGCCGGGTCGGCCGGCATGCCGGCCTCGCGCGGTTCTCGTCCGCGCAGGCGCAGCAGCGCCATCGCGCGGCTGACCTCGTCTCGGAGCACGCGGTAGGCCTCGTTCACCGTCACCGCGCGGGAGAGCGACGCCCGGCGCTCGGCGGGCGTGCCCTTCGAGTGCTTGTCGGGGTGGAGCGCGCGCTGGAGATCGCGCACCCTCGCCTCGAGCGCGGGCAGCTCGAGCGCGTACTGCGCGGGCAGCCCGAGCACGTCGAAGGGGCTCTCGATCATGGCCGGGCTCAGATCGCGAACGACTCCCCGCAGCCGCAGCCCTTCTTCTCGTTCGGGTTCCTGAACTTGAAGCCGTGGCTCATGAGCTTGACCTCGTAGTCGAGCACCGTGCCGCGCAGGTAGACGAGCGACTTCGGATCGACGACGACCTTGACCCCGTCGAACTCGAACACGTGGTCGCGCTCGCGGATCTTGTCGGCGAACTCGATGACGTAGGACGCGCCCGAGCAGCCGCCGCCGCGCACGCCGAGGCGGAGCGCAGCCGTCGGCGTCCCGCGCCGATCGATCGCCTTCTTCGCCATCTCGACGGCCTTCGGCGTCAGCTCGATGCCGGGCGGCGTCGGGCTCGGGACCTCGGTCGGCTGGGTCTCGTGGCTCGTCACGGCGTCCATCTCGGCCTCACGTCCCCGCGGCAGCCGCCTTCTTGGCTGCCTGCTTCTTGCGGTAGTCCTCGATCGCGCTCTTGATCGCGTCCTCGGCGAGGACCGAACAGTGGATCTTCACGGGCGGGAGGTTCAGCTCCTCCACGATCTGCGTGTTCTTGATGGTCATCGCCTGCTCGACCGTCTTGCCCTTGACCCACTCTGTCGCGAGCGAGCTGGACGCGATGGCGCTGCCGCAACCGAAGGTCTTGAACTTCGCGTCCTCGATCACGCCCGTCTCGGGGTTCACGCGCAGCTGCAGCTGCATCACGTCGCCGCAGGCGGGCGCGCCGACCAGACCGGTCCCCACCGTGGGATCCTCCTTGTCGAGGCGCCCCACGTTCCGCGGGTGCTCGTAGTGATCGATGACTTTGTCGGAGTAGGCCATGACGTCCTTCTTCTGTGCTCAGTGGCTGGCCCACTGGATGGTCTTGTAGTCGACGCCGTCCTTGTGCATGTCGTAGAGCGGCGAGAGCTCGCGCAGCCGGCGCACCTCGCGGATCACGATCTCCGCGACGTAGTCGACCTCCTCGTCGGTGTTGAAGCGGCCGAGGCCGAAGCGGATCGACGAGTGCGCCAGCTCGCTGTCCACGCCGAGGGCGCGCAGGACGTAGCTCGGCTCGAGGCTCGCGCTCGTGCACGCGCTGCCCGAGCTGACCGCGACGTCCTTGATGCCCATCATCATCGCCTCGCCCTCGACGAAGGCGAACGAGACGTTGAGGTTGCCGGGAAGGCGACCGCCACCTGGCACGTCGCCGTCGTCGGCGCCGTTGAGGAAGACCTCGTCGAGCGCCGCGAAGAGCTTGCCCCGCAGCCGCTCGCGCAGCCGATACGCGTGCGCGACGTCCTTCTCCATCTCCGTCGCGGCGATCGCCGCGGCCTTCCCCAGGCCGACGATCCCCGGCACGTTCAGCGTCCCCGAGCGCATGCCGGACTCGTGCCCGCCGCCGTCGATCTCGGGCGTGATCCGCACGCGCGGCCTCGTGCGCCGCACGTAGAGCGCGCCCACGCCCTTGGGCCCGTACATCTTGTGCGCCGAGATCGACGCGAGGTCGACGTTCATCTCGTCGACGAGGAAGCGCATCCGGCCGATGCCCTGCACCGCATCGCAGTGGAGCAGGACACCCTTCTCGCGTGTGACCTTCCCGATCTCGGCGATGGGGTGGACCGTGCCGATCTCGTTGTTGCCGAGCATCAGGGAGACGAGGATCGTCTTGTCCGTGATCGCCCGCCTCACGTCGTCGGGCGTCACGCGGCCCTTGGTGTCGACGTCGAGATAGGTGACGGCGAAGCCCTCGCGCTCGAGGCGCTTGCAGGTGTCGAGCACGGCCTTGTGCTCGGTCTTCGCGGTGATGATGTGGTTGCCGCGGTCCTTGTACTGGTGCGCGACGCCCTTGATCGCGAGGTTGTCGCTCTCGGTCGCGCCCGACGTGAAGACGATCTCCTTCTCGGAGTGCGCGCCGATGAGGTTCTTCAGGCGCTCGCGCGCCTCGTCGACCGCCTCCTCCGCGACCCAGCCGAAGTGGTGATTGCGGCTCGCCGCGTTGCCGAACTTCTGCGTGAAGTACGGCAGCATCGCGTCGAGCACGCGCGGATCGACCGGCGTGGTCGCGTGGTTGTCCATGTAGATCGGGAGCGAGAGCGTCATCGAGCGGCCTTTTCGGTGGCTTTCTCGGAAGGGGGAACGGTCACGCCGGCGACCATCAGCGGCGCGTCTTCGGGCTCACACTCGTGGCGGTCGCAGGCGGTACATGCGTGGACGGTGCGCACCGGCTCGCAGGTGTTGCACGTCTCGAGGTACTCGAGGCTCGCGCGCAGCTCGGTCTCGAGCGCGCGCAGACGCTCGATCTGCGTCCGCGTCTCCTTCAGCTTCTCGCGATAGAGCTCGGCCAGGCGCGTCATCGCATCAGGAGCGCTCGAGCCGCCGTTCCAACCCGCGAGCAGCTCGCGAATCTCCGGGAGCGAGAGCCCCGCGTCCTGCAGGCGGGCGATCCACTCGACGCGCGTGACCGCGTCGCTGCGGTAGCGCCGGTAGCCGCCCTTGCTGCGATCGGCGGGCTCGAGCAAGCCCAGCTCCTCGTAGAGGTGCAGCGCCCGCACGGTCTTGCCGGTGCGCCGCGCCAGCTCGCCGACCAGCAGCGTCCCCTCGGCTCGCAGCAGCGAGCCCGTGGAGAGAGGAAACAAGCGCGTGCTGACGTCCGACATCGTCTCGGCCCCGTACCCTTACGCACGCGTGAGGGTGAGGGCAAGTCGTTTTCTAGAACCGTCGCGGGCCTCGTCAACCGGTCCGCCGCCGCCCCGCCGCCACCCACGCCAGCGCTCGTCGATATCCCGTGCGAAATCGCGTGTCCCGGTCCGGTACGCATCGTGGTCGCGGCCCACGGAGTGCTCGCCGGGATTGCAGCTGGGATGCTCGCGGGGCTCGTGGCCGGCGGCTTCGCGGGGGGCGGCGCGCCCGTCCTGGCGCTGATCCCGCTCGCGGCGGGGACCCTCGTGTTCGTCGTCGGCGCTCGGGTCCGCCGGCCACGAGCGTGGGTCACCGTCGCGCTGATGTTCGCCGCGGCGGCGGGCGGCACGGCGCTCGCGCCCGCGACGGAGCACCCAGGGCGCGGGGGCACGCGCGTGATCGCCGGGACCATCGAGCGCTGCGACGCGGGCGGATGCACCGTCCGCGTGGACGCCCTGGACGGCACGCCGGTGCGGACCCGCGCGCGGCTTCACGGGCTCACCGGCGCACCGGGCGACCGGGTGACGTCGACGGCGGACCTGCGCCCGCGCGCCCGCTTCCGGAACCCGAGCCCGCACCCGGACTGGCCGAGCGTCGAGCCGATCGCGTGGGCGGGCCGCGTGCACGAGAGCACCACCCTGCGCCAGCCCGCGAGCGCCGGGCGCCGCGCGATCGAGGCGCTGCGCGCGCGCATCCGCGCCGGGATCGAGCGCACGCTCGAGCCCCCGACGCGCGGCCTGGTGCTCGCGCTCGTGCTCGGAGACGAGGCCGACGTCGACGGCGCGTCCGCGGCGAGCGTGCGGGCGGCCGGGCTGACGCACGTGCTGGCCGTGTCCGGCATGCACGTGACGCTCGTCGTCGGCGCGCTGCTCCATGCACTGCTGCGCCTGCTGCGGCGGCCGGCGATCGCCGCGTACGTCGACCCGACCCGCATCGCGCACGGCCTCGCCGCACCGCTCGCGCTCGTCTACGCCGAGATCGCCGGGGGCTCGCCGTCCGCGTACCGGGCGGCGACGACGGCTGCCATCTCGTGGTGGCTGCGGGCCGCGGGCCGACGTCCCGACGCCATCGGGACCAGCGCCCTGGCCGCGCTCGTGTTCGTCGCGGTCGATCCGGCGAGCGCGCTGCGGCCGGCCTTCGTCCTCTCGATCGCCGCGACCGCGGCGGTCGTCGAGATGCCCGCCGAGCTGACGCTCGAGACGCTCGCGCGCGGGAGCACGCGCGCGTCCGTCGCGACGGCGCCACTCGTGCTCTGGTGCTTCGAGGGTGTGCCGCTCGTCGCGCTGGCGGCGAACGTGCTGCTGCTGCCGATCGTGGCGGCGCTGGTGCTCCCGCTCGCGACCCTGCACGCGCTGCTCGGCGCGATCGACCCGGACCTCGCCAGCCCGAGCGCGTTCGTGCTGGACGGGGTGTGCCGGGGGTTCGTCGGTGCGTGCGACGCGCTCGGAACGATCGACGCCGGGCGTGGACTGCCGCCCCTCGACGTCGCGCAGGGGCTGGTCCTCACGGCCGCGGCGACGGCGCTGCTCGTCGTCCGCGGCGCGCGGCTGCGGCTCGCTACCGTCGCGATCGCCCTGGTCGCGCTGGCGGGAGCCGAGGCGAGCCTGCGGACGCGGGAGCTGCCACGGGGCGAGCTCCGGCTCACTTTCCTCGACGTCGGACAGGGCGACGCGGCCCTGGTGGATCTCCCCGACGGCTCGCTGATGGTGGTGGACGCCGGCGGCGCGTTCCAGGGCGGCGCCGACCCCGGAGCGCGCGTCCTCGTGCCGCTCTTGCGCGCGCGGCGGCGGGCGCGGATCGATCGGCTCGTCGTCACGCACCCGCACCCGGATCACTACGGCGGGGTCGCCGCGCTGGCCGCGCGCTTTCCGATCGACGAGGTCTGGGACAGCGGGCAGGCGCTCGAAGAGGACCCGACCGGCGCGTGGGCGCGCGCGCTCGGTGGCCTCGGGCGGCGTGCGCGCGTCGAAGATCCGCGCACGCTCTGCGACAGACCCGTCGTGCGGGGGGGCGCGCGCCTCGAGCTGCTCTGGCCGTGCCCCGCGTTCGACCCCGGCTGGGACGCGAACGACAACTCGATCGTTCTGAGGATCACCTACGGCACGCGCTCGTTCTTGCTGATGGGGGACGCCGAGGCGCACGCCGAGTCGGCGCTGCTCGCGCGAGGCCTCCGCGGGCCCGTGGACGTGCTCAAGCTCGGGCACCATGGCTCGCACACCTCGAGCACGGACGCCTTCGTGGCCGCCGTGGCCCCGCGCCTGGCCATCGTGAGCGCGGGCGTCGGCAACCGCTTCGGCCACCCGCACGAGGACGTGATGGATCGGCTGGCGGCCCGGGGCATCGACGTCCTGCGCACCGATCTCGACGGCGGGATCGTGGTGCACACCGACGGGCACGCGCTCGGCGCCGAGGCGTGGAGCGGCGCGCGCCGATGAGCGTCACTCGAGCGCGCTCTTCTCCACCTGCGACTCGAGGTACGCCTTGATCTTGCCCTGCAGGCGCTTCTCGAGCTGGCGGACGCGCTCGCGTGACACGCCGAACTGCTCGCCGAGCTCCTGCAGCGTCTTGGGCTCCTCGCTCATCAGGCGCTCCTTGAAGATGACCTCTTCCTTGCCCTTCAGCGTCTTGCCGAACTCGTGGATCTTCTCGCTGAGCATCTCGCTGAGCTCGCCCTCGGCGAGCTGCACGTCCGCGCCGGCGTCGCCGCTCGGCATCGACTCGATGCGCGAGGTCGGCTTGCCTTCCGACTGCCCGATCGGCGCGTCGAGCGAGACCTCGCCGGTGGAGAGGCGGCGGTCCATGTGGACGACCTCCTCCGTGGGGACGTCGAGGTTCTTGGCGATCAGCTCCGGCGTCGGGTCGATCCCCATCGCGGAGAGGCGCGCCTTCTCCTTCTTGAGGTTGAAGAAGAGCTTCCGCTGCGCCTGGGTCGTGCCGACCTTCACCAGGCGCCAGTTGTTGAGGATGAAGCGCAGGATGTACGCGCGGATCCACCACGCCGCGTAGCTCGAGAGCTTCACGCCGCGGTACGGGTCGTACTTCTTCACGGCCTGCATCAGGCCGATGTTCCCCTCCTGGACGAGGTCGAGGATGTTCCGGTACGCGCGCTTGTAGTCGAACGCGATCTTCACCACGAGGCGCAGGTTCGAAGTGACGAGCTTCTTGGCAGCGTCGACGTCGCCGGTGCTCAGGTACTTCACCGCGAGCTCGTGCGTCTCTTCGGGCGTCAGCAGCGAGTAGCGCTGCACGTCACGCATGTAGGCCTGCAGCGGATCGGTCGTCGCGAGCGGCCCGGGCGACCCGCGCGGCACGAGCGCCGCGACCTTCTCGGGGGCCAGCTCCGCCTCGAACTCGAGCTCACCTTCGGCGGGGCCGGCCCCGACCACCTCGCCGTCGAGCGGCTCGTCGTCCGCGCTCCGCTCGCGCGGCACCTCGCTGGCGTCGACGACCTCGCCCTCGAGAGCGTCGTCGGGCTCGCGCGCGGGCTCGGCCGACCTCGGTGCTTTCTTCTTGCCAGCCATCGGGAGCGGGAATGTGGCCCCGCGGGCGGCCCGCCGCCACCCATCCGGAACGCGGCAGACGCTCCCCCGGACCTCAGGCCATCGGCTGGCGATGGAACGCCGCGTAGCGGCCCGTCACGTGGTACTCGAGCTGCCGCTCGATGTCGCTGAGCAGGCTGCTCGCGCCGAAGCGGAAGAGGAACGGGTCGAGCCAGTCGTTCCCGAGCTCGTCCTTCACCAGCGCGAGCCAGTCGAGCGACTGCTTGGCGGTCTTGATCCCGCCGGCCGGCTTGAAGCCGACCTTGAAGCCGGTGCGCTCCTCGTACTCGCGGATCGCGCGCATCATCACCAGCGAGAAGGGCAAGGTCGCGTTGATCGACTCCTTGCCGGTGCTCGTCTTGATGAAGTCGGCGCCCGCCATCATCGCGACCCAGCTCGCCTTGCCGACGTTCTTGAGCGTGCCGAGCTCACCGGTGGCGAGGATCGCCTTGAGGCGAGCGGCGCCGCACGCCTCGCGCATCGCCTTCACCTCGTCGTAGAGCCTCTGCCAGTCGTTCTCGAGCACGAGCCCGCGGTGGATGACGATGTCGATCTCCTTCGCGCCGGCGGCCACCGAGCGGCGGATCTCCTCGAGGCGCGTGTCGAGCGGCGTCAGACCCGCCGGAAACCCGGTGGAGACCGCGGCCACCGGGATGCCCGAGCCCCCGAGCTCGTTCACGGCGACGGGGACGAGCGCGTGATAGACGCAGACGGCGCCCGTGTGGATCGGGAGCTTCGTCGCGCCGAGCGCCTCGAGCACCTCGTCCTTGACCGGACGCCGCGCCTTCGCGCACAGCCGCCTCACGTTGCCCTCGGTGTCGTCACCGCCGAGCGTGGTGAGATCGATGCAGGTGATCGCCTTCAGGAGCCACGCGAGCTGCCACTCCTTCTTGATCGAGCGGCGCGTGCCGATCGTGGCGGCGCGGCGCTCGACGGCGCTGCGGTTGATGCGGACTTCCTCGACCCACTCGAGGTGCAGATCGGTGCCGACGTTTCGCGGGTGAGCGGTCATCGGCGCGCATCATCGCGCGGCGCGCGCGCCACTGACAAGCTGTCGATCCGAGCGCGGCGGCGCCCCTCGTCGTCCGCCACGTTGGCGAGGTCGCACGCGCTTCCGCCGTGTTCCGGCGGGGACCCCTCCGCGCAGGCGAGATCACGCCCGCGGGCACGGCTCCTGCTGCGGGATCGCGCATGACCCTCGCTCCGGGTTCTCTCCGCCTCGCCTGCGTCGCGGCCACGCTCACCCTCGCCGGCATCGCCGCCGGACGCGGGAGCGCGTGGCTCCTCGCCGGTGCCGTCCCACGTGTCCCCTCGCCTGCCCTCGCGCCCGCGACGCTGCCGCCCGAGCCGACGCCCGACGCCTGCGCGCTGCTCGCGCGCCCGTCGCTCTTCGGGTCCGCGCTCGGGATCGACTGCGTCGGTCCTCCGGCGGGGCCGTCGGCCGCACCGCCCGACCGCGACGCCGCCGCTCCGCCCTGCCCGGCGACCCTGCGCCTCGTCGGCGCCGTGGTCCCGCGCGGCGCGGCGAGCGCGCCCTTCGCGGCGATCACGGACGGGACCGGCGCCTCGCTTCTCTATGCCGAGGGGATGCGCGTGGGGGAGCGCCGCGTGGTCGCGATCGCCCGCGACGAGGTCCGGCTCTCGGACGGCGCGCACGAGTGCCGACTCACGATGTTCCGGCGTGCGCCCGCGCCGGAGGGGTCGCTGGCGCGGCCCTCGACGCAGCCGCCCCCCGACGCCGAGGTCGTCCCGACGGGGCCGGACTCGTTCCGCGTCTCGCGTGCGCTCGTCGAGCGGCTCGTGTCGTCCGGCGAGCTCGTCACGACGCTGCGCGCGATCCCGCACACGACCGAGACGGGCGCCGTCGACGGCTTCCGGCTCTTCGGCATCCGGGCGGGCAGCGTCGCCGCGCGCCTCGGCATCGCCAACGGCGACGCGCTCACGCACGTCGACGACATCGCGCTCACGGACGCCGGGGCGGCGCTCGACGCCCTGACCGCGCTTCGCCAGAGCGCCCACGCGACGCTGCGCGTGATCCGCCGCGGGCAGCCCATCACGCTCCGCTACGTCCTCGACTGACCCGGCCGAGCGCCGGGCGCCGCGTTCCTGCGGCGGCGCGGTTGCGGTATCCTCGGGACCGATGCGCGATCGGCCGTCTTCTTCGCGGGCAGCGGGTCCGGGCGGCCCGGACGTGACCGCGACGCGCCCCTTGGGCGGGGGCGGCGGTCTTCGCGTGCCCGACGCGCCCCCGCCGCCCCCCGCGCGCTCGCGCGGCGGGCTCGGTCCCGGAGACAGCGTCGCCGGCTACGAGCTCGTGCAGCGCGTGAAGTCAGGCGGCATGGGCTCGCTCTGGATCGGCCGGCGCAGCGGCGTCGGCGGCTTCGCCAAGCACGTCGCGATCAAGGTCATCCACCCGCACCTCGGGGACAACGAGGACTTCGTGCGGATGTTCCTCGACGAGGCGCGCCTGACCGCGCGGATCGCCCATCCGAACGTGATCCAGGTCTTCGACGTGGGTCTCGACGACGGCGTCTACTTCATGGTGATGGAGCTCGTCCCCGGATGCTCGCTCGCCGACGTCACGCGCGTCGTGGGCGAGCGGGGCCGGCGCCTGCGCCCCGAGCTCGCGATCGCGATCGTGCGCGAGCTGGCTCTCGGCCTGCACGCCGCCCACGAGCTGCGCGGCGAGACCGGCGTGCCGCTCGGGCTCGTCCATCGCGACGTGAGCCCGGACAACGTGCTCCTCGGCACGCACGGCGCGGTGAAGCTCATCGACTTCGGCATCGCGAAGGCGGCCGAGCGCCTGCACGAGACGCGGCAGCCCACGCTCAAGGGCAAGCTCCGCTACCTCGCCCCCGAACAGCTCTCGGGCACGGTCGATCGCCGCACGGACGTGTTCGCGCTGGGGGTCGTCCTCTGGGAGCTGCTCGCCGGGCAGCGGCTCTACGAGGGCGCCTCCGACGCGGAGATCCTCGATCGGGTGCGCGACCCGGCTCTGCCGCCCCCGAGCTCGCTCGTGCCCGAGGCCGGCCCGGCGATGGATCGGCTCGTCGCGAGCCTCACGGCGGCCCACCCGGACGCGCGACCGGCGACGGCCGCGGACGCGGCGCGGCTCGTGCTGCAGGCGCTCCCGTCGTCGGGCGCGCTCGGTGCGCCGCCGATCGCGCAGCTGGCGCTCGCGACGGCGGCGACCGGTGCCGGGGTCGGGACGTCGCTCGAGCCGCCCATGCCCGCGCCTCCGATCGAGGCGCTGACCGCCGAGCGCGCGCCGCAGTCGGCGCTCACGACCGGCCGCATCGTGCTGCCGCGCGGCGCAGCGCACCCTCCCCCCTCGCGCGCACCGCTCGTGGTGGCCGCGATCGGGCTGACCGTGATCGTCGTGCTCGCGCTCGTGATCGCGTTCTACCCGCCGACGACGCCGCCCGAGATGCGCGCGCACGCCTTGCCGGTGGTGACGTCGACGACCACACCCGGACGCCCGACGACCCCGACCGCCCCGCCGCCGGTCGCCGCCCACGCGCCGATCTTTCCGCTGCCGACACCGCCGGCGCACGTCGAGTCCGCGATCCCGGCGCCACCGCCGCGCGCCGCCGCCGAGCCGATGGAAGCGGCCCCGACGCGAGAGGCGAGCACGCCGGCCACCACACACCGCGCGCCGGCCCGCCGCGAGGGTCGCGCGACGGTGGTCGATGGGACTACGCTCGCGCACGAGCTGTGACCGCCCGATCCGCCCTCGCCCTCGCCCTCGGACTCTCGTGCGTGGCCGCCTCCAGCGTCGGCTGCAGCTCGGGCGGCGGCGACCTGACCGAGCTCGTGGTGGTCGTGCGCGCGGACGTCGCGGTGCCGCGTCTGCGAGTGACGGTGGCAGGGCCCGACGGAGTCGTCGCCGTCGACGAGCAGCGCCTCGCCCCGAGCCTGCCGCTCTCGCTCGTCTTGCTGCGCGAGCGGGCCCCCTTCGGCCCGATCACCGTCCACGCGGAGGGCGGCGACGTCGTCTCCGACACGGTCACCGAGTTCAGCCCGGGCCAGCGGCGGCGCCTCGACGTCTGGCTCTCCGCCAGCTGTGCATGCACGGCCTGTGGGGCCTCGCAGACGTGCCGCGAGGGAAGCTGTCAGGATCGGCACGTCCCGGCGAGCGATCTGCCGCGCTGGACGCCCGGCACCGACGCGGGCGTCGCCGCCCCTCGCGACGCGGGCGGGCCGATCGACGTCGGCCCGCCGCCGGACGGCGGCCCCCCCTGCGGCTGCTCCGCCCAGCCCTGCTGCGGCGGCTCGTGCCGCGGCGGACTGAGCTGCCGCATGGATGTCTGCCGGGACTGCTCTTCCTCGAGCCCGACGCTCACGGGTACGACGGGCGCCTCCACGCGGCTCACCGCCGCGTCCGCGACGGGCGACACGATGTGGATCAGCAAGAGCGAAGGGGGAAGCATCACGCAGTCGCCCATCGCGCTCGCGGGCGGCCTGCGGGCGACGGGCACGGCGCCCTTCGTGCTCCTCACCGGGATGTCCGGCACCGGCAGCGTGATCACGGTGCGCGGGCCCTCGGCGTCGACGGCGACCCTGATGCTCGAAGGGGCCGCCGTGTCGGGATCGTTCGTCGCGCCGACGCGGCCCGACGGCAGCGAGGGCTGGCTCGCGAGCGCGACGGCGTCCGGGCACACGCTGACGCTGACGGCGTGGGATGGCTCGTCCGGCACGCTCACGTTCACGCCGCTGGAGACGTGCCGGTGAGGCGGCTCGCCCTCGCCCTCGCGCTCGCGGCGCTCCTGTCCGGACCGCCCTCGGCCGCCGGGGCGCAGTCGAGCGACGACGATCACGCGGCCGCGCTCGCGATGATGCAGGCGGGGGTGCTCGCCGCGCAGGACGGCGACTGGGAGTCGGCGCGCGTCGCCTTCTCGCGCGCGTACTCTCTCGTCGCCTCGACGCGCGTGCTGATGAACCTCGCCGGCGCGCAGCGCCACACGGGTCGGCTGCTCGAGGCCCGGGCGAGCTACGAGCAGTGGCTGCGCGACGCGACCGAGCGCGACGCACCCTACCGGGCGACGGTCGAGCAGGCGCTCCTCGAGCTCGAGAGCGAGACGCCGCGCGTCCACGTGAGGGTCGAGGGCGCGATCCCCGGCGACACGATCGAGCTGGACGGCGAGGCGATCGAGCCGGACGTCGACGCGCCCGCCAACCCGGGCCCACACACGGTCGCCCTGCGGCGCGCCGGGGAGACGGTCGCCAGCGAGCGGCTCGAGCTGGCGATCGGCGAGACGCGCGCCCTCGCGCTCACGGCGCCGGGCGCAGCGATCCCGGATCCCGGTCCGACGCCGCCGACGCGCTCGTCGCTCTTCACGACGCGCACGGAGGGAGACGGCTCGCCCTCGCCGTGGATCTGGGTGGGCGTGGGCGCGGGCGCGGCGGTCCTCGTCGGGGTGATCATCGGCGTCGCGGTCGCCGCCTCCCCGAGCGGCGGGCCGCCCGGTCCGGACATGGGCACCCTCGGCCCCTTCCGCCTCTGAAGCTCCCAGGGCGCGCGCCAGGCCCCGAACCTGCTACGCCACCCCGGTGCAGCCGCAAGCGATCGAGGCGATGGAGCGCGCCCTGCGCGCCGGGACGCGCGACGAGGCGTGGGCGGCCATCGAGCCCTTGCACGCGCTCTTGCCGACCGAGCCCGACATCGCCGAGGCGTGGCTGACGCTCCTCACCGTCTCGCCGGGGCGGCCACGCGCGGCCGAGGACGCGCTGCTCGTGCTCGACCAGCACGCGCGTGACGAGGGTCTGGTGGCGCGTGCGCTCGCCGTCCTCATCGCGGTCGCGGATCTCGTGCCGTTCGACGAGCCCCGACGCCCCGGCGACGCCGCCGAGGTGGCGGTGCGCGCGGCCCGCGCCGCCCTCGCGCGCACGCCGGGCTCGCCGCCGCTCCTGGCCGCCCTCGGCAACTCCCTGGTGCGCCTCGGCCCAGGGCACGACGAGGAGGCGCTCGCCAGCCTCGAGCGGGCGATCGTCCTCGACCCGCGCGGAGAGTGGCTCTCGGACCTCGGCGTCCTGCACAAGCGCGCGCGCCGCTTCCGCGCGGCGCTCGCCGCGTTCGACAAGGCGCGCGCGAAGCTGGGGGATCTTCGTCCGCTGCTCTTCCACACCGCGCTCGCTGCCCTGGCGACGGGCCAGGACGCGACGGCGCGCGAGGCCCTCGAGAAGATCGGCTTCCGCGTGGAGGGTGCGGCGCGTCCCTTCGTGCCCGATCTGCCGCAGACGGAGATCCGCCTGCCGACGATCGGGACGGGGCGCGCGAGCTTCGCGGCCGTGCCCGACGAGGCGGCGGGGTTCGAGCGAGTGTGGATGCAGCCACTGTCTCCGGTCCACGGCGTCGTGCGCACGCCGACGCACCGCGAGGCCATCGCCGACTTCGGGGACGTCGTGCTGGTCGATCCCGCGCCGGTCGCGCACCGGGTCGAGGCGGGAAAGCGCCGCCCGGTGCTCGGCGTGCTCGGCGTGCTGGCGAAGGGAGACGAGCGGCGCCTTCCGTTCCTCGGGCTCGAGCAGCAGCCCGGCGACGCCGCCGCGATCGGCGCAGCGCTGCCCGAGGGCTGCGTCTTCTACGAGCACGGGACCCGCATCGAGCGCATCTGCCCGCGCTGCGCGGCCGGCGAGACGCTCACCAAGCACGCGCACCTGCCACCCGAGGAGCACCGCGCGGTGTTCGGCAAGCTCGTCGTGCCCGCGAGCGTGCCGCTGGGGTCGGTCCGGACGGCCCTCGAGACGGCGCGCGCCGCACGCCCCGGCGTCATGCTCGCGATCCCCGGGCTCTACGAGGCGCTCCGGGACACGGCGGCCGCGGGGAAGGCCCACAAGGCGTGGGGCGCGATCGAGCGCGGCGTCCTGGTCCGCGAGGTCGCCACCCGCTGACGACGCCCGGACGCGGTGGCTCTGGTATCGTAGCCATTCGGGGACGCCGACCTCGCCTGTTTCTCGGAGACTCGCATGCTTGCTCGACGTAGCGCGCTCGCCCTTCTCACCCTCGCCTTCCTCGGCCTGGCAGCGTTGCCTGCCCACGCGACCGTGATGGTCGAGATCCCGATGGAGCAGCTCATCGGGGACGCGCAGGTCATCGTCCACGCGACGGTCCTGCGGACCGGGACGCAGCTCGAGACCTTCGACGGGCACCTCGAGCCGCACACGATCGCGGAGCTCGCGGTGCTCGACGTCCTGAAGGGTGGGCCGGTACAGCGGATCACGATCGACGAGATCGGCGGCACGACGGCCGACGGCAGCGGCAGCTGGATCGACGGCACGCCGCGCTACCGGGACGGCGAGGAGGTCGTCGTGTTCCTGCGCCGCCTCCCGAGCGGCGCGTTCCGCACCGTCGGCATGGAGCAGGGTCGCTTCGACGTGATCCGCGAGGTCGACGTCCAGGCTCACGTGGCGCGCACGCTCGTCGAGCGCGACACGAGCACGATCGCGTTCGCCGCGTGGGTCGACGGAGAGATGCAGGTCCGCGACGGCGGCCGCTCGCCGGCCGTCGACTACGACAGCTTCGTCGGCTTCGTCGCGTCCGTCCTCGAGCAGCTCGCCGTGCCCTCCGACCCGTCGTCGACGGGAGGTGGCCGATGACCCCGTCGCAGAGGCGTCGCTGGACGCTGACCCTCGCTGTCGCCTCGGCGCTGGTCGCGAGCCCTGCGACCGCGTGGAGCCCGATCGACTCGTCACAGCCGATCTGGAGCGGGGCCGTCCCGTACCAGATGAACGACGCGGGGTCCGCGGATCTCGGCGTCGACACCACCGAGTCCGTCGTCCAGCAGGCGTTCGGCGACTGGACGATGGTGTCGTGCACGAGCCTGCGCGCAACCTACGGCGGCCGCACCGCGAGCCGCCCCTCGACGGGCGACGGCCGCGCCATGGTCGGCTGGGTCGAGAGCGGCTGGCGCTACGACACCAGCGCCATCGGCGTCACGCAGCCGCAGTGGACGTCGCGCACCACCATGGGCCACCCGACGATCGTCGAGGCCGACATGGAGCTCAACGGCGCGAACTACACCTGGATCACCGGCTCGGGCCGCGGGACCATGGTCAACGCGTACTCGATCGTCCTGCACGAGGGCGGCCACTACTACGGCCTGGGCCACTCCACGAGCTCGAGCGCCACGATGTACTACGCGTACAGCGGCGGCATCGCCTCGCTCTCGAGCGACGACCAGACGGGCATCTGCACCCTCTATCCCGGCACGGGCGTGCCGCCGACGAGCTGCACGACGACGGGCTGTCCGACCGGACAGACCTGCAACACGGCGACCGGGACGTGCATGACGTCCTCGATGATGGGCACGGGCGGCCTCTGCTCGCCGTGCAGCTCGGCTGCGTCGTGCACGAACGGCTACTGCCTGCGCTACCCGGACGGGCTCGGGTACTGCGGGACGAACTGCTCGAGCGACGCCGACTGCTCGGGCGGCTCGACGTGCTTCGCGGTGAGCGGCCTCGGCGGCCAGTGCGTGCAGGCCTCGGGCTCCTGCGCGGGGACGACGCCGAGCGGCTGCACCAACGACACCGACTGCGCGTCGGGCCAGCGCTGCAACGTCGCGACGGGCGCGTGCGAAGCAGGCTCGACGAGCGGCGGCGGCCTCGGCGCGCCATGCACGACCCCGGACGAGTGCTCGTCCAACGTCTGCTTCGGCGGCGTCTGCTCGGCCACGTGCGACTGGCTCGACCCGACCTCGTGCGGCACCGGGTTCTACTGCAACGGTCAGGCGACGGGCACGTGCACCGGGACCGGGCTCTGCGAGCCCGGCAGCGCCGGCTCGGGCGCGATCGGATCGGCCTGCAGCGCGAACACCGACTGCGCGGGCCTCTTCTGCGCGGAGGGCGTGTGCACCTCGCCCTGCGTCCCGGGCGGCGCGACGACCTCGTGCCCCGTCGGCTACGCGTGCCAGGTCGGCAGCACGGCGAGCTGCGGGAGCTGCCAGATGACCGGCCAGATCGGCGACGCGTGCTCGATGGGCACCGACTGCGCCTCGCGCATCTGCGTGAACGGCGCTTGCTCGCAGACCTGCGACCCGGTGAGCGGCGGTGGCTGCCCGGACATGTTCAGCTGCCAGCCCCAGGGCGAGAGCGGCGCGTGCGTCGCGAGCTCGGGCGGCCTCGGCGCACCTTGCCACTCGATGGGCGACTGCCTGAGCGGCCAGTGCGCACAGTCGGGCTCGAGCACGTTCTGCACGCGCACCTGCGAGGCGACCGCGCCCTGCCCGCGCGGCTACTCCTGCGTCGCGACGGGCGACGGCACGACGCGGATCTGCCAGCCGCGCGACAGCGGCAGCTGCGGCTGCACGGTGGCCGGTGGCCGCGGCGGCGCGGCGGGCGCGCTCGCGGGCCTCTCGGTGCTCGCGCTCCTGATGGTCGGACGGCGACGCGCGCGCTGAGGCGCGCGGGCCTGCCTGCCCGGGGGTTGCCTCTCGCTCCCGTTCGCTCTACGTCGCACCCGGAGTCGTGAAGCCGGTGGTGTCGGATGAGCGGAGGGAGCGCCTCCTCGAGAAGGTGCGCCCGTACGCCGGACGCCTGGCGTGGGGCGCGCTGCTGCTCGTCTTGACGCAGGCCGCCGAGAAGGCCGCCCCGTGGCTCTTCCGCGTCGGGCTCGACGCGCTGCACGATCGCGACGGCACCACGGTGCGCGACGCCGCGCTCGGCGTGATCGGGCTCTCGGCGCTCGCCTGGTTCGTGCGCACGCGATCCCGCATCCAGGTCTTCAACGTGGGTCGTGACGTCGAGTTCGACCTGCGCAACCAGGTCCTCGCGCGCGTTCACCTCCTCGGTCCGTCCTTCTTCAAGAAGACGAGCACCGGCGACATCATGAGCCGCGCGACGAACGATCTCGCGCAGGTGCGCCTCTTGATCGGGTTCGGCGCGCTCAACGTGGTGAACTCGGCCCTCGCGTTCGTGAGCGCGATCGCGCTGATGTTCGTCGTCTCGCCGCGCCTCACCCTGATGGCGCTGGTCCCGTATCCCTTCCTCGCGTTCGCGGCGCGCCGCTTCGGCCGCGCGATGTTCGCCCGGAGCGGTGACGCGCAGGTGGCGATCGCCGCGCTCTCGGAGCGTGTCCAGGAGGACGTCGCCGGGACGCGCGCGCTGCGCTCGCTCGGCCTCGAGGATCGCCAGCGGACGCGCTTCGACCAGGTGAACGAGAACGCGATCGAGAAGAACCTGCGCCTCGTCTCGCTGCGCGCGCTGATGTGGCCCGTGATGATGGGGCTCAGCTCGATCGGCACGCTCGTCGTGGTCTGGCAGGGAGGCGAGATGGTCCTCTCGGGGGCGCTGACCGTCGGCGAGTTCGCCGCGTTCAACGCGTACCTCGCGCAGCTCGTCTGGCCGACGCTCGCGTTCGGATACCTGCTCGGGATCGTGCAGCGCGGTCGCGCGTCGTACGAGCGCGTGCGCGAGGTGCTGATCGCCGCGCCCGACGTCGCCGAGGACCCCGACGCGATCCCGGCCAAGAAGGTCGGCGCGCTCAAGGTGGTGGACCTCTCGTACGAGATCGACGGGCGCCGGGTGCTCGACCACGTGTCGTTCGACGTGCCGGCCGGGAGCTCTCTCGCGGTCGTCGGCGCGACCGGGAGCGGCAAGAGCACGCTGGCGGCGCTCCTGCCGCGCTTGCTCCAGACCCCGCGAGGCGCCGTGTATCTCGACGGCGACGACGTGACGCGCCTCTCCCTCTCGGACCTCCGGCGCACCGTCGGGTTCGCGCAGCAGGAGCCCTTCCTCTTCTCGACCACCGTGGCGGCCAACCTCGGCCTCGCGCAGGACGATCCCGCCGCTCCAGGCGCGCGTGCCGCCCTCGAGCACGCCGCGTCCGAGGCGAGCGTGAAGGACGAGATCGAACAGCTCCCGGAGGCATGGTCGACGATCGTGGGCGAGCGCGGGGTGCAGCTCTCGGGCGGCCAGAAGCAGCGGGTGGCGCTCTCCCGAGCGCTGCTCGGCGCGCCACGCGTGCTCGTGCTCGACGACCCGCTCAGCGCCGTCGACTCGCGGACCGAGCGCGCCATCCTCGAGGCCCTCGACCGCGCCGCCGCGGGCCGGACGATGGTGCTCGTCACGCACCGCATCGCTGCGGCGGCGCGCTGCGATCGCGTCCTGGTCCTGGAGGCGGGGCGCGTGGTCGAAGAGGGCACGCACGACGACCTCGTGAAGGGCAGAGGGCTCTACGCGCGGCTCGCGGCGCGGCAGCGCCTCGAGCAAGAGATCGCGGAGCTCGCGTGAGCGATCCGCGCCGCGTCGCGAACGTCCGGCCTCCGAGCGGCGATGCCGTCGACGAGAAGACGTACGACCTGGTCTTGCTCGGGCGCCTCTGGCCCTTCGCGCGCACGCACGGGCGCCTCCTCCTCACGACGCTGCTCCTCGTCCCGGTCGTGACGGGCGCTTCGCTGACCCAGCCGCTGCTCATCCGCGAGGCCATCCACGCCTCGCTCGTCGAGCGATCGAGCGTCGCGCTCGGCCACGTCGTCCTTCTGTTCGCGCTGGCCATCGGCGTGGAGTTCACGGCGCGCTTCGCCCAGCAGTACACGCTCCAGCTCGCCGGGCAGCGCACGGTGGCGGCGATCCGGGCGGCGACGTACGCCCGCGTGCAGCGGCTACCGCTCGCCTATCTCGACCGCACGCCCGTCGGGCGCGTGGTCACGCGCGTCACGAACGACTCCGACGCGCTGGGCGAGCTCTTCGCGTCGGGCGCGGTGCTCGCGATCTCGGATCTCGTGATGCTGGCGGGGTGCATCGCGGCGATGTTCTACCTCGACGTCGGCATGACGCTGGTCGCGCTCTGCGCCATCCCGCCGCTCGCGTTCGCCGTCGACCGCATCCGCCGCCGCGCCCGCGAGGCGTTCCGCGCCATCCGGGCCAGCATCGCGCAGCTCAACGCCTACATGTCCGAGCAGGTGCAGGGCATCGCCATCGTGCAGGCGTTCGGCCGGGAGGACGCTTGCCTCGCCGAGTACGAGCAGATCAACGCGCAGCACCGCGACGCGAACTTCCTCTCGATTCGCTACGACGCCCTGCTCTACTCGATCGTCGAGTCGATCGCCGCGGTCACGGTGGCCATCGTCCTCTGGTACGCCGCGGTGCACGTCGGTGGGCTCGGCGAGACGGAGTCCGCCCTCTACGTCGGCACGGTCGTCGCGTTCTACGACTACGTGCAGCGCTTCTTCGTGCCCATCCGCGAGCTCTCCACGAAGTACACGATCCTGCAGTCCTCGCTCTCGGCGGCCGAGCGGATCTTCGCCCTGCTCGACATGAAGGACGACGACGCGCCGGCGGGCCTCGAGGTCCCGAGGTACGCCCCGCCCGAGGACGACGTCGCGATCGAGCTGCGGGCCGTCGACTTCGCGTACCGCACGGGCCACCCGGTGCTCCACGACGTGTCTCTGCGGGTCAAGCGCGGCGAGCGGATCGCCATCGTCGGGCCGACGGGCTCCGGCAAGACGACGATCACCGCGCTCGCGCTGCGGCTCTACGACGTGTCGAGAGGCCACGTCCTCGTCGACGGGCGCGACGTGCGCGAGGTCGATCGCGGCGCGCTGCGGGGCAAGTTCGCGTGCGTGCCGCAGGACGTCTTCCTCCACAACGACACCATCCTGGCGAACGTGGCCGCGCTCGATCCGCGTCCCGATCTCGAGCGCGCGAAGGAGGCGGTGCGCAAGGTGGGTCTCGAGCCGATGCTCGCACCCCGCGGCGGCCTGGACGCGCGCGTGGACGAGCGCGGAGCCAACCTGAGCGCCGGGGAGCGGCAGCTGGTCGCCTTCGCCCGGGCCATCTACCTGGATCGCCCGTTCCTCGTGCTCGACGAGGCCACCGCGCACGTGGACAGCGAGACCGAGGCGCGTCTCGGCACGGCGGCCGAGACGATGCTGGCCGGCCGGACGGCCATCGTCATCGCCCACCGGCTCTCCACCGTCCGGACCGTGGACCGCATCGTGGTGGTGCACCGGGGCCGCATCGTCGAGGAGGGCAGGCACGAGGAGCTGCTCGCGCTCGGGGGCCTCTACTCGCGCCTGTATCGGCTCCAGCTGGCCGACACGGCGGACCTCGCCCCGCCTGATCCGGCGGAGGGCGAAAATCCCCGTCCTCCCGCACCTCAAGGCGAATCTGCGGTAAGCTGAGCGCTCCTACAGGTCGGGGGGCCGGATTCGCCGGGCACCGACTCGAGTCGGCATGTCGGTCGAGCCCAGCCCCGTCGTCTACGGCAAGTACCAGCTCCTCGAGCTGCTCGCACGCGGCGGCATGGCCGAGGTGTTCAAGGCGAAGTCGCACGGCGTCGAGGGCTTCGAGAAGGTCCTCGTCATCAAGCGGATCCTGCCCGAGCTCGGGGCGATGCCGGCCTTCGTCGACATGTTCATCGCCGAGGCGAAGATCGCCGTCACGCTCTCGCACGCGAACATCGTCCAGGTCTTCGACCTGGGCAGGGCGGACGACTCCTACTTCATCGCGATGGAGTACGTCGCCGGGTTCGATCTCGCGACGGTCCTGCGCCGGAGCAGGCAGCTACGCCGCCCGCTCTCGCAGGAGCTCGCCGTCTTCGTCGTCAGCGAGCTCGCCAAGGGGCTCGACTACGCACACCGTCGCCGCGACACGAACCTGCGTCCGATCAACATCGTGCACCGCGACGTGTCCCCGCAGAACGTGCTCCTGAGCTTCGAGGGCGAGGTGAAGCTCACGGACTTCGGGATCGCCAAGGCGCGCACGATCGCGATGGCCGACACGGACGTGGGCGTGCTCAAGGGCAAGTACGCGTACATGTCGCCCGAGCAGGCGCGCAGCCAGGCCGTGGACGCTCGCACCGACCTGTACGCCCTCGGCGTGGTGCTCTACGAGGCGCTCTCGGGCGTGAACCCGTTCCAGGCCGAGACCAACCCCGAGACCCTGCGACGCGTGCGCGACGGCGCGGTGCCCTCGCTCAAGAGCGTCGCGCGCGACGTGCCGGACGAGCTGTCCGCGATCGTGGAGCGCGCGCTGAGCCAGCGGCCGGACGACCGCCACCCGAACGCCGGGCGTATGTACGAGGAGCTCGTGCAGTTCCTCTACTCGAGCGGACGCCGCGTCGGCGGGCACGACCTCTCGCGCTACCTCATCGATCTGCGGACCGCGAGCGAGTCCGTGTCGAGCGACCAGGACGGAGCGCGGCTCATCGCGATGTTCGACGGCGAGGCGGACGCTTCGCGCACCCGGACGCCGGTCGAGATCCCCTTCGGTCGCACGTCGTCGCGGCCTCCGCCCCGCGCGGGCGCTGGACAGGCGCGGAGCGCGACGGGCGTCACGCGCCCGACCGCCGAGCGGCGCGACGTGACCGCGCTGGTCGTCCGCACGTCCTCGCCCCTCTTGCTCAACGACCCGCAGATGGAGCGGATGCTGCGGCGCTTCGGAGGTACGCGCCTCGGGAGCGCGCAGATGCCGAGCGGCACGCTCGAGGTCGCGTTCGCCTTCGGCCTGCGCGAGCCCGACGGCCGCGACACCGAGGCCGCGGCCCGCTACGCCCTGCGGGTCGTGCATGCGGCCACGGCCGGAACGCAGGCCGGCCGCGAGGCCACCGTGCAGATCGGCGTGCACACGGGCCGCATCCTCGTGGACCTCGCCGGCGAGGCGATCCGCGACGAGTCGTACGAAGCGCTCCGACGCTCGGCTCGCGATCTCGCGGCGCGCGCGGGCAACGGCCAGACACGGCTCTCGCCCGAGGCGCAGCACGCCGTCTCCACGCTGTTCTCCACGCTGCCGACGGGCGACGAGGGCGCGCCCTACCTGCTCGAGGGCGAGCTCGCGCAGGGCGACGCGGGCGGCAAGTTCGTGGGGCGCCGCGACGAGCTGCGCCAGATGGGCGAGCTGCTCGCGCTGGCGAACCGTGGCCGCATGCGCCTCGTGTCGCTCGTGGGCGAGGCAGGCACGGGCAAGAGCCGGCTGCTGCTCGAGACGCGCCGGCGTCTGCGCCTCGGCGGTCACGACGTCGGCATGTACATCGCGACCTGCGCGCGCCAGGCGCGCTCGCTGCCGCTCTCGAGCGTGCAGGAGCTGCTCCGGGCGATCGTCGGCCTCGACGAGCTCGATCCCGAGGAAGTGATCCGCGACAAGGTCGCCCGGCTTCGCGAGCTCGGGCTGCCCCCGCAGGAGCTCGGTGCGCTGGCCGCGGCGCTCGGCGCAGCCCCCTTCCCCGAGGCGACCGAGTCGCTCGGGCGCCTGCTCGGGCCGGCGCTCGCGCGCATGGTCACGAAGCTCGCGACGGATCGACTCACGGTCATCTGCTTCGACGGCGTCGAGTCGATGGACGACGAGTCGCGCGCGATCCTCGACGGTCTCTTGCGCGACGTCGCGAGCACCCGCGTGGCCGTGGTGGTCGCCTACCGCCCGGGCTCGACCGCGAACTTCTCGTCACGCCCGAGCCACCACGAGCTGACGCTCGGCGCGATGAGCGACGACGACGTCGCGCGCCTCGCGGCGACCCGCCTCGCGGCCGAAGAGGTCCCGGTCGAGCTCCTGCGCGGCATCGCGACCAAGAGCGCCGGCAACCCGCTCTACGTCGAGGAGTACCTCAAGGCCCTCGTCGACGCGGGCGCGGTGGAGGTGCTCGAGGGTCGGGTGACGTATCATCCGGAGGTCGCCGAGGTCGAGGTCCCGAAGAACCTGCGCGGCATCGTGTCGGCGCGCCTCGCCCGGCTCTCCCCGGCCGACCGCCACCTGATGCAGATCGCCGCGGTCGCGGGCGCGCGCTGGTCGCCCGAGCTGCTGGCCGACGTGTCGGGCGACCCGCTCCGCGAGGTGACCGAGGCGCTCGCGAGCCTCGAGTCGCGCGGCATCGTGGTTCGCCTGCCCGCAGGCGACTTCGGGTTCGCGCACGAGCTGCTCGGAGACGTGCTGCGGGACGGACTCACGATCGAGTCGCGCCGCGAGATCCAGCGGGCGCTCGGCTTCGGGCTCGAGCGCCTCTACCCGCAGAAGCTCGACGAGCTCGCCGAGCGCCTCGCCGCCCACTTCCGCGAGGGCGGCGAGCGCGACAAGGCGGTCGAGTACCTCGTGCGGGCGGCGGAGCGCCTGGCGGGCGAGAAGGCTCACCTCTCGGCGGCGGCGGCGTTCGACCGCGCCATCTCGATGCTGGCGCAGATGGGCGGGGCCGACCGCGAGCGGCTGCTCGACCTGCATCGCCGGCTCGGCGACGTACTCTGGAAGGCGAGCGCGCTCGAGCAGGCTCTGGCCCGGATCGAGCCTGCGCTCGAGCTGGCGGAGGCCGCCGGTCGCGAGGACTACGTCGCCCGCTTCAGCATGATGCGTGGTCGACTGCTCACGCACGGCCACAAGGTCGACGAGGGGCGCGGCTGGCTCGAGCGCGCCTACCAGATCGCGACGCGCCTGGCCGACCCACGCCTGCTCCTCGACGTCGTGCTGGCGCGGGCCGAGGCCGACGTGCGGCTCGGCGAGCGCAAGACGGCGATCGGGCACCTCGAGCACGCGCTCGCGCTGGCAGGCGAGGCGGGCAACGTCCCCGCACAGCAACGGGCGCTCGTGAACCTCGCGCTCGCGCACGCGCAGGCCGGCCAGTTCGAGCAGGGGCTCGCGCGCATCTCGGTCGCGCGGGAGCTCGTCGCGCGCAACCCCGACCGCTACACCGAGTGCGAGATCGAGAAGATGGAGGCGCTGGTCCACTTCTTCGCGCTCGACTACGCGCAGGCGATCGAGGCGGCCAGCCGCGGCCTGGAGCTCGCCAAGGAGTACGGCTTCCCCTACGAGGAGGCCGTCAACGCGCACAACATCGGCGAGGGGTACATCCGCCTCGGCGACTACAAGCGCGCGTTCGCCTCGCTCCGGTACAGCTTCGAGATGGCGCGTGACCACGGCATCGTGCACCTGCAGGTCGCGAACATGCGCGTGCTCGGCTTCATCGACGCGATGCGCTTCGGCTCCGAAGAGGGGCGCAACCACGTGATCGACTCGATCCGCCACGCGGAGCAGGGGCGCCACGTCTGGGACCTCGTGCAGGGGCGCTACCTCCTGGCGATGATCGACCAGCAGCGCGGCGCCGTCGACGACGCGCGCGCGGGCCTGCGCGAGGCCCTGCGCCTCGCGTCCGAGCACGGCTACGACGCCTACGCGCGCTCGTGCGAGGGAGGCCTCGCCGCGATCGACGCGGGCAAGGCCATCCCGCTGCTCGCCTGAGGCGGCGTCAGGGCGTCGGCGGGGTGGGATCCGCAGCGACCGGCGGCGCGGGGTCCGCAGGGGCGGCGGGAGCCGGATCGGCGGAGGGGGCCGGATCGGCGTGATGGGCGGGCGCGGGCGCAGCGTGAGCCGCTGGAGCCGGCGGTGCGGACGCGGGCGGCGTCAGGACGAAGTCGGGCAGTGCCGGCGCGGCGGCCTCGCCAGGAGGGGCCGGGAGCTCGACCGGGACATCGACGCCGGTCGTCGCCGCGCCCGGCACGGGCGGGAGCCCCTCCGGGATGTGGAGCAAGGGTGTCGCCGGCGCGGGCGCCTCGTCCTCGGTCCCCTCGCCGTCGTGGTCGCCGCTCTCGTGATCGGCGCTCTCTGGATCGCCGCGGCCGTGCTCGTCGTCCGACTCGAGCGCCTCGTGCAGCTCGGCGCGGTTCTCGTCCTCGCGCTGATGCATCGCGTCTTCCAGCGCCGAGTCGCCGCTCGAGCTGAGCCAGGCGAGCGTGGCCGACAGGATCATGAAGAGCGCCGCGCTGACGGTCGTGAGCCGCGTCAGCAGGTTCCCGGCCCCGGAGCCGCCGAAGACCGTCTGGCTGCCGCCCCCGAGCGAGCCCATCCCGCCGCCGCGCCCCTGCTGGAGCAGCACGACCATGATCAGGAAGGAGCAGACGAGGACGTAGACGACGGAGAGAAACGTGTACATGGCGGTCTTCCCGGAACGGGGGCCGGACCGTAGCAGGGTCGCCCGGGTTTTCCAGCAACCCCGGACGGGGCGCGTTCATGCCCGCCGGGACCTCGGTCAGGGTCGAACGGCCGCCCGGACGATGGCCGCGAAGCCCTTGGCGTCGAGCGAGGCTCCACCCACCAGCGCCCCGTCGATGTCCGGCTCGGCCATGAGGTCGGCCGCGTTGTCCGCCTTCACGCTGCCGCCGTACAGGATGCGCAACCCTGCCGCCGCCTTGTCGCCGAGCTTCTCTGCGATGCGCGCGCGGATGGCCACGTGCATCTGCTGGGCGTCCTCGGGCTGGGCGACCTTGCCCGTGCCGATCGCCCAGATCGGCTCGTACGCGACGACGCAGCGGATCAGCGCGGTGGCGTCGATGCCCTCGAGCGATCCGTCGATCTGGCGCAGCACGACCTCGACCGCGCGCCCGGCCTCGCGATCCGCGAGCATCTCCCCCACGCAGACGATCGGGCGCAGGCCGCGCGCGAGGCACGCCTGGCGCTTCCGGCTCACGATGGCGTCCGTCTCGCCGTGGTACTGGCGCCGCTCGGAGTGGCCGACGATGCAGAGGGAGCAGCCCGCGTCGAGCAGCATCGCGGGCGCGATCTCGCCGGTGAAAGCCCCCTTCTCTTCCGCGCACGTGTCCTGCGCCGCGAGCGCGACGCTCGAGCCCGTGAGGACGCGGGCCACGGAGGCCAGCGCCGTGAACGGCGGGGCGACCGCGACCTCGACGCCCGGCGGGGTCGACGCCTCCGGCGAGCGAAGCTCCGCGACGACGTCGCGCACGAGCGACTCCGAGAGCGCGATGGAGGCGGGATGGAGCTTCCAGTTGCCGCAGACGAGCGGCGTGCGATCGCGAGAGGTCATCGCCGCCAAGAGTGCCGGGCGCAGCCCTCGTGATCAACGCTCCCGGCGCCTGGCCGAGCCGGGGTCGAGTCGCGCCGACACCGCTCGGGGCGTCGCGACCGGCGGCGACCGACGCCTCGCGCGGGTCAGCCCGCGGGGCCCGATCGGAGCGCCTCGACGCCCGGGAGCCTGCGCCCCTCGATCAGCTCGAGCGACGCGCCGCCTCCCGTCGACACGTGGCCGAACGACGTCGCGAGCCCCGCCTCCTGCACGGCCGCGACGCTGTCGCCGCCGCCCACGACCGTGAACGCGCCCTTGAGCTCGGCCAGCGCCTTCGCGACGCCGTTCGTACCGCCCGCGAACGCCGCCTTCTCGAAGAGCCCCATCGGACCGTTCCAGAACACGCTGCGGGCGCCGCGAAAGCCGTCCGCGAAGTGCGCGACCGACGCCGGTCCGATGTCGAGCGCCATCATGTCCGCGGGGATCTCGCTCGCGAGCACGACCCGTCCCTCGGTCGCGTCGAGCGATGCGGCGACGACGACGTCGTTGGGCAGGAGCACGCGCACCTTCCGGTCCTCGGCCTTCGCGAGGATCGTGCGCGCGAGCGGGAGCTTGTCCTCCTCGACGAGGCTCTTGCCCACGCTCTTGCCCTGCGCGGCGAGGAACGTGTTGGCCATGGCGCCCCCGATCGCCAGCACGTCCACCTTCGCGAGCAGCGCCTCGAGCACCGCGATCTTGTCCGAGACCTTCGCGCCGCCGAGCACCGCGACGTAAGGACGCGGCGGATCGCCGCGGAGCTTGCCGAGCGCGTCGAGCTCCGCGCGCATGAGCATCCCCGCGCCGCGGTCGCGCACGAGCTTCGGCAGCGCGGCGACCGACGCATGCGCGCGGTGCGCGGCGCCGAACGCGTCGTTCACGTAGACGTCGCAGAGCTTCGCGAGCTCGCGCGCGAAGCTCTCGTCGTTCTTCTCCTCCTCGGCGTGGAAGCGCAGGTTCTCGAGGCAGGCGATCTGCCCCTCACGCAGGTCGGTCACGACCTTCTTCGGCCCGTCGCCGACGCAGTCGTCCGCGAGCAGCACCTCGACGCTCATCAGCTCGGCGAGCCGGTGCGCCGCCGGCTCCATCGAGTACTTGGGCTCCGGCCCGCCCTTGGGGCGCCCGAGGTGCGACGCGATCACCACGCGCGCTCCCTGCTTCAGCGCGTGCTCCAGCGTGGGGATCGCGGCGCGGATGCGCGTGTCGTCCGCGACCTTTCCGCCCTCGAGCGGGACGTTGAAGTCCACCCGCACGAAGAGCCGCTTGCCCGCGAGCGGCAGCTCCTCGATCGAGAGGATTCCCTCGAGCATGGGGTTGGCGGACATCAGGCCTTCTCCGCTCGGCCCATGTGCTCCGCGAGGTCGACCATCCGCTGCGAGAAGCCCCACTCGTTGTCGTACCAGCTCTGCACCTCGACGAGGTCGCCGCCGACGACGGCCGTCTGCGCCGCGTCCACGATCGAGCTGCGCGGGTCGCCGATGAAGTCGCTCGACACGAGCGGCTCCTTCTCGAAGCCGAGGATGCCCTTCAGCGCGCCGTTCGCCGCCGCCTCGAGCGCCGCGTTCACCTCGGCCACCGTCGTCGCCTTGCCGACCTGCACCGTCATGCAGGTGATCGACACGTCCGCCGTCGGGACGCGGATCGACGTGCCGTCGAGCTTGCCCTTCAGCGCGGGGAGCACGAGGCCGATGGCCTTCGCCGCGCCGGTCGTCGACGGGATCATCGAGAGCGCCGCCGCGCGCGCGCGACGGAGATCCTTGTGCGGCAGGTCGAGGATGTTCTGGTCGTTCGTGTACGAGTGCACCGTGACCATGTGGCCCTTCACGATGCCGAAGCTCTCGTGGACGACCTTCGCGATCGGCGCCAGGCAGTTCGTCGTGCAGGACGCGTTCGACACGATGAAGTGCTTCGCCGGGTCGTAGTCGCGATCGTTGATGCCCATGCAGAACGTGCCGTCGATGTCCTTCTCGCCCGGCGCGCTGATGATCACGCGCTTGGCGCCGGCGGCGATGTGCTTCTGCCCGCCCGCCTTGTCACGGAACACGCCGGTGCACTCCATCACCACGTCGACGCCGAGATCCTTCCAGGGCAGCTCGGCAGGGTCCTTCTTGGCGAAGATCGGGATCTTCTTGCCGCCGACCGTGATGGCGCCCTCGCCGTGCTCGACGGGCGTGCCGAACGTGCGGTGCACCGAGTCGTACTTGAGCAGGTGCGCGAGCGTGGTGGAGCTGGTGAGGTCGTTGACGGCGACGAGCTCGACGTCCGTCTTCCGGCCGAAGAGCGCGCGCGTCACACAACGTCCGATGCGGCCGAAGCCATTGATCGCGATCCGGGTCACCATGGAGCCTCCTACCGAGTGAGCGCGCGATCTAGCCGCGCCGAAAAGGCCCGGTCAAGACGCGCGGGCGCCTTGGACTGCTTCGTACGCACCGCCTGGCTCGACGCGAGCCCGGCCCTGGCAGGCGCCGGACGCAGCGCATCTGGCCCCCGGCCGCCGGATCGGATACGCACGGCGGGTGAGCGGGAAGCCGGCCGAGCGGAGCAGCGCGGGGATCGACGGCCCCGCTTCGCCGGGCACGCGAGCCGGGCGCCCCGCGCTCGGGAGCGAGCGGACCGCGCTCTGGCTCACAGCAGTGACGCTCGGGGTCGCGACGCTGGCGCTCGCGTGGCCGCTGCTCACGTGCGCGTGGCTGCCCTTCACGGACTACCCGCAGCACCTCGGGACGATCGCGGCGATCCACGGGCAGGGCAACCCGGACATCGCGCGGTACTTCGTCGTCGACTACTTCCGCAGCCAGTACCTCGTCCTCTACGTGCTCGGCGACTGGCTCGCGTACCCGTTCGGCGTCGAGGGGGCCGGGCGCGCGACCGCGATCCTGTCGATCGCGACCCTGCCGCTCGCGCTCGCGCTCTACCTCCGCGAGCACGGGCGACCCGCGATCCTCGCCGCCGTCGCCGCCGGCATCGCGATGCACGTGTACGTGTTCTGGGGGTTCCTGAACTACTCGGCCGGCATGGTGACGGGCCTGGTCGCGCTGGCCGCGATGACGCGCCTGCACCGCGCGCCGGACGGCAAGAGCGCGCTCCTGCTCGCCCTCGCGGCGCTCGGCTGCTTCTACTCGCACGCGCAGCTCTTCCTCTGGTTCGGCCTGGCGTGCGTCGTGCAGACGCTCTTCCTCGCGCCCGCCTCCGGCTGGAGGCACGCGTCCAAGGTCGCCGGCATCGGGGCGCTCGCCGCGCTGCCCTCGGTGCTCGCGGTCTACGCGTGGCTGCACTACTCGAACGTGGTCGAGCAGGGCGAGGCGGGGAGCCGCTCGGGCCTGGCCGCGCAGGTGAGCGACGCGCCGCCGAGCTTCTCGCCGATCGACGAGCTGCTGCGCGACTGGCTCTCGCACTCGTTCTCGTCGTTCAACGACCACGCCGGCGAGCAGCTCGCGCTCGCGATGCTCTCGCTGGTCCTCGTGCTGGTCGCCCTGCGCGGCGCCCCCGCGCAGCGAGCCGCCGCGACGGCGCCGGAGCCCGCGCCGGCCGCAGCGTTCTCGTGGCGGCAGTTCTGGGCCTACCGGGCCCCCCTCGCGGCGCCGTACGCGTCGCACGCGCCGGAGGCGGTGGTCGCGCTGACCTTCGCGCTGTACCTCTTCGCGCCCTTCAGCTACCGCTACATCGAGCCCATCAACCACCGCTTCTTGCCGATGGCGATCGCGCTCCTGCCCATCCTCGGGCCGCTGGCGCTGTCGGCGCGCGCTCGCTGGCTCGTCGCGGTGCTCTCGTGCGCCCTCTCGGTGCAGGTCGCCTCGATCCACGTCGCGCACTTCGCGGAGACCGACGAGGAGATGGGCGACCTCGGCGCCGTCCTCGAGCAGACGCGGCCGGGCCACCGGCTGCTGGGGCTCGTCTACGATCGTCAGAGCGCCGTCGTGAGCTCCCCCATCTACCTGCACGCCCACCAGTACTACCAGGCGCGCGTCGGGGGCCTCGCGTGCTTCAGCTTCGTGGAGTTCCCGAAGTCGCCGGTGCTGTACCGCCCGGGGACCGAGCCGCCGCCCTTCCCGCCGCGCTTCGAGTGGATGCCAGAGAGCTACGACCACCACGTGTACGGGGACGCGTTCGACTACTGGCTCGTGCGCCACGCGGCGCACCGGGCCATGCCGCCGCCCTTCCACGCGCCTTCACCGACCGGCGCCCCGACGCCCGTCCTGGTCTTCGAGGCCGACCACTGGAGCCTCTACGCGCGACCCGACCTGGCGACGGAATGAAAACGGCGGGCACGAGGCCCGCCGTCCCGACCTGGCGCGCGCGATCACTCCGCGGCGACGTCCTCCGGAGCTCCCTCCGGAGCCACGCGGAGGTCGGTCGAGACCAGCGAGAGCATCTCGGTGGCGAACGCCAGGATGTCCGACCGGCTGTAGCCACTGCTCTTCAGCTCGCGGAACGTGGACTTCGCGAGGATGCGCAGCGCCCGAGGCTGGGACGGGGTGGACTCTGCTGCGCTACGGGAATCACTCATCGATGGGCCTCCTGGGGACCTGCCGGTAGGAGCAGTGTATGTGCCAGCGCCCGGCCGCTTCGATAAGCCACCTGGTTTCAGCCACTTGGGTCCATTCTCTGACCGGCCGACCGGCCGGTATTGCGATCTGTGCGCACGGGAATTCGCACCTGTGGCCTCGTGGCCGCGCAACCGGCTACGCACTTCTCCCCGGCGCGCAGGGCATGACGCGGCGATCACGCTCGACACCTGATCAGCAGAAATGCGTCGGCTCGCCGCTCCGGGGCCTCCGTGGCGAGTCTCCTGTCGTGATCAGTCGTCGTGCGTCGTCTTGTCGACCTCGCCCGGCGCGTCGGTCGTCGGTGCCTCACCGTCGGGCGGCTCGGGGGTCTCGACCATGTCGCTGTGCGAGGTCGTCAGGCGCGCCTCGACGTAGCGGCGCATCTCGGTGAGCGCCGTGCCGTACTCCCCCTCGTTGTCGTAGGCGCGCGCGAGGAAGTAGTGCACCTCGGGGTGCGTCGCGCAGTAGTCCTCCTCGGTGCGCGTGAGATCCTCGAGCGTCTCGGCCGCCGCGCGGAACTGGGAGAACGACCCCTCCGCGGCCTTGAACAGGAGGTAGCCGTAGAGGAAGCGCATCGAGGGTCCGCTGTGCAGCCGGAGCGGCGACGGGATCTCTTCCATCGCCGCGAGCGCCGCGCCGAACTGCCCGCGATCGACCGCCGCGCGCACCTCGTCGAAGCCGATGAGCAGCTGCTCGGCCGTGTCGTGATCCATCTCGGGCCCCGGGATCGGGGCTTCGATGCGGATCGGCGGCTCGTTCTCGTTGGTGAGCAGGTGCGTGAGCACCTCGAGCGCGACGGCCGTCTCGCGCGCCCGGCCGGCGTGCTGAGACTGCTCGATGAAGTCGGCCGCGAGCTCGTAGCGGCCGTGGCCGATGAGGGACATCGCGAGCTCGGCCAGGTTGCGGGCGCGCGTGTCCCCCTCGCCGAAGTTCTCGATCAGATCCTCGACGCGCCCGAAGGGCCACTCCGCCGAGTACACGGTCGTGAGATAGCCCTCGTAGCGCTCGAAGCCGATGAGGTCGCGCGGCGCGCCGAACTCGATGCGGGCGTTGTCGTCCGTGTTGATCGGGGCCGCGTAGCGCCGGCAGTCGTCCGCCTCGCACGTCCGGGTGTTCGTGCTCGCGAAGTCCGGCTCCCACGTGTCGCCGTGCCGCCGCTCCTCGATCTGCGTGTACGTCATCACCTCGTCGCGACTGGCGAGCAGCACGCGCGCGAAGACGTCGTAGGGCGTGTGCAGGTACGCACGCTCGAGCTGGTCGGGGACGCTCATCCGGCCCGGGACCGCCTCGAGCTGCCAGACGCGCTGCATGCGCTCGAGATCGAACGTGAGCGGCGCGTCCGAGCCGAGCACCACGGTGTCGCTCGAGCGATCGTCGGCCGCGAACACGGTGACGTAGCGATACACCTGCGCGAACGTGCGGAAGATGGTCTTGATGTTCTCGGGGCTCATCTCGTAGAGCTGCACCCACTGGCAGTAGATGCCGCCGGGCCGCAGGCGCCGCTTCG
The DNA here is from genome assembly GCA_044220955.1 of Sandaracinaceae bacterium. Lineage (GTDB taxonomy): Bacteria > Myxococcota_A > Polyangia > Polyangiales > Sandaracinaceae > JBBSAT01. Next base: position 45,991 of record JBGAQA010000019.1, read on the forward strand.
CGATCCGGAAGTGATCGATCGTGAAGAGGTCGGAGACGCCCGTGATCCACGGGTTCGAGGGCTCGGAGATGATGACGTCGTACGAGCGGTCGGTGCTCGCGAGGTAGTTGCGGCCGTCGTCGTTGATGACCGTGAGCCGGTCCATCTGCACGAAGGGGAAGTGGTCGAGCTGGTACTCGAGCAGGTTCACGTCCTCGAAGAAGCGCGCCGCCTCGGGGATCGATCGCTCGAGCTCGATGACGTCGACGGAGTGGACCGGGAACGAGAGCGTCGTGCCGACCGTGACGCCCGACCCGAAGCCGATGACGGCGACGTCGAGGTCGGTCGGCCCCTGCGGGTGCATCAGCATCGGGTACGCCGAGACCGTGATCTGCGTCGGCATGTCGTCGCCGTTGCTGGCGTCGACCTTGCCGTTGTTCTTGAGCGCGTAGTGGCGGCCCCAGCGCTCGACGGTGACCGTCGTGGACAGACCGTCGTGGTAGTAGACGAGGTCCGGCTGGCCCCAGCTCTGCGGGTCCAGCATGCCCTCGGCGAGCGAGACGCGGAACACGCCGAGCGTCATCTGCGTCTGGTTCCAGCGCAGGATCGAGTCCGGGCGCGCGGTCCCCAGCCAGAGCAGCGCGAGCAGCGCCGGGATCAGCGGCGAGAGCACGTAGACGGTGATCGCGTGCCACATCGGCAGCTCGCCCGCGCCCTTCGGCGGGGGCGTCGAGCGGTACGTCTTGGCGTCGTCGAGAAGGAGCCAGGTCACGCCCGTGACGAACGCGCCGAAGGCGATCGTGCCGAGCGTGGCGTTGAGGCGCGCCGAGGTGTCGATCGCCGAGAGCTGCGAGACGACGACCGCCGCGGCGATACCGAGCACGGGCACACCGATGCGGATCCCCTGGCTCACGCGCGGGCTCATCGCCCGCCCCTTCGCGCCGTCCTTGTCGGGCTCGGCCGCGCCCGCGATCAGCATGAAGAGGGCGAGCAGCATGTTCAAGACGATGCCCGCGTGCAGGGTCCGCTCCATGCCGATGGCCGGCATCAGCACGAAGCCCGGCAGCCACGAGCCGACGATCGAGCCGAACGTGTTGCCCGTGTAGACGACGGACACGTCCTTCGCGATGCCCTGGCCGCCGGCGGTCCAGAGCCGGATCGTCAGGGGGAACATCGCGCCCATGCCGAGGGTCGCCGGCAGCGTGCAGAGGATCGCCGTGACGAGCATGAAGAACTGCACGGTGCCGACGTGGCTCGGCAGGTCGCCGACGCCGACGACGAGCTGCGCGAACGCGTACGGGACCTCGTCCTGCCAGATGTACGACACCACGGTCGCGAGGCCGATGTAGAGCTGCACGACCGCGAGGAGCAGCACCGGCGAGCGGCGCAGGAGCAGCATGGCCGCCGTGAAGACGGCGACCGCGGCGACGAGCGACGCCACGATCTTCGGGAAGTAGCCCGAGTGGAAGTACGCGAGGTTCAGGCCCGCCGCCGTCAGCGGGACCAGCACCATCACGAGGCCCGGCGCGGTGATGTCGGCCGTCGCGCCCGGCTCGAGCACCTCGGCCGCGGCCTGCAGGCGCTGCGCGTACATGTACGTGCCGAGCAGCAGCACGAGCGGCAGGAGCGAGACCGCGAGCCAGGTGAAGACGCTCCCGGGGTGCGTGACGTCGTCGATGCCGAAGTCGACGGCCCAGGGCGTGTTGGCGAGGAGCGTGAGCGCGAAGGCGGTGACGGCGACGCCGATGAGCGGCCGCTGCGTATCCTTGCCGAGGAACGCGCTCATCGCGGCGGCGCCGGACGCGATGCCGATCAGGAAGGCCTCGAGCGTCAGCGCGAAGCCGTAGATCGAGCTGCCGTTGCACATGGCGAGCGCGCGCGACCACACGACCTCGGAGCAGAGCGCCGCCATGCCGGACGCCGCGAAGCAGACGAAGGCCATTCGTCGCGCGATCGGCGGCACCCAGATGTCGCCGGTCGGCGCCTTGCTCGGGGCGGCAGCCTCGCCAGTCCCGGGATCGGCGAACGGGTTGGGCGCCGTCGTGTCGGGCGTCGCCTCCGCCTCGACGGCCTTGCGGGCGGCCTTCTTGCCGCTCTTCTTGGTCTTGGCGCGGGCGCTCTTGCTCTCGGGCTCTCCCTCGGGAGGGGGCGCGGCCTGCGCCTCGGCGACGGCGGCCGCCGCGCTCGCCACGTCCGTCGGCGCGTCCAGCACTTCCTTGCCCGGCAGCACCTCGAGCTTCACCCCGCTGCCCCACTTGCTGCCGATCAGCTGCTCGCGGAGGCCGAAGATCATCAGGGCGAGCGAGAGGTTCATCGAGCACGCGACGACGTTGGTGATCGAGAGCCCGACGTTCGGGAGCAGCAAGAACGCCGAGAGCACGGGGCCGGTGGCGGCGCCGAACGTGTTGAGCGCGTAGAGCACGCCCACGTTCCGGCTCGCGGTCTCGGAGTCGCTCTCGTGGCTCACGAAGTGCCGCGTCAAGAGCGGCAAGGTCGAGCCCATCAGCGTCGTGGGCACGATGAGGATCGGCACGACGCAGAGGAAGCGCGCGATCATGAAGATGCTCGAGTCGGCGCCGTACGTCGTGCGCAGCCACGCGTTGACCGACGAGAGCCAGCCGTCCGACTGGACCATGAAGGGGATCAGCAGGCCCCACACCGCCACGCCGAGCTCGGCGATCGCGTAGGTGAAGATCGGGTGCTTGATGCGGTTGGCGATCCGCCCGGAGAGCCAGGTCCCCAGGCCGAGGCCGGCCATGAACACCGTGAGCACCGTGCTGATCGCGACCGAAGTCGCGCCGAACACGTGGTGCAGCATGCGCGTCCAGATCGTCTGGAAGATCAGCGAGGAGGCCCCCGAGAGGAAGAACGCCAGGTAGGGGGCGAAGCGCATCAGCTTTTTCACGGTCTTCTCCGGGCCTGACGAAAAGGCGCGCGAGTATAGGAGGGAACGCGGAAATGTCGCGCGGCGCAGCGCGCGCTCGCCGCGTCCTGCCCTCGCGGAGCCGGCACGGCCGGGCCCGCGAGCACGCCGCGGATCAGCGGCGCTCGCGCTCCGCGCGGACCACGAAGCGCTCGCCGCCACGCGTGAGCACGAGCAGCGCGGGCCCCGCCCCGATGAGTCCCGCCGGTCCCTCGTGGCCGTCGACCGAGACCAGCACGTCGCCGATGCGGACGCCCGCGCGCTCGGCCGACGATCCGCGGGCGACCGCCGTGACGGCCCCGAGTTCGTCCAGCGAGACGGCCACGGCGCGGACGCGGGCGCCGCTCGGGGCGACCGGCGCCGCATCTGCACGGCCCGGCAGGTGCGCGATCACCGCCACGTCGTCACGGCCTCGCGCCACGCGGCGCGCGAGGTCGAGCGCACCCGCCGAGGGATGCGTGACGTGCAGCACGACGTCCCCCGCCGGCACCGCGGTGAGCGCGAAGTGGCCGTGCGCGTCGGTCATGACGGCGGGCAGCCCGTCGACGCGGATGGACGCGCCCTCGAGCACCGATCCGAGACGATCGACGACGTCGCCCTCGACCCGCTGCCCCGGATCGAGCGCGACCGGGTCGAGCTCCACCTCGCCGCCGCGAGCGAGGCGCACGAGCACGGATTCCTCTACCGTGACGTAGCCGCCGGCCTCGACACGCATCGCGTACGCGCCCGGGCGCAAGCGCGGCAGTGCGAAGCGGCCCTCCGCCCCGGTGGTCGTCTCGCGAGTCAGCGGCGGCAGGGCGTCCGAGACCAGCAAGATCTGCGCGCCCGCGAGCGGCTCGCCCGACCACGTGTCCGTCACGACCCCGACTGCCCGCACGGACGGCTGCACTTCGATCTCGACCTCGTCGAGCGAGGTGACGTCCACGCTGGTCCCCATCGCGAAGTCGCCCTGATCGACCGTGACACGGAGCGGCGGCGCGGGGACCGACGCGAGCGCGAAGGTCCCGTCCTCGGCCGAGAACGCGGTGCGCAGGATGGGCGTGCCGGGACGCAGCGCCTCGACCCGCAGCTGGGCGTTCTCCACCGGGAAACCGCGCGCGTCGACGACGCGCCCCGAGAGGCGCAGGCCGGCCGGATCGAGCGTGAGCCGGGTCTCTCGCGTCGCGCCGCTCGCCACGGTCGCGCGCACCTCCGCCGGCGCCCGGTCGACCGGCAGCGCGCGCACGAGGGTCTCGCCCGTGGCCGCGATCGAGAACGCGCCCTGCGCATCCGTGAACGCGATCGTCGGCCAGGGATCGCGCTCGCTCCGCGCCTCGATGCGCACGTCGGCGACCGCGTCGCCACGCTCGTCGACGACGACGCCGCGCAGCGTGCCGGCGGGCGCGAGCACGACCTCGATGCCGCCGGTCGTCTCCCCGCCGCTCACGCGCAGGCGCTCGCTCGCGCCGGTCGCGAAGCCCGCCTGCCGCGCGAGCACCTCGACCTGCCCGGGCGCGACGCCCTCGACGTGGAAGGTGCCGTCGAGGCCGGTGCGATAGCTCGCGAGGTGGACGGCCGACGGAAGCTCCGCGGGCAGCGACGCCGAGCTCGCGAGCGCCGCGATCGGGATCGGCGGGACGTCCGCCGTGACCTCGAGGCGGCCGGGATCGGCGCTCGGGTCGGGCGAGCGCGAGGGCGCTTCCGAGACGGCGATCGGCTGACCGTCCTCGGTCTCGCCCCAGACCTCGATCTGCGCGCCGGCGATCGGCTGCCGGTCCTGATCGAGCACCCGCCCCTCGATCGCACCGGTCCGGCGCAGGCGAAGGGTGAGGTCGCTGCCACGCCACGTCTCGCCGACGAGCGATACGCGCCCCTCGGCGCGCGCCGTGACGATCGCGTCCACGCCCGCGCGGAGACCCTCCACGTGGAACGCGCCCGTCGCGTCGCTGCGCACGATCCTCGGCGTCGACGACAGCGAGGACTCGGCGACGACGATCTCGGCGTTCGCGATCGGCTCGCCGGTCGCGTCGTCGACCACCGTGCCGCCGAGCGTACGCCCCGGCGCGAGCGCGAGCGTCAGCACCACGCGCGCCCCCTCCTCGACCACCAGCCCGCGGCGGGGCTCCGCGGAGGCCAGCGCTCCTCGCGCCTCGACCTCGTAGACACCCGGCGGAACGCTCTCGAACGCGAAGCGCCCGCCCGCGTCCGAGCGCGTGGTGCGCGCGGGCCAGATGCCGCTGCCGACGATGAGTACGTCCGCCACCGCCGCGGTCCCGTCGACGCCGAGGACCTGGCCGGCGACGCGCGCTGCGACGACGACCCGCAGCTCGAGCGGCGCGGAGAGCGGCAGCGAGCGGACGGCGCGAGCCTCCGAGAAGCCGGGGGCGCTCGCCGCGACCACCCATCGCTCGTCGGATGCGCCGGGCAGAGAGAAGGTGCCGTCCGCCGCGCAGTCGACCTCGACACGAGCGCCCGTGGGATCGGCCTCGCGCCACGCCGCGACATGGCCGGGCAGGCCAGCACCGTCGGGTCCGACGAGGCGGCCGGAGAGCGAGAGCGAGGGTGAGGGCGAGGGTGAGGTGGGGAGCGAGGGTGAGGGCGAGGGCCCCGGCGAGGGTGAGGTGGGGAGCGAGGGCGCGGGCGGCGCGCCTGGCAGGGCCACCACCAGGAGCAGCACGAGCCCGAGCGTGATCCTGCGCAGCGCGCTTGTGGCTCGGGTCGAATTCACGGCGTGACCAGGACGATTGTAACCGACCACGGTATTCCTGCCCTGAAGGAGGAGCTCCTTGCCCTGCCCGGGGGCCGATGCTAGGCATGCGCCCCTTCGGAGCCAGGAAAGCGTCATGTCCTACCGCTGCGCCGTGTGCGAAAAGGCTGCTCAGGCCGCCCACAACGTGAGCCACTCGAACCGCAAGTCGCGGAAGTGGCAGACGCCGAACCTGCAGCGCGTTCACGTGGTCCTCGGCGGTAGGCCGACCCACGCGCTCGTCTGCACGCGCTGCATCCGCAGCGGCAAGGTCGCCAAGGCCGGCGGCGCCGCGCACCACGCGGCTTGAGGCCGGCGCGGGGTCGCCAGCCGAAGCGTCCCCGCGTGCTCGCGGAGGTGCCTCCCGGCTACGACCCGAACGCGGTCGTCCTGACCTTCGCGGTCCCGAACGAGCTCGACGGGCAGCGGCTCGACCGGTTCCTCTCCTGGCGGATCCCACGCCTCTCGCGCTCTCGCGCGGCCGAGATCGTCAGTGCCTGCTGCGTCTTGCCCGACGGGACGCGCCGAACGCCCGCGGAGCGCGCCTGGGCAGGCGAGACCGTCATGCTGGTGCGCGAGAAGTTCGTCGAGCCCGACGCCCCGCGCGCGTTCGGCATCCTCTTCTCGGACGAGGCCGTCGTGGTCGTCGACAAGCCCGCCGGCCTGCCGGTCCACCCGTCGGCGACCTACCACCACAACACCCTCACGAGCCTGCTCACCCGGCGCTTCGGCGCGAGCGCCCCGCAGATCGCCCACCGCCTCGACAAGGAGACGAGCGGCATCGTCGTCTGCGCCCTCCCGGGCCCCGACGAGGCGCGAGTCAAGCGCCAGTTCGAGCTGCGCGAGGTGCACAAGGAGTACCTGGCGATCGTGCGCGGCGCGATGCCCGAGGACGCGGGCGTGATCGACCGGCCGATGCGGCGCGCGACCGCGGGCCTGCACAACATGATGGAGACCTGCGACGACGGCCTGCCGGCCACGACGCGATACCGCGTCATCGAGCGCAAGACGAGCGCGACGCTCGTGCACCTCTTCCCCGAGACGGGGCGCCAGCACCAGCTCCGCGTGCACCTGTCCGCGATCGGACACCCCATCGTGGGCGACAAGCTCTACGGACCCGAGCGCGAGGCCGTGTTCCTCGAGATCATCGAGCGCGGAGGACTCGACGACGCGCTGCGGGCGCGCCTCGGTCACGCGCGGCACGCGCTCCACGCACATCGCGTCTCGCTGCGGCACCCACGCACGGACGCGCCGCTCGAGGTCAGCTCACCCCTGCCCGAGGACCTGACCGCCCTCTGGGCGAGCCTGACCTGAGTCGACCCGAGGACGAAGGACGCTCCGAGGCGAGGCGTTCAGTCGTCGTCGTCGTCGTCGTCGTCGTCGTCGTCGGTCGTGGTGCGGACGATGATCCGTCGGCGCTCCTCGGAGTCCTGCCGGCGCAGCTCGATGAGCGAGTTCACGCGCTGCACGACCGCCGTGCCCGCGGGCGAGATGTGCCACCGCGCCTCGAGCGCGCCGTCCTCGCCCCGGGTCCACTTCACGAACAGGATGAAGTGGTCCGGATGATCGGCCGGCGGCGAGAGGAGCCGATCGTCGTTGCCCGCGATCGTCCCGAATCCGCCCGTGCCCTCGTGGACGGAGAGCGACACCTCGCTGTCGAGCGTGCCGTACCGGACGTTGTCGACGGTCGCGACCAGGTGGTAGGTGTCGTGGTGCTGTAGGTCGGTGTCGTGCCGGACCGTCGTGATGCGGACGACCGCGATGGCGTCGGCGAGCGTCACACGGTGCTCGATGTCCGACTCCCACGTGTCCAGCCAGCTGCCCTCGAGCAGCGAGGGGTCGGCGATGAAGTCGGCGCCGTTCTCGAACGACGCCTCCGACTCCGGCGTCATCGGGGTCACGACCACCGGCGGGGCGGAAGCGCCGCATCCCGCAGCCGCGAGCGCGGCCGCGGCGACCAAGAGCACGGATACCGAGGCCGACGTTCGGAGCATCGTCGCCGTTATGCTGGTTGCGCGCGAAGAGCGCAACGTTCGCGCCTCAGTCGCAGGGGAAGTGTCGGAGGGCGGCGATCTCGCGGCGCAGCTCGCCGCGGGCATCGGGTTGCGCGATCGAGATGAGCAGATCCGCGCGCTGCCGGAGGTTCTTCCCGTGCAGGTTCACCGCGCCGTGCTCGGTCACCACCCAGTGCACGTGGCCGCGCGTCGTCACCACGCCGGCGCCCGGCTTCAGGGTCGTGACGATGCGCGAGAACCTGCCCCCGCCCGCCATCGACGGGAGCGCGATGATGGGCTTACCCCCCTTCGAGATCGCGGCCCCCCGGATGAAGTCCATCTGGCCGCCGATGCCGGAGTAGATGCGGTGTCCTATCGAGTCCGCGCAGACCTGCCCGCTCAGGTCGATCTCGAGCGCGGAGTTGATCGCGGTGACCTTCGGGTTCTTGCGGATCAGGGCCGTGTCGTTCGTGCGATCGCAGGGGTGGAGCTCGACCGTCGGGTTGTCGTCGACGAAGTCGAACACGCGCTTGGTCCCCGCGACGAAGCTCGTGACGGTGCGCTGCGGGTGGACTTGCTTGTGGTCGTTCGTGACGTTCCCGTTCTCGAGCAGCGGGAGCAGGCCGTCCGAGAACATCTCCGTGTGGATCCCGAGGTCGTGCTTGTTCCCGAGCCGCGCGAGCACGGCGTCGGGGATCGCTCCGATCCCCATCTGCAGCGTCGCGCCGTCCTCCACCAGATCCGCGACGATCGCCCCGATGCTGTGCTCGACCGGCGTCTGCTCCCCGGGAGGCATCTCGAAGAGCGGTCGATCGGTGCACGTGAACGCGGTGACGCGAGAGAGCGGGAACGCCGCGTTGCCGTGAGTGCGCGGCATCCGGTCGTTGATCTCGGCGAGCACCACGCGCGCGTGGTCGGCGGCAGCGCGGGCCGTGTCGACGGAGACGCCGAGGCTGCACATGCCGTGCTTGTCCGGCGGCGAGAGCTGGAGCAGCGCCACGTCCAAGGGCACGGCGCCGCTCGCGAAGAGCTGCGGGATGTCGGACAGGAAGATCGGCACGAAGTCGGCTCGGCCCTCCTCGACCGCCTTGCGCAGCCCCGGCCCGGTGAACAGGGAGTTCGAGAAGAACCGCCTCTGCCTGGAGGGGTCCGCGAAGGAGGCGGGCCCCGAAGTGTGCAGATGGAAGAGCTCGACGCCCTCGAGATCCTCCCGCGCGCAGAGCGCCTCGACGAGCGGGCCTGGCGTCGCACAGCCTCCGTGCACGAAGACCTTCTGGCCCGACGCGACGTGGCGAACCACGTCGCCCGGAGAAACTGCCCGTGAACGCCACCCGCGATCGATCACCATGGGTGCATCCTACTCACGCCGCGCAGACGCTCCAGAGGCGCTCTGCCCCTCATGCGCTCGGGCGCGCCGCCGCGGCCCGCGCCACGAGCCCGTCGTCCTCCAGCTCGTCGGCCATCGCCCGGAGCCGCGCCGGATCGGCTCCGCGCCACGCGAGATCCCCCGCGCGCTCGGCGATCGGCACGTCCCTCCGGAGCGTCGCCAGCGTGCGGTAGAGGGCGGCGTCCGCCCGGCGGCCGGCGAGCGAGGCGGCGAGGGCCTCGGCGCCTCGCACCTTCACCGCCCAGGCCTTCGCGTCGTCGGGGATCGCCTCGAGCTTCTCGTACACGCCGAGCACCGCGCTCGCGCTCTTCTCGCCCCAGCGCGGGATCCCCGGGATGCCGTCCGCCGTGTCCCCCACCAGGGCCAGCCAGTCCGGCACCGACCCGGGCGCGATGCCGAGCTTCTCCTTGAGCCCCGGCTCGTCCAGCACGGTCTGCCGCATGCGGTCGAGCCGCACGATCTTCTGGCGGCGCAGGCACTGTGCGAGATCCTTGTCGGGCGAGCACAGCACGACCTGCTCGACCGCGGCGTCCTCGGCGTAGCGCACCGCCCCGGTCGCGAGGGCGTCGTCGGCCTCGAACTCGATCATCGGCCAGACGACCACGCCGAGCGCCTCGCAGGCGCGCTCGACGATCGGGAACTGCGACTTCAGCGCGTCCTCGATCCCGTCGCCCGTCTTGTAGCCGGCGAAGAGGCGGTTGCGGAACGACTCGATGACCGTGTCGAACGCGATCGCCAGGTGCGTGCCGCCCTGGTTCGTCAAGAGGTGCAAGAGCGTGCGCAGCACGCCGCGCGTGGCGCCGACCTCCTGGCCCGATCGGGTTCGCGCGGGCGGCGCGCCGTAGTACGCGCGGAACAGCTCGTACGTCCCGTCGACGAGGTGAACTTTCATCTGCTCGACCGTCCCGATGCCGATCTCGGCTCAGCTCCGGCGCGGCTCGCCGACGTGCGTCTTCTCGGAGTGGATGGGATCGTTCGGGTCGACGTCCTTCCTCGACGTGATGCGCCCGCCGCCCGCCGTCTTCTGCTTGGGGTCGAAGATCTCCGTCTTGGCCGCGTGCACGGGCGGCGCCTCGGACTCCCCGTCGCCGCCCTCGACGCTCGAGCTCTTGGTGGGGCTGGGCGAGAAGCGCGAGAACGGCGCGTCCGGACCTAGCGCGCTCGCGATCAGGTTCTTGCCGAAGTCGCCCTGCACCGGCGCGGCGTCGATGACGTAGTCCTCCATCGCGCGCAGCTCCTTCTCGATGTCGTCGGTGAACGCGCGCTTCATGAACTGCGCGAGCTTGTTCCGGCGGTAGCTCGGGTTGAAGCCGCGCAGGAACGTCAGCAGCGCGTTGCGGAACTCGAGCGCGCTCTGGTAGCGAGCGGAGCGCGAGCGAGCCATCGCCTTCTCGATGATGGCCGCGAGCTCCGGAGGCACCTGCGGGTTGAGCTTCTGCGCAGGCACGGGCGCCGCCTCGCGCACCGTGAAGATCAGATCGATCTCGTTCGGCGCGACGAAGGGCGCCTCGCCCGTGCAGAGCTCGTAGAGCACGCTGCCCGCGGAGAACACGTCGCTGCGCCAGTCGAGCTTGCGGCCGAAGGCCTGCTCGGGCGACATGTACTTCACCTTGCCCTTGATGATCCCCGTCTTGGTCTGGATGCGGTTGTGCGTGGCCTTGGCGATGCCGAAGTCGCAGAGCTTCACGACCCCGTCGTAGCCGAGCAGCACGTTCGACGGGCTGAAGTCGCGGTGCACGATCCGGAGCGGCTCGCCGCTCATGTCGCGGCAGACGTGCGCGTGGTGCAGGCCCTCGAGGCTGCGCGCGACGATGTAGACGATGTCGTCGAGCGGGAGCTTCACGCCGAGCTCCTTGGCGCGCTCCATCGTCGTGCGCAGATCCTTGCCGTCGACGTACTCCATCGAGATGAGGAGCGACTCGTCGACCTCGGTCAGCTCGTAGACCTCGGCGATGTTGGGGTGTTTCAGGTAGCTGACCAGCTTGAACTCGTCGGTGAGCATGTCGACGAACGAGCGGTCCTCGCGGAAGTGGGGGAGCAGGCGCTTGATGGCGACGTCGCGCTTGTGGCCGTCGTCCTCGAACGTGATCGCGCGAAAGAGCTCGGCCATGCCGCCGAACGCGATGCGGTACGTGAGGTGGTAGCGTCCGAGACGACGGGTGCGGCGCACTGCGGCCAGTAGCGTAGGGCCAGCGGCCGGCCGATGGGAAGACGGCTTCGCGCGTGCGAGCTACTCCGATCCGAGCACGACCAGCCCTTCGAGCACGAGCTCGGAGACGATGCGCAGCGCGTCGAGCGGCGCGAGGTGGCCGGACTCGACGAGCTGCGCGACGCTCGTCACGCCGTCCATCGAGCCCATCAGCGCGCGGGCGCGGGCGTCGATGTACGGCAAGGGCGCGCCCTGCCGCGGCCTCACGGGGCGGGGGATGCGCTCGAGCGCCCCGATCCGCGCCTGGTAGAGCTTGCGCAGCTCGCGCGCCGCGATCTCCGAGGTCTGGCGCGCGTCGGCGTCGCCGGGGTCGGCGCGGAGCACCGCCTCGGCGGCGATGCGAGCCCCCTCGTAGTCGCTGCGCACCAGCATCTCCAGCATCGTGTCGAGCTGGTAGACCTTCGAGCTGGGTAGCTGCGGCGGCATCGTGGACGGGCTGCGTCGGTCGGCGCCCGGTCGCGCGGCGGGGGGCAGCGGCTCCGGGCTGGTCCACGACTCGCGCACCGGCTCCCAGGGGCCCGTCTCGGACGCGTCCTTCGGCTCGCTCACGCGTGACAGGGTAGCCGCGGTCGGCCGCGCGCTTCCAGCGAGGCGAGGTGGGCGCGGGGACGTACGGCGCGAACTGCCGCATGACGCCGGTCGAGGTCGAGACGGCCGCCGACGCGCTCACCTCGGACCGCGCGTGTGGCCTCCTGATGTGGCAGTCCGACGCGACGTACTTCGGCGACGCCGCGCACGTCGCCGCCTTCACGCGCGCCGCCGCGACGCTCGGCGCACGCACGCCCGACTGCCGCGTGCGCTGAACCGTGGCAGAGAGCGCGCATGGCCGACGACACGAGGTTCATCCAGGCGAACGGTCTGCGCTTCGCGTTCGTCGAGTCAGGCCCTGCGGACGGGCCGCTCGCGCTCTTCGTGCACGGCTTCCCCGACACGCCGAAGACCTGGGAGCACGCCCTGCCCGTCGCGGCCGAGCTGGGCTTCCACGCCGTCGCGCCCTTCACGCGCGGCTACGCGCCGACCGAGATCCCGAAGGAGGATGACTTCGGCTCGGACACGCTCGGCCGCGACGTGCTCGCCCTCGCCACCGCCCTCGGCGCGAAGGACTTCGTGCTCGTGGGGCACGACTGGGGCGCGAGCGCCGCGTACTCGGCGGCGGGCCTCGCGGGCGAGCGGATCCGTCTGCTCGTGACCGTGGGCCTGCCCCACCCGGCGAGCATCGCGGCGACCCCGAGCCTGATCTGGACCGTGCGGCACTTCTTCACGCTGCGACCGCGCGGCAAGGCGGCGCGGATGCGCGCGGACGGGATGAAGCTCCTCGACGAGCTCGTCCAGCGCTGGTCCCCGGCCTGGAAGGTGCCGCCCGGCGAGACGGACGCGGTGAAGCGCTCGCTCGGCGCCCCGGGCTCGCTCGAGGCCGCGCTCGGCTACTACCGCGCGATCTCGCCGGCCACGCCCGCGGGACAGAAGCGGCGCGTCACGTGCCCCTCGGTCGCGTTCGCGGGAACCGACGACAACGTGCCCGTGTCGGCGTACGAGCGAGCGCGTCGGCGGTTCACGGGCCGCTACGACGTCGTGACCATGCCCGGCGGCCACTTCATGCACCGCGAGCACCCGGACGTGTTCGCGCGCGAGCTCGAGAAGGTGCTCGCGCCCTACGCCCCGGCCTGAGCGAGCGACGCCCGCACCTCGGCCGCGCGAGGCCAAGGGCCGCGGTGCTCGCGATAGAGGTCTCGCACCCACGCGAGCGCGGGCCTTTCTCGCCAGGGCGCCACGAGCTCGGCGATGCCCGCCCGGTAGGGCGCGCTCGCGTAGACCGGGTGCTCGTCCGGCGTGGCGAGCGGCGCGAGCAGGGCCGCCGCCGTCACGTCCGCGATCGTCAGCCGCTCGCCGACGAGGTGGCGCCCGTCCGCGGTCCGCCGCTCGATCACGTCGAACGCCTGCTCGATCGCCGCCCGCGACGAGCGCACGCGCTCGGGGCGGGTGTCCAGGCGGCGGCGGAAGAGGGCCCGCGCGAGCGGGAACCCGGCGCGCACGGCCCGGCGCTGCATCGGTGTCGCGTCGATCGTCCACAGGCGCACGACCGCGTCCGCGTCCGGCAGCACGTGGTCGTAGGCGACGCGGATCACGTGGCTCCCGACCGCGTCGAACTCGTCCTCGAGCGCGAGCGCCTCGGCGCGAGCGGCCGGCTCCGACGGCAGGAGCGAGAGCGGCCCGCGGTTCGTGTCGAGCCAGTGCACGATGCGCGTGCTGTCCTGCACCCGGCGCCCCGCCGCCTCGATGACGGGGACCGTCGTCGCGCCCCCGCTCCGTCGCGCCGCCACGACGTGGAACGGGGGCGTCCACGGGATCTCGACGAACGGGATCTTCTCGACCCCGAGCACCCAGCGGATCTTCTCGCTGAAGTGCGAGATGGAGAACGTGTAGAGGCGCAGCGGCTCGCTCGTCACCCGCGCGAGCGTGGCATCACGGATGGGCCGGCGCGAGCCCGACGTAGCGCGCCCGAGGCCGCAGCGAGAAGCCGGCAGCGCGCTGCTCACGGACGTGCGCGATCCAGCCTGCCGTGCGGCCGATGGCCATGAGCGCCGCGGCGCCCCCGCGCTCCATCCTCAGGGCCCCGGCGACGGCGACGAGCCCGACCTCGATCGACGGAGGCTCGCCGCCCGAGAGCGCCATCGCATCGACGAACGCGCGCGCTTTGCGCACCGCGATGCTGCGCGGCGCCAGTGCCTCGGCGGCCTCGAGCATGGGCGCGGTGCGAGGGTCGCCGGCGGCGTAGAGCGGGTGGCCGAACGCGGGCACCGGATCACCCCGCCTGCGCCGATCGCGCAGGATCCGCGCGGCGTCCTCGGGCCCGCGCGCCTCGTCGAAGAGGGCCTCGACCCGATCGCAGGCCTTGCCGTGGCCCGTGCCCGCGATCGCCGCCAGTCCGGCGACGACGCACGCCGTGAGCTCGGACCCCGCCCCCGCCGCGACGCGCGCCGCGAACGTGCTCGCGTTCAGCTCGTGCTCGGCCATCAGCACGAGGGCGACGTCGATCGCCCGCCGCGCCGCGGGGCCGCCGCGAACGCCGAAGGCGAGCGCGACGGAGTCCGCCACGGTCCGCGCCGCGAGCGAGCGCGCCACGCGAGCCTCCGAGCGGGGGTGCACGGCCGCGAAGGCCGCGATCCGCCGCACCAGGCGCGCCGCGGCCGCGTCGTCCTCGGCCTGGTCGTGGCCGGCCGTGGCGCACGAGAGGACGCCCGTCAGCGCGAGCAGTCGATCGACGGGGTGCGCCTCGCTCGCGACGACGCGCACGGCGGACCGGACGTCGATCCCGGCGTCCACGGGGGGCATTCGCGCGCGCTCGTCCCACACGCTGCTCCAGAGCCAGCGCGCGACCGTCTCGAAGCGCGCGCCCGTTCGCGCGAGGGCCGCTGCGCTCTTGCCGCGGTAGTGCAGATCGCCGCCGACGACGCTCGAGAGGGCGGTGTCGAGCACCGGCTCACCCCAGCGGAGCGCCCCGGCGGCCACGGCGGCGTGTCCCGACCGGGCGGCGCTGCGCGCCCGCAGGCGCTCGAGATCCTGCCGGCGGTACGCCCGATCCCGGCCGTCCCTCGCCACCGATCGGACAAGCCCGCGGCTGGCGTACGCGTAGAGCGTCTGGCGCTTCACGCCGAGCAGCGCCGCGGCCTCGGCGGCGCTCATCCATGCATCGTCGATTGCATCACGTTGATTGATGGATGCAGGTTGATCAATGTGTTCCATGCATCACGTTTCCCACGTCGCTCCCGTCATCACAAGCACGGGAGAGAGGAGACGGCAGACATGACGACGACGACGACCGGGACATCGGGCGCGACACGCCCGACGGGAGGCCTCGAGGGCGTGGTGGCGGCCGACACGCGCCTCTCGCACGTCGACGGGGACCGAGGAGAGCTGATCATCGCCGGGCATCGCGTGGAGGCGCTCGCCGGGGTGCGCACGTTCGAGGAGACGCTCGCGCTCCTGAGGACGGGGGCGGTTCCCGACGGGGCGAGCGCTGCGGCGATCGCCGGTGCGCTCGGGGAGGCGCGCGCTCGCGCGTTCGCCGCCCTCGACCCGCGAGACCCCGCCCTCCGGTACGCCGACGGGATGGACGCCCTGCGCGCGCTCGTGGCCCGCGTCACGGTCGCGCCCGGCCGCGACGCCACCCTCGACCTGGTCGCGGCCGTCGCCGTCGCGGCCGCGGCGTGGCAGCGCGCGCGGGCGGGCGCGGCGCTCGTCCCGCCGGACGCCTCCGCAGGCCACGCGGCCGACGTGCTCCGGATGGCGACGGGGGTCGTCCCGACGGACGCGGCCACCCGCGCGCTCGAGCGCTACCTCGTGACGGTCTCGGACCACGGCATGAACGCCTCCACGTTCGCGGCGCGCGTCGTCGCCTCGACGGGCTCGGACGAGGTGTCGGCCGTCGTCGCCGCGATCGGCGCCCTCAAGGGGCCGCTGCACGGCGGCGCGCCCGGCCCCGTGCTCGACATGCTCGATGCGGTCCGCTCTCCCGATCGTGCGCGGGAGTTCCTCACCGGCGAGCTCGATGCGGGGCGCCGCATCATGGGGATGGGACATCGCATCTACCGCGTCCGGGATCCGCGTGCGGCCGTCCTCGAGGCTGGCATCGAGCAGCTGGAGCGCGCGGGCGTCGCGACCGGGAAGCTCGCGCTCGCGCGCGCGGTCGAGCGCGAGGCCGCGGCGCTGCTCGCGGCACGGCACCCCGATCGAGCGCTCCGCGCGAACGTCGAGTTCTACACCGCGGTGATCCTCGATGCGGTCGGCATCGCTCGCGCCGCCTTCACCCCGACGTTCGCCGTCGGTCGCGTGGCGGGCTGGTGCGCCCACGTGCAGGAGCAGCGCCAGACCGGGCGGCTCATCCGCCCGGCGTCGCGCTACGTGGGACCGATGCCCGGCTGAGCGGCTACGCCTTTCGGACGTCGAGGTGGCCGATGTAGTTCCGCTTGCCGAGGTCTACGCCGTTCGCGCGCAGGATCTGGTAGGCCAGCGTCATGTGGAAGTAGAAGTTCGGCATCGCCAGCTGCCGGACGAAGTCCGTCGCGAGCATCACCGTACCGGGCGCGAACGCCAGCGGCACGAGCCGCGCCTCGGCGCCCTCGAAGTCCGCGGGCGAGAAGGTCTTCAGGTACTCGCGCACCTTCTGGATGCGCACGCGGACCTCCTCGAGCGTCTGCTCCGTGTCGGGGTGCTTCGGCGGCTCGCGCCCCGCGACCCGCGCCGCGGCCGCTTTGGCCTGGTCGCACGCCGCCGTGATCTGTCGCAGCAGGGGGTACTGGTCGGGCGCCATCCGAGCGCTCAGCAGGTTGGCGAAGTCGAAGTTCTTGGCCTTCGCGTGCGCGACGCCCGCATCGAGCCAGGCGTCGACGTTGTCGAGGTACTTGAGCGCGGGAGGGACGATCTCGTCGTAGAGGGACATCGCCGCCCCGTACCCCCGCGCCCGCGGCCCCGTCAAGCGATCCCGCGGCGTGCGTCGTGGTATGCCCAGGCGCGATGACGCTCGTCTCGAAGCTGACGGCGGCGCTCGGCGAAGGCGCCGTCACGACCGACCCGTCGGAGCTCGCCGTCTACGGCCGCGACTGGACGAAGGTGATCGCGCCCCGCGCCTCGGTGGTCGTCTTCCCGCGCTCGACCGCCGAGGTGGCGGCCGTCGTGAGGCTCTGTGCCGAGGCCGGCGCCGCGATCGTCCCTTCGGGCGGGCGGACCGGGCTCGCGGGCGGGGCCGTCGCGACGAACGGCGAGGTCGTGCTCTCGCTCTCTCGCATGCGCGCCATGGGCGCGCTCGACGCGCGCGCGATGACGCTCCACGTGGAGGCCGGGGCGATCACCGAGGCCGTGCACCAGCACTGCGAGCCCCACGGCCTCACGTGGCCGGTCGACTTCGCGTCGAAGGGATCGAGCACGGTCGGCGGCAACATCGCCACCAACGCGGGCGGGGTGAAGGTGATCCGCTACGGCCTCACGCGGCAGTGGGTCCTCGGCCTCGTCGTCGTGACGGCGAGCGGCGAGGTGCTGCACCTGAACGGCGCGCTCGAGAAGAACAACACCGGCGCGGACCTGCGCCAGCTCTTCATCGGCAGCGAGGGGACGCTCGGGATCGTCACGGAGGCCACCCTCAAGCTCGCGCGGCTACCCGGGCACCTCGACGTGATGCTGTTCTCGGTGCCCGACCTCGGCGGCGTGCTCGCGCTCTTCGACGCCGCGCGGCGGGGGCCCTTCGTGCTGAGCGCGTTCGAGATGTTCACCGACCGCTGCTTCTCGCGCCTGGCCCGCCACCGGAAGGTCGTGATGCCGATCACCACGGGCGGCACTCACTTCGTGCTCGTCGAGGTGGAGGCGAGCTCGCGCGCCTCGATCGAGGAGTGGCTCGGCGCGCTGCTCGAGCGCGGCCTGGTGCTCGACGGGACGCTCGCCGACAACGCCGCGCGAGCGCGCTCTCTGTGGGAGCTGCGCGAGGGGATCAGCGAGTCGCTCTCGGCGACCGGCCTGCCGCACAAGAACGACATCGCCCTGCCGATCGCCGAGCTACCGGCCTTCTGCGCGGCGCTCGACGCGCTCTTCGCCCGAGAATGGCCCGGCTTCGAGGTCTGCGTGTTCGGCCACGTCGGCGACGGCAACCTGCACGTCAACGTGATGAAGCCGGACGCGATGCCGATCCCCGAGTTCCTCGAGCACGCGAAGGCGGGCGATCGGGCGATGTTCGAGCTGGTCCGCGCGCACCACGGCAGCATCTCCGCCGAGCACGGCATCGGCCTCTTGAAGAAGCCGTACCTCTCTTACTCGCGCACGCCGGCGGAGCTGGCGCTGCTGCGCGGACTGAAGGCCACGCTCGACCCGAGGGGCCTCTTGAACCCGGGCAAGATCCTCGACTGACCCTGGTATCCTCGGTCGGTGTCGCCTGGCCGCCACCTGGGCTCGATGGGAGCCGTCTGCGTCGCGCTGGGTGTGTGCGGGTGCACGGCGCTCTTGCCCTACCCCTCGGTGGACGTCGAGACGAGCGACGCGGACTGCCACGACGGCTGGGACGACGACGGCGACGGCGCGATCGACTGTGACGACGACTCCTGCGGGCGCTGCGTGGCACGCCCCCTCGCGCCGTGTCCCGCGGGCTGGAGCAGCACGCTCGTGGCGGGTGCCCCCTTCGAGACGCACCTCTGTGCGCCCGCCGACGAGCTGGCCCGAGGCTGCCCGGACGCACCACCTCCGGGCGTCACGCCGATCCCCGCGGTCGCGGGCGCGCTCTCGGACTACCTGCGCGACATGATCGCGCCGACGCCGGACCCCGACGGCCCGCCGCTCGAGGCGTGGCTCGCGCCGGGCGTCCACGTCGAGAGCGACGTGTCGGTCGCGGGCCACGTGCGAGTCCACGGGCTCTGCGGGGCGGTGCTCGAGACGCAGGCCGGCTTCACGACGCCCTTCGGCGCGGGCGACCACCTGGCGCTCGATCATCTCGAGCTGCGACTGCGCGACTCGGGCGTCGCGACTCTGCCGCTCAGGGACACGGAGCTCTCGTACGTGCGCGTCGTCTCGGCCGCAGGCGTGCCGCCGACGCTCGCGGTGTCGGCCTCGAGCAGCCTCCAGATGGACCACTGCGCGCTCGCCGTCCCGCTGGAGGTCGGCGACGGACGCCTCACCGCGTCCGACACGTCGCTCGCGCAGCTGACCCTCACGCGCTCGCGCGGCGAGCTCGATCGGGTCCGCATCGATGGTGACGTGCGCGTCGACGGAGGCGTGGCCGCGCTCGACGCGCGCGACCTCTTCGTGAGCTGCGGGAGCTTGACGGCCGAGCGCGGCGCGCTCGATCTGCAGCGCGCGGTGCTCGTGCACGGCCGGGGAGCCGATGGGCTCAGCGCGTCCGGCGCCGGGGGGCAGCGCGGCATCATCCGCCTCGAGGACGTCACCGTCGTCTCGGCCGACTCGTGCGCGCCGGGCACGAGCCTCGCGTACGCGACGATCACCATCGGCGGCTCGGACGTCACCCTGACGCGGGTCACCGTCCGGGAGCCGTCACGCCCCGCCTTGCTCCTCGATCTGCACACCAGCGCCCTCGTCCGCGACGTGACGCTCTTCGGAGGGCTTCGCGGCGGCGGGGCGCTCGACGTGGATCGGCTGCGCGTGCAGGGAGCGAGCGACGTCGGCGTCCGCGTCATCGGGACCAGCCTCGAGGCGGCGACCGCGCGGCTCCGCCGCGTCTACGTCGAGAACGTCCCGGCCACCCCGCGCGAGCGCACCGCCTGCGCGGAGCTCGGCGGCGGCATCGCGTTCGTCCCCCCGGCCACCGGCTCGATCGAGGCCTCCGCCATCTCCGACGTCGGCGGCTGCGCGCTCTTCGTCCCCAGGGACGTGGCGCTGACCCGGCTCGAGGCGAGCGTCGCGCGGACGTGGACGGCGCTCTGCGCTCCGGACCGCGCGGACGCGCCCGCCCTGGCCGCCGGGATCACGCTCGAGGACGAGGGCGAGCGATCGTCCACCGCCAGCGCGCTCTGTGTCGGCTCGGACTGCGCGCCGCCGCCCGGCTGCCCGCGCCCGGAGATCTGCGACAACCGCGAGGACGACGACCTCGACGCCGCCGTCGACTGCGACGACTCCGACTGCCGCGCGGACCCCGCCTGCGCGGCGACGGCGGAGACCGACTGCGCCAACGGGGTGGACGACGACCTCGACGGCGCGCTCGACTGCGACGACCTCGACTGCGTCGGCGAGCCCGACTGCCCGCCCCTGTAGCCTCGAGGCTTGACGCATCGCGCGCGGCTGGTACAACCCGCCTCCCCCGCGGGTCCGCGTGCGCGCTGGACCCGTGCGAACAAGCGGAGTCGATCGACCATGCCGAAGATGAAGACCCACAGCGGCACCAAGAAGCGCATGTGGCTGACGGGCACCGGGAAGGTGCGGATGGGCAGCGCCGGCCTCAGCCACATGATGCGTGGCAAGAGCTCGAACCGCCTCCGCCGCCTGCGCAAGAACGCGATTCTCCACGAGTCGCACGCGCACCTGATTCGTCGGCTCCTTCCCTACGGTTGAAGCCACCAGGCCGATAGCCCATTCGTCAGAGGTAGGTCATGCCGAGAGCAAAGCGTGGTTTCAAGGCGCGCCGTCGCCGCAACAAGATCCTGAAGCTCGCCAAGGGCTTCTACGGGGCCCGCGGGCGCATCTTCACGGACGCGCAGGAGCAGGTCCGAAGCGGATGGATCGACGCCTTCCGCAACCGCCGCGAGAAGAAGCGCGACTTCCGTCGCCTCTGGATCGCGCGCATCAACGCCGGCGCGCGTCAGCTGGGCGTCAGCTACAGCAAGCTCGTCGCGAAGCTGAAGGGCGCGCAGATCGGCCTCGATCGGAAGATCCTCGCCGAGCTGGCGCTGAGCGATCCGGGCGGCTTCAAGGCCGTCGTCGACGCCGCCCGCTGACCAAACCGATCGGCCCGGCTCCGCCGGCGTTCCGCTGAAGAAGGCAGGAGAGCAGGAACGATCCTTCCTGCGTCCTGCCTTTTCCGCGTTGTAGGCTGCGCCATGAGCGACCCGGTTCGCACGTTCGAAGAAGGCCTCGATCGGATCTCCCGCGAGCTCGAGGGGGCGTTCGCCGGCTGCGCCGACGAGGTGTCGCTGCGCGCAGCCAACGCGCGCTTCGCGGGGCCGAGCGGCGAGCTCACGGCGCTCATGAAGCTCATGCCCACGCTCCCTGGCGGCCGGCGCAAGGAGCTGGGCCAGCGAGCGAACCAGGTGAAGGGCGCCGTCCAGGCGGCGTTCGACGCGCGTCTCATGGCCCTCGCCCGCGCGGCGCGGGAGGCCGACCTCGCCGGCCCTCCGATCGACGTCTCTCTGCCGGGCCGCGCCGTGCGCCCGGGCCGCCCGCACCCCATCACCGCGACGATCGAGGAGCTCCTCGACGGCTTCGCGTCGCTCGGCTTCGAGGTCGCGGAGAGCCGCGAGATCGAGCTGACCGACTTCAACTTCGCGCGCCTCGGGTTCCCGCCGGACCACCCGGCGACCGACATGCAGGACAGCTTCTTCGTGAAGCGCCCCGATGGCGGCGTCGACGAGGGCGTCGTGCTTCGCACGCACAGCACCTCCATCCAGGTGCACGAGATGCTGCGCCGCAGGCCGCCGATGGCGGTCGTCACGGCGGGCACCGTCTACCGGCGCGACGACGACGCGACGCACTCACCGATGTTCCACCAGATCGACGGCTTCCTGGTCGACCGCGGCGTCACGTTCGCCCACCTCAAGGGCGTGCTCACCGCGTTCGTGCACCGCACGTTCGGCGCCGAGGTCCCGGTGCGCTTCCGCCCGAGCTACTTCCCCTTCGTCGAGCCCGGGGGCGAGCTCGACATCGGCTGTAGCTTCTGCCGGCCCTGGGACGGCGCCGGGACGCTCACGCAAGAGGCCCGGACGTCGGCGTGCCGCACCTGCAAGTCGACCGGATGGATCGAGGTGCTCGGCTGCGGGATGATCCACCCCGTCGTCTTCGAGCGCTGCGGCATCACCGACCCCTCGCTGACGGGCTTCGCCTGGGGCATGGGCATCGACCGCATCGCCATGCTCCGCCACGGCATCCGGGACATCCGGATGCTCTACGAGAACGACATGCGCTTCCTGACCCAGCTGTGAGAGACGGACGATGAAGGCCTCCACGCAATGGCTGAGCGAGCTCTCGGGCATCGACGCGAGCCCCGCCGAGGTCGCCGAGCGCCTCACCCGCGCGGGCCTCGAGGTCGAGGGGACGCAGCGCTTCGGCGAGGGCCTCGACGGCGTCGTGGTGGCCGAGGTGCGCCAGACGCGGCCCCACCCGAAGAAGGACAAGCTGACGCTCGTCCGCGTCTTCGACGGCAAGGACGAGATCGACGTCGTCTGCGGCGCACCGAACGTGCCCGCCGCCGGTGGGCGCGTCGCGCTCGTGACGGTGGGCTCCACGCTCCCAGGCGGCATGGCGATCGCCGCGCGCGAGGTTGCGGGCGCGCCCTCGCACGGGATGCTCGCGAGCGAGCACGAGCTCGGCATCGGGAACGAGGCCGGTGGGATCCTCGTGCTCGAGGGGACACCCCGCGTCGGCGCACCCCTCGCGAGCGCGCTCGGCCTGCGGGACACGGTCCTCGAGATCAACGTCACGCCGAACCGGCCCGACGCGCTCGGGCACCTCGGCCTCGCGCGCGAGCTCTCGGTGCTCTTCGGCGTGCCCTACGCGCCGCGCATGCGTCAGGTGCCCGCGCGCATGCTCGCGGAGCTGCCGCCGCCACCGCCGGGCAACGAGGGCATCCCCGTCCTCGGCGAGACGGGCTCTCCCGGCGAGACGATCAGCATGGTGTCTGCTGCGGCAGGCATCCCCATGACGCTCCCGATCGAGATCCACGACGCGGCGCGCTGTCCGCGCTACCTCGGCCTCGTCCTGCACCGCGCGCGCGCGAAGGCCTCGCCCTTCTGGATGCGGCACCGGCTCTTCGTGCTGGGCCAGCGCTCGATCGACGCCGTCGTGGACACCACCAACTGGGTGCTCCTCGAGACCGGCCACCCGATCCACGCGTTCGACGTCGCGAAGGTGCGGGGCGGACGCATCGTCGTCCGGCTCGCGCGCGAGGGTGAGCTGCTCCGCACGCTCGACGGCGTCGACCGCCGCCTCGCCGCCGACGATCTCGTGATCGCCGACGTGGAGGGCGCGATCGCCCTCGCGGGCGTCATGGGCGGAGCCGAGAGTGGCGTCTCCGAGACGACGGAGCACATCGTCGTCGAGGCGGCCTGGTTCGATCCGCGCTCGGTGCGCAGGACGTCGCGGCGCCATGGCCTGCACACGGAGGCGAGCCACCGCTTCGAGCGCGGCGCAGACCCCGGGTGCCTGCCGCTCGTCATGCGACGGACGGCGACGGTGCTCGCGCAGGTGTCCGAGGCGGCTCCCTCGCCCTGCATCGTCGACGCGCACCCGCGCCGCATCACGCCGTCGCGCATCGAGGTGCGCCCCGCGTTCTTCGGCGACTTCCTCGGCGACGACGTGCCCGACACCGAGGCGCGCCACATCCTCGAGGCGCTCGGGTGTGCCGTCTCGCCAGGCGAGCGCGACGGGTGGCGCGTGACGGCGCCGCTGCACCGTCCCGATCTCTCGCGCCCCGAGGATCTGGTCGAGGAGATCGCGCGCGTGCGCGGGTACGATCGCATCCCGAGCGAGCTCTTCGCGCCGCTGCCCGACGGACGGCCCCGCTCGAGGCGGCCCGCGCTGCTCCGGGCGCTGCGCCGCGGGGCGATGGCCGCGGGCCTCTACGAGGCCGTGTCGTTCACGTTCCTCGCCCCCGGCGATCTCGAGAGGGCGCGCGCGAGCCGGAGCGCGATCGCGATCGCGAACCCGCTCTCGGAGGAGCGCTCGGTGATGCGCACCTCGCTGCTCCCCGGTCTGCTCGCGGCGGCGGGCCGCTCCGAGCGGCACCAGGCGGCGCGCGTCCGGCTCTTCGAGCTCGCGCGGACGTACGCGCCGGCGACCGCCGAGGGCGAGCACGACGTGCCCGTCCGCGAGAGCACGCGGCTCGCGATCCTGCTCTCTGGCCCGCAGGACCGCTGGGTCGGCGAGGGCGCGCCGGTCGATTTCTACGACGGCAAGGGCGCGCTCGAGGCGACGATCGGCGCGCTCGGGCTCGCCGTGACGACGAGACGCGAGGTGCCGCCCGGGATCTCGGCGGCGCTGCACCCCCGCGCCCGCGCGGCGGTGCTGGTCGACGGCGTCGCGGTCGGCGTGCTCGGCGAGCTGCACCCCGACGTCCAGGACGCCCACGGGCTCACATCGCGCCCCGTCTACGCGGAGCTCGACGTCGACGCCATCGTGCGGCTGGCCGAGGCGCGCGGGCCGAACGCGGTCGTCGAGCTGCCTCGCTTCCCGAAGGTCCAGCGCGATCTGGCCGTCGTCGTCGACGACGACGTCGAGGTCGCGCACGTCGCGCGCGTGATCGCGGACGCTTCGTCCGGGCTCGCGGAAGACGTGACGCTCTTCGACGTCTACCGGGGCAAGCCGATCGCCGACGGGAAGAAGAGCCTCGCGTTCCGCATCGCGTACCGTGACCGCGTCGCGACGCTCACCGACGCGCGCGTCGAGTCCACGCACGGCGCCGTGGTCGCCGCGACCGAGGCCGCCTTCCACGCGCGCTTGCGCGCCTGACGCGCTTCTGCTCAGGGCGCGGCGCGGAGCGCTTGACAATCGCGTCGGTGATCGCCTCGCCCTCGAGGTGCCCGGCGCGCACTTCGCTTGAAACCCATCGCCCCTCGTGTTTCCCTCGCTCGGTCTGTCGGAGGATCGATCGATGACGAAGGCAGAGATCATCGACGCCATCTACGAGCGCGTGGGCGGCTTCTCGAAGAAGGAAGCGAGCGAGGTCGTCGAGGCCGTCTTCGACGCCATGAAGGAAGTCCTGGAGACGGGGCAGAAGATCAAGATCGCCCGCTTCGGGAACTTCGTCGTGCGCGCCAAGAAGCAGCGCGTGGGGCGCAACCCGCAGACGGGCGCCCCGATCCCGATCACGGCGCGCCGTGTCCTCAAGTTCCATCCGTCGGACAAGCTCAAGCACGCGCTGAACCCGCACAAGCTCGCGGGCACGACCGGCGGCGCGGCGGGCAACGGCGGCTGAGCTCCGCAGCCCTCGACGTCCACGAACTGCCAGGAACCTCATGCGACCCGCACTGCCGGACAAGCTCTTCTTCCGCATCGGCGAGGTGGCGGATCTCGTGGGTGTGCGTGCGCACGTCCTGCGCTACTGGGAAGAGGAGTTCGGGATCCTCAAGCCGATGAAGACCCGCGGCGCGCACCGGCAGTTCCGCCGGCGCGACGTGGAGCTCGCGCTGGTCATCAAGCGCCTGCTCCAGGACGAGGGGTTCACGATCGCGGGCGCGCGCCGCAAGCTGCGCGAGCTCGGCCACGTGGAGGTCGAGGCGGGCGTGGCGCGACCGGAGGAGCAGGGCGTCACCCTGCGCGCGGAGCTGGTCACGCTGCGATCGGAGCTCGCGGGACTGCTCGCCCGGCTCGACGGGCTCGGCGCGCGGCGAGCCCCGGTCGTGCTGCTCGACGAGCCTGCGGCCGCGCCCGCGGCGCGCGAGCGTCCACTCTCCCCGGCCCGGCCGGCGATCGCCCTCGCGAGCCGTGAGCGGCGCGTCGAGGAGTGAATGCCGCTTGCTCCGCGGGCAATTGTGGGTATGGTGCGGCCCCTCTCCGGCTCGCGGAGGGGACGATCGATTTTCCGGCTAGTTTCCGGGGCGTAGCGCAGCCTGGTTAGCGCACCAGACTGGGGGTCTGGGAGTCGTGGGTTCGAATCCCGCCGCCCCGATCGCAGAGGGAAGACACGCGGGGCCGCACGAGGCGGCTCCGCTGGGCCCTTTCAGGTGACATGACTCGGGCCCTCATCGTTCTGTCCAACGACGACGGCGTGCACGCCGAAGGACTGCGGGCGCTCCACGCGGAGCTGAGCTCCTTCGCGGACGTCGTGGTCGTCGCGCCGCTGCAGGAGCAGAGCGCGAACAGCCACTCGCTGACGCTCGCGCGCCCGCTGCGTCACCGCGAGATCGACGGCTTCCACGCGGTGGACGGGACGCCCGCCGACTGCATCTACGTCGCGCTCTACGGCGATCGCTTCCTCGCGCGCCCGCCGGACGCCGTGGTGAGCGGCATCAACCACGGCTACAACCTCGGCAGCGATACCTTCTACTCGGGGACCGTCGCGGCCGCGCGCGAGGGAGCGCTGCGCGGCGTCCCGGCCATCGCCTTCTCCCTCGGGATGGGTCGCGTCGAGACGGCCATCCGCCCCACGGGCGAGAAGCCGACGATGAGCGGCCTGGCTCCGATCGCCGGGCGCCTCACGCGACGGTTCCTCGACGCCACGCGCGGCGTGCCCTTCGAGGCGGGCGCGCCGCTCCTCAACGTGAACTTCCCGGCCGGCTTCGCGGCGCCGCTCGGCGTCCGGCCCACGCGCCTCGGGCGTCGCCGCTACACCGACGAGGTCGAGGTGCGCGAAGATCCGCGCGGCCGCGAGTACCTCTGGATCGGCGGGCCGAACGCGTTCCACGATCCGGCGCCCGGATCGGACACCGAGGCCGTCGACGAGGGCTACGTGTCGGTCACGCCGCTCGCGCTCGACGCCACGCGACAGGAGCACGCGCCGCTCGCGACGCGCATCGCCCAGGAGGAACTACCATGAAGCTCGAGCCCTTCGTCCACGACGTCCCCGACTTCCCGAAGCCCGGCGTCGTCTTCAAGGACATCACGCCGCTGCTCGCGAGCCCCGAGGCGTTCCGCGCCGCGATCGACGGCCTCGCGGGGCACGCGCGCGACCTCGGCGCCGAGACGATCGTCGCCATCGAGTCGCGTGGCTTCCTCTTCGGCGCCCCGCTCGCGACCACGCTCGGGCTACCCTTCGTCCCGGTCCGCAAGCCCGGCAAGCTCCCGCGGGCGCGCTTCCGCGAGGAGTACGCCCTCGAGTACGGCACGGACGCGCTCGAGATGCACCGCGACGCGATCCGCCAGGGCACGCGGACGGTGGTCGTGGACGACGTGCTCGCGACCGGCGGCACGGCCGCTGCGGTGCTCTCGCTCGTGCGTCGCGCCGGCGGCCATCCCGTGGGCGCGCTCTTCCTCATCGAGCTCGCCTTCCTCGGCGGCACCGAGAAGCTCGGCGGGGTCCCCGCCCGCGCGCTGCTCCGCTACTGATCGATCGCGCGGCAGTGCTATATCGACGGTCACGCTCCCGTAGCTCAGCTGGATAGAGCAATCGCTTCCTAAGCGAGAGGTCGTAGGTTCGATTCCCACCGGGAGCGCTTGATGCCTCGCCGAGCGCCGTGAGAGCGTGAAGCGGCGTGAAGCTCCGTCGCTCGATCCTCGTGGCGGCGCTCGCCCTCGCGGTGGGGTGCGAGGGCGGAGCCGCGCCGGCCGTGGACGCGGGGGGCGATGCGTCCGCCACGCCCTTTGCGTCGCTGCCCGTGCTGACGCCGTGTCCGGACGGCTGGACCGAGGTGCGGGACGCCACGGGGCTCGTGACGTGCGACCCCTGGGGCGGGGCTGGCTACCAGGGCGATGCCTGCGCCTTCGACGAGGCGCACTTCCCGGGCGCGCCCGGCTGCGCACGCGTCGGCCCACCCTGCCCCGCCGACGGATGGCCCGCCGATCTGCCGTCGGACCGCGCCGTGGTCTTCGTCGACGACGACGCCGCGCTCGGCGGAGACGGGCGCAGCCGCGCGACGGCCTACCGCACGATCGCCGACGCGCTCGCGACGGCGCCCGACGCCGCGGTGGTGGCGCTCGCCGTGGGCCACTACGACGAGTACGTCTCGCTCGACCACGGCGTCGCGCTCGTGGGCGCCTGCGTGGACGGTTCGCGCATCACCTGCACCAGCGTGTCCGACACGCTCCCGACGCTGCACATGCACGACGGGACGAGCGCGCGCGACCTCGGCCTCGAGGCGCCCCGCCGCGTGGGCGTCGCCGCGCTGGTCCCCGGCTCGGTGACGCTCACGAACGTGGTCGTTTCGCACGCGGAGCGCGTCGGGCTCTGGGTGGCGATGGGCAGCGTGGCGGCCACGGACGTCGTCGTGCGGGGCACCGTGCCCGGCGGCAGCGCGGATCTCGGCGACGCCGTCCTGGTCCGCGCCGGCGGGACCCTCACGGCCGACGGCCTCGTGGCCGACGCGAGCGCCGACGTCGGGCTCTACCTGCCAGATGCCGCGACGCTCACGGTGCAGCGAGGTGTCGTGCACGGCCCGCCGAGCGTCGCGCCCGGGCTCGGCAGCGGGATCACCATGAGCGCGGGCGCGCAGGCGACGCTCTCGCGCTCCGCATTCGAGGCCTCGCAGGGCGGCGCGTTGCTCGCCGTCGGAGCGACAACCTCGCTCCGGATGACCGACGTGCTCGTCCACGCGACCTACGGCGAGGTCGGCGAGGTGCGCGACGGCGCCAGCTTGACGCTGGTGCGAGTCGTGATCGACGGCGGCGAGATCCTCGGACTGTCCGTGAAGCGCGCGGGGACCCTCCTCGACGCGAGCGACCTCGTGCTCCGCGGGATCGCCCCCGCGCCCGACACGAGCTTCGGGGCAGGCATGCAGGTCGTGCTCGGTGCGCACGCCACCCTCGCGCGCACGCGGATCGAGGACGTGCACACCGCCGGCCTGATCGCGAGCGAGACGGACACGGCGATCGATGCGACCGATCTCGTCGTCCGGGACGTGCACGTGCAGGTCTCCGACGGGAGCGGCGGCGTGGGGATCTGGTCGCAGCGCTCCGCCACGGTCACGCTGACCCGCGCGCGCGTCGAGGACGTGTCCGAGGCCGGTGTCGCGTCGCTGACGAGCTCGCGCGTGCTCGCCTCCGAGCTCTCGGTCCTCCGCGTCGGTGCCGCGAGCTGCCCGGCCGGCATCTGCACCGGGACCATCGGAGGACACGGGCTGCTCGCGACGCTCGGGGGGACGATCTCGGCGACCTCCTTCTCGATCGAGGACGCGAGCCTCTGCGGCGTCCTCGTCGGTGGCGACGGCATGCTCGTTCCGACCGGACTCGACCTCTCGCGCGGGACCATCACGCGCGCCCCGGTCGGTGCGTGCGTGCAGGCGCCGGGCTTCGACGTCGAGCGCCTGCACGATCGTGTCGAGTACGCCGAGGTCGGCGTGCCGCTCCAGGCGACGAGCTACGTGCTGCCGACCTCGCTCTGAGCAGCCCCGATCGGGTATCGTCGCGCGTAGCTCGTCCGGAGGAGGCCCCCATGCGCATCGCGCTCTCGCTCGCCACGCTCGCCCTCATCAGCGCGGCGGCGCTCGGCTGCAGCTGCTCCACCGGCGCGCACGGCGGGCCGCGTCGAGACGCGGGCGACGCGGGCGGCGGCTCGAGCGACATGGGCTCCGGCACCGGGCAGGACGCGTGGCCCGTCGACGTGAACTACCACCCCTTCGACGGGCCGGTGCTCCCGCGGGACGCGTACCTCGTGCCCGACCCCGACGCTTTCTTCGCGAGCGATCCGCCGCCGATGACCTGCTACCCGGACGGCGGGATGGGCCCCTGGCCGGATCCGCCGGGAGGCACGCCGGAGTGCCCGGACGACCGGAACCGCGAGGGCTGCCGCTGCGGATCGGTCGGCACGACGGCCGCGTGCTGGCCCGGCCACCGGCGCAACCGGATGCGCGGCATCTGCCACGACGGCACCACGACGTGCATGCCCTACGACGAGTTCGGCGGGCAGTGGGGCCCCTGCGTCGGCGCGCAGCTCCCCACACCCGGCGCCACCCGCGGGCGGGAGGCGTGCGAGTGCTTCTCGGTGGGCCGCTGGGCGATCGACAACCTGAGCCCCTGCTTCGTCGACTACGGCTCCGGCGGCACGTGGGCCGTGAGCACGTACATCGACGGCGCGGGACGCGCGCAGTGCCCGACCGTGTCGGGGTCACCTCCGCCGGCGCCGATGGCAGGCACGACGTGGAGCACCGACTCGCTCACGGTCGACTGCGCGGGGCAGTTCCACCTCTGCTACACGCTGCGCGCGGGCAACGCGATGACGCCGCACGACACCGACTGCGTGGTCGCGGAGACCTGCGTGGACACCTGGTACCCGACCGCCGGCGCAACCCAGCCGCTGCCGCCGCTGCCGGCGTGGACGGGCTCGAGCTCTTCGTGCGCGACGCAGTTCGCCACGACGGGCGGCTACGGCGAGATGAGCGTCCAGGGCCTCTCGATCGAGTGCGACGACATCAGCGACGGCTCCGGCGCGCGCTTCGTCTTCAACCGCGTCAACTACTGCCCGCTCTCCTGCAACACCACTCCGACGGCGCCCGAGTGCGTGAACTGCATGATGGGCGGCTCGGGCACGTTCTGACCCGCGATGGCCTGGACGCCCGACGAGAACGACTCGCCGTTCGCGCGCATCGGCGGTGAAGAGGCCGTCCGCGCGCTCGCCGAGGCGTTCTACGACGCGATGGACGCGCACGAGCCCGCGCTGGCGAAGCTCCACCCGCTGGACGCGCAGGGGAAGGTCAGCCGCACGTCCCGCGATCGGTTCGCCACGTTCCTCGTGGAGTGGCTCGGGGGGCCGCGCATCTACTCCAGCGTGCACGGCCACCCGCGCCTGCGCATGCGTCACGGGAGCGTGCCGGTCGACGTCGCGATGCGCGACGCCTGGCTCCGGGCGATGGCGCGCGCGATGGACGCGCGGGCGATCGAGGGCGAGGCGCGCGTCTACCTCGAGGCGCGCTTCGCCGAGGTCGCCGACTTCATGCGCAACGTCCAGGGCTGATCGGCCGGGTGCCCCGGGGGCGTGAGGGCGCGTCGCCTCGCGCGGGCCCCTCGTCTTTTTCACCGGTCCATGTACGCTGGGACCGTGGAACCGAGGCCGCTCGCCGCCCTGACCGCGCTCGCGGCCCTGCTCGCCGTGGGAGGATGCAGCGTCGACACGTCTCCCTCGCGCGCCGCTCCCCCCGGCGGGACGGTGGCGGTCCTGCGCCCGGCCGGCGACGGAGGGCACGCCGACGCGGGCGTGCCGGGCGGCGACGCGGCGCCCGGGATCGACGCGGCCATGCCGCCCAGGGTCACGATCACGGCGCCCGCCGACGGCGCGTCGTTCGCCCGCGACACGGTCGAGGCCTCGGAGTGGGTCGCGCCGGTCGCGTTCCAGGTCGCCTCGAGCGGCGTCGCGCGCGTGGAGCTGGTCGCGGCCGGGACCTCCCTCGGAGACGCCGATGCCAGCGGGGCCCTCTCCTACTCGTTCCACGCGGACGGCACGCTCACGATCGACGCCATCGGGCGCGACGCCGCGGGCGCCGAGATCACGCGCGACTCCATCTCGATCACCCTCACGGCGCCCGTCGACACGGGCTGCCACGCGATGCTCGACGCGCTCGGGCTCGACTGGGCGGTCGCGCCTGCGACGCGCGGCATCGCCGACCCCGTGCGCGTCCAGCCCCTCATCGGCGGCGTGTCGTACCGCTACACCACGAGCGCCACGGCGAGCGCGATGCTCATGGACTGCGAGCTCGCGCCCCGCCTCTACCAGCTGTCTCAGCTCGCGTCGTCGTACGGGATCGTCGAGATCGAGCACATCGGCATCTACAACTACCGGTGCATCGGCGGCGGCAACCCCGACACGGACATGTGCACGCCGAGCATGCACGCCTACGCGCGCGCCATCGACCTCCGTGCGTTCAACCTCGCGGACGGCACCTCGTACGACGTCACGACCGACTTCGTGATCACGACGCGCCACGACAGCTGTCCGATCCCCTCGTCATCGGAGGCCGACCGCGTGCTGAAGGCGATCGCGTGCGCGCTGGTCGCCGACCGGACCTTCCAGATCGTGCTCACGCCCAACTACAACGCAGACCACCGCGACCACTTCCACTGCGATCTGACCGAGGGCTCGATGTACCTCGGGGCCGGCGCGTGGGGCGTCGACCCCGTGATCGAGGGTCTCGGCGACTGAGCTGGAGGGCCTCCGAGCGTGACGTCTCGATCTGGAGCGCGCGCCTCCGGCGCCGCCTGCCTCGATCTGGATCTTCGTCTCGCCGCCTCGATACGATCCGCTCGTGACCTCCAAGACGGCGGACCGCATGCGGCCGCTCAAGCCTCCGGTGCGGGTCCGGCCCGGCGCCCTTCTCCGTGCTCGCAGCGGGTGGGCGCTCGGCGCGCGCGCCGTCGACGAGCTCTACCGCGTCGCGGAGGTGCTCTCCGAGGGGCGCTGCGAGGCAGGCACCTTCTTCGGGACGACGCTCGTCACCATCGAGCTCTCTCGGGCGCTCGTCGGCCTCGGCCTCGAGGGCGACGAGGTGATGCTCGGGCGCGTGAGCGACGCGATCCGCGGATCGGTGCGGGTGCGGCTGCGCGCGATGCGGCTCGCCGAGGAGGATCTCGCGCGCCGCTTCCCCGACCGCGTCATCGGAACCGCCCGGATCGAGACGCGATTCCGCGTCGAGGGGACGCGGCTGCTCATGGACCTGGATCTCGAGGCGCCGATCGGCGGAAGCTCGACGGCGGTGGGGAGCTGATGGCGGTCGAGGGCAAGGTCATCCACGTCGAGTTCGGACCCGGCGGCGGGCGTCGTGTCGTGCCAGCCCCGACCGAGCGCGACGACGCGACGCTCGACGCCCCCGCGCGGCGCCGCGACCCCACCGGCGACCTCTTCGGCCGCCCCGAGGTGTCGCGCCTGTTCGGCATCCCCGAGAGCCGCCTGCGCTACTGGGAGCGGAGCGGGTTCCTGCCCCCGACCGGCGAGGCGGGGAGCAGGAAGCTCTACACGTTCCAGGATCTCATCGGCATCCGCGCGGCCAAGGGCCTGCTCGAGCGCGGCGTGTCGATCCGCCGCGTGCGCAAGACCGTCGAGGCGCTGAAGAGGTCGCTCCCCAACGTCGTGCGCCCCCTCGCCGAGCTCCGCATCGTGGCCGACGGACAGAGCATCGTCGTGCAGGCCGAGCGCGCGCGCTGGGAGCCCCAGACCGGCCAGCTCCTGCTCGACTTCGACGTCGGCGCGCTCCGCGAGGAGGTGGTGCGGGTGCTGCGTCCGCGCGCGCTCGACCCCGAGCGCCGCCGCGCCGCGTACGAGGCCTACCTCGAGGGGTGCCGCTTCGACGAGGACGCCGTGACGATGGACCGCGCGGAGGTGGCGTATCGCCGCGCGATCGAGCTCGACGCGACGCTCGCGCACGCGCTGACGAACCTCGGCAACCTGCGCTTCCGCCGTGGCGACGGCGTCGAGGCGGAGGCGCTCTACCGGCGGGCGCTCGCGGTCGACGCGGCGCAGCCGGAGGCCTGGTACAACCTCGGCTTCCTCGCGTACGAGCGCGCCGACGCCCAGGAGGCCGCGCAGTACTTCGATCGCGCGATCGCGAGCGACCCGAGCTTCGCCGACGCGCACTTCAACCTCGCCATGGCCCTCGAGGAGCTCGGGCGCGGGCGCGAGGCGCGCGAGCACTGGGAGGTCTACCTGGCGCTCGACCCGAGCGGCCGCTGGGCCGACATCGCGCGCAAGCACCTGGGCTGATGGGCCCGGCTCAGAACGTCAGCTCGGCGCTCAGACCCTGCGCGCTGGCCGTCACCATCGGCGAGACGCGCAGCGCGTACCCCGGCGCAGGCTCGAGCACGACCGAGTCCTCGCCGATCGCGCCGAAGATGAGCATCACGAGGCCGCCGGCCTGGATCAGGCCCTCGACGGCCAGCCAGGCGAACATGCCCACGTCCGCGTTCGGCCAGAGATAGCCCATCTCCACCCAGGGTCCGAGCACGGGCACCCAGCTCCAGTTGAAGAAGGCGCTCGCGGAGCCGTCCGACGTCCACGAGCAGCCGCCGCCGAGGCCGCAGCCGACCGCGCCGCCGACCACCACGATCGTGCCGGTGACCCACGTGAGCAGCCAGCCGCCGGCGAGCAGGCCGATGCCGCCGCCGAGCAGGCCGCCCGAGATGTGGTGGCGCGTGGTCTCCACCATGCAGGTCGCCCGACCGTACGCGTCGACCTGGAGCTGCGAGCCGGCCGGACACTGCGGCTGCGCGGGCGCGCTCGGCGTCACGTACACCGACTGTGGCTGCGGCGTCGGAGTCGTCACGTACACCTGCGCCTGAGGCGGAGGCGGCGCGGCGCTGGTCGACGGCACCTCCTGGATGATGATCTGCCCCTGCACGGTCGTCTGCGCGGCCGCGATCGACGGGAGCACACAGGACGAGAGAACCGCGAACACCAGAGCCGAGCGCGTGCGCGTCATGAAACCTCCTCGCGAGGACGTCGCCCCTCGACGTCCCCGAGAGCGTAGCGCCCCGCGGCCCACAACTCCACGCCGGTGCTAGCCTGGGCCCGTGCGCAACGCCGAGCAGTGGGTGCGAGGGCTCGTCGAGGCGCACCTGGCCGCGGAGCGAGCCCGGGTGCTGGCACGGGCGGGCGGGGGCGAGGCCGAGACGCAGGAGCGCCAGGCGAGCCGCGCGCGGGCCGCGCTCGGAGGGGGCGAGCCGCGCGAGGCGCTCGCGGAGGCGCGCGCCACGGGCGCGGTCGACGCGAGCTCGCACGCCGCGCTGCTCTGGCACCTGGCCCAGGTCGCCGAGGCCGAGGTGGTGGCGCGCTCGGGGCTGGAGCTGGCGCTGCGCGCGGACGAGCGCGCGGTCCTCGCAGGAAACGAGCGAACGCTGGGCGATCTGTTGCGCGACGTGCGGCAGGCGGCCGCAGAGCCCAGCCGAGTCTCCCTCGCGGCCCTCGTCGCGCGGCAGGCGCGAGACCGCGACGCACGCCTGGAGGTCCTCGGCGACGGCCCGGAGCGAGCCGGGCAGATCCGCTCTCGCGGCGGGGCTGCGCCGGACGCCGCGCCCGACTCGCTCCGCGGCGCGTGCAGCGCGCTGCTCGAGCGAACCGACGACGCGGCGGCCGACCTCGTGGCGCGGGCCGAGCACGAGCTGCGCGGCACGCCGCCGTCGCTCATCCGTCGCGTGCGCGCGCTCACCCTGCCCGATCTCGATGCGATCGCGACGCCCCGCGGACGCTCGCGCCGAGTGGAGTCGGTCTTCACCGCGCTCGACCTCGGACGCGAGCTCGCGCGCCGGGTCGAGGCGCGCCGTGGCGTGCTCCTCGACGCGCGTCCTGTCGTCACGTGCGCGCGCGGCCGCGCGACCGTCGTCTCCCCCGGCGTCGAGCTCGGGGTCGAGAGCGAGCGCCGAATGCTCGGGGCGGCCGCCACCGCCCTCGCGCGCGCGCTCGCGTCCCCCTCGCTCCCCGTCGAGCACGACGCGCCGCCGGCGGGCAGTGCGGCCCAGGCGATCGGCGCTCTCTTCGAGCAGCTCTTCGCCGACGCCCGGCTCGCGGGACGCGTCCTCGACTGCGGCGAGCGCGAGCGCGCGCGGATCGCGGTGGCCTGCGCGGCGGCGTGTG
The DNA here is from genome assembly GCA_044220955.1 of Sandaracinaceae bacterium. Classification (GTDB taxonomy): domain Bacteria; phylum Myxococcota_A; class Polyangia; order Polyangiales; family Sandaracinaceae; genus JBBSAT01. Next base: position 81,053 of record JBGAQA010000019.1, read on the forward strand.
TCCTCGAGGCCCGGCATGCCTGCGCGCACGTGCTCTCGGATGCGAGCGCTCGGGCCGACGACGCGACGCGGGAGCTCGCCGCACGCGCGCTTCGGCTCGACCCGGCGCTCGTGCCCATCGAGCTCGCGCTCCCCTCGCGGCAAGGCGTGGGCGTGCTCGAGACGCGCGCGCGCGCCGCGCTGGCGGCGCTGGCCTGGGTGCCTGCGCTGAGGGACCGCTACGACGAAGACTTCTTCCGCAACCCGCGCCTGGCCGACTTCCTCCGCGGCGCCGCGGCGCGCGGAGGAACGGTCTCCGCGGAGACGCTCTGCGCCGAGCTGGGAACGGCGCCCGAGCACGCCGTGCGAAGGGTCGTGGAGCTGGCCGAGCGGGCCAGTGGTTGATTCGCCGCCCGAGGCTCCTCACACTCCGCGCGTGACCTCCGCAGCTTCGTCCTTCGCCTCCGAGCTCGAGGCTCGCCGCCTGACCTTCCTCACCCACATGGGCCCCGGGAGCGTCGCGGTCGTCGCCTCCGCGCCCGTTCACATCCGCAACAACGACGTCGAGCACCCCTACCGCCAGGACAGCGACTTCTTCTATCTGACGGGCCTGGACGAGCCCGAGAGCCTCGCCGTCTTCTCGAACGTGCATGGGCAGCACCGCTACGTGCTGTTCCTGCGCCCCAAGGACCCGGAGCGGGAGACGTGGGACGGGCCGCGCGTCGGCGTCGAGGCCGCGCCGGCCAGGCTCGGCTGCGACGCCGCCTTCCCGAACGCCGAGCGCCAGGAGAAGCTGCCCGGCTACCTCGAGAACGCCACGGTGCTGCACTACTCGCTGGGTCGCGACCCGGTCGCGGACGCGCAGATCCTGCGCGCCCGGGATCTCGTGCGCCGCCGGGCGCGCCTCGGCGTGCTCTACCCCGCGACGATCACCGATCTCTCTTCCGCTTTGCATCCGCTGCGCCTCTTCAAGTCCGCGCGCGAGATCGCGGTGATGCGGCGCGCGGCCGAGATCACGCGCGAAGCCCACGCCGCCGCGATGCGCGTCGCCCGCCCAGGCGTGCACGAGTTCGAGGTCGAGGCCGAGATGATCCGCTCGTTCCGCCGTCACGGCGGCGAGCGCCCCGCGTACGAGCCGATCGTGGGCTCGGGCCCGAACGCGACGATCCTGCACTACCGCAAGAACGACCGGCGGCTCGAGGAGGGCGACCTGCTCCTCATCGACGCCGGTGCCGAGCTCGAGTACTACGCGAGCGACGTCACGCGGACCTTCCCCGTCGGCGGCCGCTTCTCCCCGGCGCAGCGGCGCGTCTACGACGCGGTGCTGCGCGCGCAGGAGCTGACGATCGCGGCCGCGCGTCCGGGGGCCACGATCGAGGGCCTGCACCGCGTCACGCTGCGCTCCATCACCGAGAGCCTCATCGCGATGGGGCTCGTCGAGGGCCCGCTGGAGCACGCGCTCGAGAAGGAGCTCTTCAAGCCGTTCTACATGCACCGGACCTCGCACTGGCTCGGCATGGACGTCCACGACGTCGGCAGCTACTTCGTGCAGGGCGAGCCCAAGCCTGCGCCGCGGGTGCTCGAGCCCGGCCAGATCCTGACGATCGAGCCCGGGATCTACGTGGGGAGCACCACGAAGGCGCCCGACGAGTACATGGGCATCGGGGTGAGGATCGAGGACGACGTGCTCGTCACGTCCGACGGGCCGGACGTGCTCACGCGCGGCATCCCGAAGAAGCCCGACGAGCTCGAGGCGATCCTCGCGGCCCGCTGATCTCTCCCTCTCGCGCTCGCCCGACTACCAGCGGCCCTGGATGTTCCGCATGAACTCGTACGGGTAGCCGAGCTCCGGTGCGCTGGCGTCGTCGAGCGTCTTGGCCTGCGCCGCCGTGAGCTTGGTCGTCGCCGCGCCGAGGTTGTCCTTCAGCTGCTCGAGCGATCGCGCCCCGAAGATCACGGACGTGACGGCCGGCTTGGCGAGGAGCCAAGCGAGCGCGACCTGCGAGAGCGTGGCGCCGGTCTCCTTCGCGACGGCCTCGAGCGCCGCGAGCGTCTTCCAGTTGCGCTCGTGGTCGAAGCGCGCGCGCGTCAGCTGCCACTTCTCGGCTGCGAGCCTCGAGCCCTCGGGCGGCTTCTCGCCCTTCTTGTACTTGCCCGAGAGAAACCCGCCCGCGAGCGGGGACCAGGGAAGGATGCCGACCCCGAAGCGCTGCGCGAGCGGCACGTGCTCGCGCTCGAGCTCGCGCGAGACGAGCGAGTACTGAGCCTGGAGCGAGACGAAGCGCTCGAGGCGCAGCCGATCGCTCGCCCAGAGGCTCTCGACGAGCCGGTAGGCCGCGTAGTTCGAGCAGCCGAGGTAGAGCACCTTGCCCGCGCGAACCAGGTCGTCGAGCGCGCGCAGAGTCTCCTGCTCCGGAGTGTCGAAGTCCTGCATGTGGATCTGGTAGAGGTCGATGCGGTCGGTCCCGAGCCGCTTCAGCGACGCCTCGACCGCCCGAACGATGCGGTAGCGCGACGCCCCGGTGCCGTTGGGGCCGGCGCTCATGCGAAAGCGGAACTTGGTGGCGAGCACCGTCGCGTCGCGCGACCCGCGCTCGGCCATCCACTTGCCGACCACGCGCTCGCTGAGCCCGTCCTGGCCGTAGACGTCGGCCGTGTCCACGAAATTCACGCCCGCCTCGCGCGCGGCGTCCATGATCGCGAACGACGTCGCCTCGCTGGCGCCGACGCCGTGCATGAACGATTTCTCGTCCGCCTCCCCGAAGGTCATCGCCCCGAGACACAGCGAAGACACCTCGAGGCCGCTCTTACCCAGGCGCCGATACTCCATCGTTCCCTCCGGTGAGCGGCATTTCTCGGGGCTGCCGGCGCGCGCGTCAAGGGCTACGCTGCCGTCCGCGCCGTGCGCCTTCGCTTCCTCGTCCCGATCGCCCTCGCCTGCGCCCTGCTCCCCGGCTGCGCAGGACAGACGCCCGTGCTCGAGGACGCGCTCGGGACGCGCGTGTCGTGGACCTGCCAGGTGCACGACTGCCAGGTGACGGGCACCAGCGTGGAGCCGCCGGACTGCGACGGCGACGACGTGTTCGTCGTCGGAGCAGGCGCCATCGCGGTCCTGTGCGCCGCGTCGGTGGCCGCCGACCACAGCCTCACGCTCCACGAGGCCACGTGCCGCCCGCTGATCTGTGCGAGCGAGGCCGACTGCCCCCAGTGGCCCGACCGGCGCTATGGCTGCGACGGGGGCTTCTGCACCACGAGCGAGCTCGCGCTCGACGCCCTCGACGTCGAGGCCGTCTGCCTGAGGAACGCCCGCCGCGGTCCGACCTGCGCCGCCATCGACGCCGACCCCACCGTGATCGCGGCCGCATCGACGGCAGCGAGCGCGTGCGCGACGGGCGGCTGCACGCTCCCGGCGGAGTGCCGCCCATGAGCCTGCTCCTGCGCGCGAGAGAGACGGCCCTCGGACACGTGGCGACCGTCTCCGGCTTCGCGAGAGGGGTCGTGCGCCCGCATCCGGAGCCCGCGGGCGAGCCGTTCCTCGCGGCGCTCAGCGATCCCGATCACGGTCCCATCCCGCTCACGGGGCACCTCGCGAACGGACAGGCGCGCTCGCTCGTCGTCGTCGTTCACGGGATGGGCGGCGGGATCACGAGCCCCTACGCCGTCCGTCTGGCGCACGCGGCGCTCGACGCGGGGCACGCGGCGCTGCGCGTCCACCTCCGCGGCGCGAGCGGTGACGGGAGCGACCTCTATCACGCAGGGCTCGGCGACGACCTCGCGCAGCTCGTCCGCGCTCCCGCGCTCGCGCGCTTCGAGCGCGTCGCGATCGTCGGCTACTCGCTCGGGGGGCACATCGCGCTGCGTCACGCGGCAGACGGCCCCCACGACCCGCGCCTCGCCGCCGTCGCGTCGGTGTGTCCGCCGATCGACCTCGAGCGAGGCACCCGCGCCATCCAGCGTCTGGACCGCCGTCCTTACCAGGAGTACGTGCTGCGCAGCCTCCGCAGGCAGCTCGAGGAGGTGCGCGCGCGTCATCCCGGGCGCGTGCCGGCGGTCGACGCTCGCGCGCTCCGGACGATCCGGGACTGGGACGAGCGCGTCATCTGCCCGCGCTTCGGGTTCGCGAGCCTCGAGGCCTTCTACCGGGACCAGACCGTCGGCCCGCGCCTGCGCGCGATCAACCTCCCGACGCTGGTCGTCGTCGCGGAGCGCGACCCGATGATCGCCGTCGAGACCGTCGTTCCCTCGCTGGCCCGCGCGAGCGAGCGCGTGACCGTGGTGCGCAAGCAGCGCGGCGGGCACGTGGCGTTCCCGCACGACGTCGGCCTCCTCGGGCCGCGCGGAGAGACCATCGAGCGCGAGATCGTCCGCTGGATCGACGCCGCGTTCGACCGCCATTGACGCCACGCGCGCGCTCCTTCGATGCTGCGCCACCCACGATGAACCCGTCCACCGCGGCGCTCCGTCGCTACACGTCGCTGCCGGCGCTGCTCTATCTGCTCCGCCGGCGCGCGCTCACGCTCGTCCCGCCGGCCAGCTGGGAAGATCGCAACGACAGCCGGTACCTCGAGCTCTATCGAGAGCGCAAGAGCCTCGGCGCGGTGCGGGCGCTCTGCTTCACCGAGACGGGCGAGACCTTCCACCACTGGCGTGTGTTCACGGAGCCGGTGAGCGGTGTCTGTGTCCAGTTCTCCCGCGCGACCCTCCTTCGCGCGGTCGCGCGCGAGCCCGGCCTCCGGCACGGCCGCGTTCGATACGTGCGCCTGAGCGACGCGCGCACGCGACCGCCCGCCCTCGAAGCGCTGCCCTTCGTGAAGCGCTGGGCCTTCCAGGACGAGCGCGAGTACCGGCTGATCTGGCATGGCGCCGACCCCCACGTCGGGGCGCACGACGTCGCGATCCCGCTCCACGCGATCCGGAGCGTGACCCTGGCCCCCGGCATGCACGCCTCGCTGGCGCGCGAGGTGAAGGAGACCCTCCGCTGCGTGCCCGGCTGCGCGCGGCTGCCCGTCGTGCACTCCAAGCTGCTGGAGAGCGCCGAGTGGGTCCGCCTGGGCTCGCGCGCCGCGCCGCCATAGCGCCTGGGCCCGAACGGGCAGGCCGAGGGAAGGCGGCGTTTTCTGCTAGCGTTCACACCGCATGGCGCATCCCAAGGTCGTCTACGCGTCGTACGACGGGTTTCTCAAGACCGTGATCGAGTCGTACTGGGAGACCCGCCGCAACTCGGCCCACTTCCTGGCGCTGCTGCTCGCGTCACGCGAGGCGTGGTCGGTCGCGTGGGCAGGGGTCAAGGCCGAGGACGCCCAGCGGCGCGCGCTCATGGGCGCGGGCGGCGCGGCCGCGATCTACGTGCTCCTGCGCATCTTCATCGGTGGGCCCATCGGCCTGGTGCTCACCGGCGTGTCGATCGCGTCGCTCGTCGCGGCCTACTCGTCGAACCACCGGCGCATCTGGGACCAGCAGGACCGCTACCGCAAGCTCATCGCCGACTACCGGGTGAAGTACGATCGCGTCCGCGCCGACTGGCTCGAGGGAACGATCTCCGAGGAGAACCGGGACCTCATGATCGAGGGTCTGCTGAACCGCTTCATGGAGGAGATGGACGACGACCCGGCGACCGGGCGCACGCCCGGCGTCACCAAGCCGGAGGAGAAGAAGCCGTGACGCGCATCGGCGTGCTCACCTCGGGCGGTGACGCCCCGGGGATGAACGCGGCGGTCCGCGCGACGACGCTCATCGCCGCGCAGGCGGGGGTCGAGGTCGTCGGGATCCTCCGCGGCTACGAGGGCCTGCTCGACCGTCACTGGCGCCCGCTCACGCGCCGCGCGGGCGAGCGGCTCGCGCCGACGCACGAGGTCGAGAACGCCGCCCAGCTGGGCGGCAGCATCCTCGGCTCGGCCCGCTGCAAGGCGTTCTACGAGCCGGCCGGTCGCGCGCGGGGCGCCGAGGCTCTGAAGGAGCTCGACGGGCTCGTGGTGATCGGAGGGAACGGCTCGCTCACGGGCGCCCGGGCGCTCGCGGTGGAGCACGGCGCGAAGGTCGTCGGGATCCCGGCCTCGATCGACAACGACGTCGGATGCACCTCGAGCGCCATCGGCGTCGACACGGCGCTCAACACCATCGTGGAGGCCTGCGACCGCATCTCCGACACGGCCCGAGCCCATCGCCGCGCGTTCATCGTCGAGGTCATGGGCCGGCAGTCGGGGTATCTGTGCATGGCGAGCGCGATCGCCGCCGGCGCCGACGCGGCGCTCTTCCGCGAGGACGGCCGATCACCGACGGACATCGTGCGCGCCGTCGCCGACGTGGTTCGGCGCGGGTTCGAGGGGGACCGCGCCAAGGATCGCATCCTCGTGATCAAGGCCGAGGGCGTGGAGGTGCCGTGCACGCGCCTCGCGCGAGAGGTCGAGGAGGCGCTGCGCCCCACGCTGGGCGACGTCGAGATCCGCGCGACCGTCCTCGGGCACGTCGTGCGGGGCGGGAGCCCGTCCTTCCTCGACCGGATGATCGCGAGCCGCTTCGCGCTCGGCGCGACGACGGCCCTGCTCGACGGCAAGACGAGCGTCATGACGGCCTGGCAGACGGCGAGCACGGGCGGGGAGGCGACCCAGGATCGGAGCGTCACGCTCTTCGGGCTGGACCGGGTGCTGGAGGAGACCGCCGCCCTGCTCGACGGCACGAGCCTGGTCACCAAGCACCGCGTGGCCCTGATGCAGAAGGCCGCCGGCGTCCTGTCGCTGTGATGGCTCGCGCGCTCTCGCTCGCGCTCGCGCTCTCGCTCTCGCTCCCGTGTCTCGCGCGCGCCCAGGACGAGTCGACCGCCGCGGCGGCCCTCGCGCACGGGGCGCTCGACGAGGCCGCGAGCGGCTACCGGGCGCTCGGCGGGGCCAGCGGGCACGTCGGCCTGGGTCGAGTCGCCATGCTTCGGGGCGCCTACGACGAGGCCGCCGCCGAGGCGCGCCTGGCGGGCGAGGGCACCGACGCGCAGACCCTGCTCGGCGAGGCTCTCGCCGCGCGCGGGCAGCTCGACGAGGCGGAGGCCGCGCTGCGGACCGTCGCCGATCGGCCCGAGGCGCACCGGGCACGCGTGATGCTCGCCCGCGTGCTCGTCCGCCGTTCGCGAACCGCGGAGGCTCGCCCGCTCCTGATGGCGCTCGTCCACGCCTACAACGACCACACGATCGCGAGCACCGACGCCGAGGGGCTCGCCTACGTCGGGATGGCGACCGCGATGCTCGGCTCGGCGCACGACGCGAACGACGCGTTCACCGCGAGCGCTCGCGTCGACCGAGGTCGCGTCGAGACCGAGCTCGAGTGGGCCGAGCTCTTCCTCGCGCACGACGACGCCGGCCACGCCGAGGAGTGCATCCGGGACGCGCTCGCGACGAGCCCACACGACGCCCGAGCCCGCGCGCTGCTCGCGCGCATCGTGCTGGCGCAGAGCTGGGACTTCGGAGCCGCGCGCGACGCGCTCGACGAGGCCCTCGCCGTCAACCCGTCGCTCGTGCCCGCGTACGTGACCCTCGCAGGCCTGGCCATCCGCGACGAGGACTACGTGACCGCCGACCGGCGCCTCGACGAGGCGCTCGCGATCGACCCGGTCGATCTCGAGGCGCTCTCGGTCCGCGCCGCCCTGCGCTTCGTGGCCTCCGACTCGCGCAGCTTCGAGCGTGCGCTGACCGCCGTCCTGAGCGTGAGCCCCGGCTACTCGACCGCTTACAGCATCGTCGCGGACTACGCGGACTGGGCGCACCGCTACGAGGAGATCATCGCCCTCGCGCGCAGAGCTCTCGCGCTCGATCCCCACGACGCCCGCGCCGAGGCGACGCTCGGCGTCAACCTGCTCCGCCGCGGCGACGAAGAAGAGGGCCTCGCCGCGCTACGGGGGGCGTTCTCGCGCGACCACTTCAACGTCCGCGTCTTCAACCTGCTGCGCCTCTTCGAGGGCCCGCTCGCCCGGGAGTACGAGACGTTCGAGAGCGCCCCCTTCGTGTTCCGCATGCACCGGGGGGAGCGCGCTCTGCTCGAGCGCTACGTCCCGCGGACGCTCGCTGCCGCGTACGGCGACATGCGGCGGCGCTACCGCTTCACGCCATCGGGCCCCGTCCACGTCGAGCTCTTCTCGACGCAGCAGCACTTCGCCGTCCGGACCACGGGCCTGCCCAGCCTCGGGGCGCAGGGCGTGTGCTTCGGGCGCGTGGTGACCGCCCTCTCGCCGCGGGGCGGCCCCTTCGACTGGGCCGAGATCACCACGCACGAGCTCTCGCACGTGTTCCACGTGCAGATGAGCCACGGCCGCGTCCCGAGGTGGTTCACCGAAGGGCTCGCCGAGCACGAGACGACGCTCGCCCGACCGAGCTGGCGCCGCGAGGACGACTACCGCCTCTACCGCGCGCTCGCGCAGGGCGCCTTCCCGCCCATCCGCGATCTCAGCTTCGCCTTCACGCACGCGCGCTCCGCGGACGCGATGCTCACGGCGTACTACGGGGCGTGGCGCGTGGTCGCCTACCTCGACCAGCGCTTCGGATTCGCGGTCCTTCCGCGGATGCTGCGCGAGTGGGGGCGCGGGCGGCCGACGGCGGACGTGTTCCGCCGGGTGCTGCACGTGAGCGCGGACGACGTGGACCGTGACTTCCGAGCCGCCGAGCTGACGCGGCTCGCGCACCTCGCGGCCGACTTCGCGATCGACACGTCCGGCGCAGACGACCTCGCGACGACTCGCGAGCGCGCACGCCTCGACGCGACGGACGCGAGCGCGCAGGCGGCGCTGGCCGCCGCCGAGCTCGCCAGCGGCCACGGGCTGGAAGCGCTCGCCGCCGCGCAAGCGAGCCTCGCCCTCGCGCCGAGCGACCCGACCGCGCGCTTCGTCCTCGCGCGCCTGGCCCTCGAGAGGGGGGACGGCACGGAGGCCGAGACGCAGCTCCAAGCACTGCGCGAGGGCGGGCGCGACGGCTACGACGTCGAGGTGCTCGTCGCAGGCGCGGCGATGCTCCGCCACGACGTGAGCGCCGCGCGGGCGGCGCTCGAGCGAGCGATCGCGATCGACGGGACGCGAGTCGACGCGCCGCACGCCCTGTTCACCCTCGCGAGCACCCCGCTGGACGCGCCGCTGCAGCTGCGCGAGGCGCGCCGGCTGGTGGAGCTCGACGAGCACGACCGCGACGCGCTCGCCGTGGTGCTCGACGCCCTCGACGCCAGCGGCGACACGGCGGGCCTCGACGCGCTGGTCGAGCGCTCGCTGACCACCGACCCCGAGCGCGCGCGCGGGCACGAGCTCCTGGCCCGCAGCTACGCCCGCCGCGGCCGGCAGGCCGACGCCCTCTACGAGGCCGACACGTGGCTACTGCTCGCGCCCGAACGGGCGACGGAGATCCACGCGCTGCGCGCGACGCTGCTGCGGGCGCTCCATCGCGAGCGGGAGGCGGTGGAAGCGGAGCGGCTCGCCGCCCCCGCGATGCCCACGCCCTGATGCCGTCGATCTCGCTCACGCGCGCGCGCCCTCGCCCGCGCGCGCGCCCTCGCCCTCGCCCTCGCCCTCGCCCTCGCCCTCGCCCTCGCCCTCGCCCTCGCCCTCGCCCTCGCCCTCGCCC